>NZ_JBDUUF010000012.1:0-147773 GCF_039939235.1 Gordonia aurantiaca | reverse complement strand
CGGAGGACTTCGCCTAGACCGGCCCCAGGGGGGGTGGAGGCTCAGAAGATATGAGCCTCCACCCCCGGGGGCATCGCCTCGCGCCACAACAGATCCACCCGCGCAGCCTCAGCGCGAGAACGGCCCTCAGCCACAGCCCGCACCTCAGACAGCGACGGCACCCACAGACCAGACAACACACGCTCAACAGCAGACATACCACTCACGGTAACCGCCGACACAGCGGATCGGCTACGCCGATCCGCAAGAGTTACGAGAATTCGAACGCCGCATGGCGTTCGTGCGAGTCAACGAACTCGACCGAAACCCCGACCTGGTCACCGGCGACTTCGACTTCCCACATTTGCAGCGGATCCGTTTCATGTGGTGCACTTGGCCGCCGACAAGCTCACGGTGTGTCGTCAACGCGTGCAACAGGATACGTGCGGACACCGCGGCCGTAGCGGGGACCCGCTCTACGGCATCCGCCGCCCCCTGCTCACCCGAATCGGCTTGTTGACCGACAAGCAGAAGACCCGCATCACCAACGGCCTCCAAGCGCGTGAGGAACATCTGGCGGTCGCGGTCACCTACGCCGTCTATCAGGACCTGATTGACGCCTACGACCAGCCGCACAAGCGTGACGGGAAGATCGCGATGTACAAGCTGCTCAAACGCATCCACACCGGCGTGCCGAAAGAACTCGCCGAACTCGCCCAACTCGGCCGCTCGCTGTGGGCTCGACGGACCGAGATCCTGGCCTACTTCGACACCGGTGCCTCCAACGGCCCGGTCGAAGCGATCAACGGACGCTTGGAACACCTACGCGGGATCGCGCTCGGCTTCCGCAACCTCAACCACTACATCTTGCGGTCACTCATCCACTCCGGCGGCCTGGCAGAACGCTTGCACGCACTCTGAATCAGGAAGAGCCTCGAAACTACCCAAGGTCGCGGAGCATCTCGACGCAGCGCGAGCGGACCTGCTGGCGTTCACCGCGTTTCCGAAGCAGATCTGGCGGCAGATCTGGTCGAACAATCCGCAGGAGCGGCTGAACAAGGAGATCCGGCGTCGCACCGATGTGGTCGGGATCTTCCCCGACCGGACTGCATTGATCCGACTGGTCGGAGCGGTGCTCGCCGAACAGCACGACGAGTGGATCGAAGGGCGTCGCTATCTCGGACTCGACGTCCTTGCCCGTTCCCGCAGCAACACACCCGCTCAGACCGTCACCGAACCGACGGAGGAGGTGACACCGGCGTTGACTGCATAACCCGACGACGAGGAATCACGCGAGGACCTCGCACACCACCTCACGGGACTTGACCCTTCGCGAGGCGGGCGCCACTACACGCGGGTAGTACCGGTGATGGGCAGATCGATAGTGAAACGTGCTCCGCGCCCGGGACCGTCACTGGCGGCCCGGATCCGGCCTCCGTGTGACTCGACCAGCGCGCGAGTGATGGTCAGGCCGATGCCACTGCCACCGTGGCGGCGGTTGCGGGCGAGGTCGGCTCGGTAGAAGCGGTCGAAGAGGTGGTCGAGGTGTTCGGCGGCGATCCCTTCTCCGGTGTCGGCGACGACAATCTCGGCGTGGGTGGGACCGGCCTGCCGGCAGGTAATGGTGACGGTGCCCCCGTCGGGGGTGTGGCGCAGCGCGTTGTCGAGCAGGTTGCCCAGTACCTGTCCGAATCGGTCCGGGTCGACGGTGACCGGCACGGATCGGTCGATGCGGGTCTCGAGGGTGACGCCATTGTCGTCGTATCGCGTTCGGGCCGCTTCGACGGCGGCGTTGATCAGGGTTGCGGTGTCGGTGGGCACCGGGGTGATGCGGGTGAGATGTTCCTCGGCGCGGGAGACAGCGGTGATGTCCTGGGCGAGCCGGTCGAGTCGATGGGTGGCGGAACGCAGGATTTGCAGGGTGTCCTCGTCCGGGCTGCGGACGCCGTCTTCGAGGGCTTCGAGGTAGGAATCGAGAGTGGCGATCGGGGTGCGCATCTCGTGGCCGAGGTCGGCGAGCATCCGGCGTCGGGTGGTTTCGGTGGCCTCGAGACGGCGGGCGAGTTCGTTGACGGTCACGGTCAGCTGGTCGAATTCGCGGCCGAGGCCGGGGCTGTGCATGCGGGTGTCGTAGTGGCCGGCGGCGATCTGCGCGGTGGATGTGGTCACCGCGGTCAGCGACCGTTGGACGCGCCGGGTGATGTACCAGCTCACCGCCAGTGACAGCAGCACCGCGATGGCAATGGCCAGCCCCCAGGCGAGGATGATCGCCCAAGTGAAGGCTTCTTCGACGTGACCGGCCTGGCTGGAGTTGTGGTCGATTCCGGCCTGCCCGAGATGATCGTGAAAGATGCCGGGCGCGAGCGCGGAGGCCACGATCCAGGCGCTGACGGCGCAGCCGAGCACCACCACGGTCAGGGCGAGGAACAGTCGGGTACCGAAACTCGAGGCACTGGCGGTGCGGCGCAGGGACCCACCCGGTGCGGATGATCGGCCGGTCATGATCCGGTGCCCATTCGGTAGCCGACACCGCGGACGGTGCGCACGTACCGGCCGCGTGCGGCATCGTCGCCGAGTTTGCGGCGCAGGTGCCCGATGTGCACGTCGACCAGGTGTTCGTCACCGACCCAGCTCGGCCCCCACACCGCCTCGATCAGCTGGGCGCGGGTGAGGACCACGCCGGGATCACGCGCGAGGGCGGCGAGGATGTCGAATTCGGTGCGGGTCAGCGCGACCGATTGCCCGGCGACAGTGACCTCGCGGCCGTTGACGTCGAGGCTCAGGTCCCCGAAACGACGCGGTGGCGACACGGCGGTGGCTGGGGCTGCGGCGGTGGTGGAGCGGGGGCGGCGCAACATGGCCTGGATGCGGGCGGTCAGTTCGCGGGGGCTGAACGGTTTGGTCATATAGTCGTCGGCGCCGACGGACAGTCCGATCAGGGTGTCGATCTCTTCCGTGCGGGCGGTGAGCATCACGACGTAGGCGTCGGAGAAGGTCCGCAACTGCCGACACACCTCCACCCCGTCCAAGCCTGGCAACCCCAGGTCGAGGACCACCACATCGGGATCGACCTGCCGGGCGAGGGGAACGGCCTCGGAGCCGTCACCGGTGATCGCGACCTCGAAACCGTCCCGCTCGAGATAGGAGCCCACCAGATTCGCCAAAGACGGTTCGTCCTCGACGACCATCGCCCGCAGACCGGTCGAGGGTCGCGCCGGTGTCGCCGGGTCGCTGCCGGATGCGGGTGGGCGAGCAGGGGAGGACGTCATGGGGTCCATCATCGCCAGCACCGTCCCGGCGCCGGCGCCGCGGCGGGCTTCTTGAGCAAATCTTCATACGACCTCCACCGAACCTGGGGGTGGGTGCCCGAGGCTGAAGGTACGAAACCGAAGGATGGAGGCGACCATGATGGGTTGGGTCGGTGACGTCGGGTGGGCGGGATGGGCCGTCATGACGGTGTGCATGCTCGTGTTCTGGGCGGTGGTGATCTATCTGGTGGCCACCTTGTTCCGTACCGACCGCGCAGACGGTCCTGCCCACACCGAGCAGCAGGACGATCCACTTCGGACGCTCGAAAAGCGTTTCGCCCGTGGCGATATCACATCCGATGAGTTCGTGTCCCGTCGACGGACGTTGACGCAGTCCGGTGGCGCCGCCTCGACCGGTGAGCAGCAGGAGCAGGCCCGTGGTTAGGGTTCCCCGCCGGGCCTTTCTGATCGGCTCGATCCTCACCGGTGCTGGGGTTCTCGCCTCCTGTTCCGCGTCGGGAGCCGCGACCGGCGTCCCGGTGACCGCCACGTCACCGGCGGTGCGTCGTCTCGAACAGCAGCGCCGCTCCCCGGGCCAGCAGGTGGCCTCGGCCCGGTTGACACCGCGTCCGGTCGAGGTGGACCTGGGCGGCCGCATCGTGTCTACCTGGTCCTATGACGACCAGGTGCCGGGGCCACTGCTCCGCGCCCGCGCCGGGGATCTGCTGCGGGTGGAGGTGGACAACCAGCTGCCGGTGGAGACGAGTGTGCACTGGCACGGGCTGGCGTTGAGCAACGATATGGACGGGGTGCCGGGGCTGACGCAGGACCCGATCGCTGCCGGAGACAGGTTCGTCTACGAGTTCACCGTCCCTCATGCGGGCACGTACTTCTATCACTCGCATTCGGGTCTGCAACTCGACCGCGGGCTCTACGGCGCGCTGATCGTCGATGATCCGGCCGAGCCGGGCGACTACGAGCACGAGTGGATCGTGGTGCTCGACGATTGGCTCGACGGCACCGGACGTACCCCCGACGACGTGGCCCGCGAGCTCGGCATCGGCACCGGAATGGGCGGGATGGATCACGGCGCCATGGACATGGGCGGTATGGACATGGGTGAGGAAACGATGCTCTCACCGCTCCTCGGCGGTGCCGGGGACGTGAGCTATCCCCACTTTCTGGTCGGCGGGCGCGTGCCGGATGATCCGATGGTCTTGACCGCCGCACCCGGACAGCGGGCACGGATCCGGTTCGTCAACGCCGCCGCCGACACCGCCTTCCGGGTCGCGTTGGGCGGTCACCGGATGACGGTCACCCACACCGACGGGTTCCCGGTGGTACCGCAGGACACCGACGCACTGCTGATCGGCATGGGCGAGCGATTCGACGTGCTGGTTACCCTCAGCGACGGGGTGTTCCCGCTGTTCGCTCAGGCCGAGGGCAAGACCGGGTACGGACAGGCGGTGGTGCGCACCGCCTCCGGCGAACTGCCGATCCAGCCTCGCCCCGACGAGCTGGATCGGCGGGTGCTGCTCGGCACCGATCTTGCGCCCCGGGAGTATGTGCGTCTGGCCGAGCGTGATCACGATCTGTATCACAGTGTGGATATGGGCGGGACGATGTCGCCGTACCGCTGGACCCTCAACGGCCGCGCCCACCCGAACAGCGCGCCGCTGAACGTCAACGAGGGACAGCGGGTGCGCATGCGGATGCGCAACATGTCGGACATGTTCCACCCGATGCACCTGCACGGACACACTTTCGCGCTCACCGACACCGGTCTGCGCAAGGACACCGTCACCATCGGGCCGATGCGCACCGTCGAGATCGAATTCGACACCGACAACCCCGGCCAATGGGCACTGCACTGTCACAACGCTTATCACCAGGAGGCCGGAATGATGACGACCGTGTCCTACCTGGCGTGACCCGGGCCCGCCGTCCGGCGGTGCCGAGCTGCGCCATCACGATGCCTGTGCTTGTCCGAGAAAGGAACACCCCTTGATGAACAAGAAGACCCTCGCCGTCGGCGCCACAGCCCTGGCCGTGGTATTCGCTGCAACCGCGTGCAGCGATTCCGACTCCGACACCGGCACCACGGTCGCGACCTCGACCGCGCCGGCCTCGGCGGGCACACCCGCCGAACAGGCCACAGCCCACAACGACGCCGATGTGATGTTCGCGCAGATGATGCTCCCGCACCACAGCCAGGCCATCGAGATGAGCGACATGCTCCTGGCCAAGGACAACATCCCCGCCGAGGTCACCGCCCTGGCCGAGCAGATCAAGACCGCCCAGGGCCCGGAGATCGACCAACTCGAGAGCTGGCTCGACCAGTGGGGCGAACCCACCAAGATGCCCGAGAGCGACCACGACATGCCCGGCATGGACGGCGGTATGGCCGAGATGGAGGGGATGATGAGCGAGGAAGACATGCAAGCGTTGGCGGATGCGCAGGGCACCGACGCGGCCCGCCTGTTCCTCGAGCAGATGATCGCCCACCACGAAGGCGCCGTCGACATGGCGCAGACCGAGATCGAGGACGGGCAGTTCCCCGACGCGGTGGCGATGGCCCGCACCATCGTCGATACCCAGCAGCAGGAAATCGACACCATGCGCCAGCTGCTGACCACCCTGTAACCGGCCGACCCCCGGCCGGTTCCTCTCGGCCCGCCACCCAGGAGGCTTTCGATGTCGCACCCGGAGCACGGACACACCCGCCCGGCTCAGGCGCCCACCGGGCACGAGCACAGCGCCGACGTACAGAGCCCGCCCCCGCAGCCGCACGATGCGCACGCCGGATACGGCGAGCATCTCGCGCATGTCGGGTCGGACCCTCATGCCGGCCACGGCGATCATGGTGGGCACGGCACGCACGGAGAGATGTTCCGACGGCGTTTCTGGGTGTCGCTGATCCTGTCGATCCCGGTCGTGGGATTCAGCCACATGGTTGCCGAGTTGCTCGGCTACCCCATGCCGGACTTCCCCGGCGCCATGTGGATCCCGCCGGTGCTGGGCACGGTGATCTTCGTCTACGGCGGCATGCCGTTCCTCACCGGAGGCTGGGCCGAACTGCGCTCGCGCCGACCGGGAATGATGCTGCTGATCGCGATGGCCATCAGCGTCGCCTTCGCCGCCTCGTGGATCACCACCCTCGGCCTCGGCGGTTTCGACCTGGACTTCTGGTGGGAACTGGCGCTGCTGATCGTGATCATGCTGCTCGGGCACTGGCTCGAGATGCGCGCCCTCGGCTCGGCCTCGGGAGCCCTCGACGCGTTGGCGGCGATGCTGCCCGACACCGCCGAGAAGGTCACCGACGACGGCACCGAGGAGGTGCCGTTGTCGGAGTTGGCCCTCGACGACGTGGTGCTCGTGCGGGCCGGGGCCCGGGTGCCCGCGGACGGCACCGTCGTCGCCGGCCGCGCCGAGGTCGACGAATCGATGATCACTGGCGAATCGAAGACCGTCACCCGCGGAAGCGGCGACACGGTGGTCGCCGGTACCGTCGCCACCGACAGCGCCCTGCGCGTGCGGATCACCGCCGTCGGTGAGAACACTGCCCTGGCCGGTATCCAACGCATGGTCGCCGACGCTCAGGCGTCCTCGTCGCGGGCGCAGGCGTTGGCGGACAAGGCCGCGGCGTTCTTGTTCTACTTCGCCGCGATCAGCGGTCTGCTCACCTTCGTGGTGTGGGCGTTGCTCGGCAACGTCGACGAAGCGGTGGTGCGCACGGTCACCGTGTTGGTCATCGCGTGTCCCCACGCCCTGGGGTTGGCGATCCCGCTGGTGATCGCGATCTCCACCGAACGCGCCGCCAAGGCCGGTGTGCTGGTGAAGGACCGTCTCGCCCTCGAACGCATGCGCACCGTCGAGGTGGTCCTGTTCGACAAGACCGGCACCCTCACCCAGGGCCGGCACCAGGTCACCGGCGTCACGACCGCCCACGGAATCAGCGAATCGTATCTGCTGGCCCGCGCCGCCGCAGTCGAAGCCGACAGCGAACATCCCGTCGCGCACGCGATCGTGGCCGCGGCGGGCACCAGTGTCCCGACGGGCGAGAAGATCACCGCCACCGACTTCCGATCGCTGCCCGGCCGTGGCGTGCGCGCGGTCGTCGACGGCACCGAGGTCACCGTCGGCGGACCCGCGATGCTGACCGACCTGTCGTTGTCGGTACCGGCCGAGGTCACCGCCGTCACCGAACAGTGGGTGCAGCGCGGAGCGTCGGTGCTGCACATCGCCGAAGGTGATCGGGTGCTCGGTGCCGTGGCGCTCGAGGACGCGGTCCGTGAGGAGTCCCGCCAGGCGATCGACGCCCTGCACGCCCGCGGAGTCAAGGTCGCGATGATCACCGGTGATGCCCGGCAGGTCGCCGACGCGGTGGCCGCCGATCTCGGCATCGACGAGGTCTTCGCCGAAGTGCTGCCCGAGCACAAGGACGCGAAGGTCACCGAACTGCAGCAACGCGGGCACAAGGTCGCCATGGTCGGCGACGGCGTGAACGACGCCCCGGCCCTGGCTCGGGCGGATGTGGGAGTGGCCATCGGTGCCGGCACCGATGTGGCGATCGAATCCGCCGGGGTGGTGCTGGCGGCGAACGATCCGCGGGCGGTGCTGTCGATCATCGAACTCTCCCACTCCAGTTACCGGAAGATGTGGCAGAACCTGGTGTGGGCGACCGGCTACAACATCATCGCCGTGCCCCTGGCCGCCGGTGTGCTCGCCTTCGCCGGGGTGGCGATCTCCCCGGCGGTGGCCGCGGTGCTCATGTCGGTTTCGACCATCGTCGTTGCCCTCAATGCACAACTGTTGCGCCGCCTCGACCTCGACCCCGCCCACCTGGCCCGCACCTGACCTGCGTGGCCCTGCCCCAGAGAGAAAGTTCTTCTGCGTCCATGTGGATATCGTTCGCGCGCCCCTGCCGGGGTGTGCTCGTCGCCGCTGCCCTGACCGTGCTCGTCGGATGCTCGACCCAGCAGCCCGGTACGACACCGACCCGATCGGGGTCTGTCCCGACCGCGGAGGTGCCCGCGGTGGCATTGACCCCTGCCCTCGATCACCTGCACGGGCTGCACCTCGGTGCCGACGGCACGATCCTGGCCGGCACCCACACCGGCCTGGTCACCCTCGGCATTGACGGGCACACCAGCCGGGTCGGCACCTCCGACGACGACTTCATGGGACTGACCGGGGTGCCCGGCACCGATCGGCTCTTCGCCTCCGGGCATCCCGGACCATCGAGTTCGGCACCGAACCCGCTCGGATTGATCGACAGTACCGATGGTGGTCGCACCTGGACCCCGAAATCCCTTGCCGGAGAAGTGGATTTCCACGCTCTGGCCACCGACGGGACGGTGCTCGTCGGTTTCGACGGGACCACCGGGCTGTTGGTCTCCACCGACGCTGGCGCCACCTGGAGCGCCGGAGCCCCGCTGGCCGCCGCAGCCCTGGCCGTTACCGACGATGGTGTCTGGGCGGCCACCGCCGACGGGTTGCAGCACAGCACCGACGGTGCCCGGACCTTCACCGCCGTTCCCGAAGCCCCCACGCTGGTGTTGCTCTCCGCCGCCGGTGACGGCTCCCTGTGGGGTGTCGACACTGAGGGTGTCGCCTGGCGCAGCCACACCGGCCGAACATGGGAACAGAAGGCCGTGGTCGGTCCGGTCGAAGCGTTGCTGGCCGTCGATGCCGACACCGCCTATGCCGCCACCGCGCACGATCTCTACGCCCTCGAGTGATCCGGCACTGCCGGGCGCGTCCCGACACTCAGCGACACCGACCGAGTAGGGCGGTAGCAGCTGCGGGGCCGCGTCGGCCTCGGTGAGTCAGTGGAGGACAACAGGCGCCACCCTTTCGAAAATGTCGGTGCGGTACTACTACTTCAGATGGCGATACAGCGTCGTGCGACCGACTCCGAGGATCTCCGCGATTTCGGTCTGACTCATCCCGTTGTCGCGCATCAACCTGGCCTGCTTGATCTTCTTCGGCGTCATCTTCGGCGGCCGCCCCCCGACCCGACCGCGAGCCCGGGCTGCGGCGAGGCCGGCCGAGGTGCGTTCGCGGATGAGGTTGCGTTCGAACTCGGCGAGCGCGCCGAAGATGGAGAAGATCAGCTTGCCGCCGGCGGTGGTGGTGTCGATCGATTCGGTCACCGACCGGAAGCCGATGCCGCGCTCTTCGAGGTCGGTGACGACCTGAAGCAGATGTGGCAGTGAGCGGCCGAGTCGATCGAGTCGCCACACCACCAGGGTGTCCCCAGGCCGAAGGTGAGAGAACAGGTCATCGAGTTGCGGCCGGGCAGTGGTGGCACCGCTGGCGGTCTCGGTCCAGATCCGCGAACTACGCGACAAGCGAGTCGAGCTCGAACAGATCAAGTCGGCTATCGCCGCCGAAGCGAGCACACCCGAAGCGCAGGCTGCGCGTGCAGCCGCAGCCGAACGACTCAAAGTCGCCGGCCGTCAACCCGGCTGGTCGCTGCAGTGGAACCCGACCAACTACACAGTCGAGGAAGCCGGCCTCAACTCCCGCGAGGAGTACCGCGTCGCGGCGCAACGCATTGAGGAAAGTCGCGCCGCCGCGTACGCGGCAGAGAAGAACCAAGCGGAAGCTCAACTGCACGTCCCCGCCGCACAGTTCGACGGCCTCCCCGGCGCCCGGCAACCCATGACCCCGGCACAACGTGCCGCAGCAGTCGCCTCGCGGGGAATCGCACGCACCTCGCCAGTGGCCGGAGCACGACCGGCACCAGGTGCTGCAACAGACCGCCGTGATCCCCATCGGCAACGAGATCACAACGGCCCCTCCCGGTAGTACCACGGTCTGCCCATCTGGCCCCGTCGAGACAACGATCTCGGCGGGGCCAGATGCATTTCACGGCCCCAGGCCGGCATAGGCCGCCGGCCCCTGCCCTCACCGCCACCTGTGGTGAGCCGAGAGCATCACCCGAACCCCCCGTTACCTTCTTCGTAGTCCCGCACCGCGGGGCCACGAAGAAGGTAACGGGGGGTCAGCGCTCGGGTGAATGCTGCGCTCGTTCGTCGGGACTCCTGAATGCGGTGAGGGTGATCAAGATGGCAGCGCCGCCGACGATGAATGTGTCAGCGAGGTTGAACGTTGGCCACCAACCGGTGTGGAGATAGTCAGTGACCACTCCGTCGGGGAACCGATCGATGAGATTGGCGCTTGCCCCGCCGAGGATCGCTGCTAACCCCAGCCGCCCGAGGTGCCCGGTGCCTGGCGCCATCCGCCAGGAGGTGACCGCGACGATGAAGGTGATGATTCCGGTGACTGTGGGCAGCACCCATGCCGGGGCATCGGCGGCGATCGAAAACGCCGCGCCCGGATTGAATGCCAGCCGCAGCTGCACCGGCCCCGTTCCGATGACTGCGCCGTCCGCGAGCGCGCTTGTGGCCCATGCCTTGACGGCCAGATCGGTGGCCGCGAGTCCGACAGCGACGGCCAGCAGCCCGCACCGCCGTGTGAGGCGTACGCGGCGGTGCGCCACCGGAACCGCGGTGATCACTGCCCGACCGTCACTACGGACGGAGTCCGCTGGCCAGTTCCGGTCCTCGCCCGGGCTAGCGCTTTGACCCGGCCGGCGCGGACTCCGTTGGCGATGACGACGATCTCGGCGAGTTCGTGGACGGCGACGACGGCGGCGAGGCCGAGTATCCCGAACAGCGCGAGAGGGATGAGGATCGCGATCAGGGCGAGGGACAGGCCGACGTTCTGCAGCATGATCTTCCGGGCGCGGCGGGCGTGATCGAGTGCCTGCGGGAGGGTGCGGAGGTCTTCGCCCATGAGGGCGACGTCGGCGGTTTCGATCGCTACGTCCGATCCCATTGCGCCCATGGCGATGCCGAGGTCGGCGGTGGCCAGGGCGGGAGCGTCGTTGATGCCGTCGCCGACCATCGCGGTGAACGAGTTCGTTCGGAGGTCGCCGATGATGCGGGCCTTGTCTTCGGGGCGGAGGTCGGCGTGTACGTCGTCGATGCCGGCGATCTTCGCCAGCGCGTTGGCGGTGGCGGTGTTGTCGCCGGTGAGCATCGCGACCGTGGCGCCGATGCGGTGCAGGTGCTCGATTACCGCGCCGGCTTCGGGGCGAAGCTCGTCACGGACGGCGACCGCGCCGATGACCTGACCGTCGTGTTCGATCAGGACGGCGGTGGCGCCGTCGGCCTGCATGGCCGCGACCCGCTCATCGAGCGGGCCGGGCTCGATCCAGTCGGGACGGCCCAGCCGCGCGGGCCGTCCGTCGACGAGGCCGGTCAGGCCGGCCCCGGGAACAGCCTGCACATCGCGCGCGGCGGTGGTCTCGCCGTGGGCGGCGAGGATCGCGCGGGCGAGCGGGTGTTCGCTGTGCGCTTCCAGCGCCGCGGCGACGGCGAGCACCCGCTCCTGGCCCGGAGTGCGGTCGCCCAGGCTGCTCCCGGTGCTAGGAGCAGCGGTGTCGGTGGGGGTGGTGGCGATGTCGACGACGGTGGGCCGGTTCGCGGTCAGAGTGCCGGTCTTGTCGAGGGCGACGGTGCGGACCCGGCCGAGGGCTTCGAGGGCGGCACCTCCTTTGACCAGGACGCCGATCTTGCTGGCGGCGCCGATCGCCGCGACCACGGTCACCGGCACAGAGATCGCCAGCGCACACGGCGACGCGGCGACGAGCACGACCAGGGCCCGTTCGATCCACGTGGCCGGGTCACCGAGCAGGGAGCCGAGGATCGCAATGGCGGCGGCGAAGATCATGATCGCCGGTACCAGGGGCTTGGCGATCCGGTCGGCGAGGCGTTGCGCGTCGCCCTTGCGGGACTGTTCGGCCTCGACGATCTGCACGATCTTGGCCAGCGAGTTGTTCTCCGCCGTGCTGGTGACATGCACGCTCAGGGCGCCGGTGCTGTTGATCGACCCGGCGTAGACCTGCGTGCCGGGTCCGGCTTCGACAGGCACGGATTCGCCGGTGATCGCCGAAACATCCAGTGCGGTGCGGCCTTCGGTGATGGTGCCGTCGGTGGCGATCCGCTCGCCGGGTTTGACCAACATCTGGTCCCCGACGGCCAATTCCGCCGGGGAGACGGTGACCGGGGTGCCGTCGCGGAGCACGGTCGCGGAGTCCGGGACCAGATTTAGTAGCGCCCGCAGCCCGCGGCGGGTGCGGGCGACGGCGTACTCCTCAAGGCCTTCGCTGATGGAGAACAGCACAGCGAGCATCGCGGCTTCGCCGACCTCGCCGAGGATCACCGCGCCGACCGCAGCAATCGTCATCAGGGTGCCGACGCCAATTTTGCCCTTCGCCAACCGGCTCAGGGTCGAGGGGACGAATGTCCACGCCCCGATCAGCAGCGCCACCCACTCCAGGGCGAGCGCGACCGGTTCGGGGCCGCCGGACCAGCTGGTGATGTACGCGGCGAGCAGGAACACCGCGGCCGCGGCGGCAGCCTGCAGCTCCCGCACCTGCCACCAGTGCTCCGGAGCCTGCTCGTCCTCACTGGCCGGTTCGTCGTGCCCGCATCCGCATGCGTCGCTCATCGCCGCACCCCCGCCTTCGTGTCGCCCGTTGTGCAGCAGGAGGTGGTGGCGTCGGTGCCGTAGTTCGGGCACAACACAACCGCGTTTCCGGTCGCTGCCAGGAGGGTTTCGGCGGCGGCGAGCACGTCCATCAGCTCCGGTCGGGCCAGGCTGTAGAACACCTGCCGCCCCTGCGGGCGGCCTTCGACGAGCCCACAGTCCCGTAAGCACGCCACGTGCGCGGAGACCGTCGATTGCGCCAACCCCAGCTCCGCCATCAGATCCGCCACCCGGGCCTCGCCACCGTGCGCGAGGCGGGTTGCGATTGCCAGACGGGTCCCATCGGAGAGGCTGTGGAACAACGCCACCGCGGGATCGAGGTCCGCCCCAGTCGCCACCGAGCACTCATTCATCGTCATATGACGATGATAGCGGCATTGTGTGCTGTAATCGAATCATCACGAAGAAGTGGCAGCAGGCGCGGCCGGGCGAGAGGTGGGAGCTGTTGGTATGCCGTCGATGTCGACGATCGAGTCTCTGTTCTGCCGCAGCGCACCGTGGCAGGCGGCCACCGGCAGGTGGGTACTCCCGTGGGCGCTGCAAGGCATCCATCCCCGAGGCCGGGTCCTTGAAATCGGTGGCGGCGCCGGCGCGATGACCGAGCAGATCCTCACCACCAACCCCGACGAACTCGTGGATGTGACCGTCACCGACTTCGACCCGGTCATGGTCGCCGCCGCCAGCGATCGGCTGCAGGGTTTCGGGGCCCGCGCTCACGCCCAGGTCGCCGACGCCACAGCCCTGCCGTTCGAGGACGGAAGCTTCGACACCGTCGTCTCGTTCATCATGTTGCACCACGTCATCGACTGGGAACGCGCACTCGCCGAGGCCGCCCGAGTGCTCGCGCCCGGCGGAATGCTGGTCGGCTACGACCTGCTCGGCAGCGCACCGGCGCGGCTGCTGCACAACCTCGAAGGGGCACCGCACCGGTTCATCCCCCGTGGCGAACTCCGCCTGCGCCTGACGTCTTTGCCTCTGACCGACATCACGGTCCGCGAGAACCCTGCGCTCGCCCGGTTCCGTGCCCGCCGTGCCGGTGACCGATGACCACGCCACCACTGCACGGGCATCACCATGGCCCTCCCTCGGACGAGCTCGCCGAGCTCGAGCAGCGTGACGTCGCGGTGGCGTTCGTCGACCTCGCCGGATACAGCGTGTTCACCGAGTTCTGCGGCGACCAGGAAGCCGCAGAACTGGCCATACGGTTGGCCTCTCAGACCTGGCAGGCAGGCTCTATGACCGGGCACGCGGCTGGTCAAGGCCATCGGCGATGCGGTGATGCTCACCGCCGACGCCCCCCAAGTGATCCTCGCCACGATCACCGCCCCCGCGGCCGCGGCCGCCGGTCAAGACGGATTCATCGCCCTACGCGCCGGGATCGATCCACTACGGCAGCGCAGTCGTCCGCGACGGAGACCTGTTCGGGCACGCGGTCAGCGTCGCCGCCCGCATCACCGCCCTCGCTGGCGCCGGCCACGCCGTGATCACCGATCCGATCTGCCCGCCACCAGCCGAGCTGGATTGCTCGCCATGCTCGCTGACCTGCTGAAAGACACCGGAGTTGGCCTGCCAAAAGGACACCCGGATAAGGCTCGCTCAGTTCGTGCCGTCGCCGTTCAACAGCAACCCGTCGTAGCGCTGAGAACGTTGCGTAGTGCTTCCAACGAGTCCGGTTGCGCTCGGTAGTAGACGTTCATGCCGCGGCGCTCGGGGGTGACCATGCCGGCTTTGCGGAGCTGCCCCAGGTGGTGACTGGTGGTGGCTTCGGTGAGGCCGACCGCGGTCGCGAGGTCGCAGGTGCAGGTCCCGTCACCGGTGTCGGTAAGCAGGATTGAGACGAGTTTGATCCGAACGGGATCGGCCAGGGCCTTGAGTCGCAGAGCGATTTCTAGGGCGGTGTCGTCATCGAGCGGAGCCGCGGATACCGGTGCGCAGCAGATCGGGGCGCTGATGTCGACCATCGGCAAGGGCTTCGGCATGACCAGATCGTACGCCCCTACTTGACATATGTCGAAAAGGTGGCACCCTGCATGTGTCAGTAGTTCGATATATGTCTCACAGGTGAAGGTGATGGTCATGTCCCGTATGCAGCTCGCGCTCAACGTCGATGATCTCGATACCGCGATCGAGTTCTACTCCAAGCTGTTCAACACCACCCCGGCCAAACGCAAGCCGGGATACGCCAACTTCGCGATCGTCGAGCCGCCCCTGAAACTGGTGCTGCTAGAGAACCCCGGCCAGGGCGGCACGATCAACCACCTCGGCGTCGAGGTCGAATCGAGCGAGAAGGTGCACGCCGAGATCGCCAGGCTGTCCGGGGAGGGCCTGTTCACCCAGGAGGAGATCAACTCCACCTGCTGTTTCGCAACGCAGGACAAGGTCTGGGTGACCGGACCGGCGAACGAGAAGTGGGAGGTCTACACCGTGCTCGCCGACTCCGACACGTTCGGGACCAGCCCGAAACTGTTGGAGCAGAACGCCAACGATGACGTCGAGCAGGGTTCGGTGTGCTGCGGTGGCAGCGCCGCCGAACCGGCTGAGGTGCGCACTGCTTGCTGCTGAGGGGTCGTGGCTTGCGCTCTCGCCTACCGCGCGATGCGGTCGGCGAGGGCGCGGATCCGGTTGGTGATGTCGTCGCGGATTAGTCGCATCCGTTCGATACCGTCGATGCCCCGTTCGGAGGGTTCGTCGGTGTTCCACACTTCGAGGGCGACGCCGTCGGGTGGGGTGACGTCGGCGGTGCCGACCACCACGACGAGATCTGCAGTTTGCATCAGTTCGTCGGTGAGTTGCCGCGGCTGATGCCCGTCCACGGTGGCGCCGACTTCGGCGAGCGCCTGGGCGGACAGGTCGTTGACCTGGCCGCCGATTTTCGCGCTGGTGCCGGCCGAGGACGGGGTGATCCGGTCGGTGACTGTCGGTGTGAGGTGTTCGGCCATCACCGATTTGCCGCGGTTGGACACGCACACGAACAGCACCTGCGGTGGTGTGCTCACTGGCCGACCTGCTGGTTAGCGGGGAGCAGTTCGTCGAGGAGGTCCGCGACCAGTGCGCGGATCTGATCGCGGATCGGGCGGACCGCGTCGATGCCTTGGCCGGCGGGGTCGTCGAGGGCCCAGTCGCGGTAGCTGACGCCGGGGAATACTGGGCATGCATCGCCACAGCCCATGGTGATCACCACATCGGAGGATTCGACGGTGTCGGGGGTGAGGACCTTGGGTGACTGTGCCGAGATGTCGATACCGACTTCAGCCATCGCCTCGACCGCGGCTGGATTGATTGAGTCGGCGGGCGCAGATCCGGCGGAGCGGACCTCGACACTGCCCTGGCTGAGCGCGGTGAGGAACCCCGCGGCCATCTGTGAGCGGCCGGCATTGTGGACGCACACGAACAGCACGCTAGGTCGAGAGGAAGACATGAGACACAGTCCCTTTCAGCTGTGGAGGAATGCTCGGAAAGTCACAGATGGTTGGCCGTGAGCTCGGCAAGGAGCTCGCGAACCCGGGCGTCAAGGTCATCGTGGATCGCGCGAACCTCGCCAAGTGGACGGCCTTCAGGATCGGAGACCGTCCAATCGAGATACCGCTTGCCGGGATAGATCGGGCACGCGTCGCCGCAGCCCATCGCTACGACCACGTCAGCGGCGGCGACCACATCGTCGGTGAGTGGTTTGGGGTACTCGGTACCCAGGTCGACGCCAATTTCTGACATCGCTTCGACGACGGTCGGGTTGATCGAATGAGCCGGCACCAATCCGGCCGAGCGCACATGTACCCGACCTGTGGCGTGGTGGGTCATCAATCCGGCAGCCATCTGCGAGCGGCCGGCGTTCTGGAGGCAGATGAACAGGACTTCGGGCACATCCTTGGGTACCGCCCCCTCAGCCTGGGCGAGGGCGCGTAACCGATCGGCAGCGAACCGGCCCGCCAAGGTCGTCAGATGCGTATGCACCCGGGAGGTGCGCCGTAACGCGGTGTAGGACTCGAAGACACAGCGTTCTACCGTCTGTCGAGACACCACCCCTTCGTACTTGGCGGCCAAGTCAGCTGCGGTACGGGCGAGCACGGTATGCGGCATCAGCAGCTCGGGTTGGGCGCGGTGTTCGCCGCGACTCAGCTGTTCGTCCAACACATTCTCAGACATCGCGAACAGGCTCCTTCGACACATCTGGGCTGGAGGCGGTCGTCGGACTGGTGAAGCGTTTCCGCAACGCCAGAGACACATAGACCAGCGCGACGAGGACGGGCACCTCGATGAGTGGGCCGATGACTCCGGCAAGAGCCTGACCGGAGGTCGCACCATAGGTCGCGATCGCAACGGCGATGGCGAGCTCGAAGTTGTTGCCGGCAGCGGTGAACGCCAGCGTGGTGGTCCGTGCGTAACCCAGCCCCATCACGGCGCCGAGGACGAATCCGCCACCCCACATCACCGCGAAGTAGATCAGCAGCGGCAGCGCGATCCGCACGACGTCCCACGGGTGAGAGGTGATCTGCTCCCCCTGCAAGGCGAACAGGATGACGATGGTGAACAGCAGACCGTAGAGGGCCCACGGCCCCAATCGCGGGAGGAACGAGGACTCGTACCATTCGCGGCCTCTGGCCCGTTCACCGATGCGGCGGGTGAGATAGCCGGCAACCAGCGGGATTCCGAGGAAGATCAGCACCGACTTCGCGATCTGCCACGGCGAGGTGTCGATGGTCGTCTGTTCCAGGCCGAGCCATCCGGGTAGCACCGAGAGGTAGAACCAGCCCAGCACGGCGAACATGATCACCTGGAACACCGAGTTCAGTGCGACGAGGACGGCAGCGGCTTCACGGTCGCCGCACGCCAGGTCGTTCCAGATGATGACCATCGCGATACAGCGCGCCAGACCGACGATGATCAGCCCGGTCCGGTACTCCGGTAGGTCGGGGAGCAAAAGCCAGGCCAGCGCGAACATCAACACGGGTCCGACGATCCAGTTCAGCAGCAGCGATCCCAGCAGCAGGCGACGATCGCCGGTGACCGAGTCGAGTCGGTCGTAGCGCACCTTCGCCAGCACCGGATACATCATGATCAGCAGTCCGAGAGCGATCGGCAGCGAGATACCGTCGATCTCCACGGCCGCCAGGGCGTCTCCCAGGCCGGGAACGTTGCGGCCCAGCAGCAGGCCGGCGACCATTGCTGCGCCGATCCACACCGGCAGGAATCGGTCGAGCATCGACAACTTCGCCGCGACCGCGGTGTCGGCGGTGGTCACTGGTCGGCCTCGCACGAACGAGTTTCCCCCACAACCATGGCGAGATCGCCCAGCAGGACCGACAGTTGTTGCAGTGCTTCGGTGTTCACACGGTAGTACACCCAGGTCGCGCGGCGTTCGCTCGTCACCAGACCCGCCTGACGCAGCACCTTGAGATGATGCGAGATCGTCGGCTGCGACAGCTCGAACGGCCCGGAGATGTCGCACACGCACGCCTCACCTCCCGGATGCGCGGCGACCTCCGACAGCAACCGCAGCCGAACCGGATCCGCGAGCGCCTTCAGCAGCGGGGTAACCGCTCCGGTCTCGTCACCACTCAGGCCGCGGCCTGGCAAGAGAAGCAAGTTCTTATTCGACACCCGTCAATATTGACATACATCGATTCAACGGGACAAGGCCCTCCGATACCCGGGAGCGCACTTGCGTTCCCGCATTGAGATCCACGCTGCGCAACGTCGTCGGCGGCATGACCCTCGAGGACACCCTGACCTCCCGCGACTCGATCAACGCCCAGTTGCGCGGCGTGCTCGACGAGGCGACCGGGCGCTGGGGCCTGCGCGTCGCCCGCGTCGAACTGAAGTCGATCATGCCGCCGCCGTCGATCCAGGAGTCGATGGAGAAGCAGATGAAGGCCGACCGCGAGAAGCGGGCGACCATCCTCGCCGCGGAGGGCCAGCGGGAATCGGCGATCAAGACGGCCGAGGGCAACAAGCAGTCCCAGATCCTCGCCGCCGAGGGCGCCAAGCAGGCGGCCATCCTGGCTGCGGAGGGTGAGCGGCAGTCCCGCATCCTGCGTGCCCAGGGTGACCGGGCCGCCGCCTATCTACAGGCACAGGGCGAGGCGAAGGCCATCGAGAAGACCTTCGCGGCCATCAAGACGGCCAAGCCCACCCCGGAACTCCTTGCGTACCAATACCTTCAGCAGCTGCCGGAGATGGCGAAGGGGGAGGGCAGCAAGGTCTGGGTGGTGCCGAGCGACTTCGGGTCGGCGCTGCAGTCCTTCGCGAAATCCTTCGGCGTGCAGGGCGAAGACGGGGTGTTCCGCTACGAGCCGTCGGACTCCGAGCCGTCGGAGGTCGACGAGGAGGAAACCGAGGACTGGTTCTCGCTGGCCCCGGATCCCGAGGTCGCACAGGCCGTCGCCGAGGCCGAGGCGGTCGCGCGCACGCCGGTGGCCCCAGAGATCGCGACCGCCGGGCAGCCGGAGATCGGCGGCGGCGCACCGGATCAGGCGTCGCTCGACGCCGGGCGCCACGCCGCCGGAACGCCGGCCCGGCCGCATCAGCCCGGGTCGTAGCCGCACAGGATCGCGAGTTCACCCGCCCAATCGCGGGTTCCGGCCTGCGATTCTGCGCTCAACCTGCGATTTTGGGGTGCTCGGGTGCTCGGGTGCTCGGGTGCTCGGTGCACGGACGGGTCAGTGGGTGAGCAGGTGCTCGACGCCGGCCATGCCGATCGCCCACAGGACCGACACGAAGGTGCCCATGATGAACTGCTCCGACGCCTGCGGCGCACGCAGCTCGGGATAACGCGCGAGGCCCTTGACGGCGAGGATGATCGCAAGTCCTTCGGGCCACGACGCCATCAACGTCGACACGACCGCGAGGCGTTCCAGGTAGCCGATGACCCGGCCGCCGCGCAGGGGACCGGCCTCGATACTCGGCGTGCCCTCGTCCGTGCCGGCATCGGCGTGGTCGTCGCCGGGGTCCGCGGCGGCGTCGCCGTTCTCGCTTGCACCGTTCTCGTCGGCGCCGCTCCGGCTCTCTCCCGGGCGTGCCGCAGGGGTCGGTCGCACCCCGCCGAACCTCAGCACCGCGCGCACGATCGGTCCGCCACCGGTCACCGCGGCCACGGCCGCGATCACCGGCGCGGTGTGCGCCCAGAACCCGGCCACCGGTCCGGCTGCGGTCGCGACGATCGCGGTCGCCGCGGCGAGACCCAGCAGCAGCGCCAGGCCGACGCCGCGCAGCAGGGTCGCGGTCTCGGAGAACCCGAAGACCGTCCGGCCGTGGGCGGCCCGATCCGCCCCGAACCACACCACCGGCGCGAGCGCGGTGAGCACGAACAGGGTGAGGGCGGAGACGGTCATCGTGTCGCTCCCGAGGTGGTGGCGCGGTCGGCTTCGGCCAGGGCGTCGGCCAGCAGGTCGAGGGAATCGGCCTCGAGGTCCCATCCCGCCGCGCGCAGCCGCTGGCTCATGGCCTGCGGAGAGATGCCCAGGCGTTCGGCCGCCTCGGCCTGGGTCAGTCCCCGGCGCATCAACGTCACCGCCTCGACGCCGGCCTCGCTGCGACCGGCGACCACGTCGGCGATGAGCCGCCCGGCCGTCTGGGCGTGACGGCACCAGCGGGTGTCGGGTCCGCGGACACACAGCGGGATGCGTTGGCGTTTGGCCGCCTCGACCGCGTCGCGCGCGTGTATGAACGCGGGCCCGCGGCCGGCGCGGGTGGAGTCGGGGAGCGGCCGCTCGACGTCACCGGTGCCGATCCCGACGCTCCAGTGCCCGTTCGCGGTCAACTCGACCGCGAGCTGCGCGCACACCGTCGGGTCGTCGAGGACGCCCTGGACCTCGTCGCCGGCGGTCCGCTCGAACCGCCGCACGGTGTCGACGGCGGAGAGCCCGGACAGCAGGGCGTCGACGCGGTCGACGTCCTTACGGCTCCCGCGCTGGTCGACGGTCATGACGAACATGACTCAAGGCTAAAGACTTGAATGCATCGTATCAAGCCTTTTGGCTGGATTGATCAAGGTTTGAATCTTGATTGTCCGCGATCAGGTCTCCGGGCTTGTCGGCGGGTGCCGGTGTGGAGACCGGCAGCCGGGCGTCGAGGACGAGACCCGCGATGCCGACGGCGAAGAGCGCGCCGCTCACCACCAGTTGCAGCGGGTGCGTCTCACCGGTGAGCGAGTCGCCCAGCATCACCACCGCGGCGGTGCCCGGGGCCATGCCCAGGACGCTCGCCACGGTGTAGGGAAGCGCACGCACCGACGACAGCGCCGAGCAGTAGTTTGCGACCGAGAACGGGCACGCCGCGATCAGTCGCAGGGATCCGACCGCGAGCCATCCACGGCGTTGCAGGCGATGGTCGACGGTCCGCACGACCGGCTTCTTCAGGAACGGCTGCACCCGGTCGCGTCCGAGGGCACGCACGAGGCCGAAGGCCGCGACCGCCGCGATCGTCGACGCGATCATCGCCCCGGCGAAACCCACCAGCGGGCCGAACAGGATTCCGGACATCACCGTGAACGTCGACCGTGGGATCGGGAAGATCGTCACCACCGCGTACGCGGCGAAGAACGCCCACACGAACGCCGGGCCCAGGTCGTCGCCCCAGGCGCGAACGCTGGCGATCGAGGGGAGCGGGACCAGGTAGGAGCAGAGGAGCACCACCGCGACGGCCGTCGCGGCGACAAGTGCACGGCGCACCACCCGACGGTCGAAGGAGACGCGGCCGAGGGTCACCCGCCGGAAGGATGCGGGGGGCGCCGCGACCTCGGTCATCTCGTCGGCGGGGGCGGGCTCGGGCACCCGGACACTCTACTCCGCGGCTCCCCCGGTCGAGCCGGACATTCCCGACGTTCCTCACACCCGGAACCCGTGGGTGGCGTAGGTCACCCAGGCCGCGTTGTCGGGCCGAGCGAGCGATCGGCTAAGGTCGTGTACGCGCTCGCACAGAGCACTCACGGAGGTGTGCTTCCCCACATGCCACAGCAAACTGACCAGTCCCGTTCCGGGTCGGATCTCGCCACGACCGACATCGACCAGGCCTATCAGGCATGGTCGAAGGCCGCCGCGGCCGTGTTGGCCAAGGCGCGTCGCGTCGAGGTCGACGAGCTCCCCGACACCCCGGAGGCCCTGCTCTCGACCACGACCGAGGACGGGCTGACCATCCGGCCGCTGTACACGCGTCGTGACGAGACCGATGAGCCCGGCCTGCCCGGCAGGTTCCCGTTCGTCCGCGGCGCCGACCCCAAGCGTGACGTCACCGCCGGCTGGCGCGTCACCGAACGGTTCGGCGACGACACGACCGGTGCGGCCGACGTCAACGAACTCGTCCTCGAGGCGATGGCCAACGGCACCAGCGGACTCTGGCTGTCCGTCGGCAAGCCCGGCGGCGCGCTCGGTGTCGCCGACCTGGCCACCGTCCTGCGTGGCGTCTACCTCGACCTCGTGCCGGTCACGCTCGACGCCGGTGCGGAGGGCATCGCCGCCGCTCGTGAGCTGCTCGCCCTCAAGGAGAAGGCCCAGGCCGCCCCGGTCGCGGCCGAGCCGACCGCGGCCACCACGATCTCGTTCGGCCTGTCGCCGCTGACCGCCGCGTACTCCGGCCGTCCCACGGTCGACGCCGACGAGGCCACCGCGCTCGGCGCGTCCGGCCTGCCCGCCGGCGTGCGCGCGTTCCGCGTCGACGGCAGCGACTTCGCGACCGCCGGCGCCGACAACGCGCTCGAACTCGGCCTCATCGCCGCTGCCGCCGTCGCCCACCTGCGCGATCTCACCGCGGCCGGCCTGTCCGTCGAGGCGGCCCTCGGCCAGATCAGCTTCGGGGTCTCCGCCGACGACGACCAGTTCGCGACCATCGCCAAGTTCCGCGCGCTGCGCAAGATCTGGGCCCGGGTTGCGCAGGTCGTCGGCGCACCCGACGCCGGCGCCGCACTGACCCACGCCGTCACCGACCTGTCGATGTACACCCAGCGCGACCCGTGGGTGAACATGCTGCGCAGCACCATCGCCGCCTTCGGTGCGGGTGTCGGCGGCGCCGACCAGCTCACGGTGCTGCCGTACGACGTCGCGATCCCCGCCGACAAGCGCACCTCGAGCCCGTCGTTCTCGCGACGCATCGCGCGCAACACCCAGCTGCTGCTCCTCGAGGAGTCCAACATCGGCCGCGTCCTCGACCCGGCCGGCGGCTCCTGGTACGTCGAGTCGCTCACCGACGATCTCGCCGCCAACGCGTGGTCGGTGTTCACCGAGGTCGAGGCCGCCGGCGGCTACCGCGCCGCCCTCGACAGCGGCTGGATCGCGGAGAGGATCGACGCCGCGCTGGCCCGTCGCGACGAGGAGGTCGCGCACCGGCGCGTCTCGGTCACCGGTGTCAACGAATTCCCGAACATCGACGAGCGCGTGCTGTCGGACGCGCAGGGCGCCACCGCGTCCGGTGTCACCGACGTCGTGACCGGCACCCCGAGGCTCGCCCGCGTCGGCCGTGCCTTCGAGGCGCTGCGCGACCGCTCCGACGTCGTGCTCGCCGAGACCGGCGCCCGCCCGTCGGTGCTGCTCATCCCGCTGGGCAGCATCGCCGAGCACAACGCGCGCACCACCTTCGTGACCAACTTCCTGGGCGCCGGCGGCATCGCCGCCGTCAACCCGGGTCCGCTGGCCGCCGACCAGATCGCCGACGCGGTCGCCGGGGCGAAGAGCCCGATCGCCGTCATCTGCGGCACCAAGGCGCGTTACGCCGAGGACGGTCCCGCCGCCCTGGCCGCCGCGCGTGCCGCAGGTCTGGCGACGGTTCTGCTCGCGGGCCCGGAGAGGGAATGGCCCGACTCCGACGATCGTCCCGACGGTTCGCTGCGCATCGGCATCGATGCCGTGGGCACCCTCGGTGAACTCCTCGATCAGCTGACCTCGACGGGAGCGACGGCATGACGCAGACCGAACCGAATCCCACCCAGTCGATCCCGAGCTTCGCCGGGGTCGATCTCACCCCCGAGGTGACCCCCGAGCCGACCGGCCCGGGCACGAAGGTCGCCGAGGAACTCGCCGCCGCGCACGGCTATTCGGTCGACCAGGTCACCTGGAACACCCCCGAGCAGATCGACGTCGTGCCGGTTTACACTCGCGCCGACCGCAACTCGATCCTCGACGACCCGGAGCACCCGTACCCGCTCGACTCGGTGCCGGGTCAGGCGCCGTTCATCCGCGGCCCATACCCGACGATGTACGTCAATCAGCCGTGGACGATCCGCCAGTACGCGGGCTTCTCGACCGCGGCCGAGTCGAACGCCTTCTACCGCCGTAACCTGGCCGCCGGCCAGAAGGGCCTGTCGGTGGCGTTCGACCTCGCGACGCATCGCGGCTACGACTCCGACCACCCGCGCGTGGCCGGTGACGTCGGCATGGCCGGCGTGGCGATCGACTCGATCCTCGACATGCGTCAGCTCTTCGACGGCATCGACCTGGGCAACGTCTCGGTGTCGATGACGATGAACGGCGCGGTGCTGCCGATCCTGGCGCTCTACGTCGTCGCGGCCGAGGAGCAGGGTGTGCCGCCGGAGAAGCTGGCGGGGACCATCCAGAACGACATCCTCAAAGAGTTCATGGTCCGCAACACCTATATCTATCCGCCGAAGCCGTCGATGCGGATCATCTCGAACATCTTCGAGTACACCAGCCAGAAGATGCCGAAGTTCAACTCGATCTCGATCTCCGGCTACCACATCCAGGAGGCGGGCGCGACGGCCGACCTGGAGCTGGCGTACACCCTCGCCGACGGTGTCGAGTACATCCGCGCCGGCCTCGACGCCGGCCTGGACATCGACAAGTTCGCGCCGCGTCTGTCCTTCTTCTGGGGCATCGGCATGAACTTCTTCATGGAGGTCGCCAAGCTGCGCGCCGCCCGCCTGCTGTGGAGCGAGCTCGTCGCCGGGTTCGACCCGAAGAACCCCAAGTCGCTGTCGCTGCGCACCCACTCGCAGACCTCGGGCTGGTCGCTGACCGCGCAGGACGTGTTCAACAACGTCGCCCGCACCTGCATCGAGGCGATGGCCGCGACCCAGGGGCACACCCAGTCGCTGCACACCAACGCGCTCGACGAGGCGATCGCGCTGCCGACCGACTTCTCGGCCCGCATCGCGCGCAACACCCAGCTGCTGCTCCAGCAGGAGTCGGGCACCACGCGCCCGATCGACCCGTGGGCGGGCTCGAACTACGTCGAGTGGCTCACCCACCAGCTGGCGCAGAAGGCGCGCAAGCACATCCGCGAGGTCGAGGAGGCCGGCGGCATGACGCAGGCCATCAACGAGGGCCTGCCCAAGCTGCGCATCGAGGAGGCCGCGGCCCGCACGCAGGCCCGCATCGACTCCGGACAGCAGCCGCTGATCGGTGTGAACAAGTACCAGGTCGCCGACGACGAGGAGATCGAGGTCCTCAAGGTCGACAACTCGAAGGTGCGCGCCGAGCAGCTGGAGAAACTGAAGAGCCTTCGCGCGCAGCGCGATTCGGCTGCCGTCGAACGTGCCCTGGCCGACCTGACCCGCGCCGCGGCGTCCAGCGAGGGCGGCATGGAGAACAATCTGATGGCCCTGGCCATCGAGGCCGCCCGTCACCAGGCGACCGTCGGTGAGATCTCCGAGGCGCTCGAGAAGGTCTACGGTCGCCATCAGGCGGAGATCAAGACCATCAGTGGTGTCTACCGGAATGAGGCGGGCGAGGTGAGCAACATCGACGCGGCCATGGAGGCGGTGCGCAAGTTCGCCGACGCCGAGGGCCGCCAGCCGCGTGTGCTGGTCGCGAAGATGGGCCAGGACGGCCACGACCGCGGTCAGAAGGTGATCGCGACCGCCTTCGCCGACCTCGGCTTCGACGTCGACGTGGGCCCGCTGTTCGCGACGCCGGAAGAGGTGGCCCGGCAGGCCGCCGACAACGACGTGCACGTGGTGGGCGTGTCGTCGCTGGCAGCCGGTCACCTGACCCTGGTCCCCGCCTTGAAGAAGGCGCTCGAGGAGGTCGGCCGCGACGACATCATGATCGTCGTCGGCGGCGTCATCCCTCCGGGTGACTTCGACGAGCTGTACGCCGCCGGCGCGGCCGCGATCTTCCCGCCCGGGTCGATCATCGCCGACTCGGCCGTGGAGCTCATCGGCAAGCTGTCGGATCAGCTCGGCCTGGACCTGGATCTGTCCGATGCCGGGGTGGCCGCGAACTGATGGCCGACCGACCTCGGCGTCAAGTCGACGTCGACGCCCTGGCCGAGGCCGTGCTGGCGGATAGCCGCGCCGATCTGGCGCGTGCGATCACGCTGGTCGAGTCGAAACGTGCCGACCACCGGGCCGCCGCGCAGGAGTTGCTCCTGAAGCTGACCCCGCACTCGGGCAACTCGTTCCGGGTCGGGATCACCGGAGTGCCCGGTGTCGGCAAGTCGACGACGATCGAGGCGCTCGGCATGCACCTCATCGAACTCGGCCACAAGGTCGCGGTCCTGGCCGTCGACCCGAGTTCGACGCGGACCCGCGGCTCGATCCTCGGTGACAAGACCCGCATGGGTCGCCTGTCGACGCAGAAGAACGCCTACATCCGGCCATCGCCGACGTCTGGCACCCTCGGCGGCGTCGCGAAGGCGACCCGCGAATCCATCGTCCTCGTGGAGGCCGCCGGGTT
This sequence comes from Gordonia aurantiaca, assembly GCF_039939235.1. NCBI lineage: Bacteria > Bacillati > Actinomycetota > Actinomycetes > Mycobacteriales > Gordoniaceae > Gordonia > Gordonia aurantiaca. Next base: position 121,366 of record NZ_JBDUUF010000012.1, on the reverse strand, counting down.
CGACGTGGTGCTGGTCGAGACCGTGGGCGTCGGCCAGTCCGAGGTGACGGTCGCCAACATGGTCGACACGTTCACCTTCCTGACACTGGCCCGCACCGGCGACTCGCTGCAGGGCATCAAGAAGGGCGTCCTCGAACTCGCCGACGTCATCGTGGTCAACAAGGCCGACGGCAAGCACGTCACCGAGGCGAAGGCCGCGGCGCGCGAACTGCGCAACGCGCTGTCGCTGATCCATCCGCACGACGCGCCCTGGACACCGCCGGTGCTCACCATGTCGGCGATGGAGAACACCGGTGTCGACGAGTTCTGGAACACCGTCGTCAAGCACAACCAGACGCTGCGCGAGGCGGGCGAATTCGATGCCCGGCGCAATCAGCAGCAGATCGACTGGACGTGGTCGATGGTCCACGACATCGTCCTCAGCCGCCTGAACGAGTCGCCGTCGGTCCGCGACATCCGCGACGACGTCGAACAGCGGGTGCGTGAGGGCACGCTGACCCCGGCGCTGGCCGCGCAGCAGATCGTGGACGCCTTCGACCGACGCTGAGTGGCCGGGCCGGCGCGTCGCGGGCTCAGCCGACGAGCGGCGCCAGGGTGTCGCCCAGCAGCGACACCCGCCCGGGGACATGGCCGTTGGCGGCGGCGTTCACCGTGAATCCGTCCACCCCGGCGGCCAGGATGTCGGCGTAGCGCGCCGCGACCTCGTCGGGGTCGCCGATGATCATCTGCCCGCGGCGCACCTCGGCCGCCGGTGTGCGGCGCACGTACTCCTCGAACTCCGCGACCGCCTCGTCGTGGGTCGGGGCCATACACACGTAGGTCTGCACGGTCACGGTGATCTCCGAGCGATCCCGTCCGAGTCGGTCGCAGTGCTCGGCGAGGGCGTCGAGCTTGCGCGGGATGTCCGCGGGCGCGCACAGCAGATTCGACTCGTCGGCGTACTGCGCGACCATCCGCAGCGTCTTCTTCTCCCCGCCACCGCCGATCATGATCGGGATCGTCGACAACGGTGCGGGCACGTTCAGCGCCTCGGACACGTGGTAGCGCCTGCTGTCCAGGGTGGGTCTTTCGCCGGCGAGCATGCCGCGGATGATCTGCAACGCCTCCTCGAGCTTCTCGAACCGGTCGGTGAAGGTGCCGAACTCGAAACCGAGCGAGTCGTGTTCGAGCTCATACCATCCCGCACCGATTCCGAGCTGGGCGCGGCCACCGGACACGATGTCGAGTGCGGTGACGGTCTTCGCCAGCAGCGCGGGGTTTCGGTAGGTGTTGCCGGTGACCAACGCCGACAGACGCACCGTCGTGGTGTGCTGTGCCAGCGCCGACAGCAGGGTGTAGCACTCGATCATCGGATCGTCGGGTTCCCCGAGCATGGGCAACTGATAGAAGTGGTCCATCACGAGGACCGTGTCGAAACCGGAGGACTCGGCTTCCTTCGCCTGCGCCACGACGGTGGCGAACAACTGCCCGTCGGGAACGTCCGGATAGGTGAAGTTGGCGATCTGGTAGCCGAGTCGGGTCACGGGTCGACCCTAGTGCGGACCTTGATGATTCGCAGCCGCACCGGTCCGGGGCGGGCGTCCGGAGGCGCTGACGGGCGAGCGCGCGTACGTCCCGATCCGCTCGATCAGGTCGTCGAACACGGCGTCGACGTCGGTGACGGTGGCGATCCGGGCGTTCGGGCCCGTCGGCATCCATCGCTCGTCGGCGACCGTCATGCCGCGCGTCAGCGTCCCGGTCAGTTCGACCCCGACATGTGCCGGGATCGTCTCCACCAGAGCCGGATTCAGCGCCACCATCGCCGCGAACGGGTCGTGCAGATGCGCGATGTAGCCCTCGTCGTGGTCGTGGTGGAACTCGAAGTAGTACCGCAGCGCGTCGGTGAGGTGCCGGACGATCTCGTTGGCGGCGACCGACCGCAGCCCGCGCTCGTCGTCGGCGTCCGGGCATTCCAGGGGAGTACTCCCGGCCGCGGCGGCCAGCCGCACGACGTGGTCGGGGGTCATCACGATCTGTTCGGTGAGATCGAGCGCGCACACGATCGGCGCCGGCGCGGTGCCGGTCCCGAACGCGGCGAACACCTCCGCGGCGGCCTCCGGGTCGACGGCGACGTTCCATTCCGACACCGGGGTCGTGTTCCCATGGGCGTGGAAGGCGCCGCCCATGATCACCAACCGGCGCAGGCGCGACGGCAGCGCGGGGTCGCGTCGGATCGCGATGGCCAGGTTGGTCATCGGTCCGGTCACCAGGCCCACGAGTTCGCCGTCGTGGTCCCGGGACGCCGCGATCCACCCCTCCGCGGCGTCCGCATGGTGCGGGACGATCGTCGGGGTGGGCAGCTCGGCGTAGCCGACGCCCAGCGGCCCGTGGGTGTCCTCGGTGGTCATCAGCTCGGCGACGAGGGGAGCGGCCGACCCCACGTACACGGGGATCTCGGGGCGGCCGCACAGTTCCAACCACGACAGGTTGTTGGCCGTGACCACGTCGACCGGCACGTTGCCCGCGCTCGACGCGACACCGACCAGGTCGACATCCGACCGCGCCAGCAGGTACAGCAGTGCCACCGAATCGTCGATGCCGGTGTCGCAGTCGAGGAACAGGCGCTGGGTCACGGTGCCAATTGTGCCGTCTACGCCGGTACGGGCCGCATCAGGGCGTGCGCGCCCCTACGATCTGTTCGTGATCTCACACCACCTCTCACCGGCACGTTCCCTCGCCGCCATCGGGGCCTGTGCGGCGCTCCTGCTCGCCGCGTGCGGCAGCGGCGACGACTCCGGAGGGGTGTCGTCGGTCCCCACGCCCGCCGCGCCGGTGATCACCCCGGTGGTCGGGAACGTGATGTTCGCGCCGACACCGTTCGCGGGATCGGATGGGAAGAACCACCTGGTGTACGAGTTGTCGCTCACCAACTTCATGCCCGCCCCGGTGACCATCACCGGGGTGACCGTGACCGGCGTCGACGCCGACGACAAGTCCTCGTCGGTGCTGGAGCTCGACGAGGCCGGGGTCGCCGGCCGGCTCAAGCCCTCCGGCGCGCCCGTCGAGCCGACCCCTGGTGCGCCCGAGGGGTATTCGGCGGTTCTCGGGCCGGGCCAGAACGGCGTGCTGTTCCTGCACGTCGCCTTCGACGGCGATGCCCCGGTCAGCCTGTCGCATGAGATCGAGGTCCACGCCGACGCCGCACCGCCCGGTCAGCGCGACACCACCGAGCACATCGCCGAGGTCGAGGTGGGCGACGGCCTGGTGCCGGTGCTGGGCCCACCCCTGGACGGCGAGTACTACATCGCCGCCGACGCCTGCTGTGACGCGGTGCGCCACACCCGCGCGGTGCTGCCCCTCAACGGCCGGACGGTCATCGCCCAGCGGTACGCGGTCGACTGGGAGCAGGCGGGGCCGGACGGCAAGATCTTCGTCGGCGACCCCAAGGACCCGGCGAGCTACCGGATCTACGGTGACGACGTCCTCGCCGTCGCCGACGGGACCGTCGTCGCGAGCCGCAACGACCTGCCCGAGCAGGTGCCGGGTCGGTTCCCGGAGAATCTCCCGATCGGCGACGCCGACGGCAACAACCTCGTCCTCGACATCGGGGACGGCTTCTTCGTCAACTACGCCCACATGCAGCCGGGTTCGGTGCGGTTCAAGCCGGGCGACGTGGTCAAGCGCGGCGACGTCATCGGCAAGGTCGGCAACACCGGCAACTCCGTTGCACCGCACCTGCACGTCCACGTGATGAACGGGCCGTCGTTCCTGGTCTCGCAGGGAGTGCCCAGTGTCACCGACCTGTTCGAGGTCACCGGCCGCGTCGCCGACACCGAGGCCTTCGACGCCTCCGAGGCGACCGGGGTGCCGCTGAGGATGGCGCCGGGTGTGGCGGTTTCCACACAACAGGACCGGATGATCCTCGACCAGAGCGTCGTCACCTTCCGCACCGGCCGCTGACCGGTCCCCGGCGCGTGGGTCCCTCGACAGGATCGGCTGCGTCCGTACGGTCGGGGGCATGACCCCTTCGAATCCCGTCCTGCCCGTCCGGCCCGCCTCGTCCCTGGCCTTCGAATGGACCGAGGCGAACCGCGAATGGCTCGTCGAGAACCCGATCCGGATCGTCGCGTACGTCCTCGCGGCGCTTGTGGTGCGCTACGCGGTCCACCGCGCCATCGACCGCGCGACGCGTCCACGCGCGAAGGACGGCGAGAAGGCGCGCAGCGCGGGCCTGATTCGCTCGCTGCGGCCCAAATCCGCACCGTCGGAACGCAATGCGCGGATCGCGGCCCGACGCGCCCAGCGGGCCGCCACGATCGGTTCGGTGCTCAAGTCGACGGTGTCGATCGTGTTGCTCGTCTGGGTGGTGCTGTCGGTGTTGAGCGTCCTCGGGGTGAACATCGCGCCGTTCATCGCCTCCGCCGGGATCGTCGGCCTCGCCGTCGGCTTCGGCGCGCAGAACCTCGTCCGTGACTTCGTGACGGGGGTGTTCATGCTCCTCGAGGACCAATACGGGGTCGGCGACATCGTCGACCTGGGGGAGGCCGTCGGCGAGGTCGAGACGGTCGGGCTGCGTGTCACCACGCTGCGCGACGTCGACGGGACGCTCTGGTATGTCCGTAACGGCGAGATCGCGCGCGTCGGCAACATGAGCCAGGAGTTCGCGGTCGCCCGCGTCGACGTCCCGGTCGCGCCCGGCGCGGACATCGACGAGGCGCAGCGGGTGGCGCACGAGGCCGCACGCCAGGCGGTCGCCGACGACGACACCGACGTCCTGGGGCCGGTCGAGATGCTGGGCGTGCAGGAGGTGGCGTCGGATCAGATCGTGCTGAGGCTGACGGTGAAGACGAAGCCGAACGGGCAGTGGGCGGTGCAGCGCCGTCTGCGCCGGGCGATCCTGCGGGCGTTCGTGGAGAACTCCGTCGACCTGCCGTACGCGCGGGCGTGGGCGGCGATGGAACCGGCCGGGAGCTGACCACCTGACCCCGGTGCGGAGCGGTGAAACGAGAGAACCCCGGCCGGAGCCGGGGTTCTTTCTCTGTGGTGTCCGAGGGGGGACTTGAACCCCCACGTCCGTTAATAGGACACTAGCACCTCAAGCTAGCGCGTCTGCCATTCCGCCACTCGGACTTGCTCTTGCCTCCTCGATCCGGCGGGGGTTTTCCCCTGCCCTCTCGCGGCAGCGGGATAACAGTAACCGAGGTTGCCCGTGTATCCCAAATCCCGTAGGAGTGAGGGGTGTCTTCACAGCGTGCGACCGAGGAAGTCGTCGAGCTCGTCAGCCAGCTGATCAGGTTCGACACCACCAACACGGGCGAGCCCGAAACCACGAAAGGCGAGGCAGAGTGCGCCAAATGGGTGGCGCGGCAGCTCGAGGATGTGGGATTCGCCACAGAGTACGTCGAGTCGGGTCGTCCGGGCCGCGGGAACGTCTTCGCGCGGCTCGCGGGGCCGCCTGATTCCGACCGCGGGGCGCTGCTGATCCACGCGCATCTCGACGTGGTCCCGGCCGAGCCGGCGGACTGGAGCGTGCACCCGTTCTCCGGTGCGGTGAAGGACGGCTACATCTGGGGCCGCGGTGCGGTCGACATGAAGGACATGGCCGGCATGGCGCTGGCCCTCGCGCGACAGTTCAAGCGCGACGGGACGGTCCCGCCCCGCGAGATCGTGTTCGCGTTCCTCGCCGACGAGGAGGCCGGCGGTGCATGGGGCTCCCACTGGCTCGTGGAGAACCGCCCGGATCTGTTCGAGGGCGTCACCGAGGCCGTCGGGGAGGTCGGCGGCTTCTCGCTGACCGTGGACCGCCCGGACGGCACCCAGAAGCGCCTGTACCTCGTCGAGACGGCCGAGAAGGGCCTCGGATGGATGCGGCTCGTCGCCGACGCCCAGGCCGGTCACGGCTCGTTCCTGCACTCCGACAACGCCGTCACCGAGGTGGCCGAGGCGGTCGCGCGCATCGGCCGCCACACCTTCCCGCTCGTCATGACCGACTCGGTGAGCCAGTTCCTCGCCGAGGTCAGTGCCGAGACCGGCCTGGACTTCGACCCCGGGTCACCCGACCTGGAGTCGTCGCTGTTCAAGCTCGGCAACCTGGCCCGCATCATCGGCGCGACCCTGCGCGACACCGCCAACCCGACGATGCTCAAGGCCGGCTACAAGGCGAACGTCATCCCGCAGAAGGCGGAGGCGGTCGTCGACTGCCGCGTCCTGCCGGGCCGGCAGAAGGCCTTCGAGCGGGAGATCGACGAACTCATCGGCCCCAACGTGCGCCGCGAGTGGATCACGCATCTCGACTCGTACGAGACCAGCTTCGACGGGCATCTCGTCGACGCGATGAACAACGCGATCCTCGCCCACGACGAGAACGGCAAGACCGTCCCGTACATGCTGTCCGCGGGCACCGACGCCAAGGCTTTCGCCAAGCTCGGCATCCGCTGCTTCGGCTTCGCGCCGCTGCAGCTGCCGCCGGATCTCGACTTCGCCGCGCTGTTCCACGGCGTGGACGAACGGGTCCCGGTGGACGCGGTCCTGTTCGGCACGAAGGTGTTCGAGCACTTCCTGCTGCACAGCTGAGCGCTCACCTAGAGTGAGCATCGGAATGTCCGAAGTGTGAAACGTGAGAAAGGTGAACCGATGCCGTCGTCCTTCGACCCGTACTCCCCGCTACCGAGCCTGCCGAGTTTCACGCTGACCTCGGAGAACCTGACCGACGGCGCGCAGCTGGCCAACGGTCAGGTCAGCGGGATCATGGGGGCGGGTGGCGAGGATCTCTCGCCGCAGCTGTCGTGGTCCGGATTCCCCTCGGAGACCAGGTCTTTCGCGGTCACCTGCTACGACCCCGATGCCCCGACGGCATCGGGCTTCTGGCACTGGGCGGTCGCCGACATCCCGGCATCGGTCACCAGCCTGCCGGAGGGCGCCGGTGACGAGGCCGGCTCCGGTCTCCCGGAGGGCGCCGTGACCTTGACCAACGACGCATCGTTGCGCCGCTACATCGGCGCCGCGCCGCCGCCCGGACACGGTCCGCACCGCTACTTCTTCGTCGTCCACGCCGTCGACGTCGAGTCGCTGAACCTGCCCGAGAACGCCACCCCGGCCTACCTCGGCTTCAACCTGTTCTCGCACGCGATCGCCCGCGCGACGATCATCGGCACCTATGAACAACCGGGCGAGAACGTCTGACCCTCGAGAAGTTCTCGTACGCACCTCGACAGAACAGAAGCGCCGGGCAGCTCGCCCGGCGCTTCTGCTGCGCTCTGCACGTGCGGACCCGGCGGTCAGGACTGTGCGCGCGCCGCGGAGCCGACCGCCTCGGCGATCGACGCGAAGCCGGCCGCGCGAACGCGCTCGGCCAGACCCGCGTTCAGCTGGTACAGCCACAGCGGTCCGCCGTAGATGAAGCCGGTGTACACCTGCAGCAGATCCGCGCCCGCGCAGATACGCTCCCACGCCTGGTCCACGGTCTCGATGCCGCCGACGCTGACGATCGCGATCCTGCCGCCCACGCGCCCGTAGAGGCGCCTGAGCACGGCGAGGGACCGCTCGGCCACCGGTGCGCCGGACAGGCCGCCCGCACCGATCGCCTCCACCTCGCCGGCCGGGGTGATCAGGCCGTCCCGCTTGATGGTGGTGTTGGTCGCCACGATGCCGGCCAGCCCGAGCTCCACGGCCAGGTCGGCGACCGCGTCGACGTCCTCGTCGGCGAGATCCGGGGCGATCTTCACCAGGACCGGCACGTGTACCTCGGCCTGCACGGCCTGCAGGATCGGCCGCAGCGAGTCGACGGCCTGCAGATCCCGCAGGCCGGGGGTGTTGGGCGAACTGACGTTGACGACCACGAAGTCCGACAGCGGGCCGAGCAGGTGGGCGGACAGCCGGTAGTCGTCGATCGCGTTCGCCAGCGGAACGACCTTGGTCTTGCCGATGTTCGCGCCGATCGGGATCGCCACCGGACCGCGTCGCACCTCGGCGAGATGCCTGGCCGCGACCGCCGAGCCCGGGTTGTTGAAGCCCATCCGGTTGATCAACGCCCGGTCGGCGGGCAGGCGGAACAGCCGCGGCTGCGGGTTGCCCGGCTGGGCCTGGCCGGTGATGGTGCCGACCTCGGCGAAACCGAAACCGAGCTGGCCCCATGCGTTCACGGCCCCGGCCGTCTTGTCGAACCCGGCCGCCAGGCCGATGGGTGCGGGGAAGTCCACCCCGAACACGCGGCTGCGCAGCACCGGATCGTGATGGGCGAGCAGCTTGGCCACCGGGTAGGACAGGACCGAGAACCTGCCGACGGCACGCAATGCCGCGAAGACGATGTGGTGGATGCGTTCCGGCGACACCAGGAACATCAGCTTGAGCAGCAGGGGATAGCACCACCGGTTGAGGGCGATCAGAACCTTGGTGGCGGTCGGGGTCTTCAGCATGCCTGGGCACTCCGAGGGTCGTGGCCGTCGTCGAGGTCGCCGGTCGAGAGCTCGCCGGCGGAGAGATCGCTGTCGAGGGGCCGGGCGCCGCGCGGCGGGCGGCGGCGCTTGAGCAGGACCTTGCGGGTCCCGTCGGAATAGAGGCGCACCCGGGACAGCTCCCAGCCGCCGAACTCCGCCTCGATCGCCAGCCGCATCGACGCGGTCACCCGCGTGACGTCGGGAGGAAGCCGCAACAGGATGCACTCGAAGTCCTCGGAGGTGACCTCCCATCCGCGCGGATAGCGCGAACCCAACCGGGCGAACGTGCGGGAATGGCGTGGTGGGAGGTGATGGGTCGGGCGACGATCAGAAGTCATCGTCACCGACCCGGCTCGGCAGGGCTGACACCCAATGGTGTGTCGGACTGCGGAACGACCTGCAGCAGGCCGTCGCGGGCGGACAGGACGTAGACCGTGCCCTTGTCGTCGACCGTGATCCGGTCGGGCTGGACGACGGATGCGAACCGCTGCTTCTCCGTGGGTTCGCCGTCGGCCAGGTCATACGCCACCACCTCGTTGTTGCCCGTCGTCGACACCCAGAGCACGTTGCGGGTGTCGTCGTAGTCTACGGCGTACGGGCCGTCGGCGACCGGATAGCGGAACCGCATGACCAGGGGCGACCCATAGAATCCGAGGATCTCGCCGTCGCGGGTGTTGGCCACGAGGATCCGCCCGAACCGGTCGACGGTCGACGTGGTGGCGCCGTTGCCGGCACGCAGCGCCGGCCCGGGGTCGCCGTCGGCCGGGTCGATCGGGGTCACCGAGGACTGCGCGCGGTCGAGGACGACGACCTGGCCGTCGAGGCCCTCCGCCGATGCGGGTGCCGCGGTCAGCGAGTCGACGCGGACGAACTCCCGCGCGTCGTGCTTCTTCTGGAAGTCCTCGTCGTAGATCAGGATACGGCCGTCGGAGGTGCCGACCACGATCTGCCCACCGGCCGCGCGGACGATCGCGGTCGGGGAGTCGGTGTCGAGGTCCCCGATCCGCACCTGGCCCGTGGCGTCGACGACGACCAGCGTGCCGGGGCCGGCCGCGAGGTAGCCGCCGTCGGCGTCGGGTGCCAGCGCGGTCAGGCCGGGCACGCCGATCGGCGTCGGCGGCGCGGTGATCGACGCGGTGTCATAGCGCAGCAGCTGGTTGCCGTCGGGGGAGACGACGGCAACGGTCGAGCCCGACGACGCGAGGGCACGGGCTCCGGCCGGTGCGGGCACGGTGGTGCCGACCGGATTCGACGCCGCCGGGGCCTCGACGGCGGTCGCGGGGCTCACCGTCGCTACGTCGGGGGTCCCGGAGTCGTCGGAGCCGCACGCCGTGATGATCGCCACACCCGCGGCGAGTGCGGCCGCCGCCGCGACGGGTCGCCGCAACCGTGCGAGACCTCTCGGGGGCTGGTGACGGGGGCGCGATCGTCTCGGCGAGTGCATGAATCCATCTTGCGCGACCGCCCGGACACGGTCGGCGGCCGGGTCGACGCGGTGAGGGGCGGGCGCCGATACCGATAGCATCGGGCGCCGTGACCGACACCATGACATGGACCCAGTCGATCGTCCTCGGGGCGTTGCAGGGTCTCACCGAGTTCCTGCCGATCTCGTCGTCCGGGCACCTGCGCATCGCCTCGGAGCTCATGTTCGGCGACGACGCGGGCGCCTCGTTCACCGCGGTCACCCAGCTGGGCACCGAGGCCGCCGTGCTGGTCTTCTTCGCCCGCGACATCGTGCGCATCATCGCCGCGTGGTTCCGCGGCCTGTTCGACGCCGGGCAGCGCAACCTCGACTACCGGATCGGCTGGTACGTGATCTTCGCGACCATTCCCATCGGGCTGATCGGTTATCTGTTCAAGGACCAGATCCGCACCACCGGCCGCAACCTGTGGCTGGTCGCGATCATGCTGATCGTCTTCGCCGGCGTGTTCTGGCTCGCCGAGCGGTACGGCAAGAAACAGCGGCCCCTCGACCGGCTGACCCTGCGTGACGGGCTCACCATGGGCGCCGCGCAGTGCCTCGCGCTCATCCCCGGCGTCTCCCGGTCGGGCGCCACGGCCAGCGCCGGACTGTTCCTAGGCCTCGAACGCGAGGCCGCGTTCCGGTTCTCGTTCCTGCTGGCCATCCCCGCGGTCACCGCGTCGGGCCTGTTCAGCCTGCCCGACGCGTTCAACCCGAGTGGCGAGGGCATGGAGGCCACCGGGCCGCAGCTGCTCGTGGCCACCCTGGTCGCGTTCGTCGTCGGGTACGCGGCGATCGCCTGGCTGCTGCGGTTCGTCAGCGCGCACTCGATGAACTGGTTCGGGGCCTACCGCGTGATCCTCGGCGTCGCGTTGCTCATCATGCTGTCGACCGGCTACATCCCGGCGACCTGACGTCGCAGGTGGGGCGGCCCCGCCCGCTCGCCGTGTGCGGGGTCTCCGTTCGCATGCCTAGAGTTGTGGAATGACCGTGATCCTTCTCCGGCACGGCCGTTCCACGGCGAACACCTCAGGCCTGCTCGCCGGTCGCAGCCCCGGAGTCCACCTCGACGACCGGGGCCGTGCACAGGCCGACGACCTGGTGAGCCGACTCGCCGACCACCTCGGCGAGATCCGGGCCGTGGCCCGTTCGCCGCTCGACCGCTGTGCGGAGACCGTCGCGCCGCTGCTGGCGGCGCTCGGGACCAACGGCGACCGGCCCCCGGAGATCGTCGTCGACGACCTGATCGAGGTCGACTACGGCGGCTGGACCGGCCGTCCCATCAAGGAACTCCTGGCCGAACCGCTGTGGAAGGTGGTGCAGCAGCAGCCGTCGGCGGCGGTGTTCCCCGACGGCGAGGGGCTGGCCGACGTGCAGGCGCGAGCGGTGCGTGCGATCCGCGAACTCGACCGTATCTACGGCGGGCCCGACGGCTCGGGTGTGTGGGTGGCCTGCTCGCACGGCGACGTCATCAAGTCGGTGATCGCCGACGCGATGGGCAGTCATCTGGACTCGTTCCAGCGCATCGTCGTCGAACCGGCGTCGATCAGCGTCATCCGCTACGGTTCGTCGCGTCCGTATGTCCACACCATCAACCACACCGCGAAGCTCTCGGTGCCCCGGCCGCGCCGCGAGGAGACCGGACCGGCGTCCGACGACGCGGTCGTCGGCGGTGAGACCGGCGCCGATTCCGGTGCATCTGCGACCATCCCGGCGCCGTCGGGATAATGAACACAACAGTCGAGGAGGTGTGATGTCCCGAGCGATCCACGTGTTCCGGAGTCCGGACCGGTTCATCGCCGGCACCATCGGGCAACCCGGTGACCGCACGTTCTACCTCCAGGCCGTCCACGAATCCCGCGTCGTCAGCGTGATGTTGGAGAAGCAGCAGGTCCAGATCCTGGCCGACCGCATCGGCGCGCTGCTCGACGAGATCCACCGCCGGTTCGGAACGCCGGTGCCGCCGCCCACCGATCGGGTCGGCGACCTGAGCCCGCTGGTGATGCCGGTCGACGCCGAGTTCCGCGTCGGCACCATGGGTCTCGGCTGGGACGCCGAATCGGAGGCGGTCGTCGTCGAACTCCTCGCCATCACCGAGGGCGAGTTCGACGAGAGCGTGGTCCTCGACGACACGGACGAGGGCCCCGACGCGGTGCGCGTGTTCCTGACCACCGCCGCGGCCCGCGAGTTCGCGGCGCGCTCGGCCAAGGTCATCTCCGCCGGCCGGCAACCGTGCCCGCTGTGCAACGAGCCGCTCGATCCGTCCGGGCACCTGTGTGTGCGCACCAACGGCTACAAGCGCGACGCGACGCTGAGCAAGTCGCTCGACTTCATCGACCCCGCGGTCTTCAACAGTCTTGCCACACAAGCCGATCCGAGTTTCTACGTCGACGACGAGGACGACGAGTCGGATGACGGTGACGACACGGGCGACGCCGGGCCCTCCGCGCGACCATGAGCCGGGGGCGCGGGCGGTGACGCCCCGGGAGGACGCGGCGCCGGACGACCCCGTCGCCGAAACGGTTTCCGATGCCGCCGTCCCGGAGGTCCTGCGTGAGGGCGAGCTGACCGTCCTGGGGCGGATTCCGTCGGCGAGCAACGCGACGCTGGTGTGCGATGCCGTCCTCGGCGAGACATCGATGCGGTGCGTCTACAAGCCGGTCCGCGGCGAGGTCCCGCTGTGGGACTTCCCGGACGGCACGCTCGCCGGGCGTGAGGTGGCGTCGTACCTGATCTCCGAGGCGCTCGGCTGGGGTGCGATCCCGACCACGGTGCACCGCGACGGGCCGGTGGGGCCGGGCATGGTGCAGCGCTGGATCGACACGCCGGACAACACCGACCATCCGCGCACCGACGACCGGCAGCCCCGGGTCGACCTGGTGGACCTGTGTCCCGCCGACACCGTCCCCACCGGATTCTTCGCGGTGCTGGAGGCCTACGACCACCGCGGCGAACCCGTCGTGCTCGTGCACGCCGACGATCCGCGCCTGCAACGGCTCGCCGTGCTCGACGTGGTGCTCAACAACGCCGACCGCAAGGGCGGACACGTCCTCGAGGGTCTCGACGGCGGCGTGTACGGCATCGACCACGGCATCTGCCTGCACTCCGAGGACAAGCTGCGCACGGTGCTGTGGGGCTGGGCGGGGGAGCCGGTGCCCGCGCACCTCGTCGCCGACGTCGCGACCCTCGTCGAACAGCTCGAGACCGGGTCGTCGGAACTCCGGGAACAGCTGCGGCAGCTCATCACCACCGACGAGATCGACGCGCTGACGCTTCGCGCGGCCGTGATCGCGGAGAACGCGACCATGCCCTTCCCACCTGGTCGCCGTCCCATTCCGTGGCCTCCCTTCTGAGCGCGGTCGACCACATCCGACCGGGCCCGAATCGGACAGCCCCGGAAAACCCCGCGCGTGTCGCGGGCAATACAGTGGACGCCATGCAGTCGTGGCCCGAAGTGGAACTCCCGGTGGTACCCGGCGGTGGACCCGCCCTCCGTCTCTTCGACACCGCCGACCGTGCCGTGCGCCCCGTGGCACCGGGACAAACGGCCACCATGTACGTCTGCGGGATCACCCCGTACGACGCCACCCACCTGGGCCACGCCGCCACCTACGTGACCTTCGACCTGATCAACCGCGTGCTGCGCGATCAGGGACACGACGTGCACTACGTGCAGAACGTCACCGACGTCGACGACCCGCTGTTCGAGCGCGCCGACCGCGACGGCGTGGACTGGCGCGACCTCGGCGCCCGCGAGACCCAGCTGTTCCGCGACGACATGACCGCGCTCCGCGTGCTCCCGCCCCGGGACTACGTCGGCGCCGTCGAGTCCATCGGCGAGGTCATCGAGGTCGTCGAGAAGCTCCTCGCCTCGGGCGCCGCCTACGTCGTCGACGACGCCGAGTACCCCGACGTCTACTTCCGGACCGACGCCACCGAGCAGTTCGGCTACGAGTCCGGCTACGACCGCGAGACCATGGCGCGCTTCTTCGCCGAACGCGGCGGCGACCCCGACCGTCCGGGCAAGCGCGACCCGCTCGACGCGCTGCTGTGGCGCGCGAAACGCGAGGGCGAGCCCTCGTGGGATTCGCCGTTCGGTCCGGGTCGCCCCGGCTGGCACATCGAGTGCTCGGCGATCGCGCTCAACCGCCTCGGCATCGAGTTCGACATCCAGGGCGGCGGCAACGATCTGATCTTCCCGCATCACGAGTTCTCCGCGGCCCACGGCGAGGCGCTCACCGACTCGCGTCGATTCGCACGGCACTACGTGCACACCGGCATGGTCGGCCTCGACGGCGAGAAGATGTCGAAGAGCCGCGGCAACCTGGTGTTCGTCTCCCGGCTGCGCGGCGACGGCGTCGACCCGGCCGCCATCCGCCTCGCGCTACTCGCCGACCACTACCGCGGCGACCGCATGTGGACGCAGGCCGTGCTCGACACCGCTGTCGAACGGCTCGGGCGCTGGCGCACCGCCTTCGCCGCGACGGCCGGACCCGACGCCGCCGACACCATCGCCCGCGTGCGGCAGCACCTCGCCGACGACCTCGACACCCCGAAGGCGCTCGCCGCCGTCGACGCGTGGTGTGAGGACGTCCGCACCGGCATAGGGTCGTCGACCGGCGCGCCGGCCGAGCTGGCCGCAGCCGTCGACGCCCTGCTCGGCATCCCGGCCACGCCGCAGGCCTGATCGCCGCGACGAGACTCTGGGTAAAGTGCTCTCGTGGCGCGTGTGCAAGAGATCCGACCTGACACGGACTCCGGGGTGTTCACCGTGGTCACCCGGACGTCCACGTATCTGCTCGACTTCGACGAGATGACGCTGTTGCGTGCTCCCGGCGTCGGGGGCACGGAGAGCGAGGAGTGGACGGTGAGCCGGCTGCGCCGCGACTCCGAGGACATCCCGCTGCTCGGGGTCAAGTCCTGCCGGCTGGGCGAATCCGCCCAGTTCTGGGTGCGCGCGGCCGACGACCCGGACGTTCGCACGTGGCGCATCACCACGCCGGTCGTCTCCATCGAGAAGATCGGCTGAGCTAGCCGCGGATCCGCTTGCGCAACGCGTTCAGCGCGTCGACGTAGAGCGCCGGCCGCTGTCGGTGGATGTCGTGTCCCGAGGGGATGCGGTCGATCAGCAGGCAATCCGGCATGAGCGTGTGCGCCCGGATCGCGTCGTCGGAGGTCATCGCGCCGAGCAGGACGCCGTCCTGCTGGTGGGTCGTCGCGTGTAGGAGCGTCGTGGGCACGAGGACCCGTCCGAGCGTCTCGGCCTGGTCGTAACCGGCGAGCCAGGCGCCGTCGTAGAACAGGTCCCCGTAGCGCAGGTCGTAGTCGCCCGTCCCGTCCTGCAGGCATGCGGTGAGCGCGATCGCGCGGTTGAGCGTCGGCGGCAGCCACCACAGCTTGGGGAGCACGTGCGGATCGCGGTCGAGGCGTCTCTCCACCGGCCCGCGGACGAGCCTGTTCCACGCGCGGTCGCCGAACATCGTCCGCAGGTGGCTGTTGCGGAGCCAGAACCGGGTCCAGCCGGCCGCGTCGGTCGATGACGCGGCCTCGAGGTACCGGTGGATGTTGCGGAAGGTGTCGCGCCAGGCGTAGGTCGCCCGTGCGCGGTCGGGTTCGGTCCCGAAGAACGGCGCATCCTCGATCAGCACGGCCTGCACGCGGTCGGGGAAGTCGGCCGCCAGACACGTCGCCAGGAGTCCGCCCGAGCAATGGCCCGCCACGACCACCGGTTCACCGATGACGTTCTCGACGAACCAGGCCAGCGCCCGGGTCTGCGGCAACGCCGGATAGAGCGCCGGCTCCTTGGCCGACGCCCCGTGACCGAAACAGTCGACCGCGAACACGTGCCAGTCGCGGGTCAGCGCGCCCAGCACCGCGGCGTAGTCCGCCCACGACACCTGCTGGCCGTGGACGAGCAGCAGCGCCGGACCGCGGCGCGGACCCTCCCCGTAGCCGATGACGGCACCGTCGGGCATGCCGACGGCACGCGCGTGCATCCCGCTCGACGCGAGCCGGGCGGCCTCGCGGGTGTCGTAGGTGAGATTGCGTGCGGCGTACATCGCCGTGCCGGCTCCGAGTGCGGCGACGCCCGCCGCGAGCCCGGCGCCGGCCCGTCGCCCCGCCGTCGACCGGTGGCCGCTCAACCTCCGAACGGCCCCTGTCCGCGACGACGCAGATAGCGCTCGAACTCGGCGGCCAGCGCGTCCCCGTCGATCTTCGCCATCACCTCGTCGGGATCGAGCTCGGCGTCGCCGCGCTCCTCCAGGCCGCGGACGTACTCGGCGATCTCCTCGTCGTCCTCGGTCATCTCGGTGACCGCGCGCTCCCACTCCTCGGCCTGCTCGGGCAGCGTGCCGAGCGGCACCTCGATGTCGAGGACCTCCTCGACCCGGGTCAGCAGGGCGACGGTCGCCTTCGGGTTCGGCGGCGTGGACACGTAATGCGGAACCGCGGCCCAGAACGACACGGCCGGCACGCCCGCCTGGACGAAGAGGTCCTGCAGCACGCCGGTGATCCCGGTCGGACCCTCGTAGCGGCTCTCCGTCAGGTGGTAACGGGCGGCCGTCTCACTGCTGTACGCCGACCCGGTCACGGGGACCGGACGGGTGTGCGGGGTGTCGGCGAGGAGCGCACCGAGCATGACCGTCGTCTCGACCTCGAGGCGCTGGGCGAGTTCGACGATCTCGGCGCAGAAGGCGCGCCAGCGCATGTTCGGCTCGATGCCGCGTACCAGCACGATGTCGCGGTCGGCGCCGCGCGGGCTGCAGTAGGAGACGGAGGTGGTGGGCCATTCGATGCGCCGGGTCACGCCGTCGATCAGCTTGATGGTGGGCCGGTTGACCTGGAAGTCGTAGTATTCATCGGAGTCGATGTCGACGAGCGGTACGGCGTCCCACTCGAGTGCGAGATGCTCGACCGCGCTGCTGGCGGCGTCCCCGGCGTCATTCCATCCCTCGAAGGCTGCGAGCAGAATGGGTCTGCGCAGCCGGGGAAGGTTGGACATCTGCTCAGCGTTCACCGAACCAGCCTACGACCGAACACGCAGAGAGGGCGAACTACGCTGTCAACCATGTCCTTCGAAAACTCCGGCCACCGACCGCCCGACTTCGACACGACGTTCATGTCGGCGATGTCGCGGCGCGTCCTGATCGGTGACGGGGCGATGGGGACGATGCTGCAGGCCGCGGACCTGACCCTCGACGACTTCCGTGGCCTCGAGGGTTGCAACGAGATCCTCAACGACACCCGTCCCGACGTGCTCGAGGGCATCCATCGTGCCTACTTCTCGGCCGGCGCCGACGCGGTGGAGACCAACACCTTCGGCTGCAACCTGTCCAACCTCGGTGACTACGACATCGCCGACCGCATCCGCGAGCTGTCCTACAAGGGCACCGCGATCGCGCGCGGCGTCGCCGACGAGATGGGCAAGACCGCCGACGGGTTCGACCGGTATGTGCTGGGTTCGATCGGTCCGGGTACCAAGCTGCCGAGCCTCGGACACACGACCTTCGCCGCGATCCGCGACGCCTACCTCGAATGCGTCATCGGCATGCTCGACGGCGGCGCCGACGCGGTGCTCATCGAGACCTCCCAGGACCTTCTGCAGGTGAAGGCCGCCGTCATCGCCGCCAAGCGCGCGATGGACCGGGTCGGCCGCCGCATCCCGATCATCACCCACGTCACCGTGGAGACCACCGGCACGATGCTGCTCGGGTCGGAGATCGGCGCCGCGCTCGCCGCGATCGAGCCGCTCGGCGTCGACGTGATCGGCCTGAACTGCGCCACCGGCCCCGCCGAGATGAGCGAGCACCTGCGTTACCTGTCCAAGCACGCGCGGATCCCGGTGTCGGTGATGCCGAACGCCGGCCTGCCGGTGCTCGGCCCCAACGGCGCCGAGTACCCGCTGACCCCCGAGGAGCTGTCCGAGGCGCTCGCGCAGTTCGTCGGCGAGTTCGGCCTGCAGTTCGTCGGCGGTTGCTGCGGCACCACGCCCGAGCACATCCGACAGGTCGCGGAGGCGGTCGCCGAGGTCACCCCGACCACTCGCAACCCCGAGCACATTCCGGAGACCTCGTCGCTGTACACGGCGGTGCCATTCGACCAGGACGCCAGCTTCCTCGTCATCGGCGAGCGGACGAACACCAACGGTTCCAAGGCATTCCGCGAGGCGATGATCGCCGGCGACTACCAGAAGTGCCTGGACATCGCGAAGGACCAGACCCGCGACGGCGCCCACATGCTCGACCTCAACGTCGACTACGTGGGCCGCGACGGCGCCGCCGACATGACCGAGCTGGCCCGCCGCTTCGCGACGTCGTCGACGCTGCCGATCATGCTGGACTCGACCGAGCCGGAGGTCATCCGCGCCGGTCTCGAGACGCTGGGCGGCCGTTGCGCGGTGAACTCGGTGAACTACGAGGACGGCGACGGCCCGGACTCGCGGTTCCACAAGATCATGGAGCTCGTCGTCGAGCACGGCGCGGCGGTCGTCGCGCTGACCATCGACGAGGAGGGCCAGGCCCGCACCGCGGACTGGAAGGTGCGCGTCGCCGAGCGTCTCATCGCCGACATCACCGGCAACTGGGGCCTCGCCGAAGAGGACATCATCATCGACACCCTGACCTTCCCGATCTCCACGGGTCAGGAGGAGGTGCGGCGCGACGGCATCGAGACCATCGAGGCGATCCGCCGGCTCAAGCAGGCGCACCCGGACGTCCACTTCACGCTCGGCATCTCGAACATCTCGTTCGGCCTGAATCCCGCTGCGCGTCAGGTCCTCAACTCCGTGTTCCTGCACGAGTGCGTGCAGGCGGGTCTCGACACCGCGATCGTGCACGCCTCGAAGATCCTGCCGATGGCCCGCATCCCCGAGGAGCACCGTCAGGTCGCGCTCGACCTCGTCTACGACCGTCGTCGTGAGGGCTACGACCCGCTGCAGAAGCTCATGCAGCTCTTCGAGGGTGTGTCCGCGGCGTCGGCGCGCGAGTCGCGTGCGCAGGAACTGGCGAGGCTGCCGCTGTTCGAGCGTCTGGAACGGCGCATCGTCGACGGCGAGCGCGACGGCCTGACCGACGACCTCGACGAGGCGATGACGCAGGTGCCGCCCCTGGAGATCATCAACGAGACGCTGCTGTCGGGCATGAAGACCGTCGGCGAGTTGTTCGGCTCCGGACAGATGCAGCTGCCGTTCGTGCTGCAGTCCGCCGAGGTGATGAAGGCCGCGGTGGCACACCTCGAACCGCACATGGAGTCGACCGGTGAGGACGGGAAGGGCCGCATCGTGCTCGCGACCGTCAAGGGCGACGTGCACGACATCGGCAAGAACCTCGTCGACATCATCCTGTCGAACAACGGCTACGAGGTCGTCAACATCGGCATCAAGCAGCCGATCTCGACGATCCTCGAGGTGGCCGTGGACAAAAAGGCCGACGTCATCGGTATGTCGGGGCTGCTGGTGAAGTCGACCGTCGTGATGAAGGAGAACCTCGAGGAGATCAACTCCCGGGGCCTCGCCGACGAGTACCCGGTCCTGCTCGGCGGTGCCGCGCTGACGCGCACCTACGTCGAGAACGACCTGTCCGAGGTCTACGAGGGCGACGTGCACTACGCACGGGATGCCTTCGAGGGTCTGCGCCTGATGGACGAGATCATGGCCCGCAAGCGTGGCGAGGGCCCGGATCCGGACAGCGAGGAGGCCAAGGCCGCCGCCGCCAAGGCCGCCGAGCGCAAGGCGCGTCACGAACGGTCCAAGCGGATCGCGGAGAAGCGCAAGGCCGCCGAGACCCCGGTCGAGGTGCCGGCACGCTCGGACGTGGCCGCCGACAACGAGATCCCCACGCCACCGTTCTGGGGGACCCGGATCGTCAAGGGCATCCCGGTCGCCGACTACCTGCAGTTCCTCGACGAGCGTGCGCTGTTCCTCGGCCAGTGGGGCCTGCGCGGCGCCCGCGGTGGCGAGGGCCCGTCGTATGAGGAGCTCGTCGAGACGGAGGGCCGTCCGCGGCTGCGGTACTGGATCGATCGCCTCGCGACCGAGAACATCCTGCAGCACGCCGCGGTGGTGTACGGCTACTTCCCGGCTGTCAGCGAGGGCAACATCGTCCATGTGCTCGCCGAGGCCGACCCCGACGCCGAGGTGGTCCACAGTTTCGAGTTCCCGCGTCAGCAGCGGTCGCGTTTCCTGTGCATCGCGGACTTCATCCGGTCCCGCGACGCGGCCCGCGAGGCCGGCCGCGTCGACGTGATGCCGTTCCAGCTGGTGACCATGGGCCAGCCGATCGCGGACTTCGCCAACAAGCTGTTCGCCGAGAACGCATACCGCGACTACCTCGAGGTCCACGGCATCGGCGTGCAGTTGACCGAGGCGCTCGCCGAGTACTGGCACCAGCGGGTGCGCAGCGAACTGCGGTTCGACGATCGCAGCGTGGCCGCCGAGGACCCGGATCATCCGCAGGGCTTCTTCGACCTCGAATACCGCGGTGCGCGTTTCTCGTTCGGCTACGGCGCCTGCCCGAACCTCGAGGACCGCGCCAAGATGGTCGCGCTGCTCGAGCCCGAGCGCATCGGCGTCGAGTTGTCCGAGGAGTTGCAGCTGCATCCGGAGCAGTCCACCGACGCCTTCGTGCTGCATCACCCCGAGGCCAAGTACTTCAACACCTGATCTGGCGGCGGTGAGCACCATGGGAGTGATCGAACGGTCGCAGGGGCCGGTCCGGATCATCGGAATCGACCGGCCGGATCGTCGCAATGCCGTCGACCGGGCGACCGCGGAGGCACTCGCCGAAGCGTTCCGCCGGTTCGACGCCGACGGGTCGGCGTCGGTCGCCGTCCTCTACGGCGAGGGCGGGACCTTCTGTGCCGGGGCCGATCTCAAGGCCATCGCCGAAGGCGATGCCAACCGGGTGGAGTTCGACGGCGACGGTCCGATGGGTCCGACGCGGATGAAGCTGTCCAAGCCGGTGATCGCCGCGATCTCCGGTCACGCCGTCGCGGGCGGCCTCGAGTTGGCGCTGTGGGCCGACCTGCGCGTCGCCGACGAGGACGCCGTGTTCGGGGTGTTCTGCCGGCGGTGGGGTGTGCCGCTCATCGACGGCGGCACGGTCCGGTTGCCGCGGCTGATCGGCGAGAGCCGTGCGATGGACCTCATCCTCACCGGCCGCCCCGTCTCCGCCGACGAGGCCCTGCGGATCGGTCTGGCGAATCGGGTGGTCCCGTCCGGCACCGCCCTCGACGCCGCCGTCGAGATCGCCGAACAGATCGCCGCGTTCCCGCAGACCTGCCTGCGCGAGGACCGGGCGTCGGTGCGCGAGCAGCACGGCATGGACGTCGACTCGGCGATGGTCAACGAACTCCACCACGGGATGGTGTCCCTGAAGGCCGACACCGTGGCCGGCGCAACACGTTTCGCCGGGGGAGCGGGCCGCCACGGCACCTTTTCGCCCTGAGGTGCGGACGCCGCGCCCTGGACCACCAGATGGTTGTAGATCTACGATGGTTGTATGTCTGCAACCAACCCGGCGCGCGCCGGCACCCCGACGGCGACCGAGGTCTGGTTCACGATGAACAGCCTGGTCCGGGACCAGTCGCGGGAGTCGCGAGCCCGGATCACCGAGGTCATCGACATCCCGTTCAGCCGGTTCCGCGCGCTGCGTCGCGTCGCGGTGCAGCCGATGACCCAGCGTGAGCTCGCGCAGCGGATGGGCGTCGACAAATCGGCGATGAGCGGGATCGTCGACGATCTCGTCGAACACGGGCTCGTGACCCGTGAGGACGACCCGGACGACCGTCGCTGCCGGCGCGTCACCATCACCGAGGCGGGCCGGCGGGTGGTCACCGCGGTGACCGACAATCCGGCCACCGCGCCGGACATGTTCGACGCCCTCACCGACGCCGAGCTCCGGCAACTCGCGGGACTGCTCGAGAAGCTCCGCCGGGCGGCGGAGTCGTGAACGGCGCGGTGTCCGCACTCCATGCCCGATCCGCAGGCGGCACCCTGACCCGCCGCGACCGGGTCGTCATCCTCGCGACGTGCTGTCTGAGCCTGTTCATCGTCGGACTCGACGTCTCCGCGTTGAACGTCGCCATCCCGTCCATCGGTCACGACCTCGACGCCACCGAGTCGCAACTGCAGTGGGTGCTCGACTCGTACGCACTCGTGATCGCGAGCCTGCTGATCTTCGGCGGCACGCTCGGCGACCGCTTCGGCCGCAAGCGGATCTTCCGTGTGGGCCTGCTGGTCTTCGGGGTGGCGTCGGTTCTCTGTTCGCTCGCGCCCAGCGCCGAGTTCCTCATCGGCGCCCGCATGGTGCAGGCGATCGGCGGATCGATGCTGAACCCGGTCGCGCTGGCGATCGTCACCAACGTGTTCGTCGACCCGCGGGAGCGGGCACAGGCGATCGGCGTGTGGGGCACGGCCTTCGGTCTGAGCATGGCGTTCGGCCCGGTGGTGGGTGGCGCGCTCGTCTCCGGGATCGGCTGGGAGGCCATCTTCTGGCTCAACGTGCCGGTCTGCCTTCTCGCGCTCGCACTCACCACTCGGTTCGTCCCCGAGTCCCGCGCCGAACACGCACGACGCGCCGACCCGGTCGGGCAGGTGCTGGTCCTCGCCTTCCTCGCGACCCTCACCTTCGCGATCATCGAGGGCCGTCCGCTCGGCTGGACGTCGCCGACGGTGCTCGGCTGCTTCGCGGTCTCCGCGGTCGCGCTCGTCGTTCTGGTCTGGTACGAGAACCGCCGCGACGAACCGCTGCTCGACCCGCGGTTCTTCGGCAGCGCGCCCTTCACCAGCGCCGTCGCATGCGCGGTGATCGCCTTCGCCGCGACGGGCGGATTCCTGTTCCTCAACACGCTGTACCTGCAGGAGGTGCGCGGGCTGTCGCCGATGAACGCGGGCCTGATGACCCTCCCGATGGCCGCCGCATCGGTCGTCTGCGCACCCATCGCGGGTCGCCTGGTGGGCAACCGCGGCACGCGGTTGCCGATGATGGTCGGCTCGTTCGCCACCATCGCCGGGTCGCTGATGCTCATCGGCCTGGGCGACGACACCTCGTATGTCTACGTCGGTGCATCGTATCTGGTCTTCGGCCTGGGCTTCGGGTTCCTCAACGCGCCGATCACCAACGGCGCCGTGTCCGGCATGCCCCGCACCCAGGCGGGTCTAGCCTCTGCGATGGCGTCGACCGGGCGACAGGTCGGCACCGCGCTCGGCGTGGCCGTGTTCGGCGCGATCGCGTTCGCCGGGATCGACGGCCCGATCGCCGAAGGCCTGTCCGGCGCGGCGCGGCCCGTGTGGATCGCGATGGCGGTGTGCGGGGTCATCCTCGCGGTGATCGTCTACGTCTCCACGGGCGAGTGGGGCCGTGCCACCGCGGAACGCACCCGGACGCGAATCGAGTCGACCACCGGGGCCTGGAAGGCCTGATCGTCAGGCGGATTCGGTCGCGCCCTCGCGCAACGGGTCGGCCCCGGTGTGCGATCGCCACCACTGCGCGATCCGCCGGGCCACCACCTGCGGTGTCCGGCTCCAGCCGAGATGCGTCGCGTTTCCCTCGGGGGGACAGAGGGAGTCGTCGTACACCCAGCGGGTCAGGGCGTCCTGCGCGAAGGCCGTCTCGAAAGCGGCCGCGGCGGGATCGGTGACGAGTTCGTCGTCCCCGAGCCGGACCATGAGCGTCGGCACGCGGACCGAACCGTCGAGATCGAAGGGCGGACGTCCGGTCAGCACCATTCGCGCCCATTGCCGCATGAGCGTGCGCGGTGTCGGACCCGCGAATCCCTGTCTCGGCCAATGACCGACGACGGCGCCGATCGGCGCGACCGAGGCGGCGAGCGCCGCGAACGGCACGGCGCGGACCCCGTAGAACCGGAACCACGGCACCGATGCGCCGATCGCGACGATGCCGTCCGGCGCCGCACCGGACCGCTGTGCCGCCAGCGCGGCGAGCTGGGCGCCGAGGCTGTGCCCGATCACGACGACCGGTCCGCCGGTGGCCGCCCGGGATTCGGCGACGGACGCGGCGAGATCGTCCGCCTCGTCCTCATATGACCAGTCGGTGCCGCGCGACGGCGGGGGAGACCCCTCTTCGAGCCCGCGTCGCGGTACGAGCCGGACGTCGAATCCGTCGTCGGTCAGTGCCTCCGAGAATCGCCGGTACACCCGTGCCGGCACGCCCATCGCCGGGGAGATCACCGCGGTTGGCGTTCGGTTCTCGCTCGCGTGGTCCATGTCCACAGGGTGACGAGTGACGGTGCGACACGCCACTACCCGTCAGGTAGTGGTTTGAGAATGCCGGAATCCGGTAATCGTCCGGTCATGTCCGATGTGAGTGACTTCTCCGGCACCTGCGAGCGGATCGCGAAGGCCGTCCTCGACCGCGACGAGCACATCGCCGTCGCCGAGTCCCTGACCGGCGGCAACCTGGCCAGCGAGCTGAGCAAGGCCCCGCAGGCCGGGACCTGGTTCCGCGGCGGGGTCATCGCCTATCACCCGGACGTCAAGTACTCGCTGCTCGAGGTGCCGGAGGGGCCCGTCGTCAGCGAGGCCGCCGCGCGTTCGATGGCCGCTGCCACCGCCCGGCTCTTCGACGCCGAGATCGTCGTCGCGGTGACCGGCGAGGCCGGGCCCGAACCCGACGAGGCGGCGCCCGGCACGGTCTGGTTCGGGCTCGATCACCGCGGCCGGGTGAGCGCGACCCGCAAGGAGTTCGACGGTGAACCCGAGGAGGTGCTCGCACAGACGATCGGGTACGCCCTCGAACTGATCGAGGGCTGTCTACGATGACGCCATGACCGTCGAGGTGGGGGCGTTGCTGCGGCAGTGGCGTTCCCGGCGCTCGATCAGCCAGCTCGACCTCGCCTACGCGGTCGGGGTGTCGCCCAAGCACCTCAGCTTCGTCGAGACCGGCAAGTCCCGACCCGGCCCGGAGTTGCTCGACGCCCTCGCCGAAAAGCTGGACATCCCTCTGCGCGAACGCAATTCGCTTCTCGTTGCCGCCGGGCACGCGCCGCGCTACACCGAGGAGCCGCTCGATGCCGAGACGATGGCACGGGTGCGCGCCCAGATCGTCCGTCTGCTCGACGCCCACCAACCGAATCTCGGCGTCGCACTGGATCGGACGTGGAACGTCGTGCTGGCCAACGACACCGCGGTCGGCTTCTTGGGCCTGTTGCCGGAGGAATTCCAGGCCGCGCCGGTCAACCTGTTCCGGGTGTCGCTGCATCCCGACGGCTTCGCGAAGCTGACGCACAACTTCGACGAGTGGGGCGGCTACCTCGTCGACCTCCTGCGACGGATGGCCCGCATCACCGGCGACGAGCGGCTGCTCGCGCTCGAGCGGGAGGTGTCGGCGTACGAGACCGTCGTCGGGCTCGACGAGCGCCGGGTGGCGGGGGAGCGGCCGCACGATCCGTCCCGGCTGCTGGTGCCGTTCGAGATCGTGCTGGGCGAGCAGAAGCTGTCGTTCTTCACCACCCTGACCACCTTCGGGTCACCGCGCGACGTCACTCTCGAGGAGCTGACCATCGAGCTCTTCTACCCGGCGGACGAGCCGACCGAGGAGTGGGTTGCGATGATGCAGGGGTGACCGACGCAGTCCTCGCTCCCTCCCGACTCCCCGCCGCCGTCCTCTGGGACATGGATGGCACCCTGCTCGATTCCGAGCCGATCTGGGAGATCGCGGTGCGTGAGCTCGCCGAACGCCACGGCATCGAGTTGACGCCACAGCTGCGCGAGTCGACGCTCGGCAACGCGCTGCCCGACGCGCTGGCGAAACTCCACGACGCCGTCGGCCTCGCGCCGGAGGACCGCGACCCGGCCGCCGACGGGCGCTGGACCCTCGACCGGGTGACCGAGCTCTTCGGCGACGGACTGCCGTGGCGACCGGGTGCGCTCGAGGCGCTGGAGCTGGTCGCCGGCGCGGGAATCCCGATGGTGCTGGTGACCAACACCGTGCGTGAGGTGGCCGACGTTGCCCTGGAGACCATCGGACGGCACCGGTTCACCGCCACGGTGTGCGGTGACGAGGTCGCCGTCGGCAAACCGGCCCCGGATCCGTACCTGCGGGCCGCGGAACTCGTCGGCGCCTCGACCGCCGACTGTCTCGCGGTGGAGGACTCGCCGACCGGTGCGCAGGCGGCGACGACGGCCGGGGTGCCCACGCTGGTCGTGCCGTCGGCGGCCCCCGTCGAGCCCGGCCCGCTGCGTGTGTTCCGCCACACGCTGGTGGGTCTGAGCATCGAGGAGGTCACCGAGGCATGGACCGGCGGGCTCGCGCATATCGCCACATGCAAAAATGGTGACTCGTGAAGACATTCGAGGAGCTGTTCGCCGAACTCAGCGAGAAGGCCGCGACCCGTCCCGAGGGATCGGGTACCATCGCCGCGCTCGACTCGGGTGTGCACACTCTCGGCAAGAAGATCATCGAAGAGGCCGGTGAGGTGTGGTTGGCCGCCGAACACGAATCCGACGATTCGCTCGGTGAGGAGATCTCGCAGCTCCTGTACTGGTTGCAGGTCATGATGATCAAGCGGGGCCTCGAGCTGGAGGACGTGTACCGACATCTGTGACCGGAGGACCCGGCCGCAACGTCACCCGTACGTCACTCCGCTCAGCTGAGTGCAATCCCACGAAAAGGACATCGAAATGTTGCGAGTTGCCGTGCCCAACAAGGGTGCGCTCTCCGAATCCGCGTCGGCCATCCTGCTCGAGGCCGGCTATCGCAAGCGGTCCGACTCCAAGGACCTGACCGTTCTCGACAACAACAACGACGTCGAGTTCTTCTTCCTCCGCCCCAAGGACATCGCGATCTACGTCGCGTCCGGTCGTCTCGATCTCGGCATCACCGGCCGTGACCTGGCCCTCGACTCCGGCGCGGCCGTCGACGAGCAGCTCGCCATGGGCTTCGGTTCCTCGACCTTCCGATACGCGGCGCCCGCCGACCAGGAGTGGACCGTCGCCGACCTCGCGGGCAAGCGCATCGCCACGTCGTACCCGAACCTGGTCCGCGGCGACCTCGACGCCCGCGGCATCAGCGCCGAGATCATCCGCCTCGACGGCGCGGTCGAGATCTCGATCCAGCTCGGTGTCGCCGACGCCATCGCCGACGTCGTCGGCTCCGGCCGCACCCTTCGTCAGCACGGGCTCGCCGCCTTCGGCGAGAGCCTCTGCAACTCCGAGGCCGTGCTCATCTCGCGCCGCGATGCCGACCTCACCAAGGCCGAGAAGCAGTTCATCGCCCGCGTCCAGGGCGTGGTCTTCGGTCAGCAGTACGTGATGATCGACTACGACTGCCCGCGCGCCCTCCTCGACAAGGCGTCGGCGATCACCCCGGGCATCGAGTCCCCGACGGTCGCGCCGATGGCCGACCCCGACTGGGTTGCCGTGCGTGCGATGGTCCCGCGCAAGGACCACCAGAACCTCATGGACGCCCTGAGCGACCTCGGCGCGCGGGCGATCCTGGCGACCGACATCCGGTCCTGCCGCTTCTGACGCAGCGCTTCGGCGCAGGGGGAAGGGGCCACGTCCCCCGGCCCGTGGACGTGGCCCCTTCCCGTCTGCAGGTCTGCATCGTCGTGTTCGGTCGTCAGCCGACCGCGTTCAGCATGACCGTCTGCGCCGACCGCCCGATGTACCCGGTCGTGTCGTAGAGGTCGCCGAGGGTCGCGCCGAAGCCGTCCGGGCCGGCGACCATGTGCGCGTCGATCCCCACCCACGGTCCGCTCGGAACCCGGGTGAGGTGCACGGTGGTGTCGGTGTTCATCCACGACCACTGGTTCGGACGCAGTCGGGTGCCCAGGCCGTTGGCGACGTCGATGACGGTGAAGATCGACTCGAGGTCGCTGGTCTTCTCGCCGTCGACGAGGGGGATCGCCGGGCGCAGCCACACCGCCGGGGTCTGCCCGTAGCGGCCCTCGGTCCGTGCCGACTCGACGGTGCCGATGAAGCCGAGCGTGCCCCAGTCGACGGCCTCGCCGCTGTCGTCGGGGAAGCCGATCTGCGTCTCGAGCTCATCCGGCAGCGGGGTCAGCGGAGCCGGCCCGTTGGCGATCTCGGAGGTGTCCTTGGCGCGGATCCGCCAGCCGACCGACCGGGCCGCCGTCCGGAAGGACCCGTCGGCCTGCTGCACGTCGAGTTCGGTCTCCACCAGGCTGATCTGCCGGCCGGGACGGGCGACGCGGGCGTGGATCCGGTTGACGCCCAGTCCGATCGGACCGAGGATCTCGGTCGTCACGCGGGTGAGGTGCTGGCCGGGATCGGGTGCGCAGCGCAACAGCGACCGCATCATCAGCGCCGACGGGGGACCGCCGTGCTGCATCTGATCAGACCAGACGCTCAGTGTCGCGGGGGTCGGACGGAAGTATTCGTAGGTCGCCGCCGGGTCGGTGTCCGGGCCGGTGTTCGCCGATGCCGGGGCCTCGACGGGTTCGTAGTACGCCTTCTCCACGACGCCAGCCTATGACAATCTGCATAGTCCGTCACCCGGGGGTGGCCGCGCTCCCGGGCGCGGCCTCGAACCCGGGCGGCGGCCCCGGATAGGGCGGGACCCGCCCGCCGAACTCCGGGCACCGCACCTTGTGCTCGCAGAACCGGCAGAGCCCGGACCTCTTCGGCCGGAAGTCGCCCGACGCGACGGCGGTGCGGATCGCCTGCCAGATGGCCCGCAGCGTCCGCTCGAAGCGCAGCAGTTCCTCGCGGTCGGGGTGGTACACGAGCTGCTGGCCGTCGGCTAGGTACATCAGTTGTAACCGCGCCGGCACCACGCCGCGGGTCCGCAGGATCGCCAGCGCGTAGAACTTCATCTGGAACAGGGCCTTGGCCTCGTACGCCTCGCCGGGGGAGCGACCGGTCTTGTAGTCGACGACCCGAATCTCACCCGTCGGCGCGATATCGATGCGGTCGATGAAGCCGCGCATCAACATGTCGTCGGCCTCGATCTCCACGTGCTCCTCGACCGCCGCGGCGTCGAAGGCGGTCGGGTTCTCCATCGTGTAGTACGTCGCGATGAGCTTGTGGGCGCCGGCGATGAACGCCTCCTCGCTGCCATCTCCGATCACCTGTGCGAGCTCCGGGTCGGCCTCGCAGAGGGCCGCCCACGCACCCTCCACCAGCAGCTCGGCCGATTCCTGTGTGCGCAGTTCGGCGGGCAGGTCGAAGAGGTTCTCCAGCGCGGCGTGGACGACGGTGCCGCGGGTCTGCGCGGGTGTGGGGGTCTCCGGGAAGCGGTCGATGGCCCGGTAGCGGTAGAGCAGCGGGCACTGCTTGAAATCCGAGGCCCGCGACGGCGACAGCGCGAGCGGCCGTCCGACGATGCCGCGGCGGCCGGGCTCCTCGACGGAGGCTGCGGACGAAGCGACCGACGACGGGGCGGGGTCCGGGGACGGTCCCGTCGCGGGGGTGTCGGTGCCGGTCATCGTGCTCACGTCTCGCACATTAGGCCCCGCTCCCGACAGTTCGCGTCTCCGACGCGCGATCCGGACACAACCGCCGGTCGGGTATCGTCCTGACCGCCCATCTCCGCACCCTTTGTCCACCCCACTGTCCACTCCACGAGAGGAACCATCAGTGCCCACCACCGGACCGTTCGTCGTCGGCGACCGAGTGCAGCTGACCGATGCGAAAGGTCGCAAGTTCACGGTGCACCTCGAGGAGGGCAAGCTCTTCCACACCCACCGCGGCGCCATCGCCCACGACGACCTCATCGGCGCCCCCGAGGGCAGCATCGTCTCGGCCACCAGCGGCACCCAGTACCTGGCGCTGCGCCCGCTGCTCGTCGACTATGTGCTGTCGATGCCGCGCGGCGCCCAGGTGATCTACCCCAAGGACTCCGCGCAGATCGTGATGGAGGGCGACATCTTCCCGGGCGCCCGCGTCCTGGAGGCCGGTGCCGGCTCCGGGGCGCTGACCTGCTCGCTGCTGCGCGCGGTCGGCTCCGGCGGGCAGGTCGTCTCCTACGAGATCCGCGAGGACCACGCCGAGCACGCCGTCCGCAATGTGGATACCTTCTTCGGCGGCCGCCCGGAGAATTGGACGCTCGTCGTCGACGACCTCGTCAACATCGACACCGAGGAGCGCTTCGACCGCATCGTCCTCGACATGCTCGCACCCTGGGACACGCTCGATGTGGTCCGCACGGTGTTGAAACCAGGCGGGGTCTTGACGGTGTATGTGGCCACCGTCACGCAGCTCTCCCGCGTCGTCGAAGCGCTGCGCGACCAGGAGTGCTGGACCGAGCCCCGCGCCTGGGAGACCCTGTTGCGCGAGTGGTCCGCGGTCGGCCTGGCCGTGCGTCCGGAGCACAAAATGCAAGGCCACACCGCGTTTCTGATCACCGCCCGGCGTCTCGCCGACGGCACCACCACGCTGCGGCCCCAGCGCCGCCCCACACGCGGCTGAGCCGAACATCCTCCGCGCCGCGAAGATCGCGATTACGTTGCGAGTACGCACATTTAACACACCGTCAACACCGTCGATCGCGGGGTGAAGGGCGATTCTTCGTCGGCCCCGGTAGCGTAGTGATACGGCGCGAGCATTCCGATCGAGGGATCGGGTGATTGCCGGGGAGAGGAGTCAGCAATGACCGAATCTGACCGTCACGACGCCACTGGGGACCGCGGGGTCCCCGAGAGCGCGACTGCACCCGACGAGGGCTTCACCCCTGCCTACACACCGCCTCTCGCGCGGAGTGGTTCCGAACGTCCGTCGTTCGGGCGCCAGGCGGACACCAAGGAGCTCCAGGAACGTGTCGAGGCACTGACGGCGCGCAATGCGAAGTTGCTCGACACACTCAAAGAGGCCCGGCAGCAACTGGTCGCACTCCGCGAAGAGGTGGACCGTCTCGGGCAGCCGCCGAGCGGTTACGGCGTGCTGCTCGACACGTACCCCGACGGGACCGTGGACGTCTTCACCTCGGGCCGCAAGATGCGGCTCACCTGCTCGCCGAACATCGAGCCCGAAACCCTCCGCAAGGGTCAGACGCTGCGCCTGAACGAGGCGCTGACCATCGTCGAGGCCTGTGACTTCGACACGGTCGGCGAGATCAGCACGCTGCGCGAGGTCCTCGGGGACGGCAAGCGTGCGCTGGTCGTCGGTCACGCCGACGAGGAGCGCGTGGTCTGGCTGGCCGAGCCACTGCTCGGCGAGGTGGACGGCGAGGACGGCAAGCGCCGCAAGCTGCGTCCCGGTGACTCGCTGCTCATCGACACCAAGGCCGGTTTCGCCTTCGAGCGGGTGCCCAAGGCCGAGGTCGAGGACCTGGTCCTCGAAGAGGTCCCCGACGTCGGCTACGAGGACATCGGTGGCCTCGGCCGGCAGATCGAGCAGATCCGCGACGCCGTCGAGCTTCCGTTCCTGCACAAGGACCTGTTCCGCGACTACCAGCTGCGTCCGCCGAAGGGCGTCCTGCTCTACGGTCCGCCCGGCTGTGGCAAGACGCTCATCGCGAAGGCGGTGGCGAACTCGCTCGCCAAGAAGATCGCGCTGGCCCGCGGCGACGACGCCAAGGAGGCGAAGTCCTACTTCCTGAACATCAAGGGCCCCGAGCTGCTGAACAAGTTCGTCGGTGAGACCGAGCGTCACATCCGGTTGATCTTCCAGCGCGCCCGGGAGAAGGCGTCCGAGGGCACGCCGGTCATCGTGTTCTTCGACGAGATGGACTCGATCTTCCGAACCCGTGGTTCGGGTGTCTCGTCCGACGTCGAGACCACGGTCGTGCCGCAGCTGCTCAGCGAGATCGACGGCGTCGAGGGCCTCGAGAACGTCATCGTGATCGGTGCGTCGAACCGCGAGGACATGATCGACCCCGCGATCCTGCGTCCCGGTCGCCTCGACGTGAAGATCAAGATCGAGCGTCCGGACGCGGAGAGCGCGATCGACATCTTCTCGAAGTACCTGACCGAGGATCTGCCGATCCACGCCGACGACCTCGACGAGTTCGGCGGAGACCGCGCGGCCTGCGTGAAGGCGATGATCGAGAAGGTCGTCGAGCGGATGTACGCCGAGAGCGAGGACAACCGTTTCCTGGAGGTCACCTACGCCAACGGCGACAAGGAGATCATGTACTTCAAGGACTTCAACTCGGGCGCGATGATCCAGAACGTCGTCGACCGAGCCAAGAAGTACGCGATCAAGTCGCAGCTGGAGACCGGTGCCCCGGGCCTGCGGGTGCAGCATCTGTTCGACTCGATCCTCGACGAGTTCGCCGAGAACGAGGACCTGCCCAACACCACGAATCCGGACGACTGGGCCCGGATCTCG
The DNA here is from genome assembly GCF_039939235.1 of Gordonia aurantiaca. Lineage (NCBI taxonomy): Bacteria > Bacillati > Actinomycetota > Actinomycetes > Mycobacteriales > Gordoniaceae > Gordonia > Gordonia aurantiaca. The sequence continues at coordinate 89,241 of NZ_JBDUUF010000012.1, read as the reverse complement.
GGCAAGAAGGGCGAGCGGATCGTCTACATCCGCACGCTGGTCACCGGCAAGAGCGCGGGCGCGAGCCGTGCGATCGACACCGAGACCAACACGGGGCAGTACCTGTAGCGGTAGCGCACCCTCATCTCCCACCGACGGCCGACTCCTCCGGGGGTCGGCCGTCTGGTGTACAAAGCCGGTTTCCGCGGCCTTTCTCGGTCTAATGTTGGCGGCGATGAACAGTACACCGATGGCGCGAGGACGCGTGGTCGTCGACGGTGGACCGCCCCATCCGCTGGGGGAGTCACCGCGCCTGACGCTGGGCCGCGACCCCGACAACGACATCGTCGTCAACCATCCGATGGTGTCGCGCCGGCATCTGGCGATCGAGTGGCGCGGCTCGGCCTGGTTCCTCGTCGACATGGGAAGCACCAACGGCTTTTTCGCCGGCAGGCAGCGGATGACCGAGTTGATGGTCACCGGTCCGACGCAGGTGCGCCTCGGCGACGCGAGCACCGGCCCGGTCGTCGACCTGCTGGTCGATCCGGCCGGCCACCGTCCCCCGGCGCCCGGCCCGTGGCGGGGAGCGCCCACGCCGGGCGGGTTCCCGTCGGGCCCGCGGACGTCGGGGTTCGCGGCGCCGGGCGGTGGTCACACGCCGTTCTCCGGGCAGATGCCCGCTCCGGCGCGCCCGCCGCGTCCCATGCCGCCGGCGCCGATGCCGCCGGAGCTGCAGAACGCGCCGCACCTGCAGTCGTTGCAGCAGAACGTCTCCGCCGTCTACCGGTTGCCCGGGGCGCCGACTCCGCCGGAGCGCGAATCGATCTCGTTGCGCGGCGTCCAGCGCATCGGTCGTACTCCGGACAACGACATCGTCGTCAGTGACGTCCTCGCCTCGCGCCACCACGCCCAGGTGTCCAATCGCGGCGGGCTGCTCGTCATCGAGGACCTCGGGTCGGTCAACGGCACCTTCGTCAACGGCCACCGCGTGTCCAGCGCGCCGCTTGCCGACGGCGACGTGGTCACCATCGGCAACAGCGACTTCGTGGTGTCCGGCGGCACCCTCATGCGCGGCCAGGAGGGCGCCGCGGTCGCCGATGGCCTGCACGTCCACGGCGTCGGTCTCGTCGTCGACGGCGGAAAGCGCCTGCTCGCCGACGTCGAGTTCAGCGCCGGCCCCGGCACCCTGACCGCGGTGATCGGCCCGTCCGGCGCCGGCAAGTCGACGGTGTCGAAGATCGCCGCCGGCCTCAACTCGCCGACCTCGGGTCTGGTCACCTTCGAGAGCCGCAACGTCCACGCCGAGTACGACGCCCTGCGCACCCGCATCGGAATGGTCCCCCAAAAGGACGTCCTGCACCACAAGCTGACGCTGCGGCAGGCCCTGCGCTATGCCGCCGAACTGCGCCTGCCGCCCGACCTGTCCAGGGAGGATCGCGACCGGGTCATCGACGGCGTGCTCGGTGAGTTGCAGCTCACCGAGCACGTCGACACCCGCGTCGAAAAGCTCTCCGGCGGCCAGCAGAAGCGTGCCTCGGTGGCGATGGAGTTGCTGACCGGTCCGTCGCTGCTGATCCTCGACGAGCCGACCTCCGGTCTCGATCCCGCGCTGGACCGCCAGGTGATGGCGACGCTGCGCCGCCTCGCCGACGCCGGTCGCGTCGTGCTCGTGGTGACACACTCGCTGACCTACCTGTCGATGTGCGACCAGGTGCTGCTGCTCGCACCCGGCGGCAAGACGTCGTTCTGCGGCCCGCCCGCGCAGGTGGAGCAGGAGATGGGCACCTCGGACTGGGCGGAGATCTTCGCCTACGTCGCCGACCAGCCCGACGCCGCACACATGCGCTACCTCGAACGGCACCGCCGCACTCCGGCACCGCCACCGATGCAGCGCCCGCCCGGTCCGTCGATCCCGGTACCGCACACCAGCTTCACCCGCCAGGCGTCGACCATCGCCCGGCGTCAGGTGCGGCTGATCTTCGCCGATGTCGGCTACCTTGTGTTCCTCGTGCTGTTGCCGGTGGTGCTCGGCCTGCTGACCCTGGTGATCCCGGGGTCGAGCGGCTTCGCCCGCCTCGAGGTGATCCCCAACGCGCCACCGCCGAAGGACGGCGCCGAGGCGATCCAGATCCTGGTGGTCCTGGTCGTCGGCGCGGCATTCATGGGAGCGGCGCTGACGGTCCGCGACCTGGTCGGTGAGCGCGACATCTTCGAACGCGAGAGAGCCGTCGGGCTGCGGCCCGGCGCCTACCTCTTCGCGAAGATCGTGGTGTTCTTCATCGCCGCGATCCTGCAGACCGTCATCATGGTCGGCATCACGTTCGCCGGGCGTGGACTGCCCGAGTTCGGTGGGCCCCTGCTGCCGCCACCACTCGCGCTGCTGGTCGCGGTCGCCGTCCTCGCCTGCGTGAGTACCCTCGTGGGGCTCGCCATCTCGTCGGCGGTCAAGTCCAACGAACAGGTGATGCCGCCACTGGTCATCGTGGTGATGGTGCAGCTGGTGTTCTGCGGCGGCCTGTTCAAGCTCGACGGCGTGGTGCTGCAACAGTTGTCGTGGATCTTCCCGTCGTTCTGGGGCTATGTCGCCGCGGCCGGCGCCGTCGACCTCCACGACATCAACGTGGCCGCCCCGCAGCGGATCCCGCTGTGGGACACCTCGGTCGCCCACACCGCACTCGCGTACGGGGTGCTCGCCGTCATCAGCGTGCTGCTGCTGGCGTTCACCTACTCACGGTTGCGGCTGAAGAAGCGCTGACGGCTCACCCCGCCACCGGATACCGCACCAGCCCCAACTCCGCGTCGTGCGAGAGCTGTTCGTGGCGGGGGAGCACCCGCACGGTGTAGCCGAGGTGACCCGACGCGGGCGGGGGGACCTCCACCGCGAACACCACGCGCCCCGAGGAGTCCCGGTCGGCCGGCTCCATGGCGGCGATCACCGGCTCGACGATCTCGCCCTCGTCGTCGACGCGGCCCAGGACGAGCTGGACCCGCAGGTGGCCGGGGTCGAGTCCGCCGAGCGCCACGTGCGCGGTGACCCGCAGCTCGTCACCGAGGTCCGTGTCCTCGACGCCGGCGATCAGCACCGACCCCCATGACCGCTCGAGTAGCTTGCGGTACCGCGCGAGATCCCTTGCGCCCGCGTGATCGTCGGCACAAGCGGCGTCGAAGGCGGTCGCCGCCGGGCAGTACAGCTCGGTCGTGTAGTCCTTGACCATCCGCGACGCCAGCACCTTCGGGCCCAGCCGGGTCAGCGTGTGCCGCATCATCTCCACCCACCGAGCCGGCAGACCGCGCTCGTCACGGTCGTAGAACAGCGGGATCACGGTCTCCTCGAGCAGCGTGTACAGCGCCTCGGCCTCCAGGTCGTCGCGCCGGTTCTCGTCGGCGACGCCCTCCGCCGACGGGATGGCCCAACCGTTCTCGCCGTCGGCCATCTCGTCCCACCATCCGTCGAGGATCGACAGGTTGAGTCCGCCGTTGAGCGCGGACTTCATACCCGAGGTCCCGCACGCCTCCATCGGCCGCACCGGGTTGTTCAGCCACACGTCGCAGCCGGCGTAGATGTGGCGGGCCATGGAGATGTCGTAATCCGGCAGGAAGACGATGCGGTCGCGCAGCCCCGGGTCCTCGGTGAACCGGACCATCTGCTGGATCAGCGACTTGCCCCCGTCGTCGGCCGGATGCGCCTTGCCCGCGATGACCAGCTGCACCGGGCGGTCTGGATCGGTGAGGATGCGGCGCAGGCGATCCGGGTCGCGCAGCATCAGCGTGAGCCGCTTGTAGGTGGCGGCGCGGCGGGCGAATCCGATGGTCAGCACCCCGGGGTCGAAGAGTTCGGCCGTCCAGGCCAGTTCGGCGTCGGTGAACCCGCGGTCGCGTCCGCTGGCGTGAGCCCGCCGGCGCACCTCGTCGACGAGGTCGGCGCGCAACCGCTCGTGCGTCGACCAGATCTCCTCGTCGGGCAGGCCGGCGTACACCTCGGGCGCGGAGTCCTCGTCGCCCGCTGCGAAGTCACGCCACCGTTGCGACACCCACGTCGGGCCGTGGACGCCGTTGGTGACCGCGCCGATCGGGACGTCCGCGGCGTCGAAGCCGGGCCACAGGTCGGCGAACATCTCGCGGCTCACCTCGCCGTGCAGCCGTGACACGCCGTTGCTGCGCTGCCCGAGACGAAAACCCATGTGCGCCATGTTGAACACGGTGGGGTCGGCCTCGTCGCCGAGTTCGGCCACGGTCGCCGCGGGCAGTCCCGGAAGCAGCCGCGAGATGCCCTGTTCGTCGGCGTCCAGGTAGCGGGTCACCAGATCGGTGGGGAAGCGGTCGATGCCCGCGGGGACCGGGGTGTGGGTGGTGAAGATGTTGGACGCCCGTACCACCGCCTCCGCGGTGTCGAAGTCGAGTCCGGCCGCGACGAGCTCCCGAATCCGTTCCGTGCCCAGGAAACCGGCGTGACCCTCGTTCATGTGGAAGACGGTCGGCTCGTCACGTCCGGTGAGGCGAACGTACTCCCGCAGTGCGCGCACGCCGCCGATGCCGAGCAGGATTTCCTGCAGGATGCGGTGCTCCTGGTCGCCGCCGTAGAGCCGGTCGGTGACCGAGCGCAGCGCGTCGTCGGTGTTGGCGGCGATGTCGGAGTCGAGCAGCAGCAACGGGATCCGACCCACCTCGACCACCCACACCTGCGCGGACAGGGTCCGCCCCTCGGGCATCGAGATCTCCACGAGCACCGGCGCGCCGTCGTCGGTGAGCAGCGTCATCGGCAGGTCGCCGGGATTATTGACGGGGTAGCGCTCCACCTGCCGGCCGTCGCGGTCGAGACCCTGCCGAAAATAGCCGGACCGGTAGAACAGGCCGACGCCGATCAGTGGCAGGCCCAGATCCGACGCGGCCTTCAGGTGGTCGCCGGCCAGGATGCCGAGTCCGCCGGAGTAGATGGGCAGGACCTCCGAGACACCGAACTCCATCGAGAAGTACGCGATGCCGCTCGGCACCGGATGGGTTCGCGAGTACTCTCCGAACCACTGCGGCGTGGCGAGATACTCCTGCAGCTCGGCGTGGATCGCGTCGACCTTCGCGCGGAACCCCGCGTCGCCGGCCAGTTCGGCCAGGCGCCCCGGGTCGACGTCGGCCAGCACCCGCAACGGATCACCGGTCGCCGCCCAGCGCTCGGGGTCGACGGCGGCGAACACCTCCTGGGTGGGCACATGCCAGACCCAGCGGAGGTTCTGGGCGAGGGGACCGAGGGCGGCGAGTTCGGCGGGCAGCGGTACCCGAACGGTGAACCGGCGGAATGCTTTCACGGCGACGACGGTACTGCCGTGGCCGCGACCCTGCGAGCGGGACGATGCGAGGTGCTCCCGGCGACCCTCTACCCTCGAAGCATGCAGCGAATCATCGGTACCGAGGTCGAGTACGGAATCTCCGCTCCCGGCGACCCGACCGCGAATCCGATCATGACCTCCACCCAGGCCGTTCTCGCCTACGCCGCGGCGGCCGGGGTCCCGCGAGCCAAGCGCACCCGCTGGGACTACGAGGTCGAGTCACCGCTCCGGGACGCACGCGGTTTCGACCTCGGCCGAGGCTCCGGACCGGCCCCGATCATCGACGCCGACGAGATCGGGGCGGCCAACATGATCCTCACCAACGGCGCCCGGCTGTACGTCGACCACGCCCACCCCGAGTACTCCGCGCCCGAGGTCACCGACCCGCTCGACGCGGTCATCTGGGACAAGGCCGGCGAGCGCGTGATGGAGGCCGCGGCCCGGCACGTCGCGAGTGTCCCGGGCGCGCCCAGGCTGCAGCTGTACAAGAACAACATCGACGGCAAGGGCGCTTCCTACGGCACCCACGAGAACTACCTGATGGCCCGCGAGACGCCGTTCACCGCGGTCATCGCCGGTCTCACCACGTTCTTCGCCTCGCGTCAGGTGATCGTCGGCTCCGGCCGCGTCGGCATCGGCCAGTCCGGTGACGAGGCCGGGTTCCAGCTGTCGCAGCGCGCCGACTACATCGAGGTCGAGGTCGGCCTGGAGACCACCCTCAAGCGCGGCATCATCAACACCCGCGACGAGCCGCACGCCGACCCGGAGCGGTACCGCCGCCTGCACGTCATCATCGGCGACGCCAACCTCGCCGAGACCGCGACCTACCTCAAGGTCGGGACCACCGCGCTCGTCCTCGACCTCATCGAGGCCGGTGTCGACTTCTCCGACATCGAACTCGCCCGCCCGGTCCAGGCCGTGCACACCATCAGCCACGACCCGACCCTGACCGCGACGGTCGCGCTCACCGACGGCCGCGAGCTCACCGGGCTGGCGCTGCAGCGCGAATACCTCGAACGCTGCATGAAGTTCCACGAGCAGGAGCACTCCGACGACGAGCGCGCCAAGCACGTCCTGGAGACCTGGGCCGACGTCCTCGACCGTCTCGAGCGCGATCCCATGGAGTGCGCCGACATCCTCGACTGGCCGGCCAAGCTGCGCATCCTCGAGGGCTTCCGCCAGCGCGAGGGCCTGTCGTGGTCGGCGCCGCGCCTGCAACTCATCGACCTGCAGTATTCCGACGTCCGCCTCGACAAGGGCCTGTACAACCGGCTCGTCGCACGCGGCTCGATGAAGCGGCTCGTCGACGAGAACGACGTGTTGCGCGCCGTACACGAGCCGCCCCACAACACCCGCGCCTACTTCCGAGGCGAGTGCCTGCGGCGTTTCGGCGCCGACGTCGCCGCGGCCAGTTGGGACTCGGTGATCTTCGACCTCGGCGGCGACTCGCTGGTCCGGATCCCGACCCTGGAACCGTTGCGCGGCACCAAGGCGCACGTGGGCAAGCTGCTCGACCAGGTGGACTCGGCGGCCGAACTCGTCGATCAGCTCACCACGTAGACGCGCATGCGCCGACCGTGACGCGGACACGGCGCGGGCTTGTGCTTCGTTTCGCCCCTGTCGTCGCTCCCGCAGGTACTGTGGGAGCACACGATTCCGAGGCCGGATCACACGGATCTCTCCTCCGGTGAGTGCCGGTTGATCCGCCGGGTCGCCCAGACCCGGAGGTGGTCGGTCGCGGGTAGCCCGACACGGGGCGATCGGTTGAAGGAGGCAGCAGATGGCGCAGGAACAGACCAAGCGTGGCGGCGGCGGCGACGACGAGGGCGTGGGCCCCGATTCCGGTGCCGGACAGGAACGTCGCGAGAAGCTGGCCGAGGACACCGACGACCTGCTCGACGAGATCGATGACGTGCTCGAGGAGAACGCCGAGGACTTCGTGCGTGCCTACGTGCAGAAGGGCGGCCAGTGAGCGACAGGTTCGGTTCACTGCCCCCACTCTCACAGTCCCGTACCGGTTTCACCCTGGGCGCCGACATCTCGTCGTTCACCGAGTTCCTGCGGCAGTACGCTCCCGAGCAGTTGCCGCAGGCACAGGTTGACCGCGTGGGTTCGTTCGCAGGCGGCGTGGACGGTGCCGGGGACATCCCCCACGGCACCACGATCGTCGCGGTCTCGTACCCGGGCGGTGTCGTGATCGCCGGTGACCGCCGCGCGACCATGGGCAATCTCATCGCGACCCGCGACGTCAAAAAGGTGTACATCACCGACGACTACTCGGCGGCCGGCATCGCCGGCACCGCGGGCATCGCGATCGAGATGGTCCGGTTGTTCGCGGTGGAGCTCGAGCACTACGAGAAGATCGAGGGCGTCCCGCTCACGCTCGACGGCAAGGTGAGCCGCCTCGCCAGCATGGTGCGCGGCAACCTCGGCGCGGCCATGCAGGGCCTCGCCGCGATCCCGCTGCTCGTCGGCTACGACACCGATCATGACGACCCGGGCGAGCCCGGACGGATCTTCACCTTCGACGTCGCCGGCGACCGGCACGAGGAGTTCGGCGGCTACACCGCCATCGGCTCCGGCTCGGTCTTCGCCAAGTCGTCGCTGAAGAAGCTCTACCGCCCGGATCTCACCGCCGACCAGGCGCTGGAGATCGCGGTCGAGTCGCTCTACGACGCCGCCGACGACGACTCGGCCACCGGTGGTCCCGACCTGGTGCGCAAGATCTTCCCGATGGCGGCGATCGTCGACGCCGAAGGCGCGCGGGAGGTGGACGCGGGCGAGATCGAGAACGTGGCGCGGACCGTCGTCGAACGCCGCGCTTCCCAGCACGAGGGAGGTGCGCGATGACGTTCCCGTACTACGCCAGTGCCGAGCAGATCATGCGCGATCGCTCGGAACTCGCGCGCAAGGGCATCGCACGCGGCCGATCCGTGGTCATCCTGACCTACGCCGACGGTGTGCTGTTCGTCGCGGAGAACCCGTCGAACACCCTCCGCAAGACCAGCGAGATCTACGACCGCATCGGGTTCGCCGCGGTCGGCAAATACAACGAGTTCGAGAGTCTGCGCAAGGCGGGCATCCAGCTCGCCGACATGCGCGGTTACAGCTACGACCGCCGGGACGTCTCCGGCCTGTCGCTGGCGAACACCTACGCCAACGCGCTCGGCAGCGTCTTCACCGAGCAGCCGAAGCCGTTCGAGGTGGAGCTGTGCGTCGCCGAGGTCGCGCGGCCGGGCAAACCGAAACCGTCGCAGCTGTACCGGATCTCGTACGACGGGTCGATCACCGACGAGACGCGGTTCCTGGTGATGGGTGGCAACACCGAGCCGATCGCCGCGGCCCTCAAGGAGAGCTATCGACCCGACATGGAGCTCGGTGAGGCCATCGGCGTCGCGGTGCGGGCGCTGGCGACACCGGCCGACGCGGGCAACGGCGGCACCGCCGCCCCGCGGCAGCTCACCGCCGGCGACCTCGAGGTCGCCGTCCTCGACCGCAACCGTCCGCGCCGGGCGTACAAGCGCCTGACGTCGGCGGCCGTCGAGCAGTACCTGCCGGCGCCGGCCGCACCCGCGGCCGGGGACTCCGGCGACACCCCCTCGGGGGACACGACATCCGACGACTCCGGCGACGGATCGAATCAGTGACGCGACGGCCCGCGGCGGCCGGGTGGCGATACCCGGCCGTCCGCGGGTCCCGCGGGTAGGGTTGGTCAAGTGCAGCGACGAATCATGGGCATCGAGACCGAATTCGGTGTCACATGCACATTCCACGGTCATCGTCGGCTGAGTCCCGACGAGGTGGCGCGGTACCTGTTCCGCCGCGTCGTGTCGTGGGGCCGATCCTCGAACGTCTTCCTGCAGAACGGCGCCCGGCTCTACCTCGACGTCGGTTCGCACCCCGAGTACGCCACCGCCGAGTGCGACAGCCTGATCCAGCTGATCAACCACGACCGTGCCGGCGAGCTCGTCCTCGAGGACCTGCTCGTCGACGCCGAGCAGCGACTCGCCGACGAGGGCATCGGCGGTGACATCTACCTGTTCAAGAACAACACCGACTCCGCGGGCAATTCGTACGGCTGCCACGAGAACTACCTCGTCGTGCGGGCGGGGGAGTTCTCCCGGATCTCCGACGTGCTGCTGCCGTTCCTGGTGACCCGGCAGCTGATCTGCGGCGCGGGCAAGGTGCTGCAGACACCGAAGGCCGCGACCTTCTGCCTGTCGCAGCGCGCCGAGCACATCTGGGAGGGCGTCTCCTCGGCGACCACCCGCTCGCGACCGATCATCAACACCCGCGACGAACCGCACGCCGACGCCGAGAAGTACCGGCGCCTGCACGTCATCGTCGGCGACTCCAACATGTCCGAGATGACGACCCTGCTGAAGGTCGGCTCGGCGGCGCTGGTGCTGGAGATGATCGAGGCCGGGGTCGCCTTCCGCGACTTCGCGCTCGACAACCCGATCCGTGCCATCCGCGAGGTCAGCCACGACCCGACCGGGCGTCGTCCGGTCCGGCTGGCCGGCGGCCGCACGGCCAGTGCCCTCGACATCCAGCGTGAGTACCACGCGCGCGCGGTCGAACACCTCGCCAACCGTCGCCCCGATCCCGAGATGGACATGGTCGTCGACCTGTGGGGCCGGATGCTCGACGCGGTGGAGGCCGACGACTTCGCCAAGGTCGACACCGAGATCGACTGGGTCATCAAGCGCAAGCTGTTCCAGCGTTACCAGGACAAGTACTCGATGGAGCTGTCCGACCCGAAGATCGCGCAACTCGATCTCGCCTTCCACGACATCAAGCGCGGCCGCGGCGTCTTCGACGTGTTGGTGCGCAAGGGGCTCGTCGCCCGTGCGACCACCGACGAGGCGATCAAGAACGCGGTCAACGAGCCGCCGCAGACCACCCGGGCCAAGCTGCGCGGTGACTTCATCGCCGCCGCGCAGAAGGCCGGCCGCGACTTCACCGTCGACTGGGTGCACCTCAAGCTCAACGACCAGGCCCAGCGCACCGTGTTGTGCAAGGACCCGTTCCGCAGCGTCGACGAGCGCGTCGACCGGCTGATCGCGTCGATGTGACGACCCGCGTGCCTCCGCACACCGACCGCACGTACGTTCTAACCTGACGCAGTGGCCACACCGAAAGTCGAGCGACTGCTCAACCTCGTGATCTGTCTTCTGTGGACGCGGCAGTACGTCACCGCCGAGTACATCCGCAAGAACGTCGCGGGCTACTCCGATGAGGGCCAGTCCGACGAGGCGTTCAACCGGATGTTCGAGCGGGACAAGAACGAACTACGCGACCTCGGTATCCCGCTGGTGACCGGACGGTCACCGATGTCCGGCGGCGCCGAGGGCTACCGGATCGACCGCGACACCTACGAGCTGCCCGAGATCTCCCTGGACTCCGAGGAGGCCGCGGCGATCGCGATGGCCGCCGCGCTGTGGGACACCCCGGAGGTGTCGACGCTGTCGCAGAGCGCGATCCTCAAGCTCCGCGCCGCCGGTCTGGACGTGCGCAGCGAGGACGACCTGGGCATCACCGCGGGCGGCACGTCCCGGTCGATGGGCGCCGAGCCGGTGATCGCCGGTTTCCTCAACGCCATCCAGGACAGGCGGGCCGTCGAGTTCACGCACCGCTCGTCGGCGACCGCCACCCCGGCCCCCAGGCGTCTCAAACCGTGGGGTGTCGTGTCGCACCGCGGACGCTGGTACGTCGTCGGGCACGACCTCGACCGGGAGGCCACCCGCACCTTCCGGCTGTCGCGGATCACCGAGATGAAGCCGGTCGGCCCGAGAGATGCGGTGACCGTGCCCGAGGGCACCGACCTGCAGAAGATCGTGTCCACCGCCGTCGACTCCGCCGCCGGTACCGACGGCCGGGCCGCCCGCATCTGGGTCGCCGCCGGACGTGCGGCCGGTCTGCGTCGCGCCGCCGCGGCGAGCGAACCCGGCGAGTTCGACGGGGAGGCCGGCGACGTGCTGACCGTGGAGATCCACTCCCTGTCCACGGTCGCCCGCATGGTGCTCGGCGCCGGACGCGACGCGGTCGTCCTCGATCCGCCCGAGCTGCGCGATCTGGTCATCGCCGGCCTCGACCGCATGACGGGGGTGAGCGCCTGATGGCCGCCGCACAGCCGTCGCGCCTGGCCCGGCTGCTCGCGATGGTCCCGTACTTCCAGTCCCGCAACGGGATCTCCATCGAGCAGGCCGCGCGCGACCTCGGCGTCACCCCGGCGCAGCTCACCAAGGATCTCGAGCTGCTGTTCGTCTGCGGCCTGCCCGGCTATTACCCAGACGACCTCATCGAGCTCGAGTTCAGCGAGGGCTACGTCAACGTCGGGTTCACCGCCGGCATGGACCGGCCGCTGCGGCTGACGACGATCGAGGCCAGCACCCTGCTCGTCGCGCTGCGCGCACTCGTCGAGACACCGGGTGTCGTCGACGTCGCCGCCGCACGCCGCGCGATCGCGAAGATCGAGGAGGCGGTCGGCGCGACCTCGGTCCCCGGTCTGCCCGGCGCCGACGACGGGGCGTCGGCGGGGGAGAACCCGACCTATACCACCGTGCGCGACGCGGTCCGCAACAACCGGGCGCTGCGACTGCGGTACTACTCGGCCAGCCGCGACAGCGTCACCGAACGCACCGTCGACCCGATCCGGTTGCAGGTGATGGACCAGCACACCTACCTCGAGGCGTGGTGTCGGATGGCCGAGGGGGTGCGGCTGTTCCGGTTCGACCGCATCGACACCGCCGAGGCCCTCGACGAACCGGGCACCCCGCCCGCCGACGCGGAGGCGTCGTCGCAGTCGGTGCTGGTCACCGAGAACCCGGACCTGCCGGCCGTCGAACTCGAGATCGACCCCGATCACCTGTGGATTCTCGACTACTACCCGGTGGAACCGATCACCCCGATCGCCGACCGCGACCCGGAGCAGCCGGTCCGTGCCCGCATGGTCTACGGCTCCCCGGAGTGGCTGACCCGCTTCGTCCTCGGGTTCGGCGGATCGGTGCGGGTGCTCGACGCCCCGGCCATCGCCGAGGCGGTCGCGACGGCGGCCGCCGCGGCGCGTGACCGATATCGCCGGTCGGCGGCCGGTACCGACCAGGCATGACTCGGGTAGCATCACACGTATCTGGCTTCGAACCTGAAGGGTTTACTCATGGGCTTCATGTCTCCGTGGCATTGGGCGATCGTCATCATCGTGCTGGTGCTTCTGTTCGGCGCGAAGAAGCTGCCGGACATGGCGCGCGGACTCGGCCAGTCGCTGCGCATCTTCAAGAGCGAGGTCAAGGAGATGCAGAAGGACGACGAGGCGCCGGCCCCCGCCGAGCCGCAGCGCGAGCTGCCGCCGTCCGGTGACACCACCCCGGGTACCACCTCGAACGCCGACACCAAGAAATCGGCATAGGGGCGCTTCGGAGACTCCGAGTGCGCATTCCCTTCGACCCTCGTTACCGCAAGCGCAAACTCAACCCCGACGGCACGATGTCGTTGGTGGAGCACCTCTATGAGCTGCGCACGCGGATGGTCATCTCACTGGTGGCGATCGTCCTCACCACCATTCTCGGCTTCGTCTGGTACAGCTACGGCTTCCTGGGCGTCCCGTCGCTGGGCGACATGCTTCGCGGCCCCTACTGCGACCTGCCCGCCTCGGCCCGTGCCTCGCTGACCGCCGACGACTCGTGCCGGCTCCTCGCGACGGGTCCCTTCGACCAGTTCATGCTGCGTCTGAAGGTCGCGCTCACCGCGGGCATCGTGCTGGCGTGCCCGGTCTGGATGTATCAGACCTGGCAGTTCATCACTCCCGGCCTGCACGACAACGAACGCCGCTACGGCCTGGCCTTCGTCTCGATCGCGACCACGCTCTTCGTCGCCGGCGCCGTCCTGGCGTACCTCGTCGTCGCGAAGGCCTTCGACTTCCTGTTGACCGTCGGCAACGAGGTCCAGGTCACCGCGCTGGCCGGTGACCAGTACTTCGGCTTCATGATCCACATCCTGATCATCTTCGGCGTGAGCTTCGAGCTGCCGTTGCTGATCATCGCCCTCAACATCGTCCGGGTGCTGCCATACGAGCGGCTCAAGAAGTGGCGGCGCGGCCTCATCTTCGCGATGTTCGTGTTCGCGGCCATCGTCACCCCGGGCCAGGATCCGTTCACCATGCTCGCGCTCGCGCTGGCGTTGACGGTCCTGCTGGAGTTCGCCATCCAGTTCGCCCGCCTCCACGACAAGCGTCTCGCCAAGAAGGCCCCGAGCTGGGAGGGCCTGTCCGACGACGAGGCGAGCCCGCTCCCGCCGATGCGCCCGGTGCCGTCGCCGTCGCCGATCGCGACGTCGGCCTCCGGTTCCCCGAACGCCGCCAGGACCTCGACGCGGGACCGCGAGACATTCGACGACGTCCTGTGACCCAACTCGACGCGTTCACCTCACGGCTCGATTTCGCTCTCGACGATTTCCAGCGCCGTGCCTGTGAGGCTCTCGAGGCCGGGCACGGCGTACTCGTGTGCGCGCCCACCGGCGCAGGCAAGACGATCGTCGGCGAGTTCGCCGTCCACCTGGCGCTCGCGGGCGGCACGAAGTGCTTCTACACGACGCCGATCAAGGCGTTGAGCAACCAGAAGTACGCCGACCTCGTCGCCGTGCACGGCCACGAGTCGGTGGGCCTGCTCACCGGCGACTCGTCGATCAACCCCGACGCTCCGGTCGTGGTGATGACCACCGAGGTCGTCCGCAACATGATCTACGCCGAGTCGCGGGCGCTCGACGGTCTGTCGCACGTCGTGATGGACGAGGTCCACTTCCTCGCCGACCGGTTCCGCGGCGCGGTGTGGGAGGAGGTCATCCTCCATCTCGAACCGTCGGTGCGGGTGGTCAGCCTGTCGGCGACGGTCAGCAACGCCGAGGAGTTCGGCGACTGGATCCAGACCGTCCGTGGCGACACCTCGGTCATCGTCGACGAACACCGCCCGGTGCCGCTGTCGCAGCACATGCTCGTCGGCAACCGCCTCTTCGACCTGTTCGACCCCGCCGACCGCGATCCCGAACACCGCAAGGGCACCTCGCGTCCGCGCCTCAACCCCGAGCTGAAGCGGCAGATCCGGCACCGCATCCTGCTCGCCGACGACGAACGCGACGCCCGCGGTCGGGGCCGGGGCCGGCGAAGCGGTGCGCCCCGACGAAGCGGGCGGGGACCCGTGTTGTCCCGCCCGCACATGCTCGGGGTCCTCGACCGCGAGGGACTGCTGCCGGCGATCGACTTCATCTTCTCCCGGGCCGGCTGCGACGCCGCGCTCGCGCAGTGCCTGCGGTCCGGTCTGTCCCTGCTGGCGCCCGACGAGGTCGCCGGGGTCGACGAGGTCGTCGACCGGCACCTGTCGGAACTGTCGCCCGGTGACGCGGACCTCTTGGGCGTTGACGAGTGGCGTGAAGGTCTTCGCCGCGGCCTCGCCGCGCATCACGCGGGCCTGCTGCCGATGTTCCGGCACGCCGTCGAGGAACTGTTCGTCAAGGGCCTCGTGAAGGTCGTCTTCGCGACCGAGACCCTCGCGCTCGGCATCAACATGCCCGCTCGGTCCGTCGTGCTCGAGCGTCTCGTCAAGTACAACGGCGAGTCCCACGTCGACCTGACGCCGGGCGAGTACACGCAGCTGACCGGTCGCGCCGGCCGCCGCGGCATCGACGTCGAGGGGCATGCCGTCGTGGTGTGGACCCCCGAGGTGATCCCGGAGGAGGTCGCCGGCCTCGCCGGGGCCCGCACCTTCCCGCTGCGCAGCTCGTTCTCGCCCGAATACAACATGGCGGTCAACCTGCTCGGCCGGCTCGGACTCGACGGCGCCCGCGAACTGCTGCATCGCTCGTTCGCGCAGTTCCAGGCCGACCGGTCGGTGGTCGGGCAGGCCCGCAAACTGCACGAGTCGCAACGGGCCCTGCGCCGCCTCGACCTCGAACTGGCCCGCGCCGCCGAGGCCCGCGGCATCGAACCGGGTGGTGAGGAGGGCGGCGAGCCGTACACCGGCTTCCTCGGGTACATCACGCTGCGCGAGGAGATCCGTCGCCGCGAGCGGGACCTCAAGTACCGCAAGCGCATCCACACCGAGGATGCGATCGTGTCCGATCTCGCCGCGCTGAAGCGCGGGCACGTCGTCGCCGTCCCGGTCGGTCGTCACCGTGGTCTCGCGGTGGTCGTCGAACCGGCCACTCAGGCCGCCGACCCGAAGCCGCTCGTCGTCACCGAGGACGCATGGTGCGGCCGCGTCGCGTTGCGTGACTTCGTGAACCCGCCCGAGGTCCTCGGCAACATGCGCCTGCCGAAGAACGCCGACCGGCGCACCGGTCGCGGACGCCGCGACCTCGCATCGGCGTTGCGCTCCACCGGCATCGAGATGCCACGCGGGCGCTCCAAGAAGCGCGCCGAGGCCGCCGACGATCCCGAGTTGCGTCGTCTGCGGAAGCTGCTGCGCGAGCACCCGGCTCATCAGCTGAACAACGGCGACGAGCTGTTCCGCCTCGCCGAGAAACGCAATCGGTTGCTGCGCGACATCGTCAACGCCGAACGCGCCATCGGCGAACGCACCTCGACGCTCGGCATCACCTTCGACCACATCGTCGGCGTGCTCAGCGAACTCGGCTACCTCGAGCGGGTCCGCGACTCCTCGGAGTCCACCGGCCACACGATGCGGGTCACCGACTCCGGACAGGTGCTCGCCCGGATCTACAGCGAGAGCGACCTCGTCGTCACCGAGTGCATCCGCGCCGGCGTGTGGGAGCACCTCTCGCCCTCGGACCTGGCCGCGGTGGTCGCCGCGCTCGTCTACGAGAGCCGCCGCGACAGTCATGGAGGCATCGACACGATGCCCGGCAGCCGGTCACTTCGGGAAGCGCTGACCGCGACCGTGGAGATCTGGACGCGCGTCACCGAGATCGAGACCCGTCACCGGGTCACGCCGACCCGCGAACCCGACACCGGGTTCTCGCTCGCCATCGCCACCTGGGCGTCGGGCCGCTCGCTCACCGAGGCGCTGCTCCTCGCCGGCGAGCGTGGACAGTTGCTGTCCCCGGGCGACTTCGTCCGATGGAATCGTCAGGTCATCGATCTGCTGGAACAGATCCGCCTGTGCGTGGGCACCGACACCCGGCTCGGCGGCACGGCCCGCGCGGCGGTGAAGGCGATCCGGCGCGGCGTCGTCGCGGCCGAACTGGGGTGAGGTCGAACCGGGTCGAGGCCGACGCGAAACCGCACGTCGGCGCGGAAATCCGCGCCGGTCGTCACCTGTGTGGACGACGCCGCCGCGCGCCACGTGGATCGATTACCGATACTCGGCATCCGCTGAGGTAACGTTCATCGCGCATTCGGTGTCGGGGTGGGAACGCGCCCGGCGCTGTCGCGTGACGTCGAGGTTCGCCGACGCCCGCCCAGGGGGTCAGGCCGAGTGGGAGGGACTCATGACCGATCCGTACAACCCGAATCCGTCCCAACCCGACCCGGGCGATCCCGGTGCCGGCCGGCCCCAGGAGCCCTACCAGGCGAACCCGTACCAGCAGAACCCGTATGGCCAGCCGCCGCAGGGGCAGGCTTTCGGTCAGCCGCAGGCGCCCCAGAACCCGAATCCGGGATCACCGAACCCGGCCGAGAGCCAGCCGACCCAGGTGGCGTTCCCGACCTCGCAGCCGGGTCAGCCGGGTCCCTACGGCCAGCCCGGTCAGGGCCCGGGCCACGGTGTCCCCAATTACGGCACCCCCAATTACGGCACCCCCAACTACGGCACCCCCAACTACGGCACCCCCAACTACGGCGGGCCGTCGCAGCCCTACGGCCAGCCCGACCCGAATCAGTTCGGCGGGCCGGGCCAGTTCGGCCAGCAGCCCTACGGTCAGCCGCCGCAGGGCCAGGGGCCGTTCGGCGCGCCCGATCAGTTCGCCGGCATGGCGACTCCGCCCAGGTCGAGGAAGAAGCTGATCACGGCGCTGTTCGCCGGTGCCGGTGTGCTGGTGGTCGTCGCCGTGATCCTGGTGATCACCGCGTTCGCGTGGCCGGGCTGGGCCCCGAAGAACCTCGATCAGCAGGCCGCCGAGAAGGGTGTGCAGAAGATCCTGACCGAGGACTACCAGGCCAGCGAGGTCAGCAACGTGAAGTGCCCGTCCGGGCAGCGCGTGAAGAAGGGTGCCTCGTTCACCTGTTCGGTCACCGTCGGAGGGCAGGACCAGCAGGTCACCGTCACCTTCATCGACGACGACGGCAAGTACGAGGTGTCGCGTCCGAGCTGACGCTCAGGGCCACCCCAACGCCTTCGACAACCGCCCCACCGAGGCCCCGATGCCGAGCTCCTCGACGAGCGCGGCCAGTGCCTCGGGGTCGGCCGGTTCCGCGGGCAGCACGTCGGGTCCGCTGTCGATGGTCTCGGCGTCGGTGCGCACGCACACCACGGTTCGCGCCTTGTCCAGGTAGTCCGTCGCCGCGAGGATCGCGTTGCGGGCACGTGTGGGCAGCTTCGACGACGGGTCCGCGGCCGCGGCCTCCAGCGCGTCGAGACTGCCGTACTCGCTGATGAGCTTCGCCGCCGTCTTCTCGCCGATACCGCTCACGCCGGGCAGACCGTCGGACGGGTCGCCGCGCAGCATCGACATCTCGGCATAACCCATGCCGGCGCGCTCGACGGGCACGCCGTACTTCTCGGCGACCTCGACCGGACCCATCATCTCGGCCTTCGCCAGCCCGCGGCCCACGTAGAGCACGCGAACGGGCACCGGGTCGTCGACGACCACCTGCAACAGGTCCCGGTCACCACTGACGACGATCACCGGGTCCCTCGCCTCGTCGTGGGCCAGCGTCCCGATGACGTCGTCGGCCTCGCATCCGACCGCCCCCGACGTGGCGATGCCCGCCGCGGCGAGGACGTCCATGATCATGTCGACCTGCGGGGTCAGGGTGTCGGGGACCTCCTCGACGTCGACCGTGGTGGTGCCGGTCGGATCGGTCGCGCCGTCCTCGACCGCGACGCGATGCGCCTTGTAGGAGGGAATGAGCGCGGTTCGGAAGTCCGGACGCCAGTCGAGGTCGAGGCACACCACCAGTCGCGTCGGGTGTTCGCGGGTCACGAGATTCGCGATGGTGTCGATGAACCCGCGGACCGCGTTGACCGGTCGCCCGTCCGGGCTGGTCATCTTCTCTGGTAGGGCGTAGAACGACCGGAACCACAGGCTCGCACCGTCGAGCAGCATCAACGAATCCGTCACCCACACACTCTCGCATTGACGGCTGCGCCGCGTCACCACGACCCGCGGACCCGGCGGTAGTCTTCGACCATGGCAGCGTCTCAGAGCACCACGCCCACCGCCGATTCGGCCGCCGACGCCGGGGCCCCGCTGTTCGCGCCCGAGGTCTACCGCGACCGCATGCGCCGCGCCGCGGAACTGACCGCCGAGGCGGGACTCGACGCGCTCGTGGTGTCGCCCGGACCGGACCTGCGCTACCTCGTCGGTTCCCGCGCCGACACCTTCGAACGCCTCACCGCGCTCGTCATCCCGTCGTCGGGCACCCCGAAACTGGTCATCGCGCGTCTCGAGGTGCCGTCCTTGTCTGGTTCCGCGGTCGGTGATCTCGACATCGAGGTCGCCGACTGGGTCGACGGCGACGATCCGCACGGGTTGGCGCTGTCGGGGATCGGCTCGAAGCCGGTGATCGCGGTGTCGGATTCGATGCCCGCGCTGCACGTCATCCCGTTCGCCCAGAAGACCGGCGCCACACCGCAACTCGCCACGTCGGTGCTGCGGGAGCTGCGCATGGTCAAGGACGACGCCGAGATCGAGGCCCTGCGCCGCGCAGGCGCCGCGATCGACCGCGTGCACGCGCGCATGGGAGAGTGGCTGCGGCCCGGCCGCACCGAACGGGAGGTCGCCGACGACATCCGCGCCGCGATCCTCGACGAGGGCCACAGCGAGGCCGCGTTCATCATCGTCGGCTCCGGCCCCAACGGCGCCGATCCGCATCACGAGTTCTCCGACCGCGTCATCGAACGCTCGGACATCGTCGTCATCGACATCGGCGGACCCGTCGAACCCGGCTACAATTCCGACTCCACCCGCACCTATTGCTTCCAGGAGCCGCCCGCCGAGATCGCAGACGCGTACGCAGCGCTGCAGGAGGCCCAGCGTGCGGGGGTGGCCGCCGTGCGTCCGGGTGTCACCGCCGAGTCCGTCGACGCCGCCGGGCGGGACCTGTTGCGGTCACGCGGCCTGGCCGACAGGTTCATCCACCGCACCGGCCACGGCATCGGTCTGTCGGTGCACGAGGAGCCCTACATCGTCGAGGGAAACGACCTCGTCCTGCGCCCGGGCATGGCGTTCAGCGTGGAACCGGGGGTGTACTTCTCCGGTCGGTGGGGCGCCCGCATCGAGGACATCGTCCTCGTCACCGAGGACGGCTGCGAATCCCTGAACAACCGCCCGCACGAACTCGTGCAGCTCTGACCCCGCCGTACGGCAGACTCACTCGAACAACGACGCCGACCCCAGCACACGCGTCACCTCGATCTCGATGACGACGCGGCGCGGGTTGGGCTTCGGCTGCCGATACCGGCGCGCGTAGCGTTCCTCGGCCTCCCGCACCCGCTCGGGATCGCGGCTCACCCGGGCAGGTCCCTCGAGCGTCAGCCACCGCGGGCCGTCGACGTTGGTCACCGCCGCATAGCCGCCGCGTTCGGTGTTGCGCACCTTCTGGCTGCCCTCGAAGGTGATGACGCGGGCGAGCTGCGCGTCGGCATCCCAGGTGAACCCGACGGCGACCGAATGCGGTGTGCCGTCCGAGCGCAGGGTCACGAGCGTGCCCAGATGGCGTTCGGTGAGGAATTCGGTGGCGGCGGGCCCGATGTCGGAAGGCGTGCGTGGCATGGGTGCCACGCTAGCGCGACGCGGCGGGCCGGAGGCGGAAGGCCTGATGCGATACTGCTGCCATGGCGTCTCACCGGTCCCCAGGCTCGCTCGTGCTCTTCGGCGGACGGAGCGAGATCGGAGTGGCCACGGCCGAACGACTCGCCGCCGGCCGCACCGTGGTGCTCGCCGCCCGCCGGCCCGACGACCTCGCCGACGAGACCGCCCGGCTCCTCGCCGCCGGTGCCACCGAGGTCCACACCGTCGCCTTCGACGCGAACGACACCGACGGCCACCCTGCGCTGATCGACTCGCTCGTGTCGAGATTCGGGCCGATCGGCATCGCGATCATCGCCTTCGGCATCCTCGGCGACCAGGAGCGCGCCGAAAACGACGTCGCCCACGCCCTGCAGATCGCCCATACCGACTACTACGCCCACGTCAGCGTGCTGATCCCGTTGGCCAAGGCGGTGCGGGAACAGGGATCCGGCACGATGATCGTCTTCTCCTCGGTCGCCGGCATCCGGGTACGCCGCGCCAACTACGTGTACGGCTCCACCAAGGCCGGTCTCGACGGATTCGCGAGCGGCATGGCGGACTCGCTTCACGGCACCGGTGTCCGCCTCCTGCTCGCCCGGCCCGGATTCGTCATCGGTTCGATGACCCGTGAACTCATGGAGTCCGGGGTGAAGCCTGCCCCGATGTCGAAGACCCCCGACCAGGTGGCCGACGCCGTCGCCCGCGCCTATCGCAAGGGACGCGGCGAGGTGTGGATCCCGTGGATGCTGCGCCCGATCTTCTTCGGCATGCGTCTGCTCCCGCGCCCGATCTGGCGGAGGCTGCCCCGATGAGCCGTGTCGGCGCCGGATTCGTCGTCGTCGGCATCGGCGCCGACGGGTGGCGCGGGCTCGGCGACCACGCTCGGGACGAACTCCGTGGCGCCCGCGTGATCTTCGGCGCCGCACGGCAACTCGCACTCCTCGACGAGGCCGCGGCCGAACTGGCCGGCGACCGGATCGCCTGGCGGTCGCCGATGTCGGAACACCTCGCCGCCGTCCTCGCCGGAACGGATGCCGACGCGGCGTCTACCGGGACCGTCCACATCCTCGCCAGCGGCGACCCGATGTTCCACGGGGTAGGCGCGAGCATCGTCTCCCGCGTCGGTGCCGACCGGGTCCGCGTCATCCCCGCGGTGTCCAGCGCCGGTCACGCCTGCGCCCGGCTCGGCTGGGACCTCGCGACGACCCGTGTCGTCAGCGCCGTCACCGCCGACCCCGAGATCGTCCTCACCGAGACCACCGACGGGGCCCGTGTCCTGGTCCTGAGCCGCGATCAGAACACGCCCGCGGCGATCGCGAAGATCCTGGTGGACAACGGTTTCGGCGACTCGACCGTCACCGTCCTGGAACAACTCGGCGGACCCGGTGAACGCGTGTACTCCTCGCCCGCCCACACCTGGTCGTACCCGGAACCCGATCCGCTCAACATCGTCGCGATCGACTGCGCCGGTCCCCGGTCCTCCCGGGCGCCCGGCCGCGACGACGACGCCTACGACCACGACGGCCAGATCACCAAGTCGACGATCCGTGCGGCCACCGTCGCCGCCCTGGAGCCGGCTGGGCCCCAACTGCTCTGGGACATCGGCGCCGGATCGGGCAGCGTGACGATCGAATGGCTCCGCGCCGACGTCCGCGGCCGCGCGATCGCCTTCGAACGCGATCCCGATCGCGCGCGCCGGCTCTCGTCCAACGCCCGACGACACGGCGTCGCCCACCGGCTCACGGTCCGTGGTGCCGCGCCCGACGCCCTCGCCGACGCCCCGACGCCCGACACGGTGTTCATCGGCGGCGGACTCGACGACGAGGTCCTCGACCTCGCCTGGGCCGCCCTGCGCGACGGCGGCCGGATCGTCGTCAACGCGGTCACCGTGGAGAACCAGTCGATCCTCATCCGCCGGCACGGCGAGCTCGGCGGAACGCTGCGCCGTTTGTCGGTGGAAACCCTCGCGCCACTCGGCACGATGTCCACCTGGCGCCCCGCACTGCCGATCGTCCAGTGGGCCGCCACCAAGCCCGCACGCACGACCTCGCCGGAGGATGAGTCGTGACCGTCTATTTCATCGGCGCCGGCCCCGGAGCCCCGGATCTGATCACGCTGCGTGGAGCGCGGCTGCTGGGAGAGTGCCGCACCTGTCTCTACGCGGGCTCACTCGTTCCCGGCGAGCTGCTCGACCTCTGTCCCGACGGTGCGACCCTCGTCGACACCGCCCGGATGCCGCTCACCGACATCGTCGCCCACGTCGCCGCCGCCCACGCCCGCGGCGACGACGTCGCCCGCCTGCACTCCGGTGACCTGTCCCTCTACTCGGCTCTCGCCGAACAGCAGCGCGAGCTGCGCGCCCGAAACATCCCGTACGAGATCGTCCCGGGCGTACCGGCCTTCGCCGCGGCCGCGGCCGCCCTCGACACCGAACTCACCGTGCCCGGCCTCGGGCAGAGCCTGCTCATCACCCGGGTGTCGACCCTGTCGACCGACATGCCGCCGGGGGAGGACCTCGCCGGCCTCGCAGCCACCGGCGTCACACTCGCGCTGCACCTGGCCGCGCATCGTGCCGAGCAGATCGTCGAGGCGCTGACGCCCCACTACGGCGCTGAATGCCCCACGGCCACGGTCGCATTCGCAAGCCGGGCGAACCAGCAGATCGTACGCTGCCCGCTGCGACGGCTGCCCGAGACCCTCGCCGCCGCGGACATCCGGAAGACCGCGGTCATCTTCGTCGGCAAGGTCCTCGACGCCGCGACCCACCCCGGGGTCACCGACAGCTATCTGTATTCGCACGCCCGTATGACCAAGCTGCGCAGCGACTCCCACCCATGACCGAACCGACCGAACCCAACGGGCGGACCGACCCGATCGAACCCACCCCGGAGATCCTCATCCTCGGCGGCACCGGTGAGGCCCGGGCACTCGCCGCCGCGCTCGACGACGCGGGCTACTCGTTCATCAGCTCGCTCGCCGGGCGCGTCGGCAATCCGCGCCTACCCGTCGGGCCGGTCCGCATCGGCGGATTCGGCGGTGTCGACGGACTACGGGAGTGGCTGGCCTCCAACAGGATTCGTGTAGTGGTCGACGCCACGCACCCGTTCGCCGCGACCATCACCCGTAACGCCGCGCAGGCGGCGGCCCGAGCCGGCGTGCCGCTGCTCCGGTTGCGCCGCGACCCGTGGGTGCCCGGCGAGAGGGATCGCTGGGTCCGGGTCCCGGACCTGCCCGCGGCGGCCGATGCGGTGCGACGCCGCGGCACACGGGTCCTGCTCACCACCGGGCGTCAGGACGTCGGCGTCTTCGCCGACATCCACACCGCCTGGTTCCTCATCCGCGTCGTCGACCCGCCGACGTCGGCGTTGCCGCCGCGGCACGAGATCCTGCGCTCGCGCGGTCCGTACGACTACGCCTCCGAACTCGAGCTGCTCCGCCGCAACGAGATCGACCTGCTGGTCACGAAGAACAGCGGGGGATCGCTCACCAAGGCCAAACTCGACGCCGCGGCCACCCTCGGCATCGACGTGGTCGTCGTCGACCGGCCGGCCGAACCCGACGTCCCGACGGTGTCAGACGTCGAGTCCGCCCGCGCTCTGCTCGAGGGGCTCCTCCGCTGAACCGGCCGGCGCCGTGGCGGGACCGGCCGGCGTCGCGCGGCCCATCCCGGTGCCGGTGGCGTCGGCGCCACCGGCGTCGTGGCCACCGACCTCGTAGTGCCGCGGTGTGAAGACCAGCCGACCCGCGGCTCGGGGCACCGCCCTGGTCGCCGACGAGCCGATGATGATCAGCGTCCGCATGTCGACCACCTCCGGATCGAACTCCGCCACCGTGGTCGTGGTCAGCGACTGCTCCGCACCGCCCACGTCGCGACCGAGCACGACGACGCGGTCCGGGGAGACCGTTTGCAGCAGCGTGTGTTTCAGCGCGCCGACCTGCCAGGTGCGGCTGCGCGAGCCCGGGTTGTAGATCGCGATCACCAGATCCGCGGCCAGGGCCGCCTTGATCCGGCGCTCGATCACCGACCACGGCTTGAGCCGGTCGGACAACGAGATCACCGCGAAGTCGTGTCCCAGCGGGGCGCCGACCGCCGCGGCCACCGCGCTCGCCGCCGTCATCCCGGGCACCACGCGGACGCGCACGTCGTGCCATTGCGGCTCCGACGCGACCTCGGCGACCGCGGCCGCCATCGCGAACACCCCGGGATCGCCCGACGACACCACGGCCACCCGGGCGCCCCGACGCGCGAGATCAAGTGCGAATTCGGCTCGTTCGGCCTCGACCCGGTTGTCGCTGGGATGTACCCGCTGACCGGGCCGCGGAGTGACCCGTTTCAGGTAGGTGGTGTAGCCGACGAGGTCGGTAGCCCGCGCGAGCTCGGTGCGCACCTCCGGGGTCGTCCAGCTGTCGTGACCCGGACCCAGGCCGACGACCACGAGCTCGCCGGGCACCGGCGCGGGCTCGAACCGCGGATTGTTCCGCCGGCCGGGGACGATGAGGATCGAGAAGTAGGGCACCTCGGCCGGGTCCACCTCGGCCGCGGGCAGCACCCGCTCGACCGTCGTCGACGCCCGTTCGACGTAGAACGCCTCGTCGAGACGCCCCGCCTGCCGCAACGCCTCCCGCACCCGCTCGAAGGTGCGGCCCAGCTTCATCACGACGATGGCGTCGGCCGAACGGAACCGGAACAGCAGCTCCTCGGTCGACGCGGTGCCGGGCACGACCGTCAGGGTCTCGTCGCCCTCGACGAGCGGCACGCCGGTCGCCGCCGACGCCGCGCTCACCGACGTCACACCGGGCACGATCTCGGCCTCGAAGTGCGGGGACAGCCGCTTGTGCATGTGCATGTACGAGCTGTAGAAGAGCGGATCGCCCTCGGCCAGCAGCACGACGTCGCGCCCCGCGCGCAGGTGCTCGGCCAGCCGCTCGGCGCTCTCCGCGTAGAAGTCGTCGAGCGCCCCCTGGTACCCGCCGGGATGGTCGGTGGTCTCCGTGGTGACCGGATACATCAGCCGTTCCTCGGTCTGCCCGTCCCGCAGATACGGCTCCGCCACCGACCGGGCGATGCTGTTGCCGTGACGCGCACAGTGATATGCGATCACGTCGGCGGCGCCGATGACCCGCGCCGCCTTCACCGTCATGAGTTCGCTGTCGCCGGGGCCCAGTCCGACACCCCAGAGCTTGCCCTGCTTCACACCGTTCTCCGCTGCGGACACGTTCACTCCTTCGGGGTGGCCAGCGCGTTGACCGCGGCGGCGGTGATCGCCGAGCCGCCGCGTCGCCCCTTGACCGTGATGAACTCGAGGTCGGTGCGGGCGGCGAGCGCCTCGCACGACTCCGCCGCGCCGACGAAACCGACCGGGGCGCCGACGATCGCCGCCGGCTTCGGGGCCCCCTCGTCGATCAGGTCGAGCAGTGCGAACAGCGCGGTCGGGGCGTTGCCGATCGCGACCACCGCACCGTCGAGCCGTGGCAGCCAGAACTGGAGCGCTGCAGCGGTTCTCGTGGTGCCCATCTGCTCGGCGAGCTCCGGCAACCCCGGCTCCGAGAGGTGGCAGAGCACCTCGTTGTCGGCGGGCAGGCGCTTGCGGGTGATCCCGGACGCCACCATCGACGCGTCGCAGAGGATGGGCGCGCCGGCCTCGAGCGCGCCGCGTGCGGCGGTGACCACGCCCGGTGTGGCGACGACGTCGCGGGTCAGGTCGGTTTGGCCGCACGCGTGGATCATCCGCACCACCACGGTCGCGACATCCGGGGCGAACGCGGACAGATCCGACTCCGCGCGGATCGTGGCAAAGGACTGTCGATAGATCGCAGCGCCGTCGCGCAAGTACTCGGTCATGGTGCGGTCGAGCCTAGCGGCGTCGCCGCTCGTATTCGCCGTCGGGCGTGGCCTGCACCAACAGGTGTTCGGTGGCGGGGGAGCCGCATCGGCGGTCACACCCCACCCAGTGTTCCCGGTCGGCGATCGGCAGACCGGCCTGCACATGCGCGACGACATCCTCCCGCACGCGGGTGTGCGCCCGGCCGCAGCCGGGGGCGCCCACGCAGCAGCTCAGCCGCGCCCACGGCGACTCCGCGTCGAAGATCAGGCCCATCGGTGCCAGCACGCGCACGACCGTTTCCGCGACGCCCTCGGACAGGTCGCAGATGAGGATCTCCCGGTCGGGGGTGAACACGATCGGCTTCTCGATGGCGGCGAGGAACTCCGCGAGCCGCGCGGGCAGCCGGCCCAACTCGACGACGCAGCCCAGCAACACCGAACCGTCGTCCTGGTCGAACCATCCGACGATCGGCGACGGGGTCTGCGACCGCGGGGCGTCGGCGTCCCCATCCTCGCCGATCACCGGATCATGCCGCGCGGCCAGCAGCTGATGCAGCCGGGCACGGTCCTCGGCTCCCAGATCCCGGACGCGCCACGCGCCGGGGGCGACCTCCTGCAACGTGGTGGCCACCGAGATCAGCGACGTGACGATCCCGTCGACGCCCGACGCCGAGCCCACCGCGGTGCCGTCGACGACGATGTCGGCCGTCAGCGGCTCGGCCGCCCGGAGCAGCGCGCACGCGTCGGGATTGCGGCGCACCATGTCGCCGCGGCCGTCGTCGACGGCGAACAGGAACCGTCCGGAGACGCGGGCCGCATCCGGATGGGCACGCAGCGCATCATCGAGTGCGGCGATCAGATCGGATGCGTCCGCGAGACCGCCGATGCGTCCGGTCAGCGGGCTGACCGCGATGTTTCGCGCCTTGTCGTGTGCGGAACCCGGCGCGAGCCCGGCCGACACGACGGCCC
The DNA here is from genome assembly GCF_039939235.1 of Gordonia aurantiaca. Classification (NCBI taxonomy): domain Bacteria; kingdom Bacillati; phylum Actinomycetota; class Actinomycetes; order Mycobacteriales; family Gordoniaceae; genus Gordonia; species Gordonia aurantiaca. The sequence goes on along the minus strand of NZ_JBDUUF010000012.1, from coordinate 62,247 downwards.
CGGCGACCGCGTCCACGTCGGTGATCCCACGCAGCTGCAGATTGCCGCGCACGGTGAGCTCGAGGAACCCGTCGGCATGTGCCGACGCGGTCTGCGCGAGGGTCGCGAGCTGATCGGCGCGGATCCGACCCCCGGGCAGGCGGATCCGGGCGAGTGCGCCGTCCTGCGCCTCGTGGGTGCTGAACACCCCCGGGCAGCGGTCGGCCGACGTCCTGACCTGAGTCATCCCACCAGCGTACGACCGCCCGGTCACCCGGGGCCGGGGGCAGGTGGCCCCGCATGGGCCGACCGGCGTCGCGTCGCCGTAGGCTGTGACCCGTATCGCGAGGGGGCTGAAGCCGGTGGGAATCCGGCGCGGTCGCGCCACTGTGAGGGGATGCCGGGTCACCCGGACACCCGAGCCAGACCAGCCTCCCCGCACGGACCCGACCGCACCCCGGGCGCGACAACCCGGCGAGGAGACACAATGATCCTGCTGCTCTCGACCTCGGATACCGACCTGCTCACGGCGGCCGCCGCCGACGACGCGAACCCCGAGGTCTCCTACCGCGGCGCCAACCCGGCCCGACTCCTCGTCGAGGACATCGGCGACCTGGCCGCCGACACCGATCTGATCGTCGTCCGCATCCTCGGCGGTGTCCGCGCCTGGGAGGACGGGCTGGCCGCGGTCGAGGCGACCGGCAAACCCCTCGTGGTGCTCTCCGGTGAGCAGCAGCCCGACCCGGACCTGATGGCGCACTCCACGGTGCCGGCCGGTGTCGTGGCGCAGGCCCACGACTACCTCGCCGCCGGCGGGGTGGACAACCTGGTGCACCTGCACCACTTCCTGTCCGACACGGTGCTGTTCACCGGCCACGGCTTCGAACCGCCCCGGCAGACCCCGACGTGGGGAGTCCTGTCCCGCGATCAGCACCACTCCGGGGACGGGCCCACCGTCGCCGTGCTCTACTACCGAGCCCAGCACCTGGCCGGGAACACCCGCTACGTCGAGGCCCTCTGCCGCGCCATCGAGGAGCGCGGCGCCCGGGTGCTCCCGGTGTTCTGCGCCTCGCTGCGCACCGCCCCCGACGAGCTGATCGAGCTGCTCGGCACCGCCGACGCCCTCGTCGTCACGGTGCTGGCCGCCGGCGGCGCCACGCCGGCGACCGCGTCGGCGGGCGGCGACGACGAGGCATGGAACGTCGAACGCCTCGCCGCCCTCGACATCCCGATCCTGCAGGGCTTGTGCCTCACCGGATCCCGCGCCGACTGGGAGGCGAGCGACGACGGGCTGTCACCCCTCGACGTCGCGACCCAGGTGGCGGTGCCGGAGTTCGACGGTCGCATCATCACGGTCCCGTTCTCCTTCAAGGAGTTCGACGACGACGGCCTGCCCTGGTACCAGCCCGACCCCGAGCGTTGCGCCCGCGTCGCCGGAATCGCCGTGTCCCACGCCCGCCTCCGCCGGATCCCGGCCGCGGACAAGCGGATCGCCATCATGCTGTCGGCGTATCCGACCAAGCACTCCCGCATCGGCAACGCCGTCGGCCTCGACACCCCGCGCAGCCTCCTGCGCCTGCTGTCCGCGCTGCGCGCCGCCGGCTACGACCTCGGCCCCGAATCCGGCCCGGATTCGATTCCCGGCCTGGCAGAAGACGATTCCGATGCACTGATCCACGCCGTCATCGCCGCCGGCGGCCAGGATCCGGACTGGCTGACCGAGGAGACCCTCGCGGCCAACCCGATCCGCCTGCCCGCCGCCGAGTACCGGGCCTGGTTCGACACGTTGCCCGCCGAACTCCGCGACGCGGTGACCGAACACTGGGGCGAGGCGCCCGGCGAGCTGTTCGTCGACCGCAGCCGCAACCCCGACGGCGACATCGTCATCGCCGCACTGACCTTCGGCAACATCGCCATCATGGTGCAGCCGCCCCGCGGATTCGGGGAGAACCCGGTCGCGATCTACCACGATCCCGACCTGCCGCCGTCGCACCACTACCTGGCGTCCTACCGCTGGATTGCCGCCCGCCACAACGGTTCCGCGATACCTGGTTCGGGGGTCCACGGTTCCGGGATGCACGGTTCCGGGATGCACGGCTTCGGGGCCGACGCCATCGTCCACGTCGGCAAGCACGGAAACCTCGAGTGGCTGCCCGGCAAGAACCTCGGCATGTCCGCCGCGTGTGGCACCGATGCCGCGCTCGGCGACCTACCGCTCGTCTACCCCTTCCTCGTCAACGACCCGGGGGAGGGGACACAGGCCAAGCGACGTGCCCACGCGGTCCTCGTCGATCACCTCATCCCGCCGATGGCGCGCGCCGAGTCATACGGCGACATCGCCCGCCTCGAGCAACTGCTCGACGAGCACGCCAACATCTCCGCCCTCGACCCGGCGAAACTCCCGGCGATCCGCCAGCAGATCTGGACGCTGCTCACCGCCGCCAAGATGGACCGCGACCTCGGGCTCACCGAACGGCCCGACGAAGAGGTCTTCGACGACATGCTGTTGCACGTCGATGGCTGGCTCTGCGAGATCAAGGACGTCCAGATCCGCGACGGCCTGCACGTGCTCGGCGAACCCCCGCGCGACGACTCCGAGGTCGACCTCGTCCTCGCGATGCTGCGGGCCCGCCAGCTCTGGGGCGGCACCACCGCGCTCCCGGGCCTGCGCGAAGCGCTCGGGCTGACCGAGGACGGTGATGCCGACCGCGCCGCCGTCGACACCGTCGAGGCCCGGGCCCGCGAACTCGTCGCCGCGTGCGCCAAGGGCGACTGGTCGGAGGCCGCCGTCGCCGACGTGACCGCCGGACTGCCCGAGAAGGTCGGCGACGTCCTCCGCTTCGCCGCCACCGAGGTCGTCCCGCGGCTGCGTCAGACCACCGCCGAGGTGCCGCGCATCCTGCACGCCCTCGACGGCGGCTTCATCCCGGCCGGCCCCAGCGGGTCGCCGCTGCGCGGCCTGATCAACGTGCTCCCCACCGGCCGCAACTTCTATTCCGTCGACCCCAAGGCGGTGCCGTCGCGTCTGGCGTGGGGGACCGGTCGCGCGATGGCCGACTCGCTGCTCGAGCGTTACGTCGCCGACCACGGTCACCACCCGGCGTCGGTCGGTCTGTCCGTGTGGGGGACCAGTGCCATGCGAACCGCAGGCGACGACATCGCGGAGGTCCTCGCGCTGCTCGGCGTGATGCCGGTCTGGGACGAGATGTCGCGCCGCGTGGTCGACCTCGAACTCATCGACCTCGCCGAACTCGGCCGCCCCCGCATCGACGTCACCGTGCGCATATCCGGTTTCTTCCGCGACGCCTTCCCACACGTGGTGGCCATGCTCGACGACGCGGTCGCACTCGCCGCCGCCGCCGACGAACCCGACGACCAGAACTTCGTCGCAGCCCACGTCCGGGAGTCGATGGCCGACCACGGCGACCACCGGCGTGCGGTCACCCGGGTCTTCGGATCCAAGCCGGGCACCTACGGCGCAGGGATCCTGCAGCTCATCGACTCGCGCGACTGGCGCAGCGACGAGGACCTGGCCCGCGTCTACACCGAGTGGGGAGGCTACGCCTACGGACGTGGGCTCGACGGTGTCCCCGCGGTCGACGACATGCGCGCCGCCTACAAGCGGATCGCGGTCGCGGCCAAGAACACCGACACCCGCGAACACGACATCGCCGACTCCGACGACTACTTCCAGTACCACGGCGGCATGGTCGCGACGGTCCGCGCGCTGACCGGCTCCTCACCCGAGGCGTACATCGGCGACAGCACCCGCCCCGACTCGGTGCGGACCCGGACCCTCTCCGAGGAGACCGCCCGCGTCTTCCGGGCCCGCGTCGTCAATCCCCGCTGGATCTCGGCGATGCAGCGCCACGGCTACAAGGGGGCCTTCGAGATGGCCGCGACCGTCGACTACCTGTTCGGCTACGACGCCACCACCGACGTCGTCGCCGACTGGATGTACGAGAAGCTCACCGAGTCCTACGTCCTCGACGAGACCAACCGCGAGTTCATGCAGAGGTCCAACCCGTGGGCATTGCACGGCATCGCCGAGCGCCTTCTCGAAGCGGTCGAACGGGACATGTGGCACGAGCCACCCGCCGAGCTCCTCGACGAGTTGCGCACCGTGTTCCTGGACACCGAGGGCGACATCGAGGCGCGCGGGGAGTAGCCCGGGAGCAAAACGGCCCCGTCGTTCGTTGCCCCGTCAAGCCGCATTCGAAAGACAGGTGGAAAGACCATGGCACTGCGCTGGTTCGCCGTATATGCCCTGTTGGAGATCGCCGCGTTCGTCGCGATGGCGATGACGCTCGGTTTCGCATGGGCGGTGCTGATCACCATCGGCGCCGGTGTGCTCGGATTTCTCACCTTGCGCCGGCAGGGCCGCAAGGTCATCGGCGAACTGCGCCGGGCCGCGAACAACGAGGTCGATCCCCGCACCCCGCTCGCCGACACCGCGGTCGTCGCGGCGTCGACCCTGCTCCTGGTCATCCCCGGGGTGGTGTCGACGGTCGTCGGCATGCTGATGCTGTTCCCGCCGACCCGCAGGGTGCTGCGACCGCTGGTCATCGCACTCGGCGCCCGGCGCGTCGCGTCCGCCATGGACCGCGCCGGCCTCTACGCGACCGGAGCCTTCCGCGACTCCCGCGTCACCGTCGACGGCACCGTGATCGACGGCGGGGTGGGCACCGGCGGGGTCGTGGATGGTGTGGTGGTCGACGTCCCCGGCACGAACACGAATCCGATGACCGGCCGCCGGTTGCCGCCCACCCGCTGAGATCCGCGGGGACACTCCCGGGACGCCCGGACCCCTCTCGGCTGTATTCACGCACGGCAAGGCAGACTGGACGATCGTGGCAACCCAACTGCTTCTCGGTGGAATCGTGTATTCGGCGGCCGCTCCCGACGCGACCGCCATGGCCATCACCGACGGCGTGGTGGTGTGGGTCGGAACCGACGACGTCGGCCGGGCCCTGCACCCCGACGCGGAGATCATCGACCTGAACGGGTTGTTCGTGACGCCGGGCTTCGTCGACTCCCACGTCCACCTCACCTCCACTGGCCTCGCGCTCGACGGTCTGACGCTCAACGAGGCGACGAGCCGCACGCACTGTCTCCAGCTCGTCGAGAAGGCCATCGCAGCCGACGCCGCAGCAGGGCATGACGAGGGTGAGCTCCTCTGGGGCCTCGGTTGGGACGACTCGACCTGGTCCGGTGCCGCACCCGAGGACGGCCGATTCCCGACGACCACCGAACTCGACGCCGTCGTCGGCGCCCGCCCGGTCTATCTGGCCCGGGTCGACGAACACTCCGCGGTCGCGTCGACCGCGCTGCGCCGTCTGGTTCCCGAGCTGGAGAACGCGGTCGGTTACCACCCGGAGGAGCCGCTGGTCGCCGAGGCGCACCACCTCGTCCGCGGGGCCGCCCGGCAGCTGGTCACCGCCGCGCAGCGGGAACGCGCCCAGCGCCGCGCCCTCGACGTCGCCGCCGCACACGGCGTGGTCGCGGTCCACGAGAACGGCGGTCCGGACATCAGCGGACTCGAGGATTTCCTCGCGCTCGCCGATCTCGACCACCCGGTCGAGATCCGGCGGTACTGGGGACAGGCGGTCACCGACGCCGACCACGCGGCCGAACTCCTGGGCATCACCCGTGCCGACGCGCTCGGTGGCGACCTGTTCATCGACGGCGCCATCGGCTCACACACCGCCTGGCTCACCGAGCCCTACACCGACGACCCGCACACCAGCGGTATCAGCTACCTCGACGCCGACACCATCCGCGACCACCTGCGCGGCTGCACGCTCGCCGGGATCCAGGCCGGTTTTCACGTCATCGGCGACGCGGCGACCGGTGCCGTCGTCGACGCGTTGACCGACCTCGCCGACGAGCTCGGCACCCCGGCCCTCGCACGCTGCGCCCACCGCCTCGAGCATGCCGAGATGGTGACCGCCGCCCAGGCCGAGGTGCTCTCCCGCTGCGGCGTCATCGCCAGCATGCAGCCGCTGTTCGACGCCGAGTGGGGCGGACCGGGCGACCTGTACGAGACCCGCCTCGGCGCCGAGCGCGCGGCGAGCCTCAACGACTTCGCGATGCTCGCGAAAACCGGTGTGGCGCTGTCATTCTCGTCCGACGCTCCGGTGACGCCGATCGACCCATGGGCCACCATCCGCGCGGCGGTGCACCATCACCGGGCCACCAACGCGATCTCCCCGCGCGGCGCTTTCGCCGCCGCCACCCGCGGCGGCTGGCGCGCCGGTGGTGTCAACGACGGTCTCACCGGCACGCTCACCCCGGGCGCCCCGGCGAGCTACGCGGTGTGGGAGGCCGACGAGTTCGTCGTGGCCGGGTCGCACGAGAAGGTGCAGCGCTGGTCGACCGACCCGCGGTCCCGGGTGCCGGCGCTGCCGGACGTGTCGCCGGGCGCCGAGCTGCCGCGCTGCGTGCGCACCGTGCACCGCGGACAGGTCCTCTACGACCGGGACGCCACGTGAACGCAGCCCCGCCGTCGGACATGACCGGCACCCCGAGAACCCCGGACACCCCGGGGCCGGAGGACGTCGAGGGCACGGCACCCGGCGCCGAGACCTCCCGCGGCACCCGGTTCGGCCGTTTCCGGTGGGGCCTCGAGCGGCTCCCCCTCGACTGGGCGCTGCGCACGCTGGTCGCGATCGTCGCCGGCCTCGCGATGTGGGGTGCGTTCCCGCCCCGCAACTTCTGGTTCCTGGCCGTCGTCTCACTCGGACTGCTGTTCGCGGCCGGCTACGTGGGCCGTCCGCGGGTGCGCACCGGCGCGTGGATCGGGTTCGTCTTCGGGCTGGCCTTCTTCCTGCCGCTCCTGCCGTGGATCGGGGTCTATGTCGGGCCGCTGCCGTGGGTCGCGCTGTCGCTGGCGCTCGCCCTCTACCTCGCGCTCTTCGGGGCGATCGCGACCCTCACCATGCGCCTGCCGGTGCCGCCGGTGTGGTTCACGCTGTCGTGGGTGCTCGTGGAGGCGCTGCGCTCGGCCTTCCCGTTCGGCGGTTTCCCGTGGGGGAGGGTCGCCTTCAGTCAGGTCGACGGTCCGCTGCTTCCGCTGGCCTCGGTGATCGGCGCGCCCGGACTGTCCGCCGGGGTGGCGCTGTTCGGGTCCTCGGTCGTCTGGGTGCTGCTGATCCTCGGCGACGCACTGCGCCGCGGCGCGACCAAGGATCCCCTCGCCGCCGACCAGCCGACCGGATACGTCCGGGTGGGCACCATGGCAGTGGCGCTGGCCCTTCTCGCACCCGTCGCCGCGATCGCCCTGACCCCGTCGACGGTCGACCGCACGATCTCCGGGACCTCGGTGCGGATCGCGGCCGTGCAGGGCAACGTGCCGCGCCTCGGCCTGGACTTCAACGCCCAGCGACGCGCCGTGCTCGACAACCACGTGCGCGCGACGCTGCAGTACGGCCGCGCCATCGACTCCGGGCGGGCGCCGCACCCGGACTTCGTGCTGTGGCCGGAGAACGCCTCCGACATCTCGCCGATCGACAACGCCGACGCCGCCGCCTCCATCACCGCCGCGTCGGAGGCGGTCGACGCCCCGATCCTCGTCGGCACCCTGCTGCGCAACCGTGACGGCCGGCCCACCAACTCGGTGCTGGTCTGGGACGGCGCCAGGGGACCGGTCGACCGCTACGACAAGCACATCGTGCAACCGTTCGGCGAGTACCTGCCGTGGCGGCCGTTCTTCCGGCTGTTCTCCTCGTACGCCGATCTCGCCGGCAACTTCAGGCCCGGCGACGGCCCGGCGGTGGTGACCGTCCCCGGTTACTCGCGCGAGGTCACCGTCGGTGTCGCGACGTGCTGGGAGGTCGCCTTCGACCGCGCCGCGCGGCAATCGGTCCGCGACGGCGCCCAGATGCTGTTCGTCCCGACCAACAACGCGACCTTCGGCCGCACCCAGATGACCTACCAGCAGCTGGCGATGTCCCAGGTGCGTGCCGTCGAGCACGGCCGTGCCGTGGTCGTCGCCGCGACCAGCGGTGTGAGCGCGATCATCGACCCCGACGGTTCGATCTCGGAGCAATCCGGCATCTTCACGCCGGATGTGCTGACCAGTACGCTTCCTCTCCACCACGACCAGACCCTGGCGACCCGTCTCGGCGTGTGGCCCGAGGCACTGGCGATCGTCGTGGCGGTGGGTGGGCTTTTGTTTGCGTTGGTATCGCGTACTAGGTTCACAATCATGTCCCGCAGGGGCGCCACTCGGGCGTCCGACGACACTAAGGAGCTCGATGGCATCGGGGATTGACGCCACGACAGGGGATCGGCAGTCGGGAGACTCGCCGAATCCCGTGGTCGGCACCGACGGAACGGGTGCGCTGGTGGTCGTTCCGACGTTCAACGAGCGCGACAACCTCCCGGTGATCGTCCGGCGTCTCCAGCAAGCGCTGCCGGGCGTGCACCTGCTCGTCGTCGACGATTCCAGCCCCGACGGCACCGGCGAGGTCGCCGACGAGCTGGCCCGCGCCGACGCCGGGCGCGTGCACGTCATGCACCGCAAGGAGAAGGACGGGCTCGGCCGCGCCTACCTCGCCGGTTTCGGCTGGGGGCTCGGGCGCGACTACCCGGTCATCGTCGAGATGGACGCCGACGGCAGCCACGCGCCCGAACAGCTGCACCGCCTCTTCGACGCCATCAACGCCGGCGCCGACCTCGCCATCGGCTCGCGCTACGTGCCGGGCGGCAAGCTCGTCAACTGGCCCAAGCACCGCGAGTTCCTCTCGCGCGGCGCCAACACGTATGCACGCATCGCGCTGGGCGTGCGGATCCACGACATCACCGCCGGCTTCCGCGCGTACCGGCGGATCGTGCTGGAGAAGATCGAGCTGGACACCGTCGAGTCGGCCGGTTACTGCTTCCAGATCGACCTCGCCTGGCGAACCGTTCGCGCCGGCTTCGACGTCCGCGAGGTTCCCATCACCTTCACCGAGCGCGAGCTCGGCGTCTCCAAGATGAGTGGTGGCGTCATGTCCGAGGCGTTCACCAAGGTCGCTACCTGGGGCATCCAGAGCCGCCTCGAACGACTTGGACTCCGCAAGAACCCGTGAGCGGCAAGAACCCGTGAGCGGCAAGAACCCGTGAGCACCGGACGCGTGTAGGCGGGTCACACCGACCGGAAAACGCTTCGGCCCGGCAGGTCAACCTGCCGGGCCGAAGCGTTGGTGTTCGTGGTCGCGTCAGTGCGCGGCGCCCTTGCGACGCTGCCGCAGGAGTTCGAGACGCTCGTTGAGGAGAACCTCGAGCTCTTCCTCGGTGCGGCGCTCGAGCAGCATGTCCCAGTGGGTCCGCGGCGGCTTGGTCTTCTTCTCCTCGGGCGGAGCGCCCTCGAGAAGCTTGCCTTCCATGCCGTTCTTGCACGGCCAGGTGGCCGGGACCTCGGCATCGTCTGCGAAGGGGATGTCGAAGATCTCACCGTTGTCGGTGCGGTACTGGACGATGCGACGCGGCGCGAGATCGTGGTCGCGATCGGTCTCGTAGCTCACCGCACCGAGGCGGCTACCCCGAAGTACTCGATCTGCCATGAAGGGTTCCTCTCAGACTTCCTCAGATTCTCAGTTTGCCGGATCTCTCAGCTCTGCTCGCGTGGTGTTCACCGTTGAACCCAACAACTGAGTCGTCAACAGAAACATTCTACGCGCATCCGGCCTCCCATTTCGTCACTGCCCATTTCGTCACTGCCGACCGCGTGCCGATTCGGCGGCGGTCACCAGCTGTCACGCGCCGCCCATCCGGTTGCGTCCCGACTCGCCGTGCCCTGCCTCGCTGCGATCGCCGAACCGGGTACGGTCTGTCGTTGTGGAACAGCCCTCCCGTCACCGACGTCGCCCGTACGCCTGTGCGTGGTGCGGCACGATGATGGTCGATTCGGAGCTCGGCCGGCGGCGCAAGTACTGCAAACGGTCGTGCAGGCAGCGCGCCTATGAACAGAGAACGCAGCTCGAGGGCACCAGCATTCCCGCCGACGCGGTGATCCTCACCCCGGCCGAGGCCGCGGATTTCGGCGACCGGATGTTCGCCTTGCGCTGCGCCGCCGAGGACCTGGGCACCGCAGTCGAAGAACGCGCGGACCACGAGGTCCTCGCCGAGCTGACCGACCGGTTGCTCGAGCTCGCGAAGGAAGCCGAGCGACTCCGGTGATCGCCCGCATCTTCGGCCTGTCGTTCGCGGTGTCCATCATCGCCCTCGTCGTGGCCTACCTCTACATGGGCTGGACCGGTCTGGCGCTGGCCGCGATCCTCGGCATCCTCGAGGTGTCGCTGTCCTTCGACAACGCCGTCATCAACGCGACCATCCTGGAGCGGATGAGCGCGTTCTGGCAGCGCATGTTCCTGACCATCGGCGTCCTCATCGCGGTGTTCGGCATGCGCCTGCTGTTTCCGCTGCTGATCGTGTGGATCACCGGCGGGCTCAACCCCGCCGAGGCGTTGCGGCTGGCCACCAACCCGCCGCCGGACGGCGGGTCGCATTTCGCCGACGGACGGCCCAGCTACGAGACGATCCTCACCGAGGCGCACCCGCAGATCGCCGCGTTCGGCGGCATGTTCCTGCTGCTGCTGTTCCTGAACTTCGTGCTGACCGACCGGGAACGCAAGTGGCTGACCTGGATCGAGCGACCGCTGGCGAAGATCGGAAAGCTCGACCAGCTGCCCGTCGTCCTCGCGGCCGTCGCACTCGTGCTGACCGCGGAGTACCTCGCCGCCGACGACATCCGCGCGACCGTGCTCATCGCCGGCATCCTCGGTCTGGTCACCTATATCACCGTCGACGGCCTGAGCTCGCTGTTCATGGCCGACGGTCCGGAGACCGGCGGAACCGTTGCCGGGGAAGCCGACGCCGCGGAGGCCGAGACCGGGGGAGTCGACGCGGGGCGGTCTGTTGGTGCGCCGGGGGAGTCCGGGAGGTCCCGCGGCCCGTCGCCGGCCGTGCAGGCAGTGGGCAAGGCAGGCTTCTTCCTGTTCCTCTACCTCGAGGTTCTCGACGCGTCGTTCTCGTTCGACGGCGTCATCGGCGCGTTCGCCATCACCTCGGACCCGATCATCATCGCGCTCGGCCTCGGTTTCATCGGCGCGATGTTCGTCCGTTCCATCACCATCTTCCTGGTCCGCAAGGGCACGCTCTCCGAGTATCGCTATCTCGAGCACGGCGCCCACTGGGCGATCGGTGCGCTCGCGGTGATCCTGCTGCTCGGCGTCGAGTACCACATCGACGAGATCGTCACCGGTCTCGTCGGCGTCGCTTTCATCGGCGCCTCGCTCGCCAGCAGCATCCGCGCGAATCGACGTGACGCCCAGCGCAACTCGCCGTCCTCGGTGAACGCCTGAATCCACGTCCCAGACCATCTGATGGGTCGTTCATGACGACCCGATGAACCTTTCGGGACACGTTCGGATCAGTCTGGGCGTCCTCCTGTCATCTGTTGGTCCGCCGGTGTAGAAAGGACGGCGTTGGTGACGTGGGTCACCCCGAATCGAGTACTTGCCAGGCAACCAACCGGTGGTGTGAATGGACGACAGGCAATTGCAGATGATCCAGTTCGAGAAGAACTGGTACCCGCTGGGTGGCGGTTCATCCAAGCAGATCATCGAGGAGTTCGGCGTGTCCGATCGGGACTTCTTCGCCGAACTCGATCGTCTCGTCGACGCCGACCCGCCCGAGGCCCTCACCGAATCGGAACTCCGGCGTATGCGCCAGGTCATCAAACGACGACTCTGGATGGCCCGCTGAGCGACGGGTTCTCCGTCGACGGGGATAATCGATGTCGTGCCCTTCTCCGACGACGAACTCGAAGCGTTCTATCGCGAGATCGAGGCACGCACGGCATACCGGGAGCTGATGGATCGAAGGCGCGCCGAGCGTTCGGCCCGGCTCGCCGATCTCCCGGAGTGCCCGACGCCGGACAAGCTCCCGTTCACCTCGCCGGCCGCGGCCATGGACGGGATCGAACGCATCAGGGCGCGGACCCTCGGCACGGTGACGCTTCGCTACTACGAATGCGTCTGCAATCGGTGGCACATCACCAGTTCGGCGCAGTTGACCCATCGCCCGGAGGCGCCGGTCCGGCGACGGAAGGGTAAGAAGAAGCGGTGATCCCACCGATTTCCTCGTCGACCGCCGGACCGACGGTGGTCATCGAACTCGCCTGCGCGGATGCCGCCGCGACCGCCGGTGCCCACGGCGTGCTCCTCGGTCTCGACGCCGCCGATCCCTCGATGCCGATCGTCGTCGGAAACACCGAACTCCGACTGGGTGACCGCGAGCCCGGCACGGACGTCGACCGCGACGGCGCGCACCGCGTGTACTTCAGTGTCGACGATCTGCCGGCTGCGCTTCGGTTGTTGACCAGGCGCGGGTTCCCGCTGACCGAGACCGGGATCGCTGCGGTGGGGGAGCCGACCCCGCTCGGTGTCGCCGGACCGTCCGGCATCGCACCAGTCCCGGCAGGCGACATCACCGGGATGGACCACCTGGTCTTCATGAGCGATGACCGCGACCGTGCCGTCGCCCTGTTCGGCGGCGTCTTCGGACTGGACTTCCGGCTCGACCAGCCGATCGGGGACACGGCCCGCCAGCTCTTCTTCCGTGCCGACGACCTGATCGTCGAGGTCGTGACCGGAACCCGATCGCCGGACGCACCGCCCATGCCGGCGGCGGCTACCCTGTGGGGCGTCGCCTGGCGCGCGCCCGACATCGAGGCCACGCACGCGCGGCTCACCGCAGCGGGCCTGGATCTCAGCGAGATCCGCGTCGGCCGCAAGAAGGGCACCCGCATCTTCACCGTGCGCGAGCGATCTCTGGGCACACGCACCGTCGTCATCGGTCCCGCCTGAGACAAGACGGCGGATGCTGTCTTTTGGCCGAGGACTGCGGTAATCTGACTACGAATGTTGTCGAAAGCAGGCTTCGCTCGAGATGGGGGTGCCATGACCGCGGTACACGACGATCCGACGTCCACTGCGTCGGATGCGGCCGACCTCGAGGGCGCGGACCACCTCATCAACCATCGCGATGCCGAGATCGAACTGATCCCGCCGGACTCCCTGACCGCGCGGCTCACGGGGCTGTACACGTTCCTGCCGATCAACGGCGCTGCCTTCGTGATGCAGGTGATGCACCCGATCATCGGGGACGTCGTCGACAAGTTCTCCGTGTTCCGCAAGGATCCGATCGGCCGCGCGATCCGCTCGGCGGACTCGGTCTTGCGCTGGACCTACGGAGGCCAGGAGGCCATCGCCGAAGGGCACCGCCTGCGCAAGTTGCATCAGCCCCTGCAGATGCGCAATGCCGAGGGCAGGCACATCAGCGCGCTGAACCCCGAGGCCTACGCCTGGGTGATCGCCACCGCGTTCCCCACGATGACGACGGCCGCGCCGTTGATGCTGGGACGCGAGTTCTCGCTTGAGGAGCGCAAGGAGCTCCTGCGCGACAACCGTCGCATCGCCAAGATCGTCCAGGTCCCGATGAAGGGGTACCCGGAGACCCTCGAGGAGTTCGACGAGTACTTCGACGACTTCATCGAGAACAAACTCGTTCGCCACCCCGTCGCCGTCGAACTCATCGAGCAGATGCGCCAGGCCCCGCCGGTCCCCAAGACGGTGCCCGGGCCGCTGCGTCCGGCGCTGAAGAAGGTCGCCGCGACCGCGTCGGTGCCGCTCCAGAACTTCAACTACCTCACCACCGTCGGCGTGATGGATCCGCGCGTCCGCGAGATCCTCGGCCTCACCTGGACCGACCAGGAGCAGCGCCACCTCGAGAAGATCCACGCCCGGCTGCGGTTCGCCTACCGCACCCTGCCGGAGCGCTTGACCTATTTCCCGCTCGCGTACCACGCGCGCCGGCACCACGACGCCATCCAGGCGATGAAGCGTCGCGAAAAGGCCAGCGCCGCATACCAGTACGCGTCGAAATGAGCTGGGACTGAGCCGACGCGCCGATGTTGGGGGGTGCGTCGGCCCAGTCCCGCCCACCCGTTTCGTAGCGGCTCACGCGGCTCTCATGGTCGAGAGCGGACCCGGTGAACGATAGATTCCGCTTACACACCATGAGCTGTCGAGCATCTGTGTAGGGACTTCGGGTTCATGCGTCGGTGGGTCCGGACCGATGAGCGAGTGCAATCGAATCCGCTTACGCAGGAGTCGTTTGCAGTCGCGTGATCGGACCTGCGACTGAACCGAGCATCCGATCTGGGTCGTGCGAGGCTATGGACTGAAGTGGGGACTGCGAGGTTCTCGGGTGGTCTCCCGCCACTATTGTCAATAGTGTGGATCACTAAGTGATTCTCTTCGCCGTCCTTACCATTTGTCATGGTCGATGCATTTTTCTGATTCTGTCGTGCGTGCATTTTTCTGCGGTACTGTCTGGTATCACGTCGCCGGCAGTGTGCTGAATCGGGAGATGCAGATGAATGTTGTCAGGAACTCAAGGGTTCGTGTTATCGCCACGATTATGGCCCTTGGCTGTGCACTCGCGGTTGCCGTGAGTGCCACCGGCGCCGCGGATGCTGCGGTGAAGACGGTGAATGTGAATCACAGCAAGAGTACCCGTTGGACCGAGTCGAAGATTCGGCTCAGTCTCACGGGATCGTTTTCGATGAACGTGACCTATGACAGCTCTGACAAGTCCCAGCTCAGTATGGCTGGATTCTTCAAAGGTGGCGTAGTCACCAAGAGTGCTTGGACCAACCACAGGCTCTGCGTCTACGGACAGGTCAATCTCTGGGCGAAACGCAAGGGGCCCGGCACTTTTGCATTGGACATCGATCCGCAGTACGTGACCGGTTCCAGCACTCCGTATATGTCCAGCATGGGATCTCCGAAGGTATGGTCCACCGGAAGTGGTTCCAGAGCGACGCAGTATGGAATCTTCTCCTACGGTACTGGTTGGAAATGTGTCGAAAACGAGAATGTTGTCACCTACTCGATACCTGTGGGCAATATCGGATGGATGACGACCGCGGGAGCTCAGATCTACAAGATCGAGATCATCTCCTATGCGCAGAACTATGAATACAACAGTGACACAGTCGCAAAGAGGGCTGAAGCGAAAAAGGGCAGGAATGTCTGACGGTCTATCTGCGGATCAGTGTGTGAGAGGGCTGAAGCTCTCCGCCACATACCCGCCGATCGCCAACGACGACGTGATCCCCGGTGACTCGATCCCGAACAGATTCACCAGTCCCGGCGAACCGTGTTCATTCGGTCCCTGGATGACGAAATCCGCGGCCGCCTCACCGGGACCCCCGACCTTCGGCCGAATCCCTGCGTACGCGGGAGTCAACGTCTGGTCCGGCAAACCCGGCCAGTACCGACGGATCGCCTCCTCGAACACCGTCCGACGCCCCTCGTCGACGCGATGGTCGAGGTCCTCGGCGTCCCCGTCGATCCATTCCACATCCGGACCGAACCGCGCCGCACCGTCGAGGTCCATCGTGAAATGCACCCCGAGTCCGCCGTCCACCGGCACCGGATACACGAGATGCTCGAAAGGAGCTCGCGCACCGGTCAGTCCGAAGTAGTTCCCCTTCGCCAGATGTCGTTGGGGGACAGGACCGTCGAAGCCGACGAGCGATTCGGCGACCGACCACGCACCCAGCCCCGCGCAGTTCACGACGAGGTCCGCCGATGCGGCCGAACCGTCGGCCAGTTCCAGGGTCACGCCGGCATCGTCGACGCGCCCGCCGACGACCCTGCTCCGCAACGCCACTGCTCCGCCGAGATCCTCGACGTCACGCTGCAGCGCACGCACCATCCCCGCCACGTCGACGATCCCCGTGGACGGGGATAACAACGCGCCGACGCCCCAGACCTCGGGTTCCAACTCGTGGAGCTCGGACTCGTCGACGCGGCGCAGATCCTCCACACCATTGGCCAGTCCGTGGCGCAACAACGTCTCGAGCCGACCCGACTGCGCGTCGTCGGTCGCGACGATCAGCTTTCCGGGCCGACGCCAGGCGACCCCGTGCTCGTCGCAGTACCGCGTCAGCATCTCGCGACCACGCACGCAGAGTCGTGCCTTCAGGCTGCCTTCGGGATAGTAGATGCCGGCATGGATGACCTCGGAACTGCGCGAAGTCGTCTGCGTGCCAACGGCGTCGGCGGCCTCGAGCACGACCACCTCGCGGCCGGTCAGCGCCAGCGCACGGGCCACCGCCAGGCCGACGATCCCGCCGCCGACCACCAGACACTCGACTCGGTCCACATGTCCTCCCTCGTCGCACAGCGAACTTACCCAACCGGGTCCCACGGCTCGTGCACACTGGGCTGATGCGGCACTCCGAAGTCCTCGCGATCGTTCAGGCCGGCGGGCGTGGTTCCCGGATGGAGGTCCTGACCGACCGCCGGGCCAAGCCGGCGCTGCCGTTCGCGGGGAACTACCAGCTCATCGACTTCCCCCTGTCCAACCTGCACCACTCCCACATCGACGACGTCTGGCTGTGCGTCCAGTACCAGGCCGACGGCCTCACCCAACTCGTCGCCGGCGGGCGCCCCTGGGACCTCGACCGCACCAGTGGCGGCCTGCGGATCGTCATGCCCGAGCAGACCGATGCGCCGGAGACCGAAGACGGATTCGCCACCGGCAACGCCGACCTCCTCTACCGCATCCGCGACCGCATCGTCGACCAGGACGCCGCCGAGGTCATCGTCATGAGCGCCGACCACGTCTACGACTTCGACTATCGCGACGCGCTCGACACCCATCGCCGCCACGGCGCCGAGTGCACCGTCGTCACCACCACGTGCGCGCTCGACGAAGCCTCCCGGCACGCGACCGTCACCGCCCGCCGGGACGGCACCGTGCGCGAGTTCCGCTACAAACCCGAGCGTGCCACCACCCGCACCATCGCCACCGAGATCTTCGTCTACGACTCGACCGTTCTGGTCGAAGGTCTCGAGAACCTGATGCGCAAGACCACCGAGCACTCCGCCGCCGACGACACCGGCCTCGGCGACTTCGGCGAACACCTGCTGCCGTGGTTCGTCGACCGCGGCAAGACCGTCGCCCACGCGATGTCCGGATATTGGATCGACGCCGGACGCCCCGAGACCTATGTCCAGGCCCACCGCGACCTGCTCGCCGGCAAGCTCGACGTGTTCCGCGCCGACCGTCCGATCCTCACCAACCAGCCGCAACGCACCGCCGCGCGCGTCGAGGCCGGCGCGGTGATCGAGGACAGCCTGATCAGCAGCGGTGCCCGCGTCCACGGCACGGTTCGACGCAGTGTGCTCGGACCCGGTGTCGTCGTCGAGAAGGGGGCCTCGGTCGTCGACTCGATCGTCTTCGCCGACAGTGTGATCGGCGCAGGTTCCTCGGTCGCGTGGTCGATCCTCGACGAACGAGTCCGGGTCGGTCCCGACGCCACGGTCGGCGGGCATCCCCGCACCCGTCCGGTCCCGACCCGGAAGATCACCCTCGTCGGCATGGACACCCGCATTCTTCGCGGCGCTCGGGTTGCGTTGGGCGACCGCATCGAATGCAACCGCCGTGTGCGGTGACTGATAGCCTCGCGCGCGTGATCGAGACCGCGCGCATCTGGCGAGACCACGACCCGGACCCGGCGACCCGGGCCGAACTCACCCGTCTCATCGATGCCGCCGACAGCGGCGATGGTGTGGCGCTCGCCGAGCTCGAGTCCAGGTTCCGCGGCCCCCTGATGTTCGGGACCGCCGGACTCCGCGGCGAGATCGGGGCGGGGGAGACGCGGATGAACGTCGCCGTGGTCACCCGAGCCACCCACGGACTCGGCCGGTACCTGATCGACACGGTCGGTCCCACGGCAAGGGTCGTCGTCGGTTGCGACGCCCGGCACGGCTCGGACGACTTCCTCGACGCCACCGCGGAAGTCCTTGCCGCTCAAGGCCTCACCGTACTGACCCTGCCACGCCGGCTGCCCACCCCGGTGACCGCCTACGCCACCCGCGCCCTCGACTGCGACGCCGGCGTCATGATCACCGCCTCGCACAACCCGCCCGCCGACAACGGGTACAAGGTCTATCTCGGCGGACGCGCGGCCGATGACACCGGCCGCGGCGTGCAGATCGTTCCGCCGGCCGACGCCGAGATCGCCTCTCGTATCGCGAGCGCACCGCCGGCGGACGAGGTCGCCCGCGCCGCCACGGGTGTCACCGCGCTGGGTGGAGACGTCGTCGACGCCTACATCGCGCGTACCGCCGGTCTACGGCGCGTCGGCTCGCCGAGCCCGATCCGGGTCGTGCTGACCCCGTTGCACGGTGTCGGCGGGGTCACCGCGCTCACCGTGCTGCGAATGGCCGGCGTCACCGACATCCACGTCGTCGAGGAGCAGTTCGCGCCCGATCCCGATTTCCCGACCGTCGCCTTCCCCAACCCCGAGGAACCGGGCGCCCTCGACCTCGCGCTCGACCTGGCCCGCCGAGTCGACGCGCACATCGTGGTCGCCCTCGACCCCGACGCCGACCGGTGCTCGGTCGCGATGCCCACCCGCGACGGCGCCTGGCGCCAGTTGTCCGGCGACGAGATCGGCTGGTTGCTGGGGGAGCAGGCCGCCTCCGACCACGACCGTGCCGGCCGCACCCTGGCCTGCTCGATCGTGTCGAGCCGGCTGCTCGGCAAGATCGCCGCGCACCACGGCCTGGACTTCGCGGCGACGCTGACCGGCTTCAAGTGGATCGCCCGCACACCGGATCTGCGGTTCGGTTACGAGGAGGCGATCGGCTACTGCACCGACCCGGAGTCCGTTCGCGACAAGGACGGCATCTCCACGATGGTCCGTGTGCTCGCCCTCGTCGAGGAACTCGCCGGGCACGGCCGAACCCTCGAGGACAAGCTCGACGACCTGGCCCGTCGCCATGGCCTCCACGCGACCGCGCTGTTGACGATCCGCGTCGACGACGTCGCCGAGATCGGGGCGATGATGGATCGGTTCCGGCACACCACGGTGGACGCGCTCGCCGGATCCGAGGTCGTCGAGTTCCTGGACCTGGCGGAGGGTTCGGCCGATCTGCCGCCGACCGACGGCGTCCTGCTGCGCACCGCCGCCGACGACCGGGTCATCGTCCGCCCGTCGGGTACCGAACCGAAGCTGAAGTGCTACCTGGAGGTGGTGCTGGGATGTCCCGACGGCCACATCCCGCGCGACGAGGCCGCCGAGCGGCTGGAGGCATTGAAAGCCGACGTCGCGGCCGTTCTCACCGGCTGAGACCGGCAGAGACACGAGGAACGCACGCGACGGGCATGGGAATCGGGTCCGCGACCCCTACCATCGAAACCGTGTCCCGATCCGACGACGACCAGCGTCTCCGCGACCTCACACTGCTGCGCAAGGTGCGCGACCGGATCGACCGCGAGTACGCCCAGCCCCTCGACGTCGAGGCCCTCGCGCGCGGCGTGAACATGTCCGCCGGCCACCTGAGCCGCAGGTTCAAGCAGACCTACGGCGAATCCCCGTACTCCTACCTGATGACCCGCCGCATCGAACGCGCGATGACGTTGCTGCGCCGCGGCGACCTCAGCGTCACCGAGGTCTGCTTCGAGGTCGGGTGTCAGTCCCTGGGCACCTTCAGCACACGCTTCACCGAACTCGTGGGCGTCCCGCCGACCGTCTACCGCGAGCGATACGCGGACTCGACCGACGGCATCCCGCCGTGCATGGCCAAGAACATCACCAGACCGATCAGGAATCGAGAAGCGCGGCACGGCTGATCGTGCCTAGCCTGGCTTTCATGAACATCACCATCCAGTACGCATTCCTCCCGCACACCGATGCCGAAGCGGCACTCGGTTTCTACCGCGACCTCCTCGGTTTCGAGGTCCGCAAGGACGTCGGCTACGAGGGCATGCGGTGGCTCACCGTCGGACCGCCCGATCAGCCCGGCACGTCCGTCGTGCTCTATCCGCCCGGCGCCGAGCCCGGGATCACCGACGCCGAGCGACAGACCATTCTCGAGCTGATCGCCAAAGGTTCTTACGGCGCGCTGACTCTCGCGACCGACGACCTCGACGGCCTGTTCGAGAAGCTGCAGGCCAATGGTGTCGACATCGTCCAGGAGCCCATGGACCAACCGTACGGCGTGCGTGACGCCGCGGTCCGCGATCCGTCCGGAAACCTCATCCGCATCGACCAGGCGAGCTGACCGATGTGCGGTGCCGGACGACAACCACCGCCCGAGGCCGTGACACCCACTGCCTTCGGAGAACATCCCGCAAGCCCGGTCACGCACGTGGTTGGATCGACAGGGTCCCCGGCGAACACATCTCACGGCCGGGCCTCGACTTACGTGACCGAAGAACGTGAAGACCGCTGCGCCCCAACAGCCTTGATGGAGAGACGATGAGCCCAGCCACCGCAACCGCCTCCCGATCCACCGGGACCCGCGCCGACCCCGAACGTCCCGCGATCCACCCCGCCGACACCCACGATCGCATCCGCGTCCACGGGGCGCGCGAGAACAACCTCAAGGACGTCGACGTCGAACTGCCCAAACGCCGTTTGACCGTTTTCACCGGTGTGTCGGGTTCGGGTAAGTCGTCCCTGGTGTTCTCGACGATCGCCGCCGAGTCGCAGCGACTGATCAACGAGACGTACAGCACCTTCGTGCAGGGCTTCATGCCGACGATGGCCCGCCCCGACGTCGACGTCCTCGAGGGACTGACCACGGCGATCATCGTCGACCAGGAACGCATGGGCGCCAACATCCGCTCGACCGTCGGCACCGCCACCGACGCCCACGCCATGCTGCGAATCCTGTTCAGCCACTTGGGTGAGCCGCACATCGGTCCGGCGCAGGCGTTCTCGTTCAACGTGGCGTCGGTCAGCGGCGCCGGCGCGGTCACCGTCACCAAGGGCGGCCGCGAGGTCAAGGAGCGGCGCAGTTTCTCGATCACCGGCGGCATGTGTCTGCGTTGCGAGGGGCGTGGCGAGGTGTCGGATTTCGATCTCACCGCGCTGTACGACTCCTCGAAGTCGCTCAACGAGGGCGCCCTCACCATCCCCGGCTATTCCATGGACGGCTGGTACGGCCGCATCTACCGCGGGTGCGGCTTCTTCGACCCCGACAAGCCGATCGCGAAATTCACCAAGAAGCAGCTCGACGACCTCCTCTACAAGGAGCCGACGAAGATCAAGGTCGACGGCATCAACGTCACCTACGAGGGCCTCATCCCGAAGATCCAGAAGTCGATGCTGAGCAAGGACCGTGAGGCCATGCAGCCGCACATCCGGGCGTTCGTCGACCGCGCCATCACCTTCCAGACCTGCCCGGAGTGTGAGGGCACACGCCTGACCGCGGAGGCGAGGTCGTCGAAGATCAAGGGCATCTCGATCGCCGACGCCTGCGCCATGCAGATCAGCGATCTCGCCGAGTGGGTGGCCGAACTCGACGAACCGTCGGTCGCGCCGTTGCTGAAGAGCCTGCGCAAGCACCTGCAGTCCTTCGTCGACATCGGCCTCGGCTATCTCTCCCTGGATCGTCCGGCCGGCACCCTGTCCGGCGGTGAAGCCCAGCGCACCAAGCTGATCCGTCATCTCGGGTCGTCGCTGACCGACGTCACCTACGTCTTCGACGAGCCGTCGATCGGCCTGCACCCGCACGACATCCAGCGCATGAACGACCTGCTGCTGGCCCTGCGCGACAAGGGCAACACGGTGTTGGTCGTCGAGCACAAGCCCGAGGTCATCGCGATCGCCGACCACGTCGTCGACCTCGGCCCGGGTGCGGGCACCGACGGAGGCGAGATCGTCTTCGAGGGTTCCGTCGAGGATCTGCGCAAGGCCGACACCCTCACCGGACGTCACCTCGACGACCGCGCCCAACTCAAGCCGGAGGTCCGCACGCCCACCGGCAGGATCGAGGTGCGCGGGGCCGACCGGCACAACCTGCAGAACGTCGACGTCGACATCCCGCTCGGGGTCCTCGTCGTCCTGACCGGTGTCGCCGGATCCGGCAAGAGCTCGCTGGTCGACTCCTCGGTCGCCAACCGCGAGGGCGTGGTCTCGATCGACCAGACCGCGATCAAGGGTTCCCGACGCTCCAACCCGGCGACCTACACCGGCCTGCTCGAACCCATTCGCAAGGCGTTCGCAAAGGCAAACGGGGTGAAACCGGCCCTGTTCAGCGCGAATTCGGACGGTGCATGCCCCAGCTGCAACGGTGCCGGCGTGGTCTACACCGACCTCGCCATGATGGCGGGAGTTGCCGCGCCGTGTGAGGTGTGCGAGGGCAAGCGGTTCCAGCCGGAGGTGCTCGAGTACACCTTCGGCGGCCGCAACATCAGCGAGGTCCTCGAGATGTCCGTCGCGCAGGCCGAGGAGTTCTTCGGATCCGGCGATGCGAAACTGCCTGCAGCGCACAAGATCCTGAAGCGACTCGTCGACGTCGGGCTCGGCTACATCAAGGTCGGACAGCCGCTGACCACACTCTCCGGCGGCGAACGCCAGCGCCTCAAGCTCGCCGTGCACATGGGGGAGAAGGGCGACGTCTACATCCTGGACGAGCCGACCACCGGCCTGCACCTCGCCGACGTCGAGCAACTGCTCGGACTCCTCGACCGTCTGGTCGACTCCGGCAAGTCGGTCATCGTGATCGAGCATCACCAGGCCGTGATGGCGCACGCCGACTGGATCATCGACCTCGGCCCCGGCGCCGGCCACGACGGCGGACGAATCGTGTTCGAGGGCACGCCCGCCGAGATCGTCGCCGACCGGTCGACGCTCACCGGCAAGCACCTCGCCGAATACGTGGGCGCCTGACCCGGCTCTGTCACCGATCCATGGCCCCACACCGCGCTCGCCGCGGTGTGGGGCCATGGGGTCGTGGCTCGGTCCGCGCATCTCACAGCCCGCCTGTGGCCGTGTGAGATCACCGTTACCCGCCCCTTGCGGCGTCACAGCCTCGACGCAACGCGGCGGCGTCAGTGTCTGTGCATGGACAAACAATTGTTGGAAGAAAGCCTCGCCCTCGTCGATCTCCCCGATGCCGGTCTCACGGTCAGGTTCTACGACATCCTCTTCGAGCGTTACCCCGCGGTGCAGCCGATGTTCCAGCGCGACACTCGCGTACAGGCCGAGATGCTGCGGACCGCGGTCGTCTCGGTCCTCGACCACCTCGAGGACGCCGAATGGCTCACCACCAATCTGCACGCGCTCGGCAAACGTCATGCCGATCTCGGCGTCACCCGGCCCATGTACTCGGCCGTCGCCGAATGCATGATCGCCGCCATGAGCGAGATCGGTGGCGATCGGTGGACCGACGCGATGACCGAGGCCTGGCAGGAAGCGCTCGGGGCTGTCGCCGCCATCATGCTCGACGGCTATCCGGAGGAATCGGCCGAATCCGGCGCCGCCTGAGACCGCAGCTCATCTGACCCCCCCAGGCCCGCAGCGGGGTCACCGCCGCCCCCGCTGAGGTCCCGACCGTCCGCGATACGATCCCGCTCGGAAGAGAGAGGGCTCGTGACTGTTGTGGACATTCCCCGGCGGGGGATCGATCGTTTCCTTCACTCGACATGGGCACGAGGACTGACGCTGGCCGTCTTCCTCGCGAGCGCATCGGCAGCGATCTTCCTGCTGCCCAACCAGCCGCCGGCGCCCTACCGCATCGATTTCGACGTCTACCGCATGGGCGGCCAGGTGCTCCGCGACGGTGGCGACCTGTACGGCCTCCTTCCGCGACTCGCCGAGGGAGCGTATCTGCCCTTCACCTATCCGCCGCTGGCCGCGGCGCTGTTCACGGTCTTCACCGTCGTGCCGCTCTGGCTCGGACAGGCGCTCTTCACCGCGATCTCGATCGGCTGCCTGCTGCTCGTCTGCCGGATCGTCGTGTCGCACCTCACCGACCGGCCATCCGCCGATCTGTGGTGGCTCGCCGTCGCCGCGACCGCCGTCGGCCTCTGGCTCGAACCGGTCCGTGACACGCTCAACTTCGGCCAGATCAACATCGTCCTGATGGCACTGGTCGTCGTCGACGCCCTGCTCGGCCGCGGAAAGTGGTGGCGCGGCCTGCTCGTCGGCCTCGCCATCTCCATCAAACTCACACCCGCGGTGTTCCTCCTGCTGCTCTTCCTCCGCCGCGACTGGCGTGCCTTGATCGTGGGCGCGGCGTCGGCGATCGCCTATGCCGGCCTCGGCTATCTGATCGCGCCCGACGACTCGGTCCAGTACTGGACGTCGACCCTCGTCGACACCGACCGCATCGGCGACGTGAACTTCGCCAACAACCAGTCGATCAGGGGCGAGCTGGCCCGGTTGGGCGTCGAGTCGCAGGTCGCCTGGTTCGTGGTCGCCCTCGTCGTCGGCCTGCTGATCGCGTGGGCGGGCCGGCGGCTGCTCGCGGCGGCCGACGCCCACGACGATAGGGTCGCCGACGTCGCCGCGGTCATGTGCGTCGCCTTCGCGTGGCTGTTCTGCTCGCCGGTCGCGTGGGATCACAGTTGGGCGTGGATCGTGCCGCTCCTGCTGGTGTTGTCCGCGCTGGCGGTGCGTCCCGGGGCGTCGCAGGTCTGGTGGTGGCTCACGGGCACCGGGCTCGTCCTGTTCGCCGTCGCACCCCACCAACATCTCCCGCACCGCTTCGACGCCGAGCTGACCTGGGCATGGTGGCAGCACCTCATCGGGTCGGCGTACCTCATCTGGGGACTCGCGGTGATTGTTGCCCTCGGAACCCTCGCACCCCACCTGACCTCGACGAGCGCGCAACGGTCGACCGCGGCACCTTGACGTCTTGCGACGGGCCGACACGGACCCCTTGAAACAACCGCTAGAATCCGTTCCAATGGTGCATAGTGATGTAACGCACATCGGACCAACGGGGAGTGGCAGGTAGATGGTCAGTCGGAAGAAGCAGTTCCAGTCCGTTCTCGGCAAGCTGAGCAGCAAGTACCCCAGCAAGCCGCGTCCGCTTGCCGAGCCCCCGGCCGGTTCCGGACTGAAGCCGGTCATGGGTGACCCGGGCATCCCGTTCCTGGGCAACACCCTCGAGGCGTTGGCGGACCCGCTGAAGTCCGCAATGGACCGCTACGAGCGCTACGGCCAGGTCTCGTGGTCGGGCGCGCTCGGCATGAACATGGTGACCCTGGTCGGCCCGGACGCCATCGAGACCGTGTGGATGAACCGCAAGAAGGCGTTCTCGAGCGAGCTCGGCTGGGAACCGATGATCGGCCCGTTCTTCCGCCGCGGCGTCATGCTCATGGACTTCGAGGAGCACATGCAGCACCGGCGCATCCTGCAGCAGGCATTCAGCAAGCAGCGCCTGGTCGGCTACCTCGACATCATGACCCCGCACATCGAGAAGACCCTCGCCAACTGGCAGGTGGGCCCGGGGTTCCACATGTACTCCAACACCAAGGACCTGACGCTCTCGCTCGCCACCGAGGTGTTCATGGGCGCCCACGTGTCCGAGGCCGAGGCGCATCGCCTCGAGCGCGCGTTCGAGGCGGCGGTCCGCGGCGGTCAGGCCATGATCCGCAAGGACGTCGGCAACTGGACCTGGGCCAAGGGCCTGCGCGGCCGTGAGGTCCTGCAGGAGTACTTCCGTTCGGAGATCCCGCTGCGTCGCGGCAACGACGCCGACGACCTGTTCAGCGTTCTCTGCAACACCGAGAGCGAAGAGGGTGAATCGTTCTCCGACGAGGACATCGTCAACCACATGATCTTCGCGATGATGGCCGCGCACGACACGTCGACGATCGCGCTGTCGATGCTGACCTACTACCTCGGCAAGCATCCAGAGTGGCAGGAGCGGCTGCGACAGGAGTCTCTCGCACTCGGCAAGCCGACCCTCGAGTACGACGACATCGACAAGCTGCCCAGCATGGACCTCGCGTTCAAGGAGGCACTGCGCCTCAACGCCCCGGTCGGCATGCTGTTCCGGATGGCCATCGAGGACACCGACGTCTGCGGCTACTACATCCCGAAGGGCACGCTCGTCGCGATCCACCCGTGGGCGACGATGCTGCGCGAGGAGTGGTGGCCGAACTCCCGCAGGTTCGACCCGGAGCGCTTCTCGCCCGAGCGTCGTGAGGACAAGGTCCACCGCTTCGCGTGGGCCCCGTTCGGCGGCGGCGCACACAAGTGCATCGGCCTGTACTTCGGTGGCATGGAGGTGAAGTCGATCCTGCACCAGATGCTGCAGCGCTTCGAGTGGACCGTCCCGGCGGGTTACCACCCGGAGCTCACCTATGGCACCGGCCCCACTCCGGCCGACGGTCTGCCGATCGACATCCGGCACCGCGCGCTGTAGCCAGACGACGAAACGCCCGGAGGGAGTATCCCTCCGGGCGTTTGTCGTTGGTTCCTGTGTCGTCGTGTCGTGAGGAGACCGCGGGCGAGGCGACCCTCAGGCGACGACCGGCCGGGCGGTGTCAGCCGTGAACCGTGTCGAAACCGGCACTCCGGCAACCGGTCACGACGCCGACAGGATTCCGATCTCGAACACGAGCGTGTCGCCCGGTTCGATCCCGGCCGCAGGCTGTCCCTGCGCGTACCCATCCGCGGAGGTCATCGCGACGGCCACCTGTGAGCCGACCTTCTGTCCGGCGATCGCCTTGCTGAAGCCGGCGATCACACCGTCGAGCGAGAAGGTGGCGGGGGAGCCGCCCGGGCGGTACGTGCCGTCGAATTCCTCACCGGTGCGGCCGTTGACGCCGACGTAGCAGACCGTGACGGTGGCGTTCTCGGGCACGATCTCGCCGTCACCCTCGACGAGCGTCTCGACCTCGGTCTCGTCGACCTTGAACGGGGCCTCGACGGTGATCTTCGGGGCCTCGTTCGCGGTCGCCGCGACCACCTTGAGCTCGCCGGTCGCGCCCGCGAGCGTCCACTGCGGCGAGGCGTCGGCCTTGCCGGGGGCGTCGGGGCAGGTCTCGACGGCGGACGAGCCGGCGTCGGTGGCCGCCTCGGTGGCGGTCGAATCGGAATCGGAGTCGGAGCTGCAGCCGGCCACCGTCAAGACGAGGGCCGCGCCGAGCGCGAGCATCGTGTTCTTCATGTTCACCCCGGTGACGCTACCCGAGCGCCGTTGCCTCACCGGGCAGCATTCGCGACAATTCGGGCCGCCCGCTGCAGATCCGACCGGATCGCCCGCGCCGCCGGCCACCGATTGAGCAGCAGGACCGGCACCGCGACGGCCGGCACCGTCAGTTCGGCGCGCGCCCGCACATCCGTGCCGCCGTCACGCTGAGAGAATTCCAGGGTCAACGACGCATCCACGGACCGCCACGACCCGACCTCACGCCACAACCGGGGCGGCTCGCTCTCGACGACCTCCAGCCGCGGCCTCACCCCGGGGACGACGGTGACATCGGTCCAGCTCGTCCCGACATCGCCCGGTCGCTCGCCCGCGATCCGCACATCGTCGACGCGCCGCAGGCTCGACTGCCACTCGGCCCGACGCCGCGGATCGGTGAGGTGGTCGAACACCTGCGCTGCCGGCGCGACGAACCGCACGACGTCGTCCACGATGGGGATGCGGGCCATCAGGCGATGAGCTCGGCCAGACGGTTGATCTCCTCCACGGTGCGCGGCGACACCAGCATGGTGGTGACGCCGCACGACTCCCACACCTTGATCTGCTCGCGGACGAGGTCGAGGTCGCCGACGATCGCCGAGTCCTCCACGACCGCGTCCGGGATGATCTGTGCCGCTTCCTCTTTGCGGCCCGACCGGAACAGCCTGGTCACCTCGTCGACCACGTCGGAGTAGCCCATGCGGCGGTACACGTCGGCATGGAAGTTGGTGTCCTCGCTGCCCATGCCGCCCATGTAGAGCGCCAGGAACGGTTTGATCGCCGCGAAGGTGCCCTCGCGGTCGTCGGTGATGACGATCTGGGCGGTGGCGATGATCTCGAAGTCCTCCCGGCTGCGCCGCGCACCCGGCCGGGAGAAGCCCTCGTCGAGCCACTCGTTGTAGGTGTCGGCCATCCGCGGGGTGTAGAACAACGGCAACCACCCGTCGGCGATCTCGGCGGCCAGTGCGACGTTCTTCGGCCCCTCGGCGCCGAGCATGACCGGGATGTCGGCGCGCAGCGGATGGGTGATCGGCTTCAACGTCTTGCCGAGACCGGTCGCGCCCTCGCCGGTGTACGGCAGCGGGTAGTGCGGCCCGGGGCTGCTCACCGGTGCGTCACGCGCCCACACCTGTCGCATGATGTCGATGTACTCACGGGTCCGCGCAAGCGGTTTCGCGAACTTCTGCCCGTACCAGCCCTCGACGACCTGCGGCCCCGACACCCCGAGTCCGACGATGTGCCGTCCGCCGGACAGGTGATCGAGCGTCAGCGCCGCCATCGCACACGCGGTGGGGGTGCGCGCCGACAGCTGCAGCACCGACGTCCCGAGCCGCACCCGATCGGTCGACGACCCGAGCCAGGCCAGGGGAGTGTAGGCATCCGAGCCCCACGCCTCGGCGGTGAAGATCGAGTCGAATCCCGCCTCCTCGGCCGCGGCCACCAGGTCGGCGTGACCGGCCGGCGGCTGCGCGGCCCAATATCCCAGCTGGAGTCCGAGTTTCACTTCGCCGCCTCCTTGCCCGCCTCTTCTGCCGCGGCCTCGGCGGCGATCCGGTCGAATTGCGCGCCCATCGCCTCGGCCAGGGCCTGCGCGCCCGACAGCGGTCGGACCATCACCATGAAGTCGTCGATCTTGCCCTCCTCGTCGACGTGGATGAAGTCGCAACCGGTGACGCGCTTGCCGTCGACGGTGGCCTCGAAGACCAGTGCCGAATCCCGGCCCCCGGTGTCGTTGATCTCGCGGATGTAGCGGAAGTCCTCGAAGACGCGCAGCACGCCCCGCAGGATCGCCGAGGTGATCGCCTTGCCCGGGTACGGCTTGAACGCGACCGGGCTGGTGAACACGACGTCGTCGGCGAGGAGCTCCCTCATCGCCTCGGCGTCGCGGGCCTCGACGGCCTCTCGGAACTGCTTCATGCATCGACCTCCTCGTCTGTGGCGACGGGACCGGCAGTGGCGCCGTTCACACGTCTGCGGTCGACGCTATCCGATCGCCGACGCCGAGTGGGGGCCATCAGCGTGGCGAGGGCGGCCGCCAGCACCCCGATCCCGATCCAGCCGATCGCGGTGATCGGCTCGGCCAGCACCGCGACCGCCAACACCGTCGCCACCGCCGGTTCGAGGAGGGTGCTCGTGGTGGCGGTCGAGCTGTCGACGAGCTTGAGCCCCCGGCTGAACAGCACGTATCCCAGGAACTGCGGCACCAGCACGAGGTAACCGAGAACAAGCAGCGTGTCGGGATGGTCGAGGACCGACGGCACGGCGAACGCCGCCACCGGCAGCAGGAGCACACCACCGAGCCCCATGACGCCACCGGCCGACGCCCCGCGTGGGATCCCCTGGTTCATCAGTCGCCGCATCGCATACGAGAAGCCCGCATAGGTGACACCGGCGAGCAGCCCCAGCCCCACACCCCACGCCGACGCGTGCTCGCCGGGCAGGGCGTCGGCGTGCGACGACTCGCTGCGCGACAACGCCAGCGCGACGGTGCCCGCGATCCCCAACAGACACGACACGGTCCAGCGCGTCGAGAGTGCCCGGCCTTCGACGACCCGCTCGATGAGCGCCGAGAACAGCGGTGCCGACGCCAGCGACACCACCGTGCCCAGCGCCACGCCGCCCACGCGCATCGAGCCGAAGAAGCACAGCGGGTAGACGAAGACGCAGATCCCGCCGACCAGCAGCGTCGGCCATCGTCGGAGCAGGCCCGGCCAGGCGGCGCGTACCGGACGGGCGTTCACCGCCGCCTGTAGGAGTCCGCCGCCGCCCATCGCGACCGCCCCGACCGCGACGGCGCCGAGTTCCGGCACAAACGCCGCCGCCGTGCCGGACGTCCCCCACAGGCACGCGGTGAGGAACACCAGGATCATCCCGAGGCGCTCCGATGCGCCGTGGCTCGTCATCTGGCACCGGTGATGCGTGTCGGGGCGGCGTGGGGCGGGTCGCTGCGGCGGGGTATCTCGTTGCGCCCGGGCGTGGGATGCCGTGCGTAGAACTCCAGGTGCCGGCGCGCCGCGTCCTCCCACGTCAGCGACGCGGCCAGTGCACGCCCGGCGGCCACCCTGGTTGCGTCGGGTGTCAGTGCGGCCTCGAGCGCATGCGCCAGATCGGGCACGGTCGACGCGTAGGTGACCGTGTCGCCGAAGACCTCCCGGAGGATCGGCAGCTCCCGCGCGACCACGGGCCGACCGGCCGACAGCGCCTCCATCGCTGCGAGCCCGAAACCCTCCTTCACCGATGGGAACGCGAAGACCCGGCACGCGGCGACCAGCGACGGCAGGTCGTCGTCGGGCACATTGCCGAGCACGATCGGTTCGACGTCGAGTTCGGCCCGGCGACGGTCGAAGTCGGCCCGATAGTCCCGATAGTCGAACAGGGTCTCCCCACCGGCGAAGACCAGCGTCAGCTCGCGATGCCGCTCCCGCAGCAGCGCATACGCATTCAGCAGGTCGATGCTGCCCTTGCGCGGCTCGATCCCGCCGACGGCCAGCACGTACTCGCCGAGACGGTCCGACCAGCGTCGTCGCGCCCCGATCGCGACCGCGCTGTCCGACGCGGCGTCGGCGAAGCGTTGATACGCGACACCGTTCGGGATGACCGTCGGGGACAGACCCCACTTGTCCTCGACCTCGGCCGCCACCGCCTTCGAGACACAGATGCGCGCATGCGGATTCAGCACGGCCTTCTCGTGACATTCGACGAGGATCGGCGTCGTGAACTCATCGAGGTGATGGATCGTGCGGATACAGGTTCCGACGGCGTTCGCGCTGATGCAGTCCTGTGCGTGCACGATGTCGTAATCGTCGGGTTCGAATGCCTCGCGAAGGGTGTCGATGGACCGGACGATGCGGGCGGTGATGTCCTCGCCCTCACGGTCGGCGAAGGGCACCAGTCGCACGGTGACCGCCGGATCCACCTCGCGGAAGAACCCCGCGTCCCCGCCGCGGGCGAGCGACCACACCGTCACGTCGACTCCGAGTGCCGCCATGGCCTCGGCGAGGTTCAGCGTGTGCACGACGCCGCCACGCGGTTTCGTCGAGTAGGTCAGCAGGGCGACCCGCGGTGAGGGGGAGTCCACCCGCGTCATGATAGGTCCGGCGTCCCGACCTGCGCCTGCGATGATCGGGCGGGAGAGTAGGTGTCCGGCCGGAGCTCGTCGAGGTGGTTCAGGACCCGGCGTGCGCGCGCGATCTCGGCGTCGACGTCGACGCTCACGGCGGCGAGTCCGCCCTTCGAGCGCGTCGTGGAGAGGATCTCGCCGCCGGGCCCCACGACCTTGGCCTGCCCCAGGAACCGGAGCGTGCCCATCACCCCGGTCTGGTTCGACGACACGACGAACACCTGGTTCTCGGCCGCGCGGGCGCAGTCGTAGAGATCGAACAGTCGCGCCTGCCGGTCGGCGGGGAGGCGGGCGGCGCGGTCGGTGACGCTGGCCGGCCACGCCGAGAGCGCCGCGAGGATCCGCGCCCCGTCGAGTGCGAGGGTGCGGGCCGATTCCGGGAAGGTCTTGTCGTAGTCGATGAGCATGCCGATGCGTCCGACCGGGGTGTCGAAGGCGCGGAACGCATCTCCCGCCGAGTACGCCATCGACTCGCCCGCGGGCTGGTGCACCTTCCGGTGTGTGCCGAGGATGCCGTCGCCGGAGACGCAGACCGCGGTGTTGTAGCGCTGGTCGCCGTCGGCCTCGGTGTAACCGATGCACACCGTCATCGTTCCGGCCGCCCGGATGATCGCCGCGAGTTCCGGGCCATCGGGGGACAGGGCCGGCGGCAGCTCGGCCGGATCTGGATGACGCAGGTCGCCGATGTACCCGCCGATGCAGGCATCCGGGAAGACGAGCAGGTCGACTCCCTCGCGACGTGCCGCCTCGATGATCCCGACCGCCTTCGAGACGCCGCGCTCCACGTCGCGGCCGAAGTGTCCGGCGAGAGCGCCGAGCGTGACGATGCGCGTCACGCGACCCCCAGCCCGGTGACCGTCGAATCCACCGCGACGGTCACCTCGCCGTCCGGCCAGCGCAGTCGCACACCGGCCTCGGCGGTGAGACGACCACAGTCGGCGACGGTCAGCGTTTCCGGCGTCGGCACGTCGGCACGCCGTCCCGGACGGTCGGTGCTGAGCATCGCGTAGCCCGGGAAACAGGTGAGCCAGGCCCCCATCGACGCCCTGCCGGGGCGGGGGAGCGCGGTGACGTCGAGTTCGGCGCCGGTGCCCGACGCCTCGGCCAGCATCCCCAGCGTGCCCGCGATGCCGGCCATGCTCACGTCCTTCGCGGCCGCGGGTGCGACGCGCGCGAGGTGACCTGCCATCGCGCACAATTCGTCACTCGATCGCGAACTCGTCGAATCCCACTGACGGTCGTGGTATCCCGGGCGCCACGAGCCGCCGAGATCCGCATGGAGTGTCACCGTGTCGCCGACCGCACCGCCTCCTGCCCGCACTGGGGCAGGGGTGGTGCCCAGCGCTGTCACCGAGAGCGCCGACGGCACGCCGACCTGGGTGTGCCCGCCGAGAACCGGTGTGCGCCAGGCCCGCGCGGCCGACGAGATCCCGCGGATGATCCGGGTCAGATGCGAGGTGGTCGGTGCGCCGACCGCGTCGAGGAGACCGATGGGGCGGGCGCCCATCGCCGAGAGGTCGTTGATGTTGACCAGCACCGAACACCATCCGGCCCACTCGGGATCCCGCTCGATCATCGACGGGATGATGGCGTCGCAGGCCGCGATCACGTCGGTGCCGGGTAGCGGCACGCCGTCGTCACCACGGAAACCCGACGACCCGAGCCCGCCATCCTGCTCGGCGAACGGGGCGAGTGCCTGCGCGAGAACCGCTTTGGTGCCGTCGACGGTCCGCTGGATGCGGTCGACCGGCCACCGCATCTCGCGGTGCGCGCGCCCGGCGATCACCTCGCCCGGACCGGCGTCGATCCAGCCGAGGCGCCGGAACATCGGCGCGTACCGGTCCTGGACGGTGGCGTCGAACCGCACCGCCCCCTGCTGCTCGATGTAGGCGCATGCGGCACGGACGAGCGCCGGCCCGATCCCGGCCGCATGCCGGTGACCGTCGACGACGAGCCGGCTCCCGAACCACCATCCGATGTCCTCGGACGAGCCGTTCCACCGGACGGGGGCGACCCGCACCCCGCCGACGATGGTGCCGTCGTGCAGGGCCGCAACCAGCACGGCGGCCGCCGGGTCGCCGTCCGTGTCATCGAGATCGGTGCGTGCGAACAGCGCCTGCCGCTCGACGAATTCGCGGTGCCGCAGCGCGCGGTAGGCGGCGTGCTCGGCCGGCGACTCGGCGATCGTGATCAGGAACTCCGGTCGCGGTTCGACGTGCCGGCGGCCCGCCAGGATCGACAGTTCGCCGGGCAGGTGGTCGCTGTGCATCAGCCACCCACCGTCGGCAGGATGCTGCAGGCTCCGCACGCGGCGCACCCGGCGCGCTGATCGGACCCCGACATGCCGATCAGATGCAGGTACGCCGCAACCTCCCGGCTCACCTTCTCCAGCACGGCGGGATCCGGACCCGTCGCCTTGTCGACGTCGACGGCCAACGTCCCGGCGTGCGGGCGGAAGGGCACCACGAACGGGTAGACGCCCATGTCGGCGAGTTCCTTGGCTCCGGCGATCACTTCGTCCGCGTCCTCACCGAGGCCGACGAGCAGGTACGTCGACACCTGGTTGCGACCGAAAACGCGCACCGCCTCCGCCCACGCGGCCCGGTACTCCGACAGCGGCACCGTCGACTTGCCGGGCATCCAGCGCCTCCGCACCTCGTCGTCGAGCGATTCGACATGGATGCCGATGGCATCGGCGCCGGCCTCCCGGAGCTCGGCGATCACCCCGAGGTCGGCGGGCGGTTCGCACTGCACCTGGATAGGCAGGTCCGGGACCGCCGCCTTCACCGCGCGGACACATCGTGCGAGATGCCGCGCGCCGCGGTCGCGGCCGTTGGTGGTGCCGGTGGTCATCACCATCTGGGTGACGCCGTCGAGGTCGACCGCCGCACGGGCGACCTCGGCGAGCTGATCCGGCTTCTTCACCGCGATCGTGGACCCCGACCTCAGCGACTCCTCGATGGAGCAGAAGCGGCACCGCTGCGATTCGTCGTACCTGATGCAGGTCTGCACGACGGTGGTCGCGAGGACGTTGCGGCCGTGCAGGCGCGCGATCTTCTCGTAGCCGATCCCGTCGTCGGTCTGCAGGTCGTAGAACCCGGGACGGTCGATCGCCTCGACGTCGATCCCGACGTCCTCGCCCTCGTACAGGACGCGATTGCCGTCGAACACGAAGGGACTCTGTGGATTGCGTGGGATCGCGGCGTGTAGGCCGTCGATCACGAGGTGGCCGTCGTCGCTGGGGCCCGCGCCGCCGGTGCGCTGCACCGCTGGCTCGCCCCGGATCCCGAGGAGTGCCAGGTCAACTCGCGTGGATACGGTCATGGATGCTCCTTGTGGGGGAAGAAGTCTTTCGGCTACCGCGCCGCCGCCAGCCGCGGCCGTTTCTCACCGAGTGCCGCCACGACATGCTCGGCCACGTATCGCGCGTCCCGGTCGATGCCGAGGAACCGGCCCGATCCCCAGGTGTGCATCCACGGCAGGCCGATGAAGCTCAGCCCGGGCACCTGCGTGATGCCGCGCGTCTGCATCGGCCGTCCCGCGCCGTCGAACGCGCTGGCCTCGATCCACCGGTAGTCGGGTCGGTACCCGATGGCCCAGATGATCGACGTGACCCCCGCCGCCGCGAGATCCAGCTCCGCCGGCTCCTCCGGCGGCGTCCACACCGGTTCGTACCGCGACGGCGGTGGCGCGTCGAGTCCCATGGTGTCGATGTGGCGGTCGATGTCGGCGCAGATGGAGTTGTAGACGGCGTCGGCCCTGTCGAGGGACTCGGTGAGCGTGGGCGCGAACCGCAGCGTCGAATCCTTGCCGCCGACGAGCATCCCGTAGAGCCTCATGCCCTCGAGTGCGAATGCCCGTAGATCGATGTCCCGGCCCCCATCGCGTCCGGTGACGTAGTGGTTCGTCTTCTCCTGGGCCGCACGACCTCCCGGATACTCCTGGGTCGGGGTGTCGTAGAGGCCCATGTCCGACAGCCAGGTCATGCAGTCCCGTCCGCGGTAGGTGCGTGCGACGCGCGGTGCGTTCCCGACGGCCAGGTGCACCTTCCGGCCGGCGAGGTGCAGATCCTCGGCGATCTGCGTCCCCGACTGTCCCGAGCCGACGACCAGCACCGCGCCCTCGGGCAATTGTTCGGGGTTGAAGTACTGCTCGGAGTGGATCTGGTGGACGCCCGGATCGAGGGCGGACGCAAACGGCGGGATCACCGGCAACGGGTATCCGCCGGTCGCGATGATCGCCTGATCACAGGTGACCGTGGCGGTGCCGTCCGGGCCGTCGAGTGTCAACTCGAAGCGGTCTTCCTCGACGCGACACAGGCGAGTGACCCTCGTGTGTTCGACCAGTGGTGGCTCGAAGGTGTCCAGCCACCCGCGCAGCCACTCGACGACCTCGTCGCGGGTCATGAACCCGTCCGGCTCCGGACCGTCGTAGGTGTGGCCGGGCAGTCGGCAGTGCCAGTTCGGCGTGACGAGAGTGAAGTTGTCCCACCGCTTGTCGGCCCATGTGTGGACCGCGGTCTCCGCCTCGACGACCAGATGATCGATGCCGGCCTCGCCGAGGTACCAACTCACCGACAGGCCCGCCTGCCCGCCGCCGACGACGACCGCCGGAACATACGTGCCCATCACTGCACCTCCGAGACCCGCGGAGCGACGGCGGGGGTCGGCTCGGTGGGCAGCGGCGGGTACATCGAGACCACCACGACCGTCGCCGAATCCGGGTGCCGCCGTGCGTCGTTGATGATCGAGTCCGCCGACGCCGCGGCCGACGTACACGCGAACCCGAACTTCGCCCGCACCCGCTCGCCGGCCTCCTCGAGTCCCGCGCACGCGCGGGACCGGAACTCGTCGACCCGGTAGGTGCCCGGGCTGAGGTGGTCGTGCAGCACGAGGCTGGGGGAGTAGTACTGGCGGATGAGCCCGTCGGGCCACCGCACCTGCACGGTCATCTCAGGCATGGGCGAGCTCCATCCATGCGACGTCGGCGTCCTGGGGCTCGGTGATGGGGCCGTAGACGTCGGGACGGCGGTCCCGCAGGTGGAACATCCCGGCACGCATCGTGGTGAACGTCGCGGCGACGTCGATCTCGGCGACGGCCATGCCGCTGCCGAGAAGCGTCGTGTCGAGGATGTTCCCGCCCGGGTCGACGATCTTGGCGTTGCCCACGTACCGCAACGACCCGAACGTCCCGCTCTGGTTCGATGCCACCCAGAACACCTGGTTCTCCAGGGCCCGGGCGGTGTCGAAGAGGTTGAACCGGTACGTCCATCGGTCCTCCTGCAGGTTCTCGGCGGTGGCGGTGCGCGCCGCCGGCCAGGCCGAGAGGCTCGCGATGATCTCGGCGCCCTTCAGCGCCATGATCCGTGCCGCCTCGGGA
Organism: Gordonia aurantiaca; assembly: GCF_039939235.1. NCBI lineage: Bacteria > Bacillati > Actinomycetota > Actinomycetes > Mycobacteriales > Gordoniaceae > Gordonia > Gordonia aurantiaca. Next base: position 25,773 of record NZ_JBDUUF010000012.1, on the reverse strand, counting down.
AATGCCTTGTCGTAACAGATCTGGAGTCCGACCCGCCCGACCGGTGTGTCGAACACGTCGTATCCGGTGCCCGACGAGTACGACATGTTCTCGCCCAGCGGTTGATGCACCTTGCGGTAAGTGCCGTAGATGCGGTCGCCATCGAGGACAGCGGCGGCGTTGTAGCGGGTTTCGCCGTCGTCACCGAGTTCGCAGAACCCGATCGCCACCACCAGGTCCCCGATGACGGACTGCACCCGGGCGATCTCGGGTCCATCGAGGGTGATGGCCGGCGGTAGCGATCGGGCGCTGGTCTTCTGCGTGTCGCCATGGTTGCCCAACGACGACAGGTATCCGCCGATCGCGGCCTCCGGGAAGACCAGGAAGTCGACGCCGCGTTCACGCGCCTCGGCGACATGCCGTTCGATCGTCGCGTAGTTCTGCTCGAGGTCGCGGGTGAAGTTCGCCGCGACGGAACCGATTGTGGTCATAGGGATTCCCCAGGTCGGTAACGGATCTGTTCGGTAGGGCAGGGAGGTTCGGGCTAGACCATGTACGTCGAGTTGATGATCGCGCCCTTGCGGGCGTAGTGGATGATCGCGTCCTGGACGTCGAGCGGGTGGGCCGGGATGACACCCTCGATCAGGTCCTCTTCGCGCCCGCCGTGCAGGGCGAGGCCGAAGCGGCAGCAGAACACGGTGCCGCCTTCGGAGATGAACGTCTCCAGGGCGTTGTTGATGTTCTGCTCGCCGGGGAAACCGGAGTCGCCTGTCGTCGGGAAACCGCGTGTCGCAAGGCAATTGATCGCGCCCGGGCCGTAGAAGTACATCGCGGATTCGAAGCCCTTGCGCAGCGCGCGGGTCGCCTGCAGGACCGCGACGAACGACACCGACGACTCGTGCGCGATGCCGTGCACCAGGGTGAAGTAGCACTCCCCGTTCTCGGCCTGGTAGTCGGGGAAGATCTTCGTGCCGCCGTAGATGTTCGAGCCCTTCGGCAGCGAGGGGTGCGGGATCTCCGCCAGGGAGGCTTCGATGTTCGCGGTGATGGTTTCGTCGAAAGAGTGCACGGGTACTCCTGGAAGGCGTGACGACGCCGCACCACGATGCGGCGTGAGGGAGAAAGAGTGGTCGGGCCACACTGCCCGGGAAACGAAGTCGATCAAAAGACGTCGATCAAAAGACGTCGATCGGATGAGTAGCTGACGTCGCTACACGAACCAGTTCACCGCTCGATGATTACCGTGTGGTTACCGCTGGACTAAATGGACGATCGATTCGCGAAACACGGCCGGCCGGGGAGCCGGCAGCCCCGTCGAATGGCGTCAGGTGGAGAGAGTGGCCATCCCGGCCGAAGAAAAATGTCCGATGAACCGGTCGGGTCGGGGGTCTGACCGGTCCATCGGACGTAAGTCAGCATATCCTCTGCGGACCCTCTGGTCGAGTTCGGTATCCACAAATCTGAGACCTGTTTCGGTGCGGATCCCGGCGAAACGGACCCTTCAGGCGCTCTAACCAGCGGTTTTGTCTCGAATCGGGCGCTGGTGGTCGAACTTGACTAATGAACGTTGTTACGGTTTGCCTGGTCAGACGGTCAAGGTGAGATTGACGGTTGTCCGGTTTTGGCTGTCGATGGGCCTTCCGGAGGGCCTAACCCGCCACAATCCGTGACTCGACGCCGATGCGGGGTGGGCCCACACCGACGCGGGGAGCCGGGCGACGGGGTCCACCACCTCGCCCCATGGAAGGTGCACCCTGGACTCCATGCTGACCGCAATCCTCTACGGCCTCGCGACCGCCGTCCCGATCGCGATCGGCGCCGCCGTCGGACTCCGCTGGGAGCTCCCCGCCCGTCTGCTCGCCACGCTGATGGCGTTCGGCGCCGGGACGATGATCGCGGCGGTCTCCACCGAGCTGTTCGAACCCGCCTTCCGGCAGGCCGGGATCGGGCTCGCCGGGCTCGCGCTCGTCCTCGGCACCGCGGTCTACGTCATCGCGAACCGTCTCGTCGAGACCAGACTCTCGTCGAGCGCGATCGGCCCGGCGCTCATGCTCGGTGTGTTCCTGGACGGCGTCCCCGAGAACTCCGCCCTGGGCGTGTCCCTGACCGCGGGTGGTTCCGTCGTCCTCGTCGTGGCCATCGCGGTCGGCAACGTCCCGGAGGCCGTGAGCGGGGCATCGTTGATGCGCCGTGAGCACGACGCCTCGATCCGCTCGGCACTTCTGCTCTGGATGGCCACCGCCGCGATTCTCGCCGTCGTCACGGTCGGCGGATATGCGGTGTCCGGCGTCGTCTCCGACACCGGGACAAGCGTCATCCAGGCCTTCGCGGGTGGCGCGACCCTCGGCGTCCTGGCCGACGGCCTCATGCCCGAGGCCTACCGCGAGGGCGGCTGGTGGGTCGGTCTCGCGACCGCGGCCGGCTTCCTCCTCGCGTTCGTGCTCAGATAGCGCACTCAGTGCGTCTGCGTCGCCGCCGGATCGCTCGCGACGTGGTTCTTCGCCAGGTCGTGCATCGCCCGGAACACGCGCTTCGACGCCTCTGCCCAGGGCATGAGGATCGGGAAGACATGGAACATGCCGCGCTCCTCGATCGTGTGGGTCGGGACCCCGGCTTCCTTGAGCCGTGCCGCGAACTCCCGGATGCCGTCGCGGAACATCTCGTCCTGCCCCCAGCAGATGAAGGTGGGCGGAACCCACTCCGGATCCGGATCGGCGTTGGTCAGTGACACCCGCTCGTCGTTCGGCTGGATGCCGTGGAGGTAGGGGGTGACCGGGATGTTCCACGGCAGCACGTCGAGCTTGGCGTTCTCGGTGACCGACGGATGGTCGAGGTCGAGGTCGATCTCGGGGGAGAACAGGGCGAGTGCGGCCGGCTTCGGCATGCCCTCCGAATGCAGGTAGGAGACCAGCGACGCCGCGAGCCCGCCGCCGCCCGAGTCGCCGGCGACGATGATGTGATCCGGCGTCACCCCGCGCCCGATGAGGTCCTTGTACACCTCCGCGGCGTCGAGAACGCCTGCGGGATAGGGGAATTCGGGGGCCATCCGGTAGTCGGGGATGAACACCTCGAAGCCGGTGATCTTCACCAGCGACGACGCGAACGACGCGTACATCATCGGGGTGGTCCCGACGTACCCGCCGCCGTGCAGGTAGAGGATCGTCGCGCCGATCGCCTGCTTGTCCTCGTCGTCCTCCACATAGGCGTCGGTCGACGCCTTGGCGCGGCACCACAGGCCGGGGATGCCGCCGACGGTGTCGTCGCTGAGTTCCACTCCGTCGGTGAACTCGACGAAGGGCGGCATCACGACGCGGCAGATCTGATCGAGGATCTTCTCCATCGACCGGAACTCCTCGATGGGCAGTCCCGCCGAGTAGCCCATGAACGACCGGATGGACTGGCGCGTGACCGCCTGGCCGATGTTGTCGAGCAGCCCCGACGGGCCGGACCACGGTTTCGTGAACGGAACCCGGGCGAGTCCGTTCAGCATGTTCTGGGCCAGGCCGATGACAGTCAACGCCGTCAGCGGAGCGGACGCGGTCTGGACCTCGGGACGATCAGCCATCACCATGACGCTCAGGGTAGCGAGGCGCGCCACGAACGGCTGGACACGCGACCCACCGCATGCGGTCCCGCCTGCCGGACGTGGCAGACTACCTCGGGTCCTGTAGTCCCCGAGATCCACGTGAGGCGGCGATGGAGAGTTCTGCCTTCCCGGCTCAGCACGAGGTCGGGCGCGCAGCTGCGCCGTCGGAATCTGCGCAGGTCACGCTGCACGACGCCCTCGAGGCGAACCGTTCGCTGCAGAAGTCGGCGGCGGTCCGGCTGTTCGCGGCGTCGAACTCTGCTCTCTACGTCACCTTGATGGAACGCCACCTCGACTACGGCGCCAAGATGAGCGAACCCGAGCTGACGATGCGTCTCGATCGCGACCTCACCCAGCTCGAACTCTCCGACGACCAGCCCACCGGCCTCGAACTGGTCAAGCTGTGGGCGCGGCAGGGCTGGCTGCACCGCGTCACCGACACCAGCGACCCCAACGCACCCAACATCTGCCACCTCACCAGCGAGGCCCGCTCGGTCCTGGACTTCATGCGCCGCCAGCGCCGCGAGGACTCGGTGGCCACCGGCGGCTCGATCACCGGCATCGCCTCGGAGCTGCGCCGCGTCGCCGGGCAGGTCACCAACGATCCCGAGCAGATCCGCTCGGAGATCGAGGCCCAGATGGAGGAGCTCGACGCCGAGCTCGCCGACCTCGAGGCCGGCCGCCGCCCCCCGCCGGACCTGCGCGTCGCCGAGGACTCCGCCCGCGCCATCGCCTATCAGATGGAGCAGATCATCTCCGACATCGGCCAGTACGGGGCGATGCTCGACCGCATCACCACCGCTCTGCTCGACGACCCGGGCGACTCCGACCTCGCCTACCGCGACCGCCAGCGCCAGCTGTTCGACGACTACGAGGCGCTGCTGCAGTCGTCGCAGTCGGCGTCGTACCAGGCGTTCGTGCAGATGATCCAGGATCCGGAGCGTCGTGCTCGCCTGCAGGCCGACATCGACACCATCATCGAGAACTTCCCGGGCATGGACGCCGGACTGCGGTCGGTGATGGACAACTTCTTCAGCATCGTTGCCGAGCAGATGGCCGAGGTCGGCCGCACCCGGCAACGGTGTGCGCGTCGTATCCGGCGCTTCGTCGCGTCGGGCACCCTCGAGCAGAGCCGCGGCCTGGCCCGGCAGCTCAACGACGCGCTGGCCACCGCCAACGAGCTGCTCAAGTCCTCGCTCGCCGACCGCCGCCTCGGCTACGAGCTGCCGCTGGCCGCCCCGACCGTCAACTCGATCGGACGCCTGACCTTCGAGATCCGCGAGCACGTGCCGCCCGCCCCGGCACTGCCCGCGGCCCACGACGCCGCGGACCTCTCGGCGTTCGCATCGCTGACCGGCCAGGTCGACACCGTCGAGCTCACCGAGACCGTCAACAGCGCCGTCGCCGACGGGCCCGTCCCGCTCACCGAGGTGATCGAGGGGCTCGACGAGCCGTACCTCGCGCACGTCATCGTGCTGTGGTCGTGGGCGCAGAAACAGGCGAAACCGGGGGAGAAGATTCCGATGACCACCGTGCGATTCCGGTCCCTCGTCGGGGAGGACCACGTCATCGACGTCCCCGACCTGACGTTCATCGAACCGATTCCGACTGCGGAGGTCGACGCCGAATGACCACCACCGACGAGACCGTCAACGAGGGTCCCGAGACCGCCGACGCCGAAATCCCGGAGACGGAGGCCCGGGAAACCGACGCCTTGTCATCCGAGTACGCCGGCTTCGACGACCTGCCGACCGTCGCGGCGACCGCCGCGCAGTCGCACGCCCCGAGCGCACCGCGCTTCGACGGCGACGTCAGCGAGCTGCCCGACCGCGCCTGCTGGGCGTTGCAGAACCTGCTGACCCGTCGCTACATCTCCGGCGACCGGCAGCCGCAGCTGTGGTCGTGGGTGGCCGAGTACCAGGACGCGCTGCGCGTGCGCCTCTCTGAGCTGGACCTGCGCCTGCGCATCGTCGACGAGCTGCAGGTCGCATTCGTCGAGCAGGCCGGCTACGAGTCCCGGTGGGGTCGGCGCATCCTCAAGCGCGAGACCATCCACACCTACGACGCCATCCTGGCGCTGCACCTGGCGAAGTACATCCGCGCCGCGCGCGACGAGCCGGTGCTGATCACCCGCGAGGAGATCCACGAGCTCTTCGCCGGCGTCACCAACACCATCGACCGCGACCTCGCCCTGTTCGACAAGCGCATCGAGCGCGCCATCGACAAGATGGAGGAACTGGAGTTCCTGCGCAAGCAGCGCGACGACGCCGACACCTACGTGATCAGCCCGGTGATCTCGGCGGTCATGACCGCGTCGGTGATCACCGACCTGCAGCGGCAGTTCGAGCAGTTCATCGGCTCCGGCGAGGAGGGGGAGGAGCCGCCGGAGGGCGCCGCCGAGCCCGGGGAGGACGCCGACGACGGGCCGCGTGACCTCGATGGGGATTCGGATACCCGGAATCCGGATGCCCGGGATCTGGACGCGGAGGACGCCTACGGAGACGAAGGAGACGACTGGTGAGCGGGCAGGTCGACCAGTACCACCTGTCCCGGTTGCAGCTGATCAACTGGGGCGTGTTCGACGGGTATCACTCGATCCCGTTCAGCGCCAACGGGTCTCTGATCACCGGCTCGTCGGGTAGTGGTAAGTCGTCGTTGCTGGACGCCATCTCGCTGGCGTTCCTGCCCGACCACCGCCGCAACTTCAACGCCTCGAGCGACGCCACCGCCGCCGGGTCGTCGAGCGGCAAGCGCACCGTCGGCAAGTACGTGCGCGGCGCCTGGGGCGAGAAGCGCGACGGCGCGGGTGCGCACCGCGAGATCATGTACCTGCGTGGCACCGGTCCCGCGTGGGCGGCGATCGCCGTCACCTACACGTCCACCTCGGGCACGTCGATCACCGGTCTGGTCCTCAAGTGGCTGGCCGCCGGGAAGATGACCGACGCCCACAGCGCCTACTTCATCTACGACGGCGACGCCGACATCCGCGAGGTCTGCAACGAGTGGGCCGCGTCGAACTACAACTCGGCCAAGTTCCGCGAGCGCGGCTGGAAGGGCGGGCCCGGCGAGGGCAAGTACCTGTCGACGCTGTACTCGCTGATCGGCATCCGCGCCTCCGACGCCGCGCAGCAGCTGCTCGGAAAGGCCAAGTCGCTCAAGAGCGTCGGCGGTCTGGCGCAGTTCGTGCGGGAGTTCATGCTCGACGCCCCGACGTCCATCGTGGGCATCTCCGACGCGCTCGAGCAGATCGATCCGCTCGTGGAGGCCCGCGAATTGCTTGACATCGCGCGCCGCAAGCGCACCATCCTCGGCAACATCGAGGAGGTCCACGAGCGGTACGCGGGGGAGTCGGCCACGTTCAGCGTGCTCGACACGATCGATTCCGCCACCGTTCGCGCGTACGTGAACAACCTGCGGATCCGGAACGCGGAACCGGAGATCGCCGACCTCGACGACCAGATCGCCCGGCTCGACGGCGATCTCGCGGCGCTGACCACCCAGCACGACCAGCTGCGCCAGGACCACAGCCTGCTGTTGGCCCGGATCGCGACGTCGACCGGCGACCTCGCCCCGCTGCGTGAGCAGCTCGGTGGCGCGCAGAAACTCAGCACCGAGGTCACCGCGCGACGCAACGCCTACGAGGACAAGATCTCCGCGCTGGGCTTCTCGCCCCCGACCAACGCCGAGGGCTTCTGGTCGTTGCGCGAGGAACTCCTCGAGGAGGCCACGAAGCTCGACAACCAGCTCGAGGCCGGCCGGGCCCACTACGCCGAGGCGCTCGCGCGCGAGGTCGCGGCGCGTACCCGCCGCGACACCGCGCAAGAAGAGCTGAGTCGAGTCGAGGCCGCCGGTTCCGCGCTGCCGCGCACCGAGCACGAGATGCGCCGCATGATCGCGCACGCGCTGCAGATCGACGAGTCGGAGCTCAAGTACGTCGCCGAGCTCGTCGAGCTCGACCCCGACGAGGAACGCTGGCGCCTGGCCGTGGAGAAGGTGCTGCGCAACGCAGGTCTCCGGCTGCTGGTGCCCGACAAGCACTTCCGCGCCGCCCTGCGCTTCGTCAACTCGCACGACATGCGCGGGCGGATCCAGCTTCACCAGGCCGAGACCCGGCCCATGCCCGACATCGAGCCGGGCACCCTGGCGTCCAAGCTGCGTCCCGTCGACCCGAGGCATCCGTGTGCCGCCGAGGCGATGACGATCCTCGCGCGCCTGGGCAACCACATGTGCGTCGACAGCCCCAACGAGTTCGGTCAGCACGCGAAGGCCGTCACCGACCAGGGCCTGCGCAAGGATTCGGCGAAGCTCGCCGTCAAGGACGACCGCCAGCAGCTGCGTCGGTCGCAGTACATCTTCGTGGGCGACGTCGAGTCCAAGATCTCCGCGCTCCGTGACGAGCTGGCCTACGAGGAAAGGGCTTTCGAGGACGCGCGTGAGGATTGCGCCGAACTCGACCGCGAACGCTCCGCCAAGGAGAAGCGCCGCGACGCCTACCGCCGGGTGTGCGAGCAGTTCACGCAGTGGAACGAGATCGACGTCGACTCGGTGGACGATCGCGTCGATCAGCTCACCGATCAGTACGACCTCCTCATGGAGGAGAACCCCGACGTCGAGGCGCTGCAGCGCAAGGCCGAGGACCTGTGGGAGCAGGTGCGGCACGCGATCTCGCAGGCCGCGCTGGTGCGGGACAAGATCGCCAAGCACGACGAGCGTCGCACCCAGTTGCTCGATCTGCTCGACCGGCTCAAGCCCGAGGAGATCTCCGCGCAGGCGGAGAAGACCCTCGACGGCTTCGTCGAGGATCTGTCAGCGACGCTCGACGTGCTGCACCCGGAGCCGTACCGTCAGGAGATCATGAAGGCGTGCGCCCGGGAGCGTGACCGGATGCGCTCGGACGCACGGCGTTCGCGGGATGAGCTGGCTCGCATCCTGGACACCTACGACAAGGAGTTCCCGGACGCCATCCCCAACGACAGCGACGACTTCGACGAGCGCATCCACGACTACGTCGCGGTGTGTCGGCGTATCGACGAGCGCGAGCTGCCGGCCGCCTACGAGCGGATGCGCCGCCTGATCACCGAGCAGGCGCCGGGCGCGATCCTGGGCCTGCACATGGCCGCCGACGCCGAGGAACGCCGCATCGTCGAGCAGATCGAGCGCGTCAACACCGGCCTCGGTGCGGTGGCGTTCAACCGCGGCACTCGTCTGCGGCTGGTGCCAGGCCGCAAGAAGCTAGCCGCGGTGGAGGAGCTGACCGAGAAGGCGCGTCAGATCTCCAACCGGGCGACCGCCGTCAGCTTCGGCGACGAGCAGGCCATCCTGGAGCAGTACTCCGACATCCTGCTGCTGCGTGAACGACTCGCCGGCAACACCCCGGAGGACCGCCAGTGGACGCGGGACGCGCTCGACGTGCGCAACCGGTTCGACTTCTACTGTGAGGAGCTCGACGCCGAGTCCGGGGAGATCATCCGCACCTACTCAAACGCCGGCGACAACTCCGGCGGTGAGCAGGAGAAGCTGATGGCGTTCTGCCTCGCCGGCGCGCTGAGCTTCAACCTGGCCAGCCCGAACGGCAAGGACAACCGGCCGATCTTCGCCCAGCTGATGCTCGACGAGGCATTCTCCAAGTCCGACCCGCAGTTCGCCCAGCAGGCGCTGAGTGCGTTCCGCAAGTTTGGGTTCCAGCTGATCATCGTCGCCACGGTGCAGAACACCAGCACGATCCAGCCGTACGTCGACAACGTGGTGATGGTGTCGAAGACCGAGGCCGGCCCGGACAACCGGCCGACCGCATCGGCAGTGTCGACGACGATCAAGGCGTTTTCGGAGCTGAGGCGGTCGGGGAGTCAGTTGACGGTGTAGGGGAGAGAGCCGATGTGACAGAGGTAGACCCGTAGACCCTGCCAGATGTCGGACGGCGAGCGGCTGGACTGGCACCGACTACACGCCCGTGGGCACCAGGCTCTTAGTGATCGCCAACTCGCCGTCGGGGTGGCGAACTGCGCTGTCGGGCGTATCGATACACCTGCGCCGATACGACGGGAACCGGCGCGGCCCTCCAATCGGTTGTCGACCAAACAGAAGGATCTCGGGTTGCGGTTATATGGCTTCGCTGTCGTTCTCGGGAGATCGCCTTATCGCCAAGATTCGTCTGTCCGGACGAATCTTGGCTATCGAGTGATTCGTTAGCTCTCCGAAGGTCAACGGCACGCTAGCTTTCGATGGTGGAGCACATCCTCGTTGAGACGCTTGCCTCACCTTTAGATGAGCGCGGGTCGATCGCGAGTAGCGGCGCGATCTCGGGCCATGTCCGCGGGTGGCGACAGAGACGGCGCTCTCTCGCCCGTTTCTGGGACCTGATTGGTTTTAGGTGGCATAGCTGCTCCGGGATGTCGGGCCAGCGTCGTAGGGTTCGACTATCGAATGACGGGACCGGGAAGGGGAGAAATGGACGTCTTCGCTGTTCATGAACAACTCGTAGACGACTACAAAGCCTTCACCACAGCGTCGGTGGACGTTCGAGAACCCCGTCTCAAGCAGTACGTGGACGACCTGACTGCCCGTGGTGATCAATGGCCCCAGCCGTGGCTGTCCCTGAACCCGCTCTTCGCGTCCGGTGGATCGATCGATGAGTTGGTTGCCGAGGGGCTCTTGCACGAGGAGTGTGAGCGGATCTTCCGGCCGAAGGCCAACGAACAGGACCGTGGGGATCGCCCGATCACGCTCCATCGGCACCAGCGCGAAGCAGTTGAAGCGGCCAAGACCGGAAGGTCATACGTTCTTACCACCGGCACCGGGTCCGGCAAGTCACTCGCGTACATAATTCCGATCGTCGACCGCGTTCTACGGCTGAAGGACATCACGCCCGGGGTGAAGGCGATCATCGTCTACCCGATGAATGCCCTGGCAAACAGCCAGGTGGAGGAGCTCAAGAAATTCCTGCGGTTCGGCTATCCCGAAGGCGCGGAGCCTGTCACCTTCGCGCGCTACACCGGTCAGGAGCAGGGAGAGGAGCGCGAACGTATCCTCCGCAACCCTCCTGACATCCTCCTGACCAACTACGTGATGTTGGAGCTGTTGCTTACTCGTCCGGAGGAACGCCGGCGCCTCGTACAGGCTGCGCGCGGCTTGGAGTTCTTGGTGCTCGACGAACTCCATACATATCGCGGTCGCCAAGGTGCGGATGTGGCGATGCTGGTTCGACGGGTGCGACACGCATGTCAGTCTCCAGACCTACAGTGTGTCGGGACCTCAGCAACGATGGCCACCAGCGGTTCCATTATTGAACAACGTCGAGTTGTGGCGCAGGTGGCATCGCAGTTGTTTGGGTCTGAGGTGAGTCCGGAGCGCGTCATCGGAGAGACACTGACCCGTGCCACCTCTGGTGACGAAACTGACGTAGCGGCCTTGACCGGCGAAGTCCGCGAAGGTGGGGTAGGCGGTCCCTACGAGCAGATTGCGGGCTCGTCGCTCGCGACATGGATCGAGTCGGTCTTCGGTCTGTCCCATGAGCAGGAGTCCGGTCGTCTGGTCCGTCAGCGCCCAACTCGGGTGAGGGATGCAGCGGCGCGTCTCGCGGAATTAACAGGTTGCACCCGTGACGAGTGCGAACAGGCGATCCGGTCGACACTGCTTGCCGGATCGCAGGCGCGGCACGGGAGTACTGGCCGCCCTTTGTTCGCGTTTCGACTGCACCAGTTTCTCTCCAAGGGCGACACAATCTATGTGTCGATCGAACCCGAGTCCCAGCGCTACATCACCTCGACCTACCAGGTTGCGGTGCCCGGAGAGCCACACAAGTCGCTGATGCCCCTGGCCTTCTGTCGGGAGTGTGGACAGGAGTACCTCGTCGTCGCCAGAACCGATGAGCGAGGGACTATCCGCTATCGTCCCCGTCGTGACCGCGACGCCAGCGGCGGCGATGACGCGAACGGCTACCTTTACATATCCGAAGATCAACCGTGGCCGAATGACCCGATCGCTGAAGGTCGGTTCCCCGACTCCTGGCTGTCTGACGGACAGGTGATTGAGAGGCTCCGCCGCTACCAACCGCGAATCGTGCGTGTGGGGGTGGACGGAGGGGAATCCCCCGGTGGCCTGCGGATGGCCTACGTACCGTCTCCATTCCGCTTCTGTCTGCGGTGCAAAGTCTCGTATGAGCAGAACCGCGGTACCGACTTCGCCAAGTTGGCGACACTTGATGCCGAGGGTCGCAGCTCTGCGGTCTCGGTGATCAGCGCCTCCATTGTTCGGACGCTCAAACAGATTCCAGGAGAGGAGCTTCCGGAAGACGCCCGAAAGCTGCTGACGTTCGTTGACAACAGACAGGACGCCAGTCTGCAAGCGGGGCACTTCAACGACTTCGTCCAGGTCACCCAATTGCGCGGTGCGCTCTACCGCGCGCTCGTCAACGGTCCCGTGCGTCATGACGAGGTCGCACGTCGTGTCGTCGCCGCTCTCGGTGTGCCGTTCGAGTCGTACGCCGCCAATCCGGAAGCCGTGTACGGAGCGCGTTCAGCAGCGGAACGTGCTTTCACCGACTTCGTCGAATTCCGCCTGTACGCCGACCTGCAGCGGGGTTGGCGTGTGACGATGCCGAATCTGGAACAAACGGGACTCCTGCGTATCGAGTACGAGTCGCTGGCCGAGATCGCTGCCGATCCCGACCTCTGGCATGACTGCCCGGTGCCCCTGCAGCACGCCCGCCCCGGCGAACGGGAGGACCTCTGCAAGATCGTCTTGGACGAGTTCCGGCGAGATCTCGCGATCGATGTCGAGTGTCTGACAGAGGACGGATACGAGCGGATTCGTCGCCAATCCGATCAGCACCTGACCGGTTTGTGGTCGATCTCCCGACGCGACGCTCCGCCCATTCAGGCGACGGTGAGTACCCGACCTGGAACGCCAGGAGGGGCGCGGGCCGAAGCACGGATGACGGGGCGGTCTGCGGTGGGGAGGTTTATCCGAGAGCGGAGCGGTCTTCGGGGCGTTGACGGTAGCCGATTGGACACTGCCGACGCACAACAAGTGATCGAGCACATGCTCGCGGTTCTGGAGCGGGCCGGCTTGCTGACATCCGTGACCTTGCCCAACGACCCCGGCCCCAGCTATCGCCTGAAGGCATCTGCTGTCGTGTGGACGGCGGGAGACGGCCAAACCGGGGCGCCGGATCCATTGAGGCGTTCGGCGATGGCCGATCTCGGCTTCCGGATCAATCCCTTCTTCCGCGAACTTTATCGCGCCACATCGAAGACATTGGCCGGTCTTCACGCCCGCGAGCACACCGCCCAGGTCAGTGCCTTCGATCGTCGTGAACGAGAGGACGCGTTCCGAAGCGGCGATCTACCCCTCATGTTCTGTTCGCCGACAATGGAACTCGGTGTCGACATCGCGAGCCTGAATGCGGTTGGTCTCCGTAACGTGCCTCCGACTCCGGCAAACTATGCGCAGCGATCGGGTCGAGCCGGTCGGTCGGGGCAGCCGGCGCTGGTCGTGACCTACTGTGCGACCGGGAACTCGCACGACCAGTACTACTTCCGTCGGTCGCAAGACATGGTCGCCGGTTCGGTGGCAGCACCACGACTGGACCTGACGAACAAAGCACTGATCGAGTCGCACCTGCAGGCCCTTTGGCTCGCCGAGACGGGCGTGGATCTGGGTTCGCGGATGCCGCAAATCCTCGAAGTCGATCTTCCGGACATGCCCATCATGGACGACATTGCGGCGCGACTCCGCGACCGGGACGCAATCGCGCGGGCTACTGCGCGTGCTGAGGAGATCGTCGCACCCTTGCGGGCTTCCCTACGCGAGACCTCTTGGTGGCATGAGGACTGGGTGGCTTCGGTGATCGAGCAAGCGCCGGACAACTTCGACAATGCATGTAATCGGTGGCGGGACCTATATCAGGCCGCGCTCGCGGATCAGGACGAGCAGAACCGAATCGTCCTCGACAGTTCGGCAGCCCTCAGTGTGCGTCGTGCCGCCGAGTCTCGGCGTCGCGAAGCCGAGAGCCAACTTCGGCTTCTTCGCAACGAAGACTCGGATCGGACACACTCGGATTTTTACACCTATCGCTACTTCGCATCGGAGGGATTTCTTCCCGGATACAGCTTCCCGCGGTTGCCGCTCGCTGCGTACGTCCCCGGCGTTCGTACCGCTGCGGGATCAGAGGGGGGAGACTACCTGCAGCGTCCGAGATTCCTTGCCATCAACGAGTTCGGGCCGGGTGCACTGATCTACCACGAAGGGGCACGCTACGAGGTCAGTCGAGTTCAGATCCCGATGGCATCGGGTGGAATCGGCACAGTTGACCTACGTGACGCTCGTCGGTGTGAAGAGTGCGGTTACCACCATGACCGCCAGCCAGGCCTTGACACCTGCGAGAACTGCGGCGCGGTTTTGTCCGAACCGCGATTCAATCTGATGCAGATGCAGACGGTGTTCACGCGCCGACGCGAGAGGATCTCATCCGACGAGGAAGAGCGCCGCCGCGCTGGTTTCGAACTGGAGACCTCGTTTCGCTTCAGCCAGCACGGGCACAGGGCAGGGCGCGTGGATGCGACGGTCGTGGGCCCCGACGGCGAGTTCGCTGAGCTGAGCTATGGAGACACCGCAACCGTTCGGGTGACGAACCTTGGTCGGCGGCGGCGGAAGAATCCTGACGAACTCGGATATTGGTTGGACACCGTCAAGGGGAACTGGTTGTCGGAGAAGAAGGCCGCCGACGCGACCCCGCAGGACGACGGGCTCGGCGACGCCGCCGACGTGCGGACCAAACAGAAAGTCATTCCCTACGTCGAGGACACGCGCAACATCGCTGTGTTCCGACTGTCGCAACCTGTCGACGAGGTCGTGGCTACGACGCTTCGCTACGCCTTGGAACGGGGGATCGAGGCGGAGTTCCAACTCGAGGACTCGGAGTTGTCGAGCGAAGCACTACCGGACCCTGCCGAACGGGGCCGCATGCTCTTGACGGAGTCTGCAGAGGGTGGAGCGGGTGTGCTGCGGCGTCTTTATGGCGAACCTGACGCGCTCGCATCTGCAGCCCGTCGCGCGTTGGAGATCGCCCATTTCGACGCCGAAGGTAACGATCTGGGCCATGCGAACGGAGCCGAGGAACGATGTGAGAAGGCGTGTTACGACTGCCTGCTGTCGTACGGAAATCAGTCCGATCATGAGCGAATCGATCGCCACCGCGTTCGCGATTTGCTGCTCAACCTTGCCGGGGCACGGACGATTCCCCGGGCAACGGGTGGGGGTGATGCCGCGGACTCCGAAGATCTACGGGGGCAATGTCAGTCGGTGGCGCAGAAGGCGCTTATCGACCTGTTGATCAAGCACGAGTTCAGAATGCCGAGTGCAGTCGGCCAGCAGATCGGCAATGCGAGGGTCGACTTCGTCTTCCGTGACGGCGGCAACTCGACTGCCGTGTTCATCGACGAGGCTGGGAGTCCGCCCGGGCCAGGGCGCGACGCCGATGCAGAGGATGAGCTGATGGATTTGGGTTGGTCGGTGATTCGTTTCGCCGACGGCGATGACTGGCTCGACACGATTCGTGCGAACACCTATGTGTTCGGTACGGGAAGGAATTGATCCGACAATGAGCTTTGCCCCTGGCAGTCTCGTCGCCGCACGCGGCCGGGAATGGGTGGTCCTGCCCGGCAGCACAGATGACTTCCTCGTTCTGCGTCCCCTCGGGGGCATGGACGATGACGTAGCCGGCGTCCTGGTCAGCGAGGGCGTCACTCCGGCGACCTTCCCGCCGCCCGTCGCCGACGACCTAGGGGATCACTTCAGCGCACAGCTGTTGACCAACGCCCTGCGCATCGGCTTCCGGTCGACTGCGGGACCGTTTCGGTCGCTGGCCTCGATTGCCGTACAACCCAGGGCTTACCAGATG
The DNA here is from genome assembly GCF_039939235.1 of Gordonia aurantiaca. Taxonomy (NCBI): domain Bacteria; kingdom Bacillati; phylum Actinomycetota; class Actinomycetes; order Mycobacteriales; family Gordoniaceae; genus Gordonia; species Gordonia aurantiaca. The sequence continues at coordinate 10,309 of NZ_JBDUUF010000012.1, read as the reverse complement.
GTGCCGCTCATGATGGCCCTGCGGCAGCAGGTGGCGCGACTGCTGATCGCGGACGACGTCGGCATCGGTAAAACGATCGAAGCCGGTCTCATCGCAGCCGAGCTACTGGCAGTGGGGGATGCACGAGGGCTGTCGGTCCTGTGCAGTCCGGCTCTGGCAGAGCAGTGGCAATCGGAACTACGCGACAAGTTCGGCCTCGAAGCCGAGCTGGTCCTGCCATCCACTGTGCGTCGTCTGGAGCGGGGCCGGATCGGTTCGGAATCGATCTTCGAGAGATATCCGATCACGGTCGTGTCCACCGACTTCATCAAACACTCACGCCGACGATATGAGTTCCTCCGTACCTGTCCCGATCTGGTCATTGTCGACGAGGTCCACACATGCGTAGCGGCATCTGGGCAAGGTGGATCAGGTCGGACGCAACGATATGAACTCATGCAGGCACTCGCCGCAGACCCCAAGCGCCATATGGTCCTTGTCAGCGCAACGCCACATTCTGGCAAGGAGGAGGCCTTCCGCAACTTGCTGGGGCTGCTCGATCCGGCTCTCGAAGCGGTCGACCTGGAGAACCGGCAGGGGCGTGAGCTACTCGCGAAGCACTTCGTCCAACGTCGTCGAGGGGATATTCGTCGCTACCTCGACGAGGACACCCAGTTTCCTAAGGACAGGCTCACGCGCGAGGCACCGTACAAACTGTCGCCGGAGTACCGCGCGCTGTTCGACAAGGTCTTGACTTTCGCTCGAGAAACAGTCCGTCACGACGACGGGACCCTGACCAAACGGGTGAACTGGTGGTCGGCTCTCGCCCTCCTACGGGCGCTCGCGTCGTCTCCGCGGGCTGCCGCGCAGACACTGCGTACCCGTGCGGTGTCGGCGGCGGCCGGCACGGCCGAGGAAGCGGATGCTCTGGGCCGGGCTATCGTGCTCGACCAGACCGACGACGAGGCTGTGGAGAGCCCGGACACCACTCCTGGTGCGGACGCCTCAGATGGCGCGGAGAACGCTACTGTGCGAAAGCTGCGTGGTTTCCTCGCCGAGGTTCGCAGGCTAGAAGGAAAACCTGATCGCAAGGTCGCTGCACTGGTTAAGGAAGTTCGTGCGCTACTGGCTGAGGGGTGTGATCCGATTGTGTTCTGCCGTTTCATCGATACGGCGGAGTACGTTGCAGAGCAGCTCGCCAAAGACTTGAAAAAGGATGTCGTCGTCCGCGCTGTTACCGGTACTCTTCCCCCGGATGAGCGCGTTGCGCGCATCCAGGATTTGACTGCGGCGCCTGGGCGACATGTTCTCGTGGCTACGGACTGCCTGTCTGAGGGTGTCAACCTTCAGGAGAGTTTCCAGGCTGTCGTGCACTATGACCTTGCTTGGAACCCGACCCGTCACGAGCAACGAGAGGGGCGTGTTGACCGGTTCGGTCAGCGCGCTGAATCCGTTCGTGCCGTAACGATCTATGGCCGCGACAACCAAATCGACGGAATCGTGCTCGAGGTCTTACTGAAGAAGCACGAGGCGATCCGTAAGGCAACCGGTGTCTCGGTTCCGGTACCGGACAGCAATAACGCAGTCATCGAAGCTCTGCTGGAGGGGCTCCTTCTGCGTGGTGAGGACGCTGAGCAGTTGTCGCTGGACCTCGACATCAAAGAAAAGCAGGACAGCCTGTATGCGACGTGGGAATCGACGGCGCAGCGCGAACGCCTCGCCCGGACGAAGTATGCGCAGCATGCGATCAAGCCGGAGGAGGTGATGTCCGAGATCCGTTCGGCGCAAGCCTCGCTCGGCGATCATGCGGCTGTCACGAGCTGTGTCGAGGATGGTCTGCGAGCGTTGCACTCCACCATCAGGCGTACCGAGGATGGCTTCACGGCAACACTGGCGCCGTTGCCGCTGGGATTACGGGACGCATTACCACGCGACCGCAAGGACCCTCTGCGGTTCCGCAATGACCTTCCGGTAGGCCGCGGCGAAGCGGTTCTGGCACGCACCGATGCAAGTGTGGAGGCGATCGCGCAGTACATCCTCGAGTCAGCGCTCGACACCGGACTGGACCCATCACTGCGGCCCGCCAGACGGTGCGGCGTGGTGCGTACCGATTCCGTCTCCACCAGAACGACGCTTCTCGTGATGCGTTACCGATTCCATCTCGAACTGCCATCCCGTTCTGGGACCAAGCAGTTGGTCGCCGAGGACGTCGCGACGCTCGCTTTCGAAGGCGCTCCGAGCCGTGCCCGGTGGCTTGAGGAAACCGATTCAAGTCGCCTGCTCGACGCTCGTCCGGTGGGTAACGTCCCTTCACCTCAAGCACAACAGTTCATCACGCGGGTTCTCAGCGGAATGGATGAGTTGCGGCCTCACTTGGAGGAGCACGGGGAATCACTGGCAGCGTCGATATTGGCGGCACACCGGCGTGTACGCCAGGCCTCGTCGGAGATCGTTCGCGGGGTGAAGGTGACGCCAGAGCCGAATGCCGATCTCCTTGGTGTCTTTGTGTTTGTTCCGCCGGCAGGAGGGGAGGCATGATGACCGAGCAGCCATATGTCGGAATCCGTATTCAGGGAGGACTGCTTCCGGCGAATATGCCCGCTCAACTGGGTAGCGGGCTGGATCCCCAGGGAGACCATCTGTCCCCCCAGGACTACCACCTGGCTACGGGCGAAACAGTCCGGGATGCCGCCAACCGCGTGTGGTCGTATCTCCTCGGTGTATGGGGAGGCTATCGAGAAGCTCTCGCGAAACTGCCTGACGGCGCCTCCACGACTTCGCTAACCCGCGAACGCTTCTTGTTGATCCTGCTTGATCAACTCGGATACGGCCGGGTTCCACCGACGGGCAAGGGCGGGCTGAAAGTCGACGGAAGGTCGTTCCCGATTTCACATGTGTGGGGATCGGTACCGATACATCTACTCGGTTCCTCGACGCCCCTCGACACCCGATCGAAGGGCGTCGCGGGGGCCGCTGGATCATCGCCCCATTCGATGGTGCAAGAGTTCCTGAATCGCAGCGACGACCATCTGTGGGCAATCCTCGCGAACGGCGAAGTTCTTCGCCTGCTCCGTGATTCGACTTCACTGGTTGGTTCGTCCTACGTCGAATTCGACCTGGAATCAATCTTCTCCGGGGAACTCTTCGCCGACTTTCTGCTGATGTACTCGCTGTGCCAGGCCTCAAGGTTGGAAGTTCGAGACCCCGAAGTGGGCCCGGCATCGTGCCGACTCGAATCATGGCGGACGATGGCAATCGAGTCCGGCTCGCGTGCATTGAATCTACTTCGCGACGGCGTCGTGAAGGCCTTGCGAACTCTTGGTGCCGGGTTCTTGACGCACCCGGCCAACAGCACTCTTCGCGATGATCTCGAGGCCGGTCGGTTGTCAATTACGGACGTGAACCACGCTCTCCTTCGCGTCGTGTACCGGATGCTGTTCACCTTCGTCGCTGAGGACCGGGGCGTGCTCTTGGACCCGGCCTCTGACACGCTCGCTCGCCGGCGCTACCTCGACTACTTCGCCACAGCTCGTCTGCGCGCGGTGGCTCGCAAGCGTCGGGGAGGGCGTCACGGCGACCGCTGGAAAGCCCTGACTCTGGTGTGGCGAGGACTCGGGACCGAAGGCGGGCTACCTGAGCTTGGACTGCCAGCCATCGGCGGTCTCTTCGACCCGGGAGAACTTGACTTCCTGACCGATTGCGAGCTCTCAAACGAGGCTCTGCTCTCGGCGGTCCGGTCGCTGTGCTTGGTCAGCGAGCCGAAGTCCGGTGTCCTTCGCCGCGTCGACTATCGCAACCTGGGTGCCGAAGAACTTGGGAGCATCTACGAGGCCCTGCTCGAGTTCGTGCCGCACTGGGACCCGGCGACTAAGCGATACTCGCTCGACGTCGCATCGGGCAACCAGCGTAAGGACACCGGTTCGTACTACACGCCAACGTCGCTCGTCGAGTCGCTGCTGGATACAGCGCTGGACCCGGTCCTGGACGCCGCCGAGAAGTCGGCCGACGATGTCGACGGACAGGTCGAAGCGTTGCTACGAGTAACAGTCTGCGACCCGGCTTGCGGCAGTGGACACTTCCTTGTCGGTGCGGCCCGTCGGATCGCCAAGCGAGTGGCTGCTCTCCGTACGGGGGATCCCGAGCCGAGCCCGGACCAGGTCCGTTCGGCCATGCGAGACGTGGTGGCGCGCTGCATCTACGGCGTCGACGTCAACCCCCTCGCCGCGGAGCTGGCGAAGGTATCGCTATGGATGGAGGCATTGGAGCCGGGCCGTCCACTCGCATATCTGGATGCGCAGATCAAGGTTGGAAACGCGCTGCTGGGCGCGACGCCGGCGCTGCTTGCCGAGGGGGTGCCCGATGCGGCATTCAAGCCAATCGAAGGTGATGACAAGAAGATCGCGACAGCGACAGCACGGGCGAACAAGGCAGAGCGCGGCAGTCAAGAAGGTCTTTTTGACGTCGCCGAGGCGGTGTCAGGCAATCAGGACCTCGGGCGGGAGCTCGAGCGACTGCTCAATACCGAAGCACTCTCCTTGTCGGATATTCATGTTCAGCGGCAGCGACTGCGGGCGTACTCCGAATCCGACCGGTACCGGCAGCAGCGTCTGAGGGCAGACGCGTGGTGCGCGGCGTTTGTTTGGCCGCTGCAGGCGGGTGCACCCAAGCCGATCACCCAAGCGACGATCGATGCCCTGGAAACTGATTCTCAGGCCCTCGATGACCGTCAACGAGCCGAGGTCGAGAAGCTTGCCGGCCGGTACCGCTTCTTCCACTGGCATTTGGAGTTTCCTCACATCTTCCCGACGGTCGCTGAAGCAGGCGACACGGTGAACGACGAGACAGGCTGGGCCGGTGGGTTTTCGGCCGTTATCGGCAATCCTCCCTGGGAACACATCGAATTGAAAGAGCAGGAGTTCTTCGCCTCGCGTGAACCTGAGATTGCTACGGCATCAGGATCAAGACGCAAGAGTCTGATCGCCGGCCTTCGAACGGGGAATCCCGCTCTTTGGGATCTGTACTGTTCAGAGAAGCGTCGAATTGACGGATTCAGGCACTACGCCGCCAACTCTGGAAGGTACCCACTAACTGGTCGCGGCCGCGTAAAGACCGATCCGCTATTCGCTGAGGGAGGGCGGACCCTGATATCCCCTCAGGGACGGTTCGGCATGATTCTTCCCACAGGAATAGCAACTGATGCGACAACGCAGCACTTCTTCAAGAATCTTGTTAAGGATGGGGCTATAGCTAGTTTGTACGACTTTGAAAACAAGAAACCATTGTTTGAGTCGGTTGACAGTCGCTACAAGTTTTGTCTGCTCACTCTCGCCGGTCGAAGTATTCGCGAACCGGCAGCTGACTTCGCGTTCTTCGCTCATGACTCGTCTGATCTGAATCGGCCAGGAGTGCGGTTCTCGCTCAGTCCCGAGGAGATTGAGCTCCTTAATCCGAACACCGGCACCTGTCCGGTGTTCCGGTCTCGCCGCGATGCCGAAATCACGCTAGGCATTTACAAACGAGTTCCGGTATTGATTCGGGACGGTGAGCCGAATGGTAACCCCTGGAGAATCAACTTCATGCAGGGGATGTTCAATATGACCACTGACTCGGCTAGTTTCCGAACACGTCAGGATCTCGAAGATAATGGTTGGGCTCTGAAGGGGAATGTATTCGAGCGTGGTAACGAGAGGATGCTTCCTCTGTATCAAGGAATGATGGCTACCTTCTACAATCATAGAGCTGCGGATGTGATTCGTAGCTCCACTGCCACCAAGAGAAAGAATCAGCCGCGGTACTTATCTATAGACGAGCTGAAGAACCCCGAGCGTGTTGCTCAGCCAATCTATTGGGTAAATGAGAGCGAGATTCCTGTCACTGATCAATGGTTGATTGGCTTCTCGGATGTTACAAGTCCAACCAATGAGCGAACGCTTGAGGTATATGCTTTACCGCGGGCTGCGGTAGGCCATAAGATTCCTTTGATTATCACGAGGTTAGAACCTGCGTATCGGGCTGTATTGCTCGGCATGCTATCGTCTTTCGTGGTGGACTATGTGGCCCGGCAAAAGATCGGTGGGACCTCAATGACGTACTTCTACCTAAAGCAGTTTCCGGTGTTAGGTCCCCATTCTTTCGACCGCACTACACCTTGGGCAAAGCGCGGTTCGCTACGTGATTGGATTGCCAATCGGGTCGTTGAGTTGTGCTATACGGCATACGATATGCAACCGATGGCGGATGATCTTGATTGGAGTCGCGACCCGTGCTGGGACCCTGAGGATCGATTTCGATTGAAATGCGAGCTGGATGCGGCATTCTTCCATCTCTATGGCGTAACGCGTGAAGATGTGGAATATATTCTCGAAACGTTTCCTATTCACAAGCGCAAGGAAGTCTTGGAATTTGGTGAATATCGCACAAAGGGTGTAATTCTCGGAGTCTACGACGCAATGCGGAACGCCATCGATTGTGCGGGTGAGTATCGGTTTCCTGCCAACTTGGGCGGTAAGCAGTGACCTTTGAGTCGGGCTATCCCGTGGAGAAGCATGTGACAGAGCGGCGGACCTTGTCGTCTGGTCCGTATGTGCCCCCGACTGATCAAGTCACCCATGTCTGGAAGGTGCATGGTTCCAATGTCGGCGGGATCGACATGGTTCCAATCTGGCGAGAGAAAGGAACGGTCTCGCTTGCTGCCAAGTTTCTAAGACCTCTTGATTCGACTGTATCTAGGGAGGAACTCGAGGCGTACGTCGAAGAGGATTATCGTGCGTCGGGCTACGCCGCGCGTCGCGACAAGTTCGACGAGTTCCATGCATTCCTGGCCCGCATGCATTCGGGGGACTTGGTTATGACGGTCAGTCAGGGTCGCATTCACACTGGCATCATTACCGGTGACGCGACTTTTGTCCGGAGCAGCGATGGTCGATCCAACCTGCGGCGGGCGGTGAAGTGGGAATCGAGGACCTACCCAATCACCGATCTACCGATGGAACTAACCTCACGGATGAACGCGCACGGGGATGTTGTCGACCTCACGCCCCAGATCGATATTGTTCGTGAACTCATGGGGATGCGCCCTGCGCGTAGGCTGGCGACGGGGGTCAACTTGCCTGACGCTGACGATACGATCGCATCCCGGCTTCACGTGCCGCGCGAGTGGCTTCAAGAATGCATCGATCTCCTGCGGGACCGTCCCCAGCTGATTTTCTATGGTCCGCCGGGCACCGGGAAGACCTACATTGCGAAGGAATTGGCTCGGCATCTTGCTGGCGATTCGAAAGTCAGAATCGTACAATTTCACCCAGCGTACTCGTATGAAGACTTCTTCGAGGGATACCGGCCAGCGCAGCAGAGTAACGGTCAGATCGCGTTCGAACTAAAGCCCGGTCCGCTCCGAAGAGTCGTGGACCGTGCCATCGAGAATCCGGATGCTGTGTTCGTTCTTATCATCGACGAGATCAACCGCGGAAACCTCGCAAGGATCTTTGGGGAACTCTATTTCCTGCTCGAGTACCGGAACGAAGCGATCGACCTCCTGTACAGTGCGGACTCCACTGAACCGTTCATGCTTCCGCCCAATGTGCTCATTCTTGGAACTATGAATACTGCTGATCGCTCGATCGCACTTGTTGATGCAGCGATGCGTCGGAGGTTCGCATTCGTGTCTCTCCATCCCTCTGAGGCGCCCACGAACGGGGTACTGAGGAGTTGGCTACGTGGTACGGGCAGGTCGGAGGAGTATGCGGATCTCCTTGACGAGCTGAACATGCTGATCGACGACGAGGACTTCAAGATCGGCCCCTCGTACTTGATGCGTGCGGCCGTCTACCAGGAACACGGACTCGAAAGGGTGTGGACGACAGCGATTCTGCCGCTTCTCGAAGAGTTCCACTTCGGCGACAAGTCGGTAGATGTCAAAACGAAGTACGGATTGGAGACGCTCCGCAAACGGTTGGCGAGCCGACGCTCTGAGCCAGAGACTCCAGATGTCATATCTGACACCAATTCTGCTGACTGAGGGTGATCCGCCCCGCCCCGTGTCACTTGACTTCGCTGAGTACGAACTGTTGCGTAGGCTGGCGATTGTCGAGGTCAATCCATCCCTGCAAGGTGGTGTCTTCGAAGTATCTGCAGGTCGCAAGATCGGGGCGGTGGCGGTTGGCGAGCGGCAGATCGTCGTGCGGCCAAAGATTTCTGACTTGAACCGGCTGGTATTCCTACTTGGGTACAGTTTGCACAGAGACTTCTGGCTCGACGACGAGGTGCATCTGACAGAGGCGGACGAGCTGCTTCCGGCAATGGCTGAAGCCTTTGGGCGTTTGGCCTCACACGCGACTGCGCAGGGTCTGCTGCAGGGGTACCGAACGACTACCGATGATCTTCCTGTTCTCCGTGGTCGGATGCTCGCTAGCGAACAGATGACGAGGCATCATGGTCTTCCGGTGCCGATCGCGGTCGAGTACGACGAATTCACCGTCGATATCGGCGAGAATCAGCAGCTTCTCGCGGCCACCTTGCGTCTGCTCGGTGTTCCTGGCCTACCTCATGGGACCAGAAGCAGGTTGCAGCGTTTGCGCCGGGTCCTGGTAGATGTCACCCCACCGATACGGGGCCTCGGGGGAGCGCGGTGGAGGCCTACGCGACTGAACAAGCGATACCACAGTGCTCTCCGATTGGCGGATCTGGTGCTCGCGGCGCAGTCATTTGAGCACCGCGCCGGCGATCTCCCGGTCTCAGGGTTCATGTTTGACATGTGGCGGATCTTCGAGGACTTCGTCAGTACCTCGCTAGGGGAGGCACTGACCAGCCGTGGCGGGCAGTATGCGACCCAGAAACCCGTTCACCTAGATACCGAGCGCTCGTTGAGGATGCGGCCCGATCTTGTATGGACGGATCGGGGTGGCGCAATTCGAGCAGTGGTCGATGCCAAGTACAAAGCGGAGCGACCGGAAGGATTTCCTTTCGCGGACCTCTACGAATTGCTCGCGTACTGCACCGTGCTGGGGCTACGACACGGGCACTTGGTCTATGCCAAGGGAAACGAGCCAGTGCGTCAGCATGTGGTGGAGGGTGCCGATGTCACTCTTCACTGCCACGCACTCGATCTCTCCCTGCCGCCGGCGGCCCTATTGGGGCAGGTCGAAGTATTGGCGGACTCGATAGCTGCGCAGGCAGATGTGTAGCGCAGGGGAATCTCGTTTCCGACGGGTGGCGTACGGGTAATCGCCGTTGGCGATGTCATGTCTATCGCCGTGGCGCTCGCTGTATCGAGTGAGGTCGCTTGATCGCGAACTGCCAGACCACCCTTCGATCTGCGGCTTTACGCGACTAGCATGGCGATGTGACGACTGATATCATGATCCTCACGGTTGACGGTGCGGTCGCTAAACCGTTGACGACCGCACCACTGGCAGAGTCTGGCTTTCTCGAGACCACCCACCTTGAGCAATGGGTAGTTGACAACCCTGCGGTACTCGGCAGAGGGGTCATGATCGTCGCTCGTCAATACGCCAAGTGGTCCTCAGATGAGGGCGATCTGGGACGGGAAAGGCTGGACATCCTCGCTCTGGACACGTCCGGCCAGCTGATTGTCGTTGAGCTCAAACGAGGGAACGACCCTCGCATCCATCTCCAGGCGATCACCTACGCTGCGCTGGTTGCAGGATTCGATAAGCAGACGCTGGCCGAGGCGCACGCTGAATACCTGTCATCCCTGGGGGACGCGTGCTCGAATGACGAAGCATTGAGTCGGCTCGAGCAGCACGTCAACGATGACTGGAATGACGACTTGCTCAGACTTCCGCGGATAGTGCTGATTGCCGAGAGTTACGCGCCACAGACGCTGACGACAGTTGCATGGTTGTCAGAGATTGCACCGAAGTTAACCGTCGAAATGCACACGGTGAATCTCTTCTACAACTCGAGCGGCGATGAAGAGTCGATTCCTTGCGTGGTCTTCCGGCGTCAGTACCCGCCAGATGATCCGTCCACTCGGCTTCTCACGCCCGGCGTCACAAGCATTGACTCGACGGCCACACGTATCGCGGAACGGCAGCGTGCCACCCGATCGACGTACCTCCTGTACGATTACAGCGCGATTCCAGAGGGTGCGACTGTTGAATTGAAGCTTCGCGGTACGGTCGCACACGAATTGGTGGCTGAGGTCGAACGGTGGATCCAGGAACGTCCGGAAAGGGGGCGTGCGACCTGACAGTGTCCCGTGGGGTGGTGGACTTTGGGTCGGCGTGGGTTCACGCGTGGTGATCAACGAGTCATGGTGAATGCTAGGCGATTTGATGTTGTTTGGCCACGGGTTCAGCGGCGGCCTGTT
>NZ_JBDUUF010000011.1:0-173565 GCF_039939235.1 Gordonia aurantiaca | reverse complement strand
GACACCACCCGATCCCCACACCACACCGCCACCGAACCCCACGACACACCCACACACCCAGCCACCAACGAACCCACCGAACACCCACCCCAACCAAAACCCACAACCTCACCACGCGACCATGCCTCGACCGTGCCGCGCATCGTGGCGGGCATCGGATCGAGGGCGGCGACCGGCGTGGTGGGGTCGTCGGCGACGGCGTCGAGGATGGCGCGCAGCGTCTCACCGACCACGTCGACGACCGCGGCGTCGATCGCGGTGAGGTCGGCCTTGACGACGAGGGACAGTTCATCGCCGGCGGGCGACGCGATGAGCGCGAGCGGGTAGTGGGTGGCGTCGGAGGTGGCGACGCCGCGGATCTCCAGGCCGGAGTTCCGGGATCCGTCCATCACCGCGGCGGCGTCGACCGGGTACGACTCGTAGACGACAAGGGTGTCGAAGAGCGCGGAATGCCTTGTCTCGCCGATGATCTCGCCGAGACCGAGGTACTGATGGTCGACGAGACGACCCCGTGCGCGATGGAGGGTGGTGACGAGGTCGGCCAGGGGCGTCGCCGCCTCGACGTCGGCGATCACCGGCACGGTGTTGATGAACAGGCCGATCATGGTGTCTGCGCCGTCGAGGTCGGCGGGTCGGCCCGACACGGTCTCGCCGAAGACGACGCGCTGTTCACCGGTGAGCCGTGACAGGACGATCGCCCATGCGGCGTGCAGGACGGTGCCCATGGTGCTGCCGAGTTCCCGGACCCGTCGCTCCAGTGCATCGCGGGTGGCGGCATCGATTTGGATGATGGTCTCGTGGGGCCGGCGCTCCCCCGGTTCGGCACGTGCCGAGTGGTGGGGTGCGACGAGTGTGGGTGAGACGTCGGCGAGTTCGGCGCGCCACGCGGCGTGTGCGGCGTCTCGGTCGCGGGCGTCGAGCCACGCGAGGTAGGACTCCATGTCCGAGGCGGGCGTGATCGCCGGTCGACCGAGGTGGGCGGCGAGCAGGTCGGCGACGACGATCGGTCCGGACCATCCGTCGAGGATGATGTGGTGCGCCGTGATCACGAGGGTGTACGCGGGACCGTGGGCGCCGCGGTGGGAGACGGCGGTGAAGCGGATCTGTCGTGGCTGTGCCAGGTCGAAAGGCCTGGTCCGGTCCTGTTCGGCGAGTTCGGCGACCCGGTCGGCGGCGGCCTCGGGTCCCTCGCCCGTCAGATCGACACCGCGGAAGTCGGGATCGGCGACCGCCGGGTGATCGGCGGGCGGGATGACCACCACCGGCGTGCCGGACGCGGTGCGGGTGAAGGCCGACCGCAGGACCCGTTGGCGCACGAGGAGCTCCCGGACCGCGGGTAGCAGCGCCTCGGGGTCGTGGTCGCCGGCGAACTCGATGACCGACTGGGTGACATAGGGGTCACCTGCCGTGCTCGCGGCCGCACGTTCGGCTTCGTAGAACAGTCCCTGCTGCAGCGGTGTCGCGGGCCAGATCGTCACCGCCGGGCGCGGCCTCCCGGTGAGGTGTGCACAGTAACGGTCGACGAGGGTGTCGATCTCCGGCTGGGTCAGTCCGCCGCCGATGACGTCGGTCTCGCTGGGGCCGGGATCGCCGAGTGCGTCGACGAGCCCGACCAGTGCGGTGAGGGCGGTCTCCCACCGGACGGCGAGCGCGGCGAGATCGGCCCCCGACAGGATCGCCTCCGGTGCGGTGAGCCCGAGCCGCAGCCGGCGTCCGTGCGGCGTCGCCACGGTGCCGACGGTGACGGTGAGCGCGGCGGGCGCGACCATGTCGCCGCGCACCGAGGGCGGCAGGAACGGCGCATCGGCGACGGGCAGGAATTCGGTTGCGCCGTGGCCGGACTCATCACCGTGCGCCGTGAGTGCGCCGAGATAGTTGACGGTGACGGGCGGCAGCGGCACCCCGGCCAGCGGCGAGGAGTCCCGCATCCAGCGGAGGGGTCCGAAGGCGATGCCGTTGTCGGGCGTGCGCGCCTGTCGGTCCTTCAGCGCCTTCACGACACGGGTGAGTTCGCGTCCGTTCACCTCGCCCTCCGCGCTCACGTCGACGGCAACGGGAACGAACGAGGTGAACCATCCGACGGTCTCGCTGAGGTCGGCGCCCGGGGCGATGTGTTCCTCGCGTCCGTGGTTCTCCATGAGCAGCGAGACGGCGTCCGCGGTGAATCCGAGACGGTTGCGGCTCGGCCCGGCTGCGATGGCGGCGACGACCGCGGCGGCGAGGACGGTGTCGGCGCGGGCGCCGAAGGCCTCCGTGACGCGCCCGAGCACCGCCTCGGTGTGGGTGGCGCCGACCGTGTGGGTGTGCGACACCGTCGTCGCGAAGGTGTCGCGCCCGCGGTCCCGCACGTCCTCCCGGACGGCGCCGAGTTGTTCTCTCCACCAGTCGATCTCTTCTTCGCGACCGGCCAGTCCGGCGAGGACCCCGGCCCATCGGCGGAACGACGTTCCGGTGGCGGCCAGGCGCGGTTCGTCACCGCTGCGGTGTTGCCACCAGGCGCGCCCGAGGCCGGAGATGATCGTCGGCCACGACACCGCGTCCACACCCAGGTGATGGACGGCGAGGACCAGGCGTCCGACGGTGTGGGGCGAGGCGGTGTGCGGCCCGGACGTGAGGCGCACACCCACCGCGGCGACGAGGCGACCGTCGGCGGGAGACATCGCGGCGAGCGCACGGCGATGCGCATCGCGCACCGCGTCGTCGAGATCGGTGTCCGTGATCCCGGCGCTGAGGGTTCGTTCCACGATTGCGACCGTGACGTCGTCGGGATTCCCGTCGGCGGCGGTGACCGTGGCGTTGCCGTCCGCATCGACGCGCAGCGTGGCGGTGAGCATCGGGTGCGCGGCGGCGAGCGCGCGGATCACCGCGCGCAGGCCGCTCTCGTCGACGTCGGCGGGCAGGGTGAGCACCGTGGCCTGGGAGAAATCCGCGATGTGCTCGGGATCGTCGGCGAGGTCGAGCATCCACGAGACGCCCGGGGTGAGGGCGACTGCTCCGGTGCCGCCGCCGGGCATTTCATCTAGGACGGCGGCCGGTTCGTGGTGGGCAAGGGCGGCGAGGTCGCGGATCGACCCGGCGGCGAAGACGTCTCGCGGGGTGAGGGTGAACCCGGCGGCGCGCAGCATGGAGGTCAGCCGGATCGACGCGATGGAGTCGCCGCCGAGGGCGAAGAACGACTCGGTCATCGACACCTGCTCCGTGCCGAGGACCGCGGCCACGATCTCGGCGACCACGCGCTCGGCCTCGGTGGCCGGCGCGGCGTCGGCGTCGTGCGGTCCGAGCGTGTCGAAACGCGGTGCGGGCAGCGACCTCCGGTCGAGCTTGCCGGCGCTGCTCAGCGGCGCTTGCGTGAGGGTCACCCACAGCGAGGGGCGCATGTAGGCGGGCAGCGCGTCGGTCACCGCCTGCCGTGCACGCTCGAGTGCCTTCTCCGCGTCGGGTCCGATGAGGTAGCCGACGAGATGGTCGGCGCCGCCCGGCGCGCGGACCAGCGAGACGGCGGCCTGCCGGACGCCGTCCACCCCGGCGAGGACCGCCTCGATCTCACCGGGTTCGATCCGCTGGCCGCGCAGTTTGACCTGGAAGTCGCTGCGACCCCGGTACTCCAACTCGCCGTCCCGATTCCGGCGGACCAGATCGCCGGTGCGGTAGAGCCGGGTGCCGTGGCCGTACGGATCGGCGATGAACCGCTCCGCGGTGAGGTCGCTGCGCCCGGCGTACCCGCGCGCGACCTGCACGCCGCCGAGGTAGAGCTCGCCGACGACACCGGCCGGCACCGGACGCAACCGGGCATCGAGGACATGGGTCTCGGTGTTCCACACCGGACGTCCGATCGGCACGATGTCCCGACTCCCGTCAAGGGTGGCCGACGTGACCTCGACCGCCGCCTCGGTGGGGCCGAACAGGTTGTGTACCCGCACATGCGGCAGCGTCTCGCGCACGGCGTCGACCGTCGCCGGGGGCAATGCCTCGCCCGAGCAGTACAGGTGCCGCAGGCTCGGCAGCGCGCGACCGGCCGCCGGTGTGTCCCGGAGCGTCTCGACGAAGACGGCGAGCAGCGACGGGACGAAGTGCACCGTGGTCACGTGCTCGGCGTCGATGAGGTGCGCAAGCGCGTGCGGGTCGAGGTGCGCGTCGTCGTCCGCGACCACCAATCGCGCACCGGTGAGGAACGGGGTGAAGAGTTCGGGCACCGAGACGTCAAAGGTGACCGGGGTCTTGAGCATCACCGCGTCGTCGGGCCCGATTCCGAATTCGTCGATGCCCCAGCGCAATCGGTTGAGGACTGCGCGGTGACTCACGGTCACGCCCTTGGGACGTCCGGTCGAACCCGAGGTGAACAGCGTGTAGGCGGCGTTGTCGGGCCGCAGTGGCGCACGACGGTCGGAGTCGGTCACGGACGGTGTGTCGAGGTCGACCGGACCGGTGGAGTCCACGATCAGCACGCGGTCGACGAGGCCCGCGACCGAGTCGGCGACACCGCCTGCACCGGCGTCGGCGGCGACCATCCCGATCGTCGCGGCCGCGGTGTCGAGCATGTGCCGCACGCGGTCTGCCGGGGTCCCCGGGGCGACCGGGACGTACTGTGCGCCGGCGGCGACGACGGCGTGGATCGCGAGGACGAGCTCCACCGATCGCGGGATGCAGACGACGACGCCGTTCTCCGGACCGGCGCCGGCCGCCACGAGCGCGCGGGCGAGCACCGCGACGCGTGCGGCGAACTCCCGGTGGCTCAGCGACCGGTCCCCACTACGGATCGCGACGGCGTCCGGTGCGACCTGCCGTCCGGTGAGGATCGCGTCGGCCAGTGTCTCGGGGGGCAACTGCACGGACCGGCCGGTGGCGAGGCGGCGCTGGATCCCCGCCTCCGTGCCGGTGAGGATCGGGATGTCGGCGACCGGGATGTCGGGGTCGGCGGCGATGGCGGCCAGGATGGACACCAGCGCGGCGGCGAGGGTCTCGGCGGTGGCCGCCTCGAACAACGCCTCGGCGTAGGTGACCGTTCCCGTCAGCGCTCCGTCGGGTTCCTCCCGAACCCCGATGGTGAGGTCGAACTTCGCTGTGGTGTCGTCGAATTCGACGAACTCGGCACCGAGATCGCCCATCGCCGCGCGGGTGGTGAGCGAGGCGGCGCCGGTCGTGTGGACGAGCATCACCTGGGCCAGGGGTTCGGCGTTGTCCAACCGCGGCGGGTCGACGGCGTCGACGACGCGCTCGAACGGGACGTCGGCGTGGTCGAAGGCGGCGAGGTCGGCCGAGGTCACCCGGTCGAGGAGCGCGGCGGCGGTCAGGTGCGGGTCGATGTCGACGCGCAGGACGAGGGTGTTGACGAACATGCCGACGAGCTCGTCGAGTTCGGCTCGGCCGCGGCCTGCGACCGGCGTGGCGACGGCGATCTCGGCGGTCCCGGTCACTCTGGACAGGGTGGCGGCGACGGCGGCGTGGACGACCATGAACAGGGTCGCGCGCCGGTCTGCCGCGCGGCGGCGCAATTGACCCACCACCGGGGCGGGCAGCGACCATCGTGTGGTCGCGGCCCGTGAATCCGGGACCGGCCCGCGCGGGTGGTCGAACGGCAGCGGCAACACGTCCGGGAGACCCCGCAGGGTGTCTACCCAGTACGACAGCTGGCGCGCCATCTCCGACGACGGGTCGGCCGGCTCGCCGAGTCGGGCGCGTTGCCACAGGGCGTAGTCGGCGTATTGCAGTGGCAGCGGCGACCAGTCCGGCGCCCGCCCCGACCTTCGGGCACCGTATGCCTCGGCGAGTTCGCGGGCCAGGACCGGGGCGGATTCGCCGTCGGCGGCGATGTGGTGCAGTCCGATCACGAGGACGTGCTCGGTGTCGGAGGTGGTGAGCACCCGCGCGCGAATCGGGAGGTCGCGCGTGACGTCGAACGGCGTCGAGATGGTGGTGACGATCTCCTCGTCGAGCACGTCGTCGGGCATCCCGGCGATCGTGGTGTGCCCCAACGGGACCAGGTCGGGATGCGGGTCGAGGATGAGCTGGTACGGCTCGGCCGGACCGTCCTGCCCGGTATCGGCCGGATGAATCGTCCGCAACACCTCGTGCCGCTCGACGACGTCGTTGATCGCCGCGTGCATCGCGTCGACGTCGACCCGGCCGTGCAGGCGCACGACGATGGGGATCACGTAGGCGGCCGACTCCGGCTCGTACTGGTTGAGGAACCACATCCGACGCTGCGCGTACGACAGCGGGATGCGCGCGGGACGGTCCTGCGCGGCGAGCGCGGGACCCGCTGGGGTGGAGACGTTCCCGGCGGCGTCGAGCGCGTCCGCGAGGGCCTCGACCGTCGGGGCGTCGAACAGGGTCCGGACGCCGAGGTCCACACCGAGTCGCGCGCCGATCCTCGCTGCGACCCGGGTGGCCGACAGCGAGGTGCCGCCGAGGTCGAAGAACGAGTCGAGAGCCGAGACGCCGGGCCCGTCCCCGGTCAGGCCGAGGACCTCGGCGTAGACGGCGGCGACCGCGCGTTCGGTGTCGGTACGCGGTTCGACGTACTCGGCGCCGGTGAACTCGGGGCGGGGCAGGGCGGCGCGGTCGAGCTTCCCGGTCGCGGCGAGCGGGATCTCCTCGATCGGCACGATCGCCGTCGGCACCATGTGCGCCGGCAGATGCCGCGCCGCGTGGGCGGCGAGTTCTCGTGGGTCGGGCGCAGTTCCGTCGACGCCGCGCACCCAGGCGACGAGAACGGTCTCGCCCGACGTCGGGTGGGTGATCCCGGCGCTGGTCGCGAAGTCCACCGCGGGATGCCCGGTCAACACCGTGTCGATCTCGCCGAGTTCGATGCGGAAGCCGCGGATCTTGACCTGGAAGTCGGTGCGTCCGAGGAACTCGAGATCCCATCGTCCGTTGCACAGACGGGGCCGGGCCAGGTCTCCGGTGCGGTACATCCGCTCCCCCGGCGCTCCGAACGGCGCGGCCACGAATCGTTCGGCGGTCAGACCCGGTTGCCCGAGGTAGCCCACGGCGACGGCCGGCCCGAGCAGATACAGCTCACCGGCGACGCCGGGTGGAACCGGGTGCAGGCGCGGATCGAGCACGGCCACCGTGACACCGGCTATCGGGCCGCCGATGGTGACCGGCGCGTCCGGGCGCAACGGCTCGGATGCGGTCGACCAGATGGTCGCCTCGGTCGGGCCGTACAGGTTGAGCATCGTGCGCCCGGCCGCCCATGTGCGGACGAGCTCCGGCGAGCAGGTGTCTCCCGCCACGCAGACGACCTCGAGGTCGGGGTAGGCCGCGGCGGGGACGGTGGCCAGCGCGGTCGGGGTGATGGTGGCGTGCGTGACCGCCTCGTCGACGAGGATCGCCGCGAGCTCCTGTCCGCCGGTGATCCCGGGAGGCACCACGACGAGGGTGGAGGCCTCGGCCACCGCGACGAGCGTCTCGAAGACCGATGCGTCGAATCCCGGTGCGGCGAACCGGAGTACGCGAGACCGCGGGGATAGCCGGAACCTCGCACCTGCGTCGGTGACCAGGTCGGCGAGTCCGCGGTGCGTGACGGCCACCCCCTTCGGCAGTCCGGTGGATCCCGAGGTGAAGATGACGTAGGCGGTGTCGTCAACCCGGATCGAGGGTGAGCGCGCGCCGACCGTCGGTTCGGCCGACTCCGGTGGCGTGAGCAGGTCGTCGATCCCGAACCAGGAGACGGAATCCACCTCGGCCGGCGCGTCCTCCCGGGCGACTAGTCCGACGGTCGCGCCCAGTGTGTCGACCATGTACCGGATGCGTTCGGCCGGTTGGGCGGGATCGACGAGCCCGATCCCGGCACCCGTGCGCGCGATCGCCCAGAAACCGATCACCGCGTCGACCGAGCGCGGTGCAGCCAGGGCGACGACGCTGCCCGGCCCCGCCCCGCGCCGGCGCAGCGCGGCGGCCACCCGACTCGACGCCTCGTCGAGTTCGGCGTAGGTCAGGGCGCGCAGCCCGTCGGTCACCGCGGTGTTGTCGGGGTGCCGAGACACCGCATCCCGGAGCAGGTCCGGCAGGGTACGGGGGTCCCGCGCCAGTGCGGGTGCCGTCATGACCGCGTGTTCCGCGTCGGCCGGTCCGGTCGGCAGATCCCCGATCGGGGTGGCCGGCGCGTCCACGACGGCCCGCGCGATGCCCACCATCCGCTGCGCGAGGGCTTCGACCGTGGGGGTGTCGAACAGCGCTGTCGCATAGGTGATCACCACTGCGGTGTCGGCGTCGCGTGGGCGTCCCGGCGGGTCGATGACGGTCACCTGCAGGTCGGTCTTGGCGGTGGTGACCGGCGTCTCGAGTTCGGCGACGACGAGTCCCGGCAGTTCGACCGTCGGCCGGTCGGTGTTCTGGAAGGCCAGGGCGACCTGGAAGAGCGGCGGGTGTGCGGTGCTGCGGGCGGTGACGATCTCCTCGACGACCGTCTCGAAGGGGAGGTCGGCGTGGTCGAGGGCCTCGACGTCGACGTCCCGGCATGTCTCGAGGGCGGTGACGAACCCGGCGTCGCGCCGTAACCGGGTGCGGAGCGCGAGGGTGTTGACGAACATGCCGATGAGGCCGTCGAGGTCGCGTTCCCCCCGGCCGTCCACCGGCGTGCCGATGACGACGTCGTCGCCCGCTCCGGACCGCAGGAGCGTGACCGCGAGCAGCGCGTGGACGCACATGAACATCGTGGCGCCGTGCCGGTCGGCGAGGTCGCGCAGGCGCGCCCAGGTCTCCCCGTCGATCATCGTGGACAGTTCGGCACCGCGATCGTCGCGGACCGCGTCTCGCGGACGGTCGAGCGGTAGTTCGATCAGCTCCGGCGCACCGGCCAGTTGCGCCTTCCACCAGTCGATCTGGCGCGCGGCGAGCGTGTCCGGGTCGGCGGGATCGCCGAGGACCTCGTGATGCCGGACCGCGTAGTCGACGTACTGGACCGGCAGGGGCTCCCAGTCCGGTGCGTGCCCCTCCACCCGCGCCTGGTGGGCGCGCACGAAGTCGGTGATGAGGGGCCCGAGCGACCCGCCGTCGCCGATGATGTGGTGGATGACCATGACCAGGAGCCACTCGTCGTCGGCGATCCGGATCAGGCGGGCGCGGACCGGCGACTGTCGTTCGAGATCGAAACCGCGCGTGACGATGTCGGTGACGGCGCTCGCAACGGTGGACTCGCCGGACGCACGCAGGTCGACGGGCGGGTCCACCCGCACGTCGTGGCGCACGCCGCTGCCGGGCGGGTCGATGACCTGTTCGGGGACCCCGTCGTCGGCCACGAACCGGGTGCGGAGCGTCTCGTGGCGGGCGATCAGATCGTCGAGGGCCGTGGCGACGGCCCCGGGATCGAGTGCGCCGGGGGCGTCGGGCTTCTCACGCAGGCGCAGGACCGCCGGGATCAGGTAGGCCGCACCCCCGGGATCGAGCTTCTCGAGGAACCAGATGCGCCGCTGTGCCGGTGAGAGCGGCAGCGGTCCGTTGCGATCGACGGGGCGCAGCGGCGGCCGGCGCCGTGTCGCCTCCTCCGCGTCCGCCCCGGCGAGGCGTCGGTCGATGATCGCGGCGAGGCCGCGCACGGTCGGGTCGGAGAAGAGGTCGCGCGCGGAGACCGCGGTGTCGAAGATCTCCGCGGCGCGTGCGGCGACGCGGGCTGCGGTCAGCGAGTTGCCGCCGAGGTCGAACAGGGAGGCGGTGACCCCGATCTCGTCGATGCCGAGTATCTCGCCGACGATCCCGGCGAGGGTGGCCTCGGTGGGGGTCGCGGGCGGCACGTCCGCCGGGGCGTCCTCGACGACGTCCGGGACGGGCAGCCGGTCCCGGTCGAGCTTGCCGTTGACCGTCAGCGGCAGTGCGTCGAGGGTGACGAACAGCGTCGGGACCATGTACTCCGGCAGCGCTTGCGCGAGTCGCGAACGCAGGGTCGCATCGTCCGGGAGTCGGTGGGCCACGGTGGGCACGAGGTAGCCGACGAGGTGCTCGGTGTCGCCGCGCATGCGGATGGCCGCTCCGGCGGCGTCGACGCCGTCGAGGGCGGACATCGCGGACTCGACCTCGCCGAGTTCGATGCGGAATCCACGCAGCTTGACCTGCCCGTCCCGACGGCCGACGAACTCGATCGATCCGTTGCGGACGATGCCGATGTCGCCGGTGCGGTACATGCGGGAGCCGGGCGGGCCGAACGGGTCCGCCACATAGCGGGTGGCGGTCTGGCCATGCCGGTTGAGGAACCCTCGGGTGACCTGCAGGCCGGACACGTACAGTTCGCCGGGGACTCCGTCGGGCACCGGCGCGAGTCGTGCGTCGAGCACGTGCACCCGGGACCCGAGCAGCGGTGTGCCGATGTCGGATGCCGTTGCGGCATAGACGAATCCACGGGTGAGTTCACGCCGCGTCATGTAGACAGTCGTCTCCGTCGGCCCGTACATGTTGTTCAGCTGGGGCCCCGGGACGTCGGCGCCCGGGCGCGTCGGCGACCCGTCCGCTGCGCGGTCGGCCTGCCACTTCCGGACGTGCTCGTAGTCGAGCAGCTCGCCTGAGAAGTGCAGTCGCCGAAGGCGTTCCGGAAGCGCTCGACCGTGCGGCGGACGCACCGCGGCCGCGAACTGATAGAACGACGACGGTGTGAAATTGGCGATCGTGACACCCTCGCGAGCGAACACGTCGACCACGTCGTCGGGTGCGCGGGTGGTCGCGTGGTCGAGGACCACGAGTCGTCCACCGGCGACGAGCGCGGCCCAGATCTCCCCCACCGAGACGTCGAAGGCGTACGAGTGGAACATCGACCAGACGTCGTCGTAGGTGCTGTCGACGAGGATGTCGAGCGCGACGAGCAGCGACACCACGTTGTCGTGGGTGACCACGACGCCCTTGGGGACGCCCGTCGAGCCGGAGGTGTACATGACGTAGGCGGCGCCACGGGGATGGACCCGATCCGGGAGCGGAGGCGCCGGCCGGTCCTCGGCCCACGCGAGCAGGTCGTCGGCGGTCAGGGTGCGGGCGGAGATCTCCGACGACGCGGACCAGGTGTCCACCGTCTCGGCGTCGGCGAGGATGAGGACCGGCTCCGCGTCGTCGAGGATGGTACGCAGGCGCGTGACCGGGTGGGTGCGGTCCAGCGGCAGGTAGGACGCGCCGGTCTTGAGGACCGCGAGGAGCGCGACGACGAGGTCCGCGGTGCGCGGCATCGCCACGCCGACAAGTGTTTCCGGGGCGGCGCCGGCGGCGGCGAGCGCACGGGCGAGACGATCGGTGCGCGCGTCGAGGTCCCGATAGGAGATCGCGGTCCCGCCGAGGTCGGTCAGTGCGATCGCGTCCCCGCGACGGCGCGCCGCCACCCGGAACAGGCCCGGCAGCGACTCGAGGTCGCCGGTGCCGAGGATGTCGTCGATGCGTCGGTCGAGGTCGGTGAGGACGGTCCGCGCGGCGGCGGCGAGCGCGGCCGGAGCACCGCCGGTCCGCGGCAGCAGTGCGGTCACCGTCGCGCGCACCGCGGTACCGGGATCGACGCCCCGGTCCGCGAGGGTCGTCGCCGCGGCGGCGGCCCGGCGGTGGAGATCACGGAAGGTCACCGGTCCGGCGGCGCCCGTCATCGCCTCGGCCTCCGGGGCGTGCGCCGCCGCGAGGGCGAGGCGGCGGAGCGCGGACGGTTGGGAGATCGGTCCCGCCGAGGTGCGCCCCGGAACGTTGCGCGGAACCGAGGTACCCGACGTCACGCGGGTTCCACCCGGTTGCGTGTGCCGCCGTCGGCGGAGTCCGGGACCGGTGATTGCAGGACGCGCACGGCAGAGTCCCGGATACAGGCGAGAACCTCGTCGAGGGTCCGGTCGGCGTCGGCGAGCAGGGTCGTGACCGCCACCGCGAGCGCTTCCCCGGGATCCGCGTCGGGCATCGAGATCGCCATCGCGACCGAGGTCGCCTCCAGGTCGGCGAACGTGATCGCCGCGGCGCCCGGGATGCCTATCTCCGTCTCCGGGCTGCTCGCCGCCACCTGCGACACGAGTTCGTGCAGCGGTCGGTGGTCGGGTTCCGTCCCGGACGCCCCGGCGGACTCGTCGGCGGACCAGATCGTCAGGTCTCCCACCGGTGTGGACGGATGGGCGGCGATGTCGGAGAGCAGTGCCTCGTACCGGTGCGCGAGCCGCTCGGCCCCTGCGGCGTCGAACAGGTCGGTGTCGTAGGCGATCTGGCCGCCGAGCGCACCGTCCCGATCCACCCCGTCGAGATCCGTCGGGTAAACCATGATCTCGAGGTCGACCTTCGCCGGGAACGTGGCCGGCGGCCGCACCCGGACGGTGAGACCGTCGAGCCGCAGATCGGGGAGCTCGAGGTTCTGGTACGAGAGCATCACCGAGAACAAGGGATTCTGCTCTCCCCGGCGTGCAGGGCCGACGCCTGCTCGGGCGAGATGTTCGACGATCTGCTCGAACGCCACCTCGGCGTGCGCGAGGTCGGCGATGTCCTCGGTACGTACCCGACGCAGCAACTCGTCGAAGGGTTCGTCGATCCGGACGTGGGTGCGCAGCGGCACCGTGGTCACGAGCATGCCGACCATGTCGGACAGCGCCGGGTCGTCGCGCCCGGCATACGGGGTGCCGATCACGATGTCGTCCCGACCGGACAGGCGTGCGACGAGCACCGCGAGCGCCGCGTGCAGGACCACGAACTGGGTCGTGTTGTGCACGCGCGCCAGGTGATTCAGGACTCCGGCGGCCTCCGGCGGCACCGCCCACCCGGTGAGGCCGCCGACATGGCGCGGCTGGGCCGGGCGTGGCCGGTCGGTCGGGATCGACGCGGGTTCGCGGACGGTCCCGAGTCGCCGTTCCCAGTAGGTCAGCTGGTGCCGCTCCTCGGTGTTGCCGTCGGGGCGTCGGGCCGACAGCCGTTCGGCCCGCCAGAGCGCATAGTCGGCGAACTGCACCCGTGTCCGCTCGACCATCCGGGACCAGCGGCCGGTCTCCCCGGTGATCCGGGCACGGTAGGCGGTGGTGAGGTCGCGTGCCAGCGGCCACAGCGACCCCCCGTCGGCGTTGATGTGGTGCACCGCGAAGACCAGCACGTGCCGGTCGGCGGCGAGGCGCAGGATGGCGGCCCGGGTCGCCACGGATCCGGTCAGGTCGAATCCCGGTTCGACCACCTTGGCGATCTCGGCGTCGACGAGGTCTTCGGTGGTGTCGACGACCGGTACGTGGAAGTCGCGGACCGCCGTCGCCGGCGGCACGATGAGCTGCACCGGGGTCCCCTCGTGCAGCGGATACCGCGTGCGCAGCGACTCGTGCCGCACGATGACGTCCCCGAGTGCGCCGACGAGCGCCGGGATGTCCAGCGGACCGTCGAGTTCGAGGGTGAGACCCACGTTGTAGGCCGACGACGACGGATCGATCTGGTTGAGCGCCCACAACCCGCGCTGCGTGCCGGTCAGTTCGACGATCTGGGAGCGGTCGCGGGGCGTCAGCATCCGCCCGGTGCCGGTGGCGTCGACGCTGTTGAGGGCCGCGACGAAACTCGCCACCGTCGGGTTCTCGAAGAGCAGCGACAGCGGTACCCGCCGGTCGATGTGCTGCTCGAGGCGGTGCGTCACCTTGGTCGCCGACAACGAGCTGCCGCCGAGTTCGAAGAAGCCGTCGTGCACGCTGACGGTCCGGAGACCGAGGACCTCGGCGAAGATCTGCGCCACCGCGGCCTCGAGCCTGCTTCGGGGGGCCACATATTCGCGGGCCGGCGAGATGTCGACCGTCGGCAGGGCGCGCCGGTCGATCTTGCCGGTGCGGGTGACCGGCAGCTCGTCGAGCACTCGGACGGTGCTCGGGACCATGTGGGTCGGTAGATGAGCCACCGCGTGGTCGACGATCTGTTCGGGCGCCGGGGCGCGTCCCGGCACGCCGGTCACGTACGACACGAGCACGGTGTCTCCGTTGGGTGTCGACACCCCGACCGTGACCGCGTTCTCGACGTCGGGATGCTCGACGAGCACCGCGTCGACCTCACCCGGTTCGACCCGCATGCCGCGGATCTTGATCTGGAAGTCGTTGCGCCCGTGATAGATCAGCTCGCCGTTCGGAGTCACCGACACGAGATCGCCGGTGCGGTACATCCGCGCGCCGACGTCGAACGGATCGGCCACGAACCGGCTCGCGGACAGATCCGGCCGTCCGTGATAGCCACGTCCGAGCGCGCGGCCCGCCAGATACAGTTCGCCGACGACGCCCGCGGGAACCGGCCGCAGGTTCATGTCGAGCACCCTCGCGCCGATGCCGGAGATGGGTCGGCCGATGGTGACCGGCCGTCCGGCGCGCACAGGCTCCGACGCGGTGACCCACACCGTCGTCTCCGCGGGGCCGTAGCAGTTCACCAATGGGTGACCTACCTCGTCCCACCGGGCGGCGAGTTCTGCCGGGCACTCCTCACCGGCGGTCACCATCACCTCGAGGCCGGTGAGACGCTCGGGGTCGACGGTGGCCAGCGCGGTGGGCGTCGCGACCGCGTGGGTCACCCGGCGCCGGATCATGAGTGACTCCAGATCGGGGCCGGCGAACACGTCGGGCGGAGCCACCACGAGTTCGGCGCCCGCGCACACGGCGAGGAGGATCTCGTAGACCACCACGTCGAATCCCGGTGCGGCGAGCTGCAGGACGCGCGACCGCGGGGTGACCCCGAGGATCTCGTGCTGTTCGGCGACGAGTTCGGCAAGGCCCGCGTGGGTGACGACCACCGCCTTCGGACGACCGGTGGACCCGGAGGTGAATTGCAGGTAGGCGGCGTCGTCGACGAGCAGCGGACGGGTGCGGTCGGCGTCGGTGAGTGCATGGGCGCCGCTGCCGACGATGTTCAGTTCGACCTCGAGGTCGTCGAGCACCCACTGCTCGACCGAACCGTTCTCCCCCGCACCGGACACTGCCCCGTCGCCACCGGCGTCGCGGTCGTCGCCGATCACTGTTCCGACCGTGATCAGCAGTGCGGCATCGCAATCGGACAACATCGAGGCGCGTCGCGCCGCGGGCAGCCGCGGATCGAGCACGGCGAACGCGGCGCCACTCATCGCGATGCCGAGGATCGTCAGCACCATCAGCGACGAACGCGGCATGCACACCGCGACGACGTCGCCGGGGCCCAGACCGCGGGCGGCGACGGCGCGTGCGATCTGATTGGCCGCCGCCGCGAGGTCTGCCCAGGTCAGCACGTCCTCTTCGGTGCTCAGCGCGGTCGTGGTCGGGTCCGCGAGCGTGAAGCCCCGAGCGAGCAGTTCGGGCAGGGTCGCCTCCGGCACGCGACCGGTGCGGGGCACGGCGACCTCGCGGAGCACCTCCGGTTCGACGACGTCGATCGAGGCCAGCACCCGGTCGGGTCCGGACACCATCTGCGACAGCACCCTACGGAGCCGGTCGGCCATCGAGCGGACCGTATTCGGGTCGAACAGGTCGGTGGCGTAGGAGAATTCGACGGCGTAGTCGTCGGCGCGCTCGGTCACCGAAACGGTGACGTCGTACTTGGCGGCGGGTATCCGGGCGTCGAGGATCTCCGCCGATCCCGCCCAGCGTGAGAGCTCGGCGAGCTGATCGGGTTGCACGGTGAGCGCGACCTGGAACAGCGGCGAGTGCGACGGCGAGCGCTGGGGTGCGACGGCGTCGACCACGCGCTCGAAGGGGACGTCGGCGTGGCTCATCGCGCGGGCGCACCGGCGATGGGAGCCGGTGACGAGGTCGCGGACGGTCTCGGCCGGTCGCAGGCGGGTGCGCAGGACCACGGTGTTCACGAACATCCCGACGAGGTCGAGGACCGCCGGGTCGTCGCGTCCGGCGACCGCGGTGCCGATGCTGACGTCGTCGGTCGCGGCGAGCCGGCCGAGGGTCAGTGCCAGCGCGGACTGGAAGACCGCGAATGGCGTGACCCCCAGATCTGCGGCCAACGCGCGGATTCCGGCGGTGAGCTGTGGATCAAGGTCGATGTCGAGATGGTCTCCCGCACTGGAGATCACGCGGGGCCGGGGCCGGTCGGTGGGCAACTGCAGGGCTTCGGGCGCACCCTCGAGTTCGGTGCGCCAGAAGTCGAGCCCCTCTTCCAGTGCCGGTGACGGATGGTCCGGCGGGCCCAGGGTATCCGCCCGTTCGAGCGCGACGTCGGCGTACTGCAGGGGCAGCGGCGGCAGCTGCGGATCGCGGCCGGCGCGGCGGCTGTCATACGCCGTCATGAGGTCGTGCAGGAGCGGGCGCAACGACTGGCCGTCGGCGGCGATGTGGTGCAGCACGAGGACCACCACGTCTCCGCCGCGATCCCCGGTGATGAGGCGGTATCGGAACGGGATCTCCTCGGTGAGGTCGAAGCCCGCTCCGGTGATCGCCTCGATCGCCGCGTCGAGCGGGCCGAAGAGGCGGAGCGGCTCGGCCGCGAGCCGGTCGGCGGCCGTCACGGTATCGAGGATGCGCTGCTCGGGTTCGCCGTCGGCGCCGGGGAAGACGGTGCGCAGGATCTCGTGACGGTCGAGGACGTCGACCACCGCGCGGTGCAGGACCCCGGGATCGACCGGGTGGTTCATCCGCAGTGCGCCCGACATGTTGTAGCTGGGATCCTCCGGCGCCATCCGGTTGATGAACCACAGCCGGGTCTGGGCCTGCGACAACGGGATTCGTTCCGGCCTCGGACGTGTCGCGAGGCGTGCGGCGCCGGTCGCGTCGCCGACGAGGGTCGCGCGGGACGCGAGATCGGCGAGGTCACGGCTGTCGAAGACATCGGTGAGCGCGATGGACAGGCCGTGGTCGACGCGCGCGCGGGACACCAGGCGGGCGGCCAGCAACGAGTCGGCGCCGAGTGAGAACAGGTTGTCGGCGATACTCACCTCATCGCGTCCGAGGGCCTCCGCGACCAGTCCGGCGAGGATCTTCTCCGCCGGCGTGCGGGCCCGGCGGAACTCCACCCGATCAGCGGACAGGTCCGGGACCGGCAGTGCCGCGGTGTCGAGTTTGCCTGAGCGGGTGGTCGGGAACGACTCGACGAACACCACCCCGACCGGCACCATGTGTCCGGGCAGGCGGCGCCGGCAGAACGCGCGGACGGTCTCGGCGTCGATCCGGCGCTCGGCGGCGTCTGCTGATTCTCCGGTGACCGAACGGGTTCGGAGATAGGCCACCAGCACCGGACCCGGCCCCAGATCACGTCGCGCGAGCACCGCCACGGCCTCGACGCCGGGCATCGATGCGAGAGTCGACTCCACCTCACCCAGCTCGACCCGCTGGCCGCGGATCTTGACCTGGTGGTCGGTGCGACCGAGGTATTCGAGTTCGCCGTCGGCGGTCCACCGCACCAGGTCCCCGGTGCGGTACATCCGGGCACCGTCCGCACCGAGCGGATCGGCGACGAAGCGGGACGCGGTCTGGACGGGCGCCGCGTGGTAGCCGATCGCGAGCTGCGGTCCGACGAGGCACAGTTCGCCGGCGACGCCGACCGGCACCGGACGCAGATGGCGGTCGAGAACGCGCACCGAGGTGCCGGCGACCGGACGGCCGATGGGGACGACGTCCTCGTCTGCCGTCACCCGGTGTGAGGTGACGTCGATCGCCGCCTCGGTGGGGCCGTAGAGGTTCACCAGTTCCGCGCTCGACCCACGCAGCAGTCGTCGGGCGAGCTGCGCGGACAGCGCCTCCCCGGAGGTGAACACGCGGCGCACGGAATCGGGCAGCGCGGTCGCGGTCTCGTCGCCGGACCGGGTCACGACGTCGAGGTAGGCGTCGAGCATCGACGGCACGAAGTGCAGCACCGTGACACCGGCGGAGGCGATCAGCACGCGTAGGTACTCGGGGTCCCGGTGGCCACCGGGTTCGGCGATCACCATGCGGGCGCCGGTCCGCAAGGGCCACAACAGCTCCCACACGGAGACGTCGAAGGTGGCCGGGGTCTTGTACAGCACCGCGTCGGAGTCGGTGAGGGGGTGGTCGCGCTGCATCCACGCCAGGCGGTGGCCGAGGGCGGCGTGATCGATCTCGACCCCCTTGGGCACGCCCGTCGATCCCGACGTGAAGATGATGTACGCGGGCTGGTGCGGCAGGAGCGCACCCCCCGACATCCGATCGCCGAGGGCGGTCACCACGGCGCGCACGTCGTCCATGCCGGCCGGGCGGCCCGACCCGGCGCCGAGCGCCCCGGACGACCCCGCGCCGAGCGCCCCGGACGACCCCGCGCCGAGCGCCCCGGACGCCCCCGCGCGGTACGCCTCGACGAACTCCGCGTCTATCGCGAACCTCGGGGTCACGATCCCGGTCACCGCGGAGCGCCGGTGCTCGGGTTCGCTCGGGTCGACCGGGACGTACGCGGCGCCGAGCGCCATGACCGCGTGGATCGCGCACACCTGTTCCCACGAGCGGTCGAGCGCGACGACTACCCGGTCCCCGGTGGTGACACCCCGGGAGGCCAGCAGGTCAGCCATCCGCGCGATGGCGCGCGCGGTCTCGAAGTAGGTCATCGTCGTCTGCCCGGCCACCAGGGCCGGCGCGTCCGGCGTCGAGGCCACCCGGCGCAGGAAAGGTGCCAGCACGTGTTCGTCTGCGACACCGTGCGCCGGTCCGCCGTCCCCGAACTGCCGGAGTGTGCCCGACTCGCCGGGCAGCAGCAGATCCAGATCGGTCACCGGCCGGTCCGGATCGGTCACGAACTGGTCCAGCACGTGCAGCAGGCGCCGGCGGTGGGTTCGCAGCTCATGGTCGTCGTACAGCCCGTTGTTGGCGTGCAGTGCGACCTCGAGGGGTGCGTGCGGACCGGCGGCGACGACGTTCAGTGCCAGGTCCTCGATGATCCCGGCGGACAGGACGTGGTAGTCGACCCGGGCGCCCTCGACCGTGATCGGCCGGTCGAAGAAGAGAAGGTTCACCAACGGGCCGAAGGCCGTGCCGGCGGTGTCGCCGAATCCGGCCGCGGCACGGATGTCCTCGGAGCGGTAGCGCTGATGTCGCAGGCCGGCCGTGATCTCGGCGGTGACGGCGCCGGCGACGTCGCGGCAGCTCGCGGTGCCCACGCCGTCGACCCGCAGCGGCAGCATGTTCGACACCATGCCGACGGAGTTCTTGATGCGCGCGGTGGTCCGCGCCGTGACCGGAAGACTCAGGACGATGTCGTCGCCGCCGGACATCCGGGCCAGAAATGCCGCGAAGGCCGCGGTCAGAACCGCGGCCGGCGAGGCGTCGAGCTCGCGGGCACATCGATGCAACCCGGCCGCGAGACCGGCGTCGAGCATCCCCGCCGCGACCACGGTGTCGTGGTTCATACCGGTCAGCGCCGGATGGGTTGCGAGCGTGACGCGTTCGGGAAGGCCGGCCGCACGCTCGGCCCAGAACTCGCGGTCCTTCTCGAAGCGGGTGCTCTGCCGGTACGCCGCGTCGTCGGCCACCACCTCGGCCAGAGTCGCCCGGCGCGGTGCCGAATGATCGACCCCGGAGACCGCCGCGTTGTAGCGCGCAACCGCCTCGTGCAGGCACATCAGGGCGCCATAGCCGTCGAATGCGATGTGATGCCCGCGCATGTACCAGAAGGTCCGGTTGTCGGCGACGCGGAGGAACGCGCCGATCGCGACGGGGCCCGCGCGGAGGTCGACCGGACGCCGGTGATCGGCGCGCATCCATGCGGTCGCCGCCGGGATCGGGTCGGGTTCACCGCGGAAGTCGACCTCGATGACGTCGAACGGCGCAGAGAAGTCCACGTACTGCATCGGGACGCCGTCCACCTCGGTGAACCGGGTGTAGGCGGTCTCGAAATCGCGCGCCCCTTCGATGACCCCGCGACGGAACAGCTCACGATCGAACGGGCGGCCGTCGTCGACGATGTCGAGATAGTGGGCGACCGTGATCGAGTGGGATTCGTCGAGGCTCTCGGCGAACCACATGGCTCGCTGGGCGGCGGTGAGTTCGAGCAGCTCGACATCCGTCGTGCCGCCGTGTTCTCCCCCGCGCCCTGACCCGTTCCCGACCGACGGGATGCCCGCTTCGTTGCGGGTTGCGTTGTCTACCATGCTTGGTCCGACAGTGGTTTCGGCGAAATATGCGTCCGACGACGCTGCTGACTCCACCCCCGAAGCGTTCGTCGAACAGCCACGAATCATACGCTTCACATCACTTTTGAGATCGGAAGTGTTACAGGCCATTCCGCAGGCCGAAGCCGATCCGAGATTCACAATGTCCGACTTGGGACCAGTGGGACCACATCAGTCACTCTGCTTGTCTCAGGTCACTGTGGTCCGTTCCAGATTGTTATCCGCGAGCCGGAATTAGGTCGTTCGACCGACACAGGGCCCGCAGGCGCCGACCCGGTCGCATCGGGCATCCCCGGCGGGGCAAGATTGGGGGATGACGAGCGTGCAGTTGGTCGAGGTCGGCCCCCGCGACGGCCTCCAGAACGAGCAGAAGATCCTGTCGACCGAGGACAAGGTCGAACTCATCGCCCGTGCCGTGGCAGCCGGCGCGAAGCGCATCGAGGCGGTCAGCTTCGTCAACCCCAAGCGGGTCCCGCAGATGGCGGGCGCCGAGGAGGTCATGGCGCAGGTTCCGCGCGCCGACGGGGTGTCCTACATCGGTCTCGTGCTCAACCGGCGTGGACTCGACCGGGCCCTGACCAGCGCGGTCGACGAGATCAACGCGGTCGTCCCGGCGACCGAGGAGTTCAGCCGCCGCAACCAGGGTTGCAGCGTCGAGGAGGGCATCGCCGCAGCCGTCGACGTCGTGCGCGACGCCAAGAAGGCCGGCATCTTCACCACGGTGACCATCGCGGTCTCGTTCGGGTGCCCGTTCGAGGGCGAGGTCTCCCCGGAGCGGATCGGCGACATCGTCGCCCGCCTGACCGACGGCGAGGCCCCCGACGAGATCGGGCTCGCCGACACGATCGGCGTCGGTGTGCCCACCCACGTCCGCACCCTGGCCGCGCTCACCGCCGACCGGGCTCCCGGCATCCCGCAACGCTGGCACTTCCACAACACCCGTAACACCGGATATGCCAACGCGCTCACCGCACTCGACACCGGGGCGAGCGCGCTCGACGCCTCCATCGGCGGTTTCGGTGGCTGCCCGTTCGCACCCGCCGCGACCGGCAACATCGCCTCCGAGGATCTGGTCTACGCCCTCGACCGATCCGGCGTCACCACCGGGGTCGACATGGTCACGCTGATCGAGGCCGCCGAATGGCTGGGACGGGCGCTGGAGAAGAACGTCCCCGCACTCCTCGGGCGCGCCGGGGGCTTCCCGGACGCCCGCTGAGGCGGGGACTCTGCACGATTCGTCGCGCGCGACTAGTCGGTGGTATGCACGATCAGCACGTCGCAGGAGGACTTGCGTGCGACGTCGGCGGGAACCGAGCCGAGCAGACGGCCCGCGATCGAGTTCAGGCCGCGGTTGCCGACGACGAGCAGGTCGGCCTTGACGTCGTTGACGAGCTGCAGCAGCGCGTCGACCGGGGCTCCCTTGACCGGACGCTGCACGACGGTGGCCGCACCGGCGCGGACAGCGCGCTCCTTGGCGGTACGCAGGATCTCCTCGGTCGGGTACGAGCCGGTCACCTGGTAGGCCTCGTCCTTGAGGATGTCGGCGGCCTCTCCGGCGCCGCGCTCGTTGGGGAAGTAGGCGCACGCGATCACCAGCTGCGCGCCCTCACCTGCGAGAGCCCCCGCACGGTCCACCGCCTTCAACGACGACTCCGAGCCGTCGGTACCGACGACGATGGTCTCGTATGCGCTCATCCCAACCTCCGACATGAATTCGCCTCGCTGCCCATCAGCGAGGCGTCACCGTACGTCCCCATACTTCAGGGATCTTCATCGGGACACTAGTTTGCCACGGCGTGTCTGTCCCCCGGATCGTGGCTTTCCGCACATGAACCGGCGTGTCCGACCGTCGACACATCGCCGTGCGCGCGTCGTGCGTGCGGTCATCGCGGTTATTTGATGCCCGCGGCGTCCATGCCGCGCAGTTCCTTCTTCAGCTCGGCGATCTCGTCACGCAACCGGCCGGCGAGTTCGAACTGGAGGTCGCGGGCTGCGCTCATCATCTGTTCGGTGAGCTGGGCGATGAGGTCGGCGAGTTCGGCGCGCGGCATCGTCGACACGTCGCGCTTCTCGATGACCCCGGCGCTGCCGCCCTTGGGCACCTCGCCCTGCGCCCGGCGTCCGCGGCTGGCGTTGCGACCGGAACCACCGACCGCGACGGCCTCGTCCTCGGCCTCGCGGTACACCTGGTCGAGGATGTCGGCGATCTTCTTGCGCAGCGGCTGCGGGTCGATCCCGTGTTCCTTGTTGTAGGCGATCTGCTTCTCACGGCGGCGTTCGGTCTCCTCGATGGCGTTGGCCATCGAGTCGGTGATCTTGTCGGCGTACATGTGTACCTCGCCCGACACGTTGCGGGCCGCACGGCCGATCGTCTGGATCAGCGACGTGGTGCTGCGGAGGAAGCCCTCCTTGTCGGCGTCGAGGATCGCGACCAGCGACACCTCCGGGAGGTCGAGACCCTCGCGGAGGAGGTTGATGCCGACCAACACGTCGTACTCGCCCGACCGCAGCTGGCGCAGCAGTTCCACGCGTCGAAGGGTGTCGACCTCGGAATGCAGGTAACGCACCCGGATCCCGAGTTCGAGGAGGTAGTCCGTCAGGTCCTCGGCCATCTTCTTGGTCAGGGTGGTGACGAGGACGCGTTCGTCCTTCTCGGTTCGCAACCGGATCTCGTGGACGAGGTCGTCGATCTGCCCCTTCGTCGGCTTGACCACGACCTTCGGGTCGACCAGGCCGGTCGGGCGGATCACCTGCTCCACGAACTCGCCGTTGGACTGGCCGAGTTCGTAGGGACCCGGGGTCGCCGACAGGTAGACGGTCTGGCCGATGCGCTCGACGAACTCGTCCCACGTCAGGGGCCGGTTGTCCATCGCCGACGGCAGTCGGAAGCCGTATTCGACGAGGTTGCGCTTGCGGGACATGTCGCCCTCGTACATGCCGCCGATCTGCGGCACGGTCACGTGCGACTCGTCGATGACGAGCAGGAAATCGTCCGGGAAGTAGTCGATCAGCGTCGCCGGCGCGCTGCCCGCGGCCCGGCCGTCGATGTGGCGTGAATAGTTCTCGATGCC
This sequence comes from Gordonia aurantiaca, assembly GCF_039939235.1. Taxonomy (NCBI): domain Bacteria; kingdom Bacillati; phylum Actinomycetota; class Actinomycetes; order Mycobacteriales; family Gordoniaceae; genus Gordonia; species Gordonia aurantiaca. Next base: position 150,522 of record NZ_JBDUUF010000011.1, on the reverse strand, counting down.
CGAACAGAACCCGACCTGCCGCATCATCTCCAGGTCGTAGGTGGTCCGCATCCGCAGACGCTGCGCCTCGAGCAGCTTGCCCTTGGCCTCGAGTTCGGCCAGGCGCTCCTCGAGTTCCGCCTCGATGGACGCCATCGCGCGCTCCATGCGCTCGGGTCCCGCGACGTAGTGCGTGGCCGGGAAGATGCGCAGCGAGTCCACCTGCCGGACCACGTCTCCGGTCAGCGGGTGCAGGTAGTACAGCGACTCGATCTCGTCGCCGAAGAACTCGATGCGGACCGCGAGTTCCTCGTAGGACGGGATGATCTCGACGGTGTCGCCGCGGACCCGGAAGCTGCCGCGGGTGAAGGAGGTGTCGTTGCGGGTGTACTGCACGTCGACGAGCAGCCGGAGCAGTGCGTCTCGGTCGATCTCCTGGCCGACCTCGAGTTGCACCGACCGGTCCAGGTAGGACTGCGGCGTGCCGAGGCCGTAGATGCACGACACCGACGCGACCACCACCACGTCGCGTCGCGACAACAGGCTGGACGTCGCCGAATGGCGCAGGCGCTCGACGTCGTCGTTGATCGACGAATCCTTCTCGATGTAGGTGTCCGTCTGGGCGATGTACGCCTCGGGTTGGTAGTAGTCGTAGTACGAGACGAAGTACTCGACCGCGTTGTTGGGCAGCATCTCGCGCAGCTCGTTGGCGAGCTGCGCAGCGAGGGTCTTGTTCGGCGCCATCACCAGGGTGGGGCGCTGGACCTGCTCGATCAGCCACGCCGTGGTCGCCGACTTGCCGGTGCCCGTGGCGCCGAGGAGCACGATGTCCTTCTCCCCCGCCTTGATGCGCCTGGTCAGCTCGGCGATGGCGGCGGGCTGGTCACCTGCGGGTTCGTATTCGCTGACGACCTCGAACCGGCCGCCCGTCCGCTCGATCTCGCCGATCGGGCGGAACTCGGAATGAGCGAGCACGGGGCGTTCTGCTGCAAAGGCCATGGTGCCAGGGTAAACGCGTCCTACGACACGGGTGTTCCCGCTCGCCGGCGTCCGACGAGCGCCGCGACGAGCACCAGCGCCGACCAGATCGGGATCGGCTGCCCGAGCGTCGCGAACACGATGACGTCGCCGGCCAGGGCGACCGGCGCGGCCGCGATGATCCACGGGCCGGGCACCGGCGCCTTCGCACGGGTGCGACCGGGCACCCGCGGCCACGGTTTGGCGACCGACACCCAACCCTGGAAGGCGATCAGCGCCGCCATCACCGTCGTCGGGACGACGAGCGCCGGGGACACCGTAGGGTCACCGCCCGACGCGACCGTCTCGGCCGCCGCATCGAGCCGTGGGGACAACAGGCCGATCCCGACCCCCAACTGTCCGACGGTGATGACGAACTTCACCAGTACCCAGCGGTGGAGGAAGAAGCCCCAGGGCGTGGTGGACGACAACAAGAAGCCGGACATCGCCGATACGTTGGCGGAGATCACCAGGACCGTCGTGTCGAGCAGGTGCGCGGCGACCGCACCGTCGCCCCCGCCACGCAGCAACAGGACCAGCAACGCGAGGGCCTGACTCATCCAGCTCACCGACGACAGGATGTGAATCCACAACAGCGCCTGCCGCCCGCGTCTCGCGACCGTCGAAGAGCCGCGGCGGGGCCGGCTGTCGACGGCCCTGCGTCCGGCACGGTCGGGATGTCCGGTGCGCGCGGAGGTCATGTCCCGACGATGCACCCGGACCCGACGACCGTACATCGGGAAGAACTCTGGTTTTCACCCTGAGATCCGGGCGCGAGATGACTACATTCTTGTGACATGACGAGCAACAGCGGTCCCGCCGGTGGTCCGGCCACCGCGTCGCACTCGATGCATCCGCCGAAGCGCGAGGTGTTCGACGTCCCGGCGATGACGAACACCGACAACAAGGGCTTCGTGCGCGAGGTCGAGGAGTACCGGGTCACCGACTTCGGGCTCTACATGTCGCGACCCGCGCCCGGACATCCGAGGTTCGACCACCTCGAGTCCTGGTTGCTCCCATCCCTGGGCCTGCGCGCCAACATCTTTCACTACCAGGGTGGCTACCGGGCCGACCAGCGGCTCTACCTCGACATCGGCCGCTTCCACGGACCCGACGCGCAGGGCCGGTGGTACGCCGAGGACTGGTACCTCGATCTGGTCGACGTACCCGGCTCCCCCCTCGAGCTCATCGACGTCGACGAGGTCTTCGAGGCGCACCGCTGCGGGTTCCTCGACAACGAGCAGTGCGTCGAGGCCATCGAGATCGCCACGCGCGCACTCGTCGGGGCCGCCGCGCACGGCAACGTGCAGGCGTGGCTCGACGCCGAGGTCGGAGACGTCGTGTTCTTCTCCGATCACCGGGCCGAACCGGTGTCGTGAGGGTGGCGCAACCACTTTCGTCCACCGACCGTCCCCACGGGAGGGCCGCTCCTCCCGCTCGCGGGTAGCGCCCGCGGGACGGTCCCGCGAGTCCAACGCTGCCCTGGAATCGAGATTGCGCGGAGACGAGGTTGCACGGAGACGAGGTTGCACGGAGACGAGGTTGCACGGAGACGAGGTTGCACGGGAACCGATCTCAGGAGACCTGCGAGGGGGTTCCGCACGCACCTCACGCCTCGGACGGCGTGTTCCCTCAGTAGGCCGGCAGCACGAAGCAGGCCCCGTGCCGGATGAACCGCGGCATCTGGAAGCCGGTGCCGACGGTCACCGTCCTGGTCTTGACCACGCCGTCGAGCGTGGCGGTCAGGACGTGACGCCCGGGTGTCGCCGGCCGCCAGGTCGGCTTGACCTCCTCGGCCGTCGGCTTGCGGTTGTAGACCGTCACCGTCCTACCGTTCACGGTGTCGGTGATCTTCAGGTTCGAGGTCGCCGATCTCGGATCGCCGACCAGCACCGACAACTTATACGCACATCCGGTGCCGTAGGTGGCGTAGTTGGTCGACCCGTTCGACGACGAGCCGTAGCCGGGCAGGGTGTCGACCGCGATGCCCTCCAGCGCGGCGTGCGCCGGAGCGGTCGTCACCGCAGCGGTCACCAAGGCTGCGCCGACGGCTGTCACCCCGACGAGCGAGCGCATCCGATTTCGAAAACCGGCTCCCCACATGGCCGTACTCCTCACGCCTCGTTGCGAACGATCTTCATGTGCTTCGCAAACTAGCAAGGCGCGGCACAGACCGTACCCAATTTGGCAACATTCGTGATCAGATACCGGCAGGCCGGATGTCCGAGGGGTCAGGCCTTCTCGACGACGACCGTCGCCGGGCGCCCCGGGTCGCACGAACGGTGCAGCCCGGGCTCGACGGGTGCGAATCCGCCGACCGCGAGCAGATCGGTCAACTCACCCGCCGCCGCGTCGTCGCGCGCGGTGATCCTCAGTTCCACGGTCGCCACGGCGACGACGTCGACCGCGGTGGCGCGCTCACCGGCGATCGCCCAGAGGCGGTTGACCAGGCGCGCCGACGGACCGTCGGGATTCGGTTCGGCGGCAACCAGTTCGGGGTCGGGTTCGGCGGCCCGGCGGGCGCGGACGTTCGCCTCGAACGGCACCAACCGCCGGTCCCACACCTCCGCAGCCGCTGCCGCGAGGGCGTCGGGCGTGCCGGAGTTGTCCAGCCAGACATCGGCGACCGACCGGCGCTGCTCGTCGGTGGCCTGCGCCGCGATGCGCGCGCGGGCGTCGGCCTCGTCGAGCCCGCGCATCGTGGTGAGGCGGTGGAGCCGGACATCGGCGTCGGCGTGGACGATCACCACGAGGTGGAAGAACGGTGCGGTGTGGTTCTCCACCAACAACGGGATGTCCTGGACGACGATCGCATCCTCCGGAGCGGCGTCGAGGAGTTCCTGCGTGCGCGCGCCGATCCGCGGGTGGGTGATGCTGTTGAGCTTCTTGCGCGACTCGTCGTCGACGAATGCCTTCGCCGCCAGCGCGGGCCGATCGAGGCTGCCGTCGGCGGCCAGGATGTCCGTCCCGAACGCCTCCACCAGCTCGGCGAGGCCCTCGGTCCCCGGTTCCACGACCTCGCGCGCGATCTTGTCCGCGTCGATGATGTACGCGCCCCGCTCGACGAACGTCTTCGCCACTGTCGATTTGCCGGCTCCGATACCGCCGGTCAGCCCCAGCCTGATCACGCCCACCAGTCTGACAAACCTTCCTGGTACCAGGTCACACCGGCACGCGGATCCGGCCGGGGGCCACACATCGCCGGTCGCCGGGATCAGCCCGTGACGGCCGCCAGTTCGATGGTCTCGTGCGGCAGACCGGCCTCGGCGATCTTCTGTCGCGTGGTCAGGTCGACCGCGACGATCCGTTTCGCGCCCGGATCGCTGACATAGGCGATCTCGTCCTGCACGGCCACATTCGGCATCGGCGATTGCCACTCATCGGGTTCGGTCCACTCCCCGATCACCGGGATCCGGGCGGTGCGCTCACCGGTTTCGACGTCGACGAGGTGCAGCGCGCCGTCGGTGCCGAGGACGACCGCGGAACCGCCGGGCCCGCGCTCCAGGGAGCGGAAGCTGTAGGAGCTGCCGAGGTCCACGAGGCGGAGCCGGCCGGTGCGGGTGTCGGTCAGCGAGATCCGGGTGGGCCGTTCGACGTCGGCGTCCGGGTCGCTTTTATAGTCCCCGAGCACGATCGGTGAGGAGTCGTCTCCCGCCTGGTTTCCGATGCGCCCATAGGGATCCGGGCTGTCGACCTTCCGGATGTCGACGCCGTCGACGATGAGGATGCCGTTCTCACACCCGAAGGTCAGACGTCCGTCGGCGGCCGCGGCCTCGCCGTGCACGCCGGGGCATTCGTCGTTGCGTGCGATCTCGTTTCGGGAGGCGTCGAGGATCGCGATGCCGGTGCGCTTCTCCTCGTCACCACGGGTGACGACCACCGTGCCGTCGGCGCGGAAGACCGCGACGCCGTGGTGCGGTTGCGGAAGGGTGAATGCGGTCGAGACCGCCTTGCCGCGCATGAGTTCGGCGGGTTCGACGATGTCGACCCGTCCGGCGCCGTCACTGAACAGCGTGATCCGGGAGTCGTGGACCACGACGTGCCCGGGTTCGTCTGCGCCGAACCGCATCTCGGTGAGCGCGGGCTGTGCGGTCTGGTGATGCCCGTGGTCGCCGTGCCGGCGCGTCCAGGTGCCCATGTCGAGAACCCGGAACCCGCCGGATTCGGAGACCAGGACGTGCCGACCGTCGCCCGCACTGTTGAGTCGGACGAACCCGCCGACGGGGAGATCGGCGACCCGGTCCAGCGTCCGGGCGTCGAGCACGAGGATGCCACCGTCATAGCTGAGCGCGAGACGCGGTGTGGCGCTGGGCTGTTCGACCGGGCCGGACGAGGACGAGGCGACCTCGCGGTCGCGGGAGTCCGCGCCGGAACAGCCCGCCAGGACCACGATGGCCACGGAGACGGCGAGGGCGGATCGGATGAGTCTCGTCGGTGATGTGAACACCGGGACATCGAACCGCTTAATGACAATTATTGTCAACAACGCATCGATACAGAAGCGAGGCGGAGCCAGACGGGTGTGTCACTCCCCTAGAAGCGGCCTCAATCCGTCGAGAAGTCGCGCCAGCCCGAACTCGAACACATCGGCCGGCGCCCCCGGTGCCTGGTACAGTTCGCCGGCCGCGGACCCCACCCGGTTGGCCAGCGGATACACGCCGTCCGGGATCACCGCGTCCAGTTCCGGGGCGACGGCCTCCCACCACTCGGCATCGCTCATCCCGCTCCGCGACGGCGCCGTCCGCGCCGAGACGGCCTCGCGCGCGTTGCCGACCACGAACGACGTGAGGACGCTCAGGATTCGGTCCCGGTCGAGATCCGGGACGTCGGCGGGCTCGAGGGCCTCCAGCTGCCGATCGTACCGAGCCAGCCAGTTGGGGCCGAGCACGTGACGCCACGGCGGGGCGTCGAGCAGCCACGGGTGTGCGAGGAGTTCGTCACGGAGCGCGCGGGCGATGGCCGCCAGCGATGCCGTCGGCGTCGTGGCCGGGGCCGGCATCGGATGATCGGCGGCGACCCGGTCGATCATCAGGGCCACGAGGACATCCCGGGACGGGACGTAGGTGTAAAGGCTCATCGGGCCGATTCCGAGCGCGGTCGCGAGCGCTCGCATGGACACGGCGTCGAGGCCGTTGCGATCCGCGAGATCCACGGCGGTGTCGACGATCTCGTCGACCGAGACCCGCTGCTTCGGCCCGCGGCGCGGACGCGCGTCGGCCTCCGGGCCCGGACGCCACAGCAGCCGCACGAGCGTACGGGCGTCGTCGGCTGGTGACATCGGGACCTCATCTCGTACGGCGTACCGAGTAACGATCGCGCCCACCGTATCAGCACCCGCCCCGCAGAACGGGGCCATATACACACGAGAAGCCCTCCCGGTCTCCCGGGAGGGCTTCTCGTGTGTCCTACTGCGCTGCGGTCATGCAGCGAAGGTGTCAGGCGTTGCCCGACAGCTTCTCACGCAGAGCGGCGAGCTGCTCGTCGCTGGCGAGCGAACCGCCCGAGCTCGAGCTCGAGGAACGGCTCTCCGACGCCGACGAGTAGTCGCTCGGGGCATTGGCGGCCTCGGCCGCGGCAGCCGCGAACTTCTCGATCTGCGCGGTGTGCATCTTGTGACGACGCTCGGCCTCGGCGTAGCGGGCCTCCCATGCCTCACGCTGCTTCTCGTAACCCTCGAGCCACTCGTTGGTCTCGGGATCGAAGCCCTCGGGGAAGATGTAGTTGCCCTGCTCGTCGTAGCTGTCGGCCATGCCGTACTTCGAGGGGTCGAACTCCTCGGTGTAATCCTCGTTGGCCTGCTTGAGGCTCAGCGAGATACGACGACGCTCGAGGTCGATGTCGATGACCTTGACCATCGCGTCGTCGCCGACCGCGACGACCTGGTCCGGAACCTCGACGTGACGCTCGGCCAGCTCGGAGATGTGGACCAGACCCTCGATGCCCTCGTCGACGCGAACGAACGCACCGAACGGCACCAGCTTGGTGACCTTGCCCGGGACGATCTGGCCGATCGCATGGGTGCGGGCGAACTGACGCCACGGATCTTCCTGGGTGGCCTTGAGCGACAGCGACACGCGCTCGCGGTCCAGATCGACGTCGAGGACCTCGACGGTGACCTCGTCGCCCACGGCGACGACCTCGGACGGGTGATCGATGTGCTTCCAGGACAGCTCGGAGACGTGGACCAGGCCGTCGACGCCGCCGAGATCGACGAACGCACCGAAGTTGACGATCGAGGACACGACGCCCTTGCGGACCTGGCCCTTCTGCAGCTGGTGCAGGAACTCGCTGCGGACCTCGGACTGGGTCTGCTCGAGCCATGCGCGACGCGACAGGACCACGTTGTTGCGGTTCTTGTCGAGCTCGATGATCTTGGCCTCGATCTCCTTGCCGATGTACGGCTGGAGATCGCGGACGCGACGCATCTCCACGAGCGAGGCCGGGAGGAAACCGCGCAGGCCGATGTCCAGGATCAGGCCGCCCTTGACGACCTCGATGACGGTGCCCTTGACGGCCTCGTCCTTCTCCTTGAGCTCCTCGATGGTGCCCCACGCCCGCTCGTACTGCGCACGCTTCTTGGAGAGGATCAGACGGCCTTCTTTGTCCTCCTTGGTGAGGACCAGGGCCTCGACCTCGTCACCGACGCTGACGACCTCATGGGGATCGACGTCGTGCTTGATCGACAGTTCGCGGGAGGGAATGACGCCTTCGGTCTTGTAACCGATGTCGAGCAGAACCTCGTCCCGATCGACCTTGACGATGGTGCCTTCCACGATGTCGCCATCGTTGAAGTACTTGATCGTGGAGTCGATGGCGGCGAGGAAGTCCTCGGCCGTGCCGATGTCATTGACGGCTACTTGCGGCGAGGAGATCGTGGGGGACGACATATGTTGAGTTGCTCCGGACAGGTGTGTAGTAGGTACAGTTCTTGACGTATTTCACGGCACAAAACCCCTGATCAAGAGCTTTCCGACCGGGGTCTGAACCAGTCGCGCGCAGTAGAGCGCACGCGCGTTCACCAAGCCTACTCCACGCGCGTTGTCCTGGGCAAATGCCCTCGGAAGGCCGGTGGTGGGAGCACCGGGCCGCGGGTGACTGCCGGCGTCCGATCCGGGCGGTGCCGACGTCACACATGGTCCGGCACTCGTCACCGGGTGGATGCGGCCCCGGGGAGTCGCCGCTCCTCGTCGGGCCGAGCGACGACCCGCCGGGAGGGCCTCGTGCGCTCGGGCGAGACGGACAGACCGCCCGAACATGGTCCGGTCGCGACGGCACAGCACGGAATCACCGGCCACGGTCCGCGAGCGCCTCCGACCGGTGCGAGATCCACGTCCGGAGGGTGTCGACGGCCTCGGCCCTCTCCTGTTCCGGCAACTCGTCGGTCAGCGGAACCGTCGTCGCCAACTCGTCGAGCACCCCGGTGGCCAGGCCGTCGGCGTAGATCTGGGCGTAGAGCTCCCAATACGCCGAGTGATAGAGCCCGGTGAACGCACCCCCCGGCTCGGTCGCCTGTGCGAGGAAGCGGGTCTTGAGCGGGTTCTTGACGTCACGCATCCCCGGCGGGCCGCCCTGGCCGCCGGGACCACCGAACCCACCGGGACCGCCGAACCCACCGGGGTCACCGGTGGGGGGCTGCGCACCGCCGGCCGACTGCGGCGCACCACCCGCCGTGGGCCGGGGAGCGTCGGCCGCGGGTACCCGGCCATCGGCGGATTGCCGCGGACCACCGGGCACGCCCTCGCCCCCGGGTGCGCCCTGCGGCTGCCCCGCACGTCCGCGTGCCCGCATCGGACCGAAGGACACCTCGTCGTCCGGCCCGGCGCTCGTATCACCGATCATCGCGAGGTTGAGATCCCAGGAGACGACGGTGAATCTCTTCGTCTCGAGGTCGTACCAGAGGTAGTAGTTCTGGCCGGGGCCGCTCATGTCGTCGCCGTTTCCGAGCAGGTTCTGGGTCGCGACGTACTTTGCGAAGGCCTCGACGTCGACCCACTCGTGGAGGTCCCGGGCGAACTCCTCGTCGCTCGCCTCGTCGAGCCACCGCGCGAGGTCGATGACCGGCTGCAGGTTGCCGTTGTCGGCGGAGTTGATCTGCTTGAACTGGTCGGCGTACTCGGACTGGTCGTTGCCCACGTATTTCAGCCGCGAACTCGCATCTGCCTTGTACAGGTAGCCCCTCGAGCCGAACAGGCTCTCGGCGTAGCGCTCGTCCGGGTGCTCGAGCACGAGCTTCGTCGCCGTCGGGCTCCCGTTGATCGAGTACGAGACGTAGGCGTACCGCTGCGACGGCTGTCCGGTGCGGGCCGTGAGGGTCAACGCGGTCGCCTCGTTCAGCACCGGGCTTCCCGGACGGATCGACAATTCGGTCCTGCCCTGATAGGCGCGGCCCTCGAAGTTCTCGTCGAAGCTCAGCAACAGCGGTAACGAGGTCGGGTCGTTCTTGTCGACCTGCGTCATCATCTTCCGCATTCGTTCCATGTCCGCGGGATCGATCTGGAACGGGGGTTGCGGTCCGGGCTGTGCGTCGGGTCCCTGTGGCACTCCCCCGCCCGGCGCCCCCGGTGGTGCACCCGGCCCTCCCGGAGGACCGCCCGACGGGCGGCCGCGGTCCCCGCGCAGCCCCATCAGCGTCGAGTTGCCCTTGAGCCGTACCGCCACGTCGTCGAGTCGGGTGCCGTCGATGACGACCCGGGCCGACACCCATTCCTTGCTGCCGTCCTTCTCGTACGACGACAGCATCGAGCGGTACTCGGCGTCGCTCATCTCGATCGTGAGCTCGTGCGGAACCGACGGATCGAAGAGGTCGACCGTGCCCGCGATGTCGTGGGTGATCTCCGACGTGATGACGGCGGGGTCCCCGGTGATGAGCGGGCTGACCCTCCACCCGCCGAACACCACCGCCACCACGAGCACGAAGACCACGAGCGCCGCCGGCACCTTCCAGTGCTGACGAAGCGAGCGCGGAATGCGGTGACGGAGAAGCCGGCGCGGGGGCGTCGGCCGGGGATCGGCCACGGCGTCGCTGCCGGTGTCGGCGGATGTGACGTCGTCCGGATCGCTGTCGCCCATCGTCGTCTAGATGTCGGTCTGGTCGTAGCCGGTGAGAACGGTGACACGCTGCCCGGTGTTGACCGCGCTCAGCGCCGAGATGAGTTCGGCCGGTTTGACACCCTTCTTCAACTGCGCCGTGTAGTACAGCTCGTTGAGCGCCCCGGCCCGCACCGCCTCGGTCGACACGAGCTCGAACTCCTTGCACTTGTCGATCAGCACGTCCTCGACGCGTGCGGTGAACTCCTGCTCCGGCGGGACCTGCACCTTCACCACCTGGCGCTGGACGTCGAGCTTGAACCAGTTGAACTTGCTCATCAGCACGATGACGAGACAGATCGCGATGGTGGCCGCGACCGCGAGCACGTAGAACCGCGTGCCGGTCGTCATGCCGATGGCCATCACCAGGAAGATGAACCCTACGTCACGGGTCTCCTTGATGGCGTTGCGGAATCGCACGACCGACAGTGCGCCGACAAGGGCGAAGGCACGCGCGATGTTGGAGCCGACCACGAGCATGACCAGCGAGATGACCATGCCGACGATCACGAGCGTCTGCACGTAGGACTGGCTGTAGGAGACGTTCCGGTGTGTGAACTTGTAGACCCAGCCGATGATCGACGACAATACGAACGACAGCGACAGCGCCACGACGATGTCGAGGGTCGTGAACGTGCCGCTCAGGTCTTGGAAATCGAAATTCATTGTCTTCTTTCAGTATTCACTAACCGGCGGGAGTCGAGGACGTGCCGAAGACGTCGTCGGGGACGCGGTCGTCGACATCCGGCGGCATGATCAGTTCGGGCGCACCGAGAATCAACCGCGGGGCGAGGCCGAACGCCTCGACCGACTGGCAGTACTTGGAGATCCGGACGACCGACATGTTCATCCGGGCCGTGAGGTCGGTGGCCCAATAGGGCACGCGCTCATTGGCCTTGAGCTCGACGATGGCCAGCCGCGGCGGGATCGTGAAGCGGTTCTGTGACCTCGACCCGAAGTAGAAGTCGCGGTCTCGGCCGTGGACCTTGTGGTCGATCGTGACGCGGAGCCCGAGGTCGGCGTCACGCCCCACGAACGCCTCCCGCAGATAACCGGTGGTCACGGTGGGACGCAGGTCGAGGTTGCCGACGAGGGTGGTCACCTCGTCGATGAAGGGACTCTGCGAGTGGTCACAGTCGATCTCCTTGCGCTCGTCGAGCCAGTTGCGGGCGACGCCGTAGGGCAGGGCGGTGCGTCGCTTCTGGGTGACCCGGTTGACCCGCTGCTTGATCTCGATCTGCACCGGGGTCTCCTCGGTGCACTCCGCCGGGTCCCCGTAGAGCCGCATCCGCAGCTTGCGGCGGAACCTCAGGCCCTCGATCTTCTCCCAGTAGAAGCGCAGGTCCGGGGTGTCGTAGTACAGCGAGGTCACCGGGTATCCGCCGTGCGGCGAGAACGGGTCGGTGTCCATCCGGGCCGCGAGCTCACGACGCAACTCCGGCACCCTCATCTCGTCGACGAAGTACTTGATCTCGTAGCGATTGAATGCGTGGAGCCTGCTGGCCGTCTCCTGGAAGCCCTGAGGTCGCGGTGTCGTGGGCGCGGCGTCGGGCTCCTCCGGCTCCTCGGCACGATCCCGCCGGAACCAGCTGGTGATGCCCACGGCACTCCCTTCTTCTCTCGAGACCCACGCCCGGCGTATCCCGGGCACGCGCCGACCCGACGCGTCGATGGCCACTGCAAGTAGATGGCCACTGCAAGTAGAACGGGTGAAGCTTCGGAGACGCTTCGGTGAACCTGGGAGGTTCCTGTACGTCGTCGCCGCGGCGTTCAGCGCATCGGCGTGCAATGTACAGCCGACCCCCCGGTGGTGTGGATGAGGGCACCAGGACCGAGGTCACGGCGTGTGGAAACCCGCTCGGGATCGGCTGATCGGCCCGCGTGACGCGACGGGCTGGTTCACTGAAACCGTGGCTCATTCGATCGAACTGTTACCGGACGAGGACTCCGATGCCTGGCTGCGACAGCGCTGGGCCGCACTCGCCGACGTGGGACTTTCGAGCGCGCAACGAATCCGATCGGCCACCAATCGGCCGCACGTGACCCTGCTCGCCGCCCGCCACATCGCGGCGTCGGCCGACGCGGCTCTGGCCCCGACCGCGCAGCGGCTGCCGCTGAAGGCGCTCATCGGCGCCCCGATCGTGTTCGGTCACGGGTCGCGGCACGTGCTCGCGCTGCTCGTCGTGCCGAACACGGAGTTGCTGTCGATCCACGCGCAGGTCGCCCGCACCGTCCGCGGTCACACGGTGCACCCGGACGACATCGCCGACGGCCTCGACGCACCGAGCACGTTCGACCACGTCGACCCTGGGGCGTGGACACCGCACATCACCCTCGCCCGGCACCTCACCTACCACCAGGTCGGCGAGGCACTGGCGACTCTCGAGTCGCTCGGCCGGCCCGACAAGCAGTGCACGTTCACCGCGGTACGTCGCTGGGACCCCGACGCGAAGACCGAACACGTCGTCGCCGGCCGCGCCTGCTGAGTTCGATAACTCGGATGACCGCACGCGGCTCGACGTTCCAGGACAGCTGACTCGCTACATCAGTCCGCGTCGAGTTCAAGATTCACATCGACGCCTTGCGTCTCCCACTCGCCATATGAGATACCGCTCGATTGATCCACCCACTCTTTGCGGCCATTCGCTGCACGGCCCGCGATTATCGCAGCTGCCGCACTCGGGCTCGCAAAGACATGGTCACGCGTGAACACCATCTTTGTTTCGTCGGCCGACCGCGCGATTGTTCCGTCCTGCTCTAAGCGAGCTCTGAGACTTCGATAGGCATGGCTCTCCGCACTCTTCCACGCCGAGCGAGCCCTCGATCCCTGGAGCACGGTGAACTCACCGTCGATTTCTCGAGCTTGGGCCTCTATCCCTTCCGACTTCACGAACATGGTGAATATCGGAGAGTCTCTTCGCGCATCTGTGCCTTCCGCACTCGGTACCGCAACTGCGGCCTCAGGAATCCGGAAAATGTTGACACCCAACACAGGCATGACGATCTTCGACTGCTCAATGAAGTACTCCATGTCGGACACATCGGCTTCCGGAAGATTCGGCAACGGAGGTGTGGTGCTGTTCTCCAGCCGCGCTCGCCCGGCTGCCCGCGCCAGACCGATGAGACGGCTTTCCAGGTAGCGTGCGTGCGCCTTGGTGAGATTCATGTCCTTGCTGGTCAAGACGATCGCCCTATCCCAGAAGTCTTTGCCCCCCTGGTCCTGCGAGCGCGCGTGCTGCCGCAGTCGATTCCCGACGTCATCTGCCTCACCGATGTAGGCCAATTGACGCCCAGTCCCCTGCGGGTCGTCGCCGAGAAGAACGTATAGGCCAGTGCGCCTGACTTCGGGTCTCTTCAGCAGATGTGCAAGATCCGACCGGGGAGCCGCTACCAGATGCCCGGTCCAGTTCATGATCTCAGCGGTCAACAACCCACCCGGACTTCCGTCTGCAAGGAAAAGCCGAACCGTCTTACCCACTGTCTTGCGAAGTCCTCCTGCTCGAGTCAAGTGAACCTATCCGGCGTCCGTACCCTAGCCTCGTTCGCTCCCCACAGACCGACGCACTCAGTCAGTGCCCATCTGGTCAGCCCGGTCCATGCAGTCAGCCCGCTCGTCCGCAGCTCCCTCGTCACGGACGCCTATCATCACTCCCATGCCCGCCACCCCGGACGAACACTCCGACGACGCTCCGGTCCGGCCGCCGCGCCTGCTCGGCGACGTGGATTCCGCGACCAGCGACCGTGCCAGCCGATGGTGGTGGGATCACGACGCGCACGCCTATCACGAGGAACACGGCGAGTTCCTGGGAACATACACCGGCGGCGGGGATTTCGTGTGGTGCCCGGAGGGCGTCCGCGAGGTCGAGGCCGGACTGCTGGGAGACATCGAGGGCCGCGTGGTGCTCGAGGTCGGCTGTGGTTCGGCGCCATGCGCCCGCTGGCTCACCGCGCACGGCGCGCACGCCGTCGGCATCGACATCTCCCGCCGCATGCTCGGCATCGGGCTCGACGCCATGGCCGCCGACGAGGTGCGCACCCCGCTGATCCAGGCGACCGCCGAGGCGCTGCCCTTCGCCGACGGGTCCTTCGACATCGCCTGCTCCGCGTTCGGCGCGATCCCGTTCGTCGCCGACTCGGCAGGCGTCATGGCGGAGGTCGCCCGCGTCCTCAAGCCCGGTGGCCGTTGGGTTTTCGCGGTCAACCACCCGATGCGCTGGATGTTCCCCGACGACCCGGGACCCGCGGGCCTCACGGTGACGATCCCCTACTTCAACCGCACCCCGTACACCGAGACCGACGACGACGGGACCATCACCTACGTCGAACACCACCGCACCATCGGCGACCGGGTCCGCGAACTCCGGGCGGCGGGGTTCATCCTCGACGACATCGTCGAACCCGAGTGGCCCGACGACCACGACCGCGAGTGGGGCCAGTGGAGTCCGTTCCGCGGCAAGTACTTCCCCGGAACCGCGATCTTCTGCAGCCACAAGCCGGGTTAGCCCGAACCCGCACGGACCCGAGCCCCACCAAGATCGCAGGGTCGAACCTGAATCGCGAGTTGTGGCCCGCGACGCTGCAGGTGAACTCGCGACTGTGGCGGCGGCCTCAGAGCAGCTTCGACAGGAACGACCGGGTCCGCTCCTCGCGCGGATCGGCCAGCAGCTCGCGGGGATCACCCTTCTCGACGACGACGCCGCCGTCCATGAAGACCAGCTGGTCGGCAACCTCGCGGGCGAAGCCCATCTCGTGGGTCACGACCATCATCGTCATCCCCGAATCGGCGAGCTCGCGCATCACCTTGAGCACGTCGCCGACGAGCTCGGGGTCGAGCGCCGAGGTCGGCTCGTCGAACAGCATCAGCTTCGGGTCCATGGCGAGGGCACGAGCGATCGCGACGCGCTGCTGCTGACCACCGGACAGCTGCGCCGGGTATGCGTCGGCGCGGTTGGCGAGACCGACACGCTCGAGCAGGTATTCGGCCCGTTCGACGGCCTCGGCACGCGACTTCTTCTTCACCAGGATCGGCGCCTCGATCACGTTCTCGAGCGCGGTTCGATGCGGGAAGAGATTGAAGTGCTGGAACACCATGCCGATGTCGCGGCGCTGCGCGGCGGCGTCTTTCGGGCTCAGCTCGTACAGCTTGCCGTGACGTTCGCGGTAGCCGATGAGATCGCCGTCGACGTAGAGTCGTCCGGCGTTGACGACCTCGAGGTGGTTGATGCACCGCAGGAACGTCGACTTGCCCGACCCCGACGGGCCGATCAGGCACGTCACCGTCCCGCGCGGCACCTCCAGCGAGATGCCCTTGAGGACCTGCACCGAGCCGAAGCTCTTGCACACCCGGTCGGCGAGGACCATCGGGGTGTCGGACGTCGATTGCGCGGAGCTCATGCGTTCTCTCCCCCGGTCGGACGGCCGGCACCCGGGGCGTCGGGGATGCCGGCGTCGGCCTTGCCCGCCTCCTCGGCGGCCATCGCCTTGAGCTGACGCGCGGTCAGCGCGCGCGTCGCCCCCTTGGCGTAGTAGCGCTCCAGATAGAACTGACCGATCATCAGGATGCTGGTGACGATCAGGTACCACGTCGACGCGACCATCAGCAGCGGGATCGGCTCGAAGTTGACGCCGGAGATGTCGCGCACGCGACCGTAGAGATCGAGCGTCAGCGGCACGGCCGCCACGAGGCTGGTGGTCTTGAGCATGGAGATCAGCTCGTTGCCGGTGGGCGGGATGATCACCCGCATCGCCTGCGGCAGCACGGTGCGGCGCATGGTCTGCGACCACGACATGCCGAGCGCGATCGACGCCTCGACCTGCCCCTCGCCCACCGACGACACACCGGCACGCACGATCTCGGCCATGTACGCCGCCTCGTTGAGTCCGAGACCGATGACCGCGAACAGGAATGCGGCGTTGAGGGTCTGGACGTCGATGTGCGCGAACTGGTGCACGAACGGGATGCCGAGGTCGATCTTCTTGTAGATCGCGGGGAACAGTCCCCAGAACACCAGCTGCACGTACACCGGGGTGCCGCGGAAGATCCACAGGTACACCCAGGCCGTGGAACGCAGTACCGGGTTCGGTGACAAGCGCATGACGGCGAGGACCACGCCGAGGACGATCGCGATGACCATCGAGAGCACGGTCAGCGCGAGGGTGTATCCCACGCCGGACAGCACGCGCTGGTCGAAGAGGTAACGCGCGTAGGTGCCCCACGCGTAGGCCTCGTTGGTGGCGGCGCCGTAGATGAACAGGGCCGCCAGCACGACGATGACGACCGCGGCGATCCACTGCCCGGGGTGGCGCAGCGGGACCGCCTTGATCGGTTCGGGTTCGCCGGTGACGGTGTCGGGATTCGGTGAGGTCATCTCAGCTCACCGCCGCCCCGTTGATGACGGAGACATCGATCATGCCCTCCTGCAGCCCCCAGTTGGCCGCGATCTCTTCGTACTGTCCGTTGTCCATCAGATACTGCACGGCTTTCTGCAGCGCGGGAGCCAGCGGTGAGCCCTTGCGCACCGCCCACCCGTAGGGCGCGGAATCGAACACCCCGCCGGCCGGTGTCAGTTTCCCGTTGGTCCGCTTGATCGCGTAGGCCGTGACCGGCGAGTCGGCCGACATCGCGTCCACGCGACCGAGGATGAGCGCGTTGACCGCCTCGTCCTGGCTGTCGAACTTCACCTTGTCGATCGGCTTTTTGCCCTTGGCCTTGCACTCGGCGCTCTTCGCCGGGATCTCGTCGGTGTCTTCATAGGTGGTGGTCTGCACCGCGACCCGCTTGCCGCACGCGTTGTCGGGGTCGATGTCCTCGTCGGAGTCGGCGGACTGCGCCCACTGCACGCCGGCGCTGTAGTAGGTCACGAAGTCGACCTGCTTCTCACGTTCGAGGGTGTCGGTGAACGACGACATGCCCACCTGATATGTCCCGGCCTGAACGGACGGGATGATCGTGTCGAACTGCGATTCCTTGTACACCGGGGTGAGGCCGAGCACCTTGGCGACGGCGTTCATGAGATCGACGTCGTAGCCGATGATCTTGCCGTCGGGCCCCTTGAACTCGTTGGGCTGATACGGCGTGTTCACGCCGATCACGAGTCGCCCGGTCTTCGCGATCTGCGGCGGGACGAGTGCCGCGATCTCGGGCACATTCTTCACGTCGACGTCGATCGGGGTCACCTGATTGGCGCGCTCACGCTCCTCGTTGTCGACGCAACCGGTGAGCGCGAGTGCGATCGCGACGACGAGAATCCCCCACAGCCGGGCCCTGCGCGCGATCGCACGTCCCGGCCGGCGCGCATACCGGTAGCCCTGCGTCGAGGCCCGTGTCACAACACATCCCTTCGTCCTCGGATCACCAGGTCGGACCAACCCACTGTAGTGGTCCGGGGTCCGACCGGCCGGGCACTCGGTCGTTCACGCACGTGCGCTCGCGCGTCACACGGCTCCGGTCCACCGGCTACGCGGGGTTCACCCGCCCGACGACGGCGTCGGCGAACTCGGCGGTCGACGACGTGCCGCCGAGGTCGGCGGTGGCGACCGACGACGCGAAGGTCTCGGCGATCGCGGTGTCGATGCGGTCCGCAGCGCGGATGAGCGCGGCGTCCTCGGTCATGATCCCGTACCGGCGGAGCCCGAGGGCCACCGAGATGATCATGGCGGCCGGGTTGGCGATGCCGCGCCCGGCGATGTCCGGCGCGGCGCCGTGCGAGGCCTGCGCCATCACCTGGGTCCGCGAGCAGTTCACCGAACCGGCGATGCCCAGCGACCCGGCGAGCTCACCGGTCAGGTCCGAGAGGATGTCGCCGAAGAGGTTCTCGGTGACGACGACGTCGAACTCGGCGGGGCGACGCACCAGCAGCGCCGCCATGGCGTCGACGTGTTTGTCGTCGACCTCGACGTCGGGGAATTCCGCGGCGACCTCGAGGCAGGTGTCGCGGAACAGGCCGGTGGTCATCCGCAACACGTTGGCCTTGTGCACTATCGTCACCCGGCCGAGCCGGCCCGCCCCGGCTCTCCGGGACGCGGCCCGTTCGCGGGCGGCCTCGAACGCGACCCGCGCGATCCGCTCCGACGCGGCGCGGGTCACGAGACCCACGGAGAGTGCGACATCGGGGGTGGGCATGAACTCGCCGCTGCCCACGGCCATGTTGCGGTCGGCATAGAGCCCCTCGGAGTTCTCGCGCACGATCACCACGTCGATGTCGGGCCTGGTCGCGGCGACCCCCGAGAACGCCCTGGCCGGGCGGATGTTGGCGAACAGGTCGTACCTGCCACGCAGGACCGCACCCGGCGTCGGGCTGCGCAGCTCGGGCGGATACGACGCCGAGTCATGCGGGCCGACCACGAACAACCCGAGACCGTCGAGGACCGAAAGGGTATCGTCCGGGACGGGAACACCGTGCGAGTCGATCGCAGACGAACCGAAAGGCAGTTCCTGCCAATCGATCTCGATCCCCTCGGCACGGGCGGCCGTGTCGGCGACCGCGATCGCCGCGGGAATGATCTCCGGACCGATCCCATCGCCGGTCAGGACGCCGATGCGTTGCCCGGATCGCGGTGGCGTCGACACCATCAGTGCGCTGCGTCGTCCCAGGAGCGACCGAACCCTACCGACACCTCGAGCGGCACCGACAGCGTGATGGCGTTGCCCATCTCCTCGCGCACCAGCTTCTCCACGGTCTCGCGTTCGCCGGGGGCGACCTCGACGACGAGTTCGTCGTGGACCTGGAGCAGCATGCGGGAGGCCAGTTTCTCGGCGGCGAGGCGCTTCTGGACGTTGATCATCGCGACCTTGATGATGTCGGCGGCGGTGCCCTGGATCGGCGCGTTGAGCGCCATCCGCTCGGCGGCCTGCCGGCGCTGCCAGTTGTCGCTGTTGAGGTCGGGCAGGTAACGGCGCCGGCCGAACAGGGTCGCGGTGTACTCGTTGCGGCGGGCCTCGGCGACGACGTTCTGCAGGTAGTCGCGAACGCCGCCGAACCGCGCGAAGTAGGCGTCCATCTGTTCCTTGGCCTCCTCGCGGCTGATCTTCAGTTGCGCGGCGAGGCCGAAGGCGCTCAGGCCGTAGGCGAGTCCGTACGACATCGCCTTGACCCGGTGACGCATCTCGGTGGTCACCTCGTCGATCGGCACCCCGAACGCCCGGGACCCGACGAAGTTGTGGAGGTCCTCACCGGTGTTGAAGGCCTCGATCAGACCCTCGTCCTCCGACAGGTGTGCCATGATGCGCATCTCGATCTGGCTGTAGTCGGCGGTCATCAGGCACTCGAAGGCGGTGCCCGTGGCCGGGTCGGTGCCGACGACGAACCCGCGCCGGATCTCGCGGCCGGCCTGCGTACGCACCGGGATGTTCTGCAGGTTCGGCTCGGTCGACGACAGGCGTCCGGTGGCGGCGATGGTCTGGTTGAACGTGGTGTGGATGCGGCCGTCGTCGGCAACCGACTTGAGCAGGCCGTCGACGGTCACCTTCAGTCGCGTCGCGTCGCGATGCTCGAGCAGGTGTGCGAGGAACGGGTGTTCGGTCTTCTCGTACAGCGACTGCAGCGCGTCGGCGTCGGTGGTGTAGCCGGTCTTGGTCTTCTTCGTCTTCGGCATGTCGAGCTTGTCGAAGAGGACCGCCTGCAGCTGTTTGGGTGACCCGAGGTTGATCTGCTCGCCGATGACCTCGTAGGCCGCCTCGGCCGCGGCCTTGATGCGGTCGTTGAACATCTGGGCGAGCGCGTTGAAGTGGTCGACGTCGACGGCGATGCCGGCCGCCTCGAGATCGGCGAGCACGAACGACAGCGGCAGCTCCATGTCGGTGAGCAGCGGCTTGGAGTCGATGCGTTCGAGTTCGGTGTCGAGGGTGTCGGCGAGCTCCTGCACCGCGCGTGCCTCGAGCATGTGCTGTTCGGCGACCTTGCCCTCGGTGTCGTCGTCGAGAAGCGACATCTGGCCGTCCCCGGCGCCGGTGTCGGCACGCAGCTCGCGACGCAGGTATCGCAGCGCGAGGTCGTCGAGATTGAAGGTCCGCTGGCCGGGACGCACGAGATACGCGGCGAGCGAGGTGTCGCTGGTGACGCCGTCGAGTTGCCAACCGCGCGAACGCAATGCGTGCACGGCCCACTTCGCCTCGTGGACCGCCTTGAGCGCTGTCGGATCGGCGAGCCAGTTCGCGAGCGCGGCGTCGTCCTCCGGGTCGAGCGTCGTGACGTCGATGTACGCCGACGCGCCGTCGGCCGCGGCGATGGCCAGACCGGCGGGGTCGGAGCCGACGACCACGTGCGGTGCCGTCACCGCCAGCCCGCTGCGTCCGGTACGGGCGTGCTCGTTCAGCCACGACGCCACTTCGCCGGCACCCAGGATCGAGCCGTCGAGATCGAAGCCCGCCTCGGCCTCGGGTTCGACGGAACTCAGCGTCGAGAACAAGCGGTCGCGCAGGACGCGGAACTCGAGGTCGTCGAAGAGCTGATGGATGCGGTCGCGGTCCCAGCCGACCATCGCCAGGTCGTCCGGACCGACGGGCAGGGACATGTCGCGGACGAGTTCGGTCAGCTGCCGGTTGGTCTGCACCGACGCCAGATGTGCGCGCAGCGCGTCGCCGACCTTGCCCTTGACCTCGTCGACGTGGTCGACGAGTGCGGCCAGCGAGCCGTACTCGCGGATCCACTTCGAGGCGGTCTTCTCCCCCACACCCGGGATGCCCGGCAGGTTGTCGCTGGGGTCGCCGCGCAGGGCGGCGTAGTCGGGGTACTGCGTCGGGGTGAGGCCGTACTTCTTCTCGACCTCCTCCGGGGTGAACCGGGTGAGGTCGGAGACGCCCTTGCGCGGGTAGAGCACGGTCGTCGACTCGTCGACGAGCTGCAGCGAGTCACGGTCGCCGGTCACGATGAGGACCTTGTAACCCTGTTCGCGGGCCTGGGTGGCCAGGGTCGCGATGATGTCGTCGGCCTCGTAGCCCTCCATCGCCAGCACGGTCACGCCGAGGGCGTCGAGGACCTCCTTGGTCAGGTCGACCTGCCCGTTGAACTCGTCCGGCGACTTGGACCGCTGCGCCTTGTACTCGGGGTACATCTCCGAGCGGAAGGTCTTGCGGGAGACGTCGAAGGCCGCCGCGATGTGGGTCGGCTCCTCGTCGCGCAACAGGTTGATGAGCATCGATGTGAAGCCGTAGACCGCGTTGGTGGTCTGGCCGGTGTGCGTCTTGAAGTTCTCGGCCGGAAGCGCGAAGAACGCCCGGTATGCGAGGGAATGCCCGTCGAGGAGCATGAGGACCGGTTGCCTGGCCTTGCCCTTGCTGCCGGTTCGGGTTGCTGCCGGGGAACTCTGCGCTGGACTCACGTCGCAGAGTCTAGTGATGTGTGCCGACAGCCGGACCCGCCCGCCCGAACCGCCAGGTGACCTGCGGACCGACGCCTCGTCCGCGCGATCTGCGGCTCAGCGCATCGGCCGGTACATCGTCCAGACCCTCGGCCCGTCGTCGGGCAGTTCGAACTCCTCGGTGACCTCGAAGCCGAACCGCTCGTACAGCGGTACGTTGCGGATGTTCGACGACTCGAGGTACGCCGAGCCGTCGATCTTCTCCAGGCGGTGCCGCAGCAGCGCCGAGCCGATGCCGGCCCCCTGGATCGGCGTGCCGACCTGCCCGAGGTACCAGTGCGGCTCCTTCGGGCGCCGCTTGGCGAATTCCTCCTCGAGCTTCTTGCCGAGGATGGCGCGCGACCCGAGCGCCCGGATGAACCCGACCGTCGACATGACCTGCGCCCATCCCGAGATCTTGTGGCCGGGCGGGTCCCAGGCCGATGCGCCGACCGGCTGACCGTCGCGGAGCGCGAGGTCGAAGGTCGCGTTCTCGCCGTGGCCACGACGGACCAGCGTGCGGAACATCGGCAGATGCCGCGACCGGTCCGGTTGCAGCCACACCACGACCGGGTCGTCGGCGAAGGCCTGTGCGAGAAGCGCACTGACCAGTTCGAGATCTCGTGTCTCGTTGATGACGACGGGGATCATGCGTCCAGCCTAAGGTCCGGTCCCCGTCCGTGACCGACATTCTCCGTTCGCCCCGCATCGACGCGGCGGGAACTGTAACTTCCGGGAAACGTCGTTGTCGCCACGTGGCGACACAGCTGCGGTTAAGGTCCCGCAAGGTGAACTCGCAGCGGCCTTTTCGGCCATCGCGGCGGGCTCACGCGCCGAGGACTTCATCCGTCCGGGTCGAAAGGGAGGTACCACCCTCGATGACTGAGCCTGACCAGCAGGCCCCGCCCGTGTCCGATGACCGCATCGACCCGTCGACCGTGTGTCGTCCCGACCAGCGCCCTGCTCGCCAGACCCGCTCCCCGGCACATCGAGTCGCGTCCGTCTCCCCCGCCCGCGCGGTCGGCGTCGCCGTGTTGTTGTTCCTCGTGACGACCCTCCTCGGCGGCCTGATCGGCGCCGCCGCCGAGGCGGCTCCCGACGAAGTGCGAGTCTTCGGCGTGTTGCGCAACGGCGACGAGAAGGTCGCGGATGTGAAGCTCGAGGCCAAGGACGCATCCGGGAACGTCGTCGGCACCGCGACCTCGTCGTCGACCGGCGCGTGGTCGATCAACGTACCGCCGGGGAAGTACACCATCGTCCTGGACACCGGGTCCCTCCCCGACGACGTCGAGGTGCAGAAGAACGAACTGCCCGTGGACATCAGCGGCGGAACGGCACGGCCGGTGATCTTCTCGTTCGGCGCCGTCCGCACGGGCAACGAGGTGTCGGCCGTCGCCGAACTCACCCGCTTGGCCATCGACGGCATCCGGTTCGGCCTGATCATCGCGATCACCGGCGTCGGGCTCAGCCTGATCTTCGGCACGACGGGCCTGACCAACTTCGCGCACGGCGAGCTCGTCACCCTGGGTGCGGTCATCGCGTGGGTGTTCAACGTGAAGGTCGGGTTGCACCTGATCCCCGCGACACTCCTGGCGATCGTGGTCGGCATCGGCATCGGCATGGCCAACGAGCTGGGACTGTGGAGACCGCTGCGGCGGCGCCGAACCGGCCTGATCGCCATGCTCGTCGTCTCCATCGGGCTCGCGCTGGTGATCCGCTACCTGATCCTGATCTTCTTCTCCGACCGGTCCGAGCCGTTCGACGACTACCAGGCGCAGAAGCAGATCGGCTCGGGGCCGTTCGCGATCACCCCGATCAACCTCGCATGCATCGCCATCTGCATCGTGGTGTTGGTCGGGGTCGCAGTGATGTTGCAGCGCACCAGGATCGGCAAGGCGATGCGCGCCGTCGCCGACAACAAGGACCTCGCCGAGTCGTCGGGCATCGACGTCGACCGGGTGATCCTGTTCGTCTGGGCGCTCGCCGGCGGTCTCGCGACCCTCGGCGGCGTCATGTTCGCGCTGTCCGAGCTCGGCGGGCGCGTGCAGTGGGAGATGGGCTTCAAGCTCCTGCTGTTGATGTTCGCCGGCATCACCCTGGGCGGTCTCGGCACCGCCTACGGCGCGCTGCTGGGCTGCCTCATCGTCGGTCTGCTGGTCCAGCTGTCGACCTACGTCCTCAGCCCCGACCTGAAATACATCGGCGGCCTGTTGATTCTGATCATCATCCTGACCATCCGGCCTCAGGGCATTCTCGGATCGCGAGCGAGGATCGGCTGACCCATGGACATCGTCTCGGCATTGCAGATCGCGGTGGCCCAGCTCATCGGACCGTCGGCGATCTTCTACGCACTCCTGGCCATCGGCCTCAACCTGCACTTCGGTTACGCCGGCCTGCTCAACTTCGGGCAGATCGCCTTCGCGCTTCTCGGCGGCTACGGCGTCGGCATCATGGCCGTCAACTACGACCAGCCGCTGTGGCTCGGCGCGATCGTCGGCGTCGCGGCGGCCGGCATGCTCGCGGTGGTGCTCGGTATCCCGACGCTCCGTCTGCGCGCGGACTACCTGGCGATCGTCACGATCGCCGCGTCGGAGATCCTGCGCCTGGTGTTCCGCTCGACGTCGACCGACGACTTCACCCACTCCACCAACGGCATCTACGGCTACGCGAGCGGGTTCTTCTCGATCAGCCCCTTCGACAACGGCAAACAATACTCGTTCCTCGGGGTGAAATTCCTCGGCGGCGACCTGTGGTCGATGGTGATCGGCTGGTCGGTCGTCCTCGTGCTGTGCCTCATGGTCTACCTGCTCGTGCACTCCCCCTGGGGCCGCGTGCTCAAGGCGGTGCGCGAGGACGAGGACGCGGCACGGTCGCTCGGCAAGAACGCCTACTTCTTCAAGATGCAGGCGCTGGTCCTCGGCGGGTGCATCGGCGGTCTCGCCGGCGTGTTCAACGCCCTTGCGACGCAGTCGATC
The DNA here is from genome assembly GCF_039939235.1 of Gordonia aurantiaca. Classification (NCBI taxonomy): domain Bacteria; kingdom Bacillati; phylum Actinomycetota; class Actinomycetes; order Mycobacteriales; family Gordoniaceae; genus Gordonia; species Gordonia aurantiaca. Next base: position 126,127 of record NZ_JBDUUF010000011.1, on the reverse strand, counting down.
AACCCGGACTTCTACTCCACGGCGCAGACCTTCTTCGCCTATGGCGCGCTGATCCTCGGCGGCGCCGCCACGGTGTTCGGACCGGTCGTCGGCGCGATGCTGTTCTGGTTCCTGCTGGCCATTCCCGACGCCCTGCTGCGTCAGGCGACGTCCGGCGACAACCCCATGCTGGACCTGTCGGCACAGCAGGTCGGCGCGATCCGCTACGTCCTGCTCGGTCTGGCGATCATCCTGATGATGGTGTTCCGACCTCAAGGACTCCTCGGCAACAAGAGGGAGGTGCAGCTCGATGCCTGACGACGGACGTCACTCCGCACACGACGACGAGTACCCGGCGCCTTCGTGCGGGACCACCGTCGACGAGACCGGCCCCGACATCGCCGGCACCCGGGCGACGCGCCGCGAGCTCACCTCGCTGTCGGCGAACGACCGGTCGACACTGTTCGCCGGCGTCGACCCGATCCCCGGCTCGGCCAAGCCCGATCCGATCATCGTGGTGGACAGCATCTCTCGCACGTTCGGCGGCATCAAGGCGGTGCAGGTCGACCACCTGGAGATCCAGCGCGGCGCCATCACCGGCCTGATCGGCCCCAACGGCGCCGGAAAGACGACGTTCTTCAACCTGATCACCGGCTTCGACAGGCCGGACTCGGGGACGTGGTCGCTCAACGGCGAGCCGCTGGGCCGCATGGTGCCCCATCAGGTCGCGCGATGCGGCATGGTGCGCACCTTCCAGCTGACCAAGGCGCTGTCGAAGATGACGGTGCTCGACAACGTGAGGCTCGGGGCGACCGGGCAGCGCGGCGAGCACTTCCTGTCCGCCGTGGCGCCGTGGACGTGGCGCAGGCAGGAGGCCGAGATCACCGAGCGCGCACACGAGCTGCTACGCCGGTTCAAGCTCGACGCCAAGGCCGACGATTTCGCGGGATCACTCTCCGGAGGCCAGCGCAAGCTGCTCGAGATGGCGCGGGCGCTCATGACCGATCCCGAGATCGTGATGCTCGACGAGCCGATGGCCGGCGTGAATCCCGCGCTCACCCAGAGCCTGCTCGAGCACATCAAGTCATTGCGTGACGAGGGCGTCACCGTCGTGTTCGTCGAGCACGACATGGACGTCATCCGCGACATCAGCGACTGGGTCGTCGTGATGGCACAGGGCCAGATCATCGCCGAGTCGCTGCCGGAGAACCTCGGTGACAACGAGGCCGTCGTCGACGCCTACCTCGGCGGTCACCACGACATGGCGCTGGAATTCGACGACCGGGGCCGACCCGTCGGCGCCACCGCGGTGCTCGCCGAACAGGTCGAGGCGGCGATCGAGCAGACCATCGAGGAGGGCGGCGACCTCTCGGAGCCGGTCATCGACCTGCCGCCGGTCACCGATGACGCTTCCGGCGGCATGAACCCCGAGAAGATCGACACCGAGAAGATCGACACCGCGAAGATCGACACCGCGAAGATCGACACCGAGAAGAAGGGCGAGCGATGAGCACTGGACCGAGCGCCGAGTCGCTGACGCCCGCGCAGCTCGCGGCAACCCCGGAGGAGCACCGGAAGCGCGCCGTCGACGCGCTCATGCGCGCCGACGACATCACCGCCGGCTACCTGCCCGGCATCAACATCCTCACCGAGTGCAACTTCTACCTCGACGAGGGCGAGATCGTCGGCATCATCGGCCCCAACGGCGCCGGGAAGTCGACCCTGCTGAAGACCCTGTTCGGGTTGATCCCGGTGCGCACGGGCAAGGTCACCCTCCGCGGCGACGACATCACCGCGGCCAAGGCCCACGTCCTCGTCGACAAAGGCGTGGGATACGTGCCACAGACGCAGAACGTGTTCCAGGCGTTGACCATCGAGGAGAACCTCGAGATGGGCGTGTACCTGCGCCCGAAGACCTTCGCCCAGCGGTTCGAGTTCGTCTCCGAGCTCTTCCCGCTGCTGGCCGAGCGCCGAAAGGTCAAGGCCGGGGCACTGTCCGGAGGCGAGCGGCAGATGGTCGCGATGGGCCGGGCGCTGATGATGGACCCGGCGGTGCTGCTGCTCGACGAGCCGTCGGCGGGACTGTCCCCGATGTTCCAGGACGAGGTGTTCATCCGCTGCAAGGCGATCAACGCCGCCGGCGTCTCGATCATCATGGTCGAGCAGAACGCGCGCCGCTGCCTCCAGATCTGCGATCGCGGTTACGTTCTCGACCAGGGCCGCAACGCCTACACCGACACGGGCGCCAACCTCGCGAAGGACCCGAAGATCGTCGAACTCTACCTCGGCACGCTCGCGGGCAGATCCGAGAAGAACAGGTAGTCGCACACCGATCCCGTCACCGCTCGCCCGGAATCGGTGAGCCCGAGCAGACCGGGTGTGCGCGACCCGGGACACGAAGAGACCCCGACCCTCTCCGGGCCGGGGTCTCTCACTGTGGCGCTCTACTGCGCGGCCACCGACACGTACTTGCGGGTCGGGGTCAGCAGCGTGTTGCTGTCGTCGAACTCGAGGATGCCGTACGAGCCGACGCTGGGTTCACCGGCGGCATTGAACGCCAGGTTCCCGGTCTTGCCGACGTAGGCGATCGTCTTGCCGCTCTTCAGCAGATCCAGGCACTTCCGGTAGGAGTCGCACTCCTCGTCACCGTTGGTGACGCCGATGATGTTCGCGGCGATGGCACGTCCGTCGGTCGACTTCGCGGCCTCGGCGGCGAGCGCACTCAGAACGGTGGCGTCGTAACTCTCACCGGAGTAGTTGTAGTCGATCAGGTCCGGATCGAGTTCCTTGAGCGCGGATTGGAACTCACCGCTGGTCTGGGTGAGCGGCGTGGTGCCCTTCATGCCCTTGAGCAGGCCGTCGCCCACGGCCTCGCCGAGTGCGTTGCCCATGTTGCCGTCTACGCCGTAGACGAGCTTGCCGTCGCTCGGGCCGATGCCGACCTCGTGCATGCGGGTGATGATCTTGGCGCTCTCCTCGAAGCCGATCACCGCGATCCCGTCCGGGTTGAAGTTCTTCACCTGATCGACCTCGGCGTTGAACGACTGGGCGTTCGGGTCGTAGATGATCTTCTGGATCTGGTCGGCCGGGATGCCCGCGGCCTCGAGGTCCTTGACGGTGTTGTCGGCCAGGCCCGTTCCGTACGGGTCGTTGAGCGCGAGGATGGACACACGCTGCACGCCGTCCTCGGCCATGGTCTGCGAGAGCGCCTGCGCCTGCAGCACATCGGCCGGCGCGGTGCGGAAGTACTGGCCCTTGTCCTGGTAGCAGGTGAACTCGTCGGAGGTGTTGGCCGGCGAGAACATGACGACGCCCGCGTTGGCGATCTTGTCGATGACCTTCAGCGACACCGACGACGACGCGGCGCCGATGATCACCTGGACACCGCCGCTGAGCTCGCGGTCCACGGTGGCGTTCGCGGTGTCGGTGGTGGTGTCGCCGGAGTCACCCGTGATCAGCTCGACCTTCTTTTCGAGGACGCCGCCCGCGTCGTTGATGTCCTTGATCGCGAGGTTCACGCCCGCGACCATCGGCGGACCCAGGAACGCGAGGGAGCCGGTCTCGGGGAGCAGCGTTCCGATCTTCAGCGGCGCGGTGCTCACGGGGCCGGGGGTGGCCTTCGGCGGGTTACATGCAAGCTTCTGTGCGAGACCGAGACCGGGCGGGGCGGGCGTCGATTCGACGGTGACGCTCTCCGACGCCGCCGAGCCTCCGTCCGAACCAGAGTCAGAGCTGCTGCAGCCGGCGACGACGAGCGCGGCCGCCGCCGTCATGACCACTGCCCCGCTCGTCAAAAAGCGAAAGGACATCAATGCTCTCCTTGCGATTCTGTCGTCACGAAGGCGGCGCATCGAGCTGACGCATCCAACCGCACCTCGTGGGAGAAAAGCTAGCGAGATGTTGTTGCCCCCGCGTAAAGAGCGTGAAACTGCTTTGCGCTCAGCGACATTGCGGGAAAGATGTCTCTCCGGGCGTCAGTTGGACCCAAGGGTCTCCACGACCACCTGGGCCACCGCCTTCATCGTGGTGCGGCGGTCCATCGCGGCACGCTGGATCCACTTGAACGCCTCGGGCTCGGACAACCCCTGCTTCTCCATCAGCAGACCCTTGGCGCGTTCGACGAGCTTGCGGGTCTCCAGCCGCTCGTTCATGGTCGCGACCTCGCGCTCGAGTTGCTTGAGCTCGTGATAGCGACTGACAGCCACCTCGATCGCCGGCACGAGGTCGGCCTTGGTGAACGGCTTCACCAGGTAGGCCATCGCCCCCGCGTCGCGCGCCTTCTCGATGAAGTCACGCTGGCTGAACGCCGTGAGCATGACGACCGGCGCGAGTCGCTTCTCGGCGATCTCGGTGGCCGCGTCGATGCCGTCCCGCACGGGCATCTTGATGTCCATGATGACCAGATCGGGCTGCAGCGTCTCGGTCAGCTCCACCGCGACCTGCCCGTTCGGCGCCTCGCCCACGACGTCGTAGCCCTCTTCGCGGAGCATCTCGATCAGATCCATACGGATCAGCGAGTCGTCCTCGGCCACGAGAACGCGGTGTGTCTTGGTGCTCTCACCGGCGGTTGCGGTCGCACTGTCGGTCACCGTCACCATCCCTCCTCCACGACATAGATGTTCCGAAGAGTACCGGTTGGAAGCGCACTCGGCCGATCATCTAGAGTTGGCTCCTGCACGGGCAAACCCGCGCACCGGCCCCCGTAGCCCAATTGGCAGAGGCAACGGATTCAAAACCCGTCCAGTGTGAGTTCGAGTCTCACCGGGGGCACAGCATCTGTGCTGGTCAGGACAGATTACCGCGGAGTCGGCAGGTCCGCAGGGCGCCCGATCGAACCGCATCCACCGGTGTGCACGACCTCTTCACGATGCGCACTCGCCCGGGTCGGTGGTCCCGGTCACGCGGTCACGACCGCGCCGTCGGACGTCGCATACGGCCTACCGCCGGAACAGCTTGTTCCCCAGCCACACGATCGGGTCGTACTTGCGGTCGACGACCCGCTCCTTCATCGGGATGAGCGCGTTGTCGGTGATCTTGATGTTCTCCGGGCACACCTCGGTGCAGCACTTGGTGATGTTGCAGTAGCCCAGGCCGTGCTCGTTCTGCGCCGTGTCGCGGCGTTCGGCGACGTCGAGCGGGTGCATGTCCAGCTCGGCGATCCGCATCAGATGGCGGGGGCCTGCGAACGCCTGCTTGTTCTCCTCGTGGTCGCGGATCACGTGACAGGTGTTCTGGCACAGGAAGCATTCGATGCACTTACGGAACTCCTGCGACCGCTGGACGTCGACCTGTTTCATCCGGTACTCCCCCGGCTTCAGGTCGGGAGGGGGCATGAACGCCTGGATCTCGCGGGCCTTCTCGTAGTTGAACGACACGTCGGTGACGAGGTCGCGGATCACCGGGAACGTGCGCATCGGGGTCACCGTGATGACCTCGTCCTCGGCAAACGTCGACATCCGGGTCATGCACATCAGCCGCGGCCGGCCGTTGACCTCCGCCGAACACGATCCGCATTTGCCCGCCTTGCAGTTCCAGCGCACCGCCAGGTCGGGTGCCTGGGTGGCCTGGAGTCGGTGGATGATGTCGAGCACCACCTCGCCCTCGTTGACGAGCACCGTGTAGTCCTCGAGCCCTCCGCCGCCGTCGTCGCCGCGCCAGACCCGGAACCTCGCGTCGTAACCCATGTCAATTCGCCTCCCTGGCCGGTGCGTCGGGATGGCCGGCGATCTCGGCGGGCGTGTAGTACTTCTCGATCTCGGAGTAGTCGAACAGTTCCAGCAGATCCGGCCGCATCGGGACCTGTTCCTCCTTGACGACGCCGACCTCCGGCACCGGGGAGTCGTCACTCGTGTCGGCGGTGCACACCAGCAGGGTGTTGCGCCAGTTCGGGTCCATCGAGGGATGATCGTCGCGGGTGTGCCCACCCCTGCTCTCGGTGCGCAAGAGCGCCGCCTTGGCGACACATTCGCTGACCAGCAGCATGTTCCGCAGGTCGATGGCGAGGTGCCAGCCCGGGTTGAACTGCCGGTGCCCCTCGACCTGCATGTCGCCCAGCCGCTCCCGGAGCTCGGCGAGCCCCTCGATCGCCTGGCGGATCTCGTGTTCCTTCCGGATGATGCCGACCAGGTCGTTCATCGTCTGCTGCAGCTCCATGTGCAGGGTGTATGGGTTCTCGGGCTTGCCGTGGGCAGGCGGATCGAACGGCGACAGCGCGTGGCGTGCCGCGCGTTCGATGTCGTCCTGGGAGATCCGCGGCCGGGCGTCGAGCGACTCGACGTACGATGCCGCGCCGAGTCCGGCCCGTCGGCCGAACACCAGCAGATCCGACAACGAGTTGCCGCCCAACCGGTTCGAGCCGTGCATTCCGCCCGAACACTCTCCTGCGGCGAACAGGCCGGGCACCCGCGACGCGGCGGTGTCGGGGTCGACCTCGATGCCGCCCATCACGTAGTGGCAGGTCGGCCCGACCTCCATGGGCTCCTTGGTGATGTCCACGTCGGCGAGCTCTTTGAACTGATGGTGCATCGAGGGCAGCCGCCGGATGATCTCCTCCGCCGGCAGCCGTGACGCGATGTCGAGATACACGCCGCCGTGTTCGGTGCCCCGACCGGCCTTGACCTCCTCGTTGATCGCGCGGGCCACCTCGTCACGCGGCAGTAGATCCGGTGTGCGACGGGCGGAGTCGTTGTCCGCCAGCCACCGGTCGGCCTCTTCCTCGGTCTCGGCATACTGGCCCTTGAACACCGGCGGGATGTAGTCGAACATGAACCGCTTGCCATCGGTGTTCTTCAGGACACCGCCGTCGCCGCGCACGCCCTCGGTGACGAGGATGCCCTTCACGCTGGGCGGCCAGACCATCCCGGTCGGGTGGAACTGGATGAACTCCATGTTGATCAGGCTCGCCCCGGCCCGCAACGCGAGTGCGTGGCCGTCGCCGGTGTACTCCCAGGAGTTGGACGTGACCTTGAACGACTTGCCGATCCCGCCGGTCGCGATGACGACCGCCGGCGCTTCGAAGACGACGAAGCGTCCCGATTCCCGCCAGTAGCCGAACGCCCCGGCGATCCGGTCGCCGTCCTTGAGCAGTTCGGTGATGGTGCACTCGGCGAACACCTTGATCCGCGCCTCGTAGTCACCGGTCTGCGCGTGATCCTCCTGCTGCAACGACACGATCTTCTGCTGCATCGTCCGGATCAACTCGAGGCCGGTGCGGTCACCGACGTGCGCGAGGCGCGGGTAGGTGTGACCCCCGAAGTTGCGCTGGGCGATCCGACCATCCGGCGTCCGGTCGAAGAGCGCGCCGTAGGTCTCGAGTTCCCACACCCGGTCGGGAGCCTCCTTGGCGTGCAGTTCGGCCATGCGCCAGTTGTTGAGGAACTTGCCGCCGCGCATGGTGTCCTTGAAATGGGTCTGCCAGTTGTCCTTCTCGTTGGCATTGCCCATCGACGCGGCGCACCCGCCCTCGGCCATCACGGTGTGCGCCTTGCCGAACAGAGACTTGCACACCACCGCAACCGAATAGCCCTTCTCCCTGGCCTCGATGACCGCCCGGAGCCCGGCCCCTCCCGCACCGATCACAACGACGTCGTAGTGGTAGCGTTCCGGTTCGGTCATCTGGCGGCGGCTCCCTCGTTCGGTCTTGCTCGGTCAGATCGGTCGCGACAGGGTCCGGACATCAGGTCGGCATCGGATCAACCCACGAACCTCAGGTCGGGGATGGTGCCGCCGGCCACCAGCATGATGTAGAAGTCGGTGAGGACCAGTGTTCCCAGAGTGATCCATGCGTACTGCATGTGCCTGGTGTTGAGCCTGGACACCTGCGTCCAGATCCAGTAGCGGACAGGGTGTTTCGAGAAGTGCTTCAGTCGGCCTCCGGTGACGTGCCGGCATGAGTGACAGGACAGGGTGTAGACCCAGAGCAGTATCACGTTGCCCACGAGGATCACGTTGCCCAATCCGATACCGAACCCGTTCTCCCCGTCGAAAGCGGCCACGGCGTCATAGGTGTTGATCACCGAGATGACCACCGCGGCGTAGAAGAAGTAGCGGTGCGAATTCTGGATGATCAGCGGGAGCCGCGTCTCACCCGTGTAGCGGCCGTGCGGCTCGGCGACGGCGCACGCCGGAGGCGAGAGCCAGATCGAGCGGTAGTAGGCCTTGCGGTAGTAGTAGCAGGTCAGACGGAACCCCAGGAGGAACGGAAGGGAGAGGAACGCGAGCGGGACCCACATCGGCAGTTCCGGGAACGGGGTGCCGAAGTGGCCGGCCCCCTCGACGCACGACTTGCTCAGGCACGGCGAGTAGAACGGCGTCAGGTAGTTGTACTCCGCGACGTAGTAGGCGCTCCTCACGAAAGAGCGCACCGTCGCGTAGACGACGAAGATCCCCAGACCGAGAACGGTCAGCAGCGGCGACAGCCACCATCTGTCCGTCCTCAGGGTCCGCGCCGCCAGCCGCGCCCGTCCCGGGGAGAAGACCCCGAGTGAATCCCGCTCGGCCGCGGGCGAGCTCACTTGGTCCGCTCACGCGAATGGAAGCCCAGCCCTTCATCTTGCGCGCCGAGCCACGCGGACTCGTCGGACTTGCTGTCCGGGACGTAGATGACGTCGTCCTTCTTGTGAGCCGCCTCCGTCCTGGGCTGCGGGTGCGAGTGTTCGAAGTCATGGAGGTCGATGTCGAGGCGATCGACGTCGTTGAACATCCGGCGGACGCTGTCGATGTCGCCGTAGTGATGTTTGAGGGTGACGAGCTGATGGCGCAGTGCCTGGATACTGTGATGGAGTGCGTTGACCTCGGCCGGTATCATGACCATCCCTCCGATTCCTATGTGATGTTCACCACAGTACCGGCCGGGTCGGTCTGGTCAACGGTTTTCCGGCGAAGTGTCGCCGCCCGGGCGAGGCGGCTGCGAGGGGCGTCCGCCCCGCGGTCCGGGGGAGCGACGCCTGCGCGAGTGAGCGGCGGTCGAACTAGACCGATTCCCGGATCACCCCGAAGTGGCGGACCGTCCCGGACAGGCGCGGCAACTCCTTCGCCGCCGACCACGAGAACAGGTCGGGGCTGTCGCTGTAGAAGTACCGCTTCTGCTTGTATGCGTCGAAGTACATGCGCCACTTGCCGTTCGGGAGCCTCGCGAGCGCCATGCCCTCGACGAAGCGTCCGAAGTCGCGGATCGGGACGAACCGGTAGGGGCCGGTGAGCGACCGCGCGACCGCATGTTCGATGGTCTTCTTCGTCTCGTTCTTGGTGAACGCGTGATAGGTCGCCCCGACCTTCACGACGGTGGTGTCGATGTGGTCGGCGCCGATGCTGAGGATCGGGACCGGCGGGCTCCAGAGCCGCAGGCCGGGGTCGAGCGCGGTCATCACGTAGGGGACGAAACCGCCGCCGGTGGACATCGACAGGATGATGTTCACACGTCCCCCCTCGACGAAGAACTCCGGCGCCCAGGCCTTGGTGGTGAACGGCGACAACGACGGCCCGTCGCTCGAACCGGCCGACCCGAACGACAACGACCCCGCAGACGAGCCGAATACACCCCTGCCGTCGCCGGTCCCGGGCAGGAAGGCGCAGCACAGCGGCACCGGATAGTTGTGCGTGAAGGTCCAGTTCACACGGTCACGGCTGCGCGCGAACCCGATCGTGTTCTGGCCCGTCGTGTAGGTGACGTGGTACCAACCGTCCGCGCTGCGGAAGATGCTCGGGTCACGCACCACGCCCGACGGCGGACGGAACGCCGACAACCGCACCGGACGGAACGTGGCGCCGTCGTCGGACTGGTAGACGTCCATGTGCCGCGCGCTGGTGTTGGAGAACCCGACCATCGTGTAGCGGAAGCCCGCGGCGGCGCCCGGGCCCGGTGCGGCGACGAGCAGACCCGCTGCCGCGAGCACCGCGACCACGAGCACACCCGGGTGGAGACGAGAGCGGTTACGACGAGCGCTGATTCGCTGGATCAACACCATGCGAGCCAGTATCGGCGAAATCCGTCGCGATCGGCGATCGTTTCCGGAAGTACTCCACACGCGTCCGCGCCCACCGGTCCGATGATCGGATCGAGCCGCTCCAGATCGTTCGCGCCTCGGCCGGACCCGGGGCACCCGCTCCGACCGTCGGGACACGACCGGCGCCCCAAACCGGGTCCCGGTGCCCTCCAGGCTCCCGGAACACGATCGGCACCGTCGCGGTGCGACCGACGAGGCCGCGTGGTCGTCCGACCTCGCCGACCTCGCCTACGTCGCCGTCGTCAGGCGCCGGTCTGGCCCGCGGCCGGCGCCCCGGTGGCCGACGACATGGCGTTCTTCCGCGCTCCGACACCGAACAGCACCAGCCCGACGGCCACCCAGGTGGCCAGCGTCAGGCCGGCGGTCAGGCCGCCCGCGCCGTGGAAGTAGGCGGCCGCGCGGACCAGCGTGCCGTCCGCACCCGGCGGCAGGATCTGACCGACGACGGCGGCCCAGGACGGCAGCCACGCGGCGGTCGCGGCGATGCCGGCGAACGGGTTGCCCAGGAACATCATCACCATCGCGCCGAGGGTGAATCCCTTGGCGCCGAACACGCTCTGCAGGCCGGCCAGGGGAAAGGCCAGCGCCGCGATGCCGAGCGCGATCGACCCGGCGACGGCCCAGAACAGCGTCGACCACAGTCCGGCGTCGATGCTGCCGAACGCGAAGACGAGCATGCACGCGACGATGAGGCCCCCGACGAGCGAGAAACCGACCAGTCCGGCCAGGTACCAGCCCTCGCGGCGCGGGAAGATCTTCCGGAACGCGACAACGGGCACGATGCCGCCGAAGACGAGCGGGAACGCCAGGCCGCCGATGCCGATACCGGTCGGATCGCCCTTCGGCAGCGGCACGATGTCGTCGACGTTCACCTCGCGGCCGGCCATCTTGCCGATGGCCTGCGCGGACGCGGCGAGGTTGCCGCTGATCGTCGCCGACCCCGCGCCGGCGACGAGCGCGTTCACGTGCACGTCGTCGACCACGAAACCGCCGACCACGTCGCGGTTCTCGATCGCCGTGCGCAGCGCGGCCTCGGATTCGTAGACCTCCGGGTCATAGCCGTCGGGGTCGACCGCGGCCAGCGACTGCTCGAACGAGGTGACCGCCGACGGTGTTCCGACGATTCCCACGCGCAGGTCGTGCGCGCCGCTCTTGAGCGACGGGAGGATGAAGACCATCAGCAGCAGGACCAGGATCACGCCGAGCCCGACGGTCAGGCCCAGCAGCATCACCGCCGGGTGGGCCGGCCGCCGTGCACCCGCCTCGGCGCCGGTCTCCGACGCTCCGTTGTCCGCAGTGCTCTCCACCGCCGTCACCGACACACCGCCGTCATCGACTCTCCCCTATCCAGAAGTGGATGCTTTTTCTCCACTTATTTGTGGAGGATGATCCTCCGGTTAGACTGGACATGTCAAGTCGGCCGTGATCGACGGATCACCACGACCGATGACGAGACGAGAGGACGGGGCATGCGAGCCGACGCGGCACGACGACGCGAGGCGATTGTGCGAGAGGCACGCCGACTGTTCGCTGCCCACGGCGGCGGCGTGGCGCTCGAGGCCGTCGCCGAGGCCGCAGGAGTGGGCATCGCGACCCTCTACCGCAACTTCGAGTCGCGGCATGCCCTGGCCGACGAGGTGGCGCAGGTGATCCTCGACGACATCGGTCGCGCCGCCGACGAGGCAGCGGGTTGCATCACCGACTCCCCCGACGCCGCGTGGACGGCATTCGTCCACCGCCTCGTCGAGCTCGACCTGGGCGCGCTGTCGGCCGCGCTGGCCGAATACGTGACCGCGGGCGTGCGGGAAACGCAGGCGCTCACGCTCGAACGCGTCGAGGACCTGCTCGACGCGGCAAAGGACGCCGGCCTGGTCCGGTCCGACCTACGGGCCCTCGAACTGATCGTCGGCATCGGGTTGATCACCCGACCGCAACCGGAGCCGGTCAGCGCGGCCACGCCGGATCTCGTTCCGCGACTGGTGTCGATCCTGCTCGCGGGGATGCGGCCCTAGAACGACCCCACGAGACGCCGGCTGGGACATCGGCGCGGCCGATCCATCCAGTCGTCCGATCAAACCAATGGTTTTCGAGTTCGCCCGCGACGCATTCCGGCCGGTGCGACAATCACAGCGCCCGAAGCCCGACATACCTCGCAGTCGTGGATGACGGACCTTCGGACGTGATGTCCCCTTCACCCGACGACTGGAGTCACGCTGATGAAGCGTTTCCGCATTTTCGGTATCACCCTTCTCGCCATCGCGGTTCTCACGATCTCGTTCGGGACCGCACACGGAACCCCGGGCCCGGCAACCCCATCCCATCTGTCGACCGTCGCCCCGGACGGCACGACCATCTCGTCCGTCCTGCGCCACGCCACATTCGTGTCCGCAGGCGATCAACTCCTCGTGGTGGACAGCAACGGCCGCACCATCGAGCGCGTGCCGCTCCAGCTCCCGCTCAACGGGGTCATGGTGCCCCTGCGCGCCCAGGTCAGCGGCGACCACACGCGGGCCACATTCACGCCTCTCCTCACGCCCGAGCTGCAGGCCGCGATCGCAGCCGGCGTGCATCCGGCGTCGACGAAGAAGGATCAGGCCTTCGAGAAGATGGTCTGGCACATCAACAACGGCTGGAATCGCGGCGGCAACGTCACCACGGCGATCGGCGCGCTGGCCGGCCTCGTCATCGGCTGTGTCGTGATCGTCGGATGCATCTGGGGCGCCGGCGTCGGCGCGGCCATAGGTGCGGCCATCGGCATCAGCCAGGGCGATCCCGCGACCGCCCAGTCGATCATCAACTGGATCAACACACCGTGACGAAAGGGTAGATCCCTGCGGCCGGACGTGATGCCCCCACCGCATCCGGTTCTCACAGAAGATCCCTCGCGCCCTCCCCCGACAGAAAAGCGCGAGGGATCTTCTTTTCGGCAGTGTAGTTTACAAAACCCTCCTATTGTCTAGACAACATACATTGTCACTGTTACTGTCCAGTGCGACCAGTCACATCGACCACGAGAAGGGGCGTGCATGACATCCGCATCGCTCGACCCAGGCCCCGGGGCCGCACCCGTCGAGGGATGCGTGATCGGGGTGACCCTCTCGTGAAACACCAGCCCTGCGACCGCCGGCACGTTCGGGTGCCGCGCCGCGGTGACGGTCCGGCGGTGGTCATCGTCGGAACCGGAGTCGCGGGCATCACCGCGGCGGAAACCCTTCGCGCCAACGGATTCGACGGCACGATCACCTTGTTCGGCGACGAACCGCACCTTCCCTATCGCCGGACCGCGCTGAGCAAGGGCATCCTCGACGGCGATCTGTCCGACGACCGAATCCGGCTGCGTCCCTCCGGCTATTGGGATGAGCTCGGAATACAGATCATCCCGTCCACGCGCGTCGTCGCCGTCGAACCCCGCGCGAGGCTGATCCGGCTCGACGACGAGTTCGAACTCGGTTACCACGCATTGCTTCTCGCGACCGGCGGCAGGGCACGGCAACTGTCGACCGGGACAGGTGACCTGTTGACGCTGCGCACCCGCGCCGACGTCGACCGCATCCGCCGCGAGACCGCGTCTCGCCCGGTCGTGATCGTCGGCGGCGGTCTCCTCGGACTCGAGGTCGCGGCGGCGCTCGCGAATGCGCCGACCGCCGGCGGCCTGGACATCACGGTCGTCGAGGAGGCCCCGACCCTGATGCCCCGCGTGGTCCCGGCCGAGTTCGGCGAGGCGATCGCGGTACTGCATCGCGACCGCGGCATTCGAATCCTCACCGGGACGTCGGTTGCCTCGGCGACCCCCGACGCCGCGACACTGAGCGACGGAACCCGGCTCGAGGGCGCCGTGATCGCCGCCGTCGGCATGGAGCCCGACGTCGACCTCGCGATCGGCGCCGGCCTGGCGGTCGGCCCCGCAGGCATCCTCGTCGACGGTCAGCTGCGCACGTCGGAGCCGGGGATCTATGCGGCCGGCGACGTGGCCGCGCGTGCCCACCCGCTCACCGGTGCACCGATGCGGGCAGAGCAGTGGCTCACCGCCACCGAACACGGACGACTCGCGGCCATGACCATCGCCGCGGATCTGGGCACCCCGATCCCCGCGCCCGCTCCTATCCCGCGGGTCCCCCTGGCGTGGTCGATGCAATTCAGCGCCAACATCCAGATGGTGGGCTGGCCCGACCTCGCCAACGGGTTCACCATGGAGGTCCACACCGCCGACGGGTCGGGTACCTGTGCGGACGGGTTCGCGGCCACCGTACGCTGTTTCGACGACGACCGTCTCGTCGGTGCGGTCTGCCTGGGCCGCTCCGGCACGGGCCGGGCGTTGCGCGCGGAGATCGAGGCCACGTTGGAGTCCGTTTCGGCCGCCTGATCCCGCGCGTCAGACGACGTGTAGGAGAACAGCGGTCGGGGGACTGGCGGGGCGACATGAAGACTCGGAACTACGCCCAGGAGAGCAAGGCACTCCTCCGCAACTCGCTGCTGGACGGCCTGCACGACCTGCTCACGGAGCGCGACTGGTCGCAGATCCGCATGTCCGACGTCGCCGCCGCGACCGGGGTCAGCCGGCAAACCGTGTACAACGAGTTCGGCTCCCGATACGGACTCGCCCAGGGTTATGCAGTGCGTCTGGCGAGTCGCTTCGCCGGCCACGTCGCCGATTCCCTGTGCACACACGTCGACGACGTGACCGGAGCGCTGCGCACAGCCTTCAGCGAATACTTCACCGGGGTGGCCACCGACCCGCTGATCGCCTCCCTGCTGTCCGGAGAGGCGAAGCCGGACCTGATGAAACTGATCACCACCGACGCCGGGCCCGTGATCGCCGTCGCCAGTGACCGCCTGATCCAGGCGTTCCGGGAATCCACCTGGCTGAGGATGGGCGACGACGACATCGAACGCATCTCCCGGGCGATCACCCGTATGGCCCTGAGCTACGTGGCCATTCCGCCGGAGGGTGACCGTGACGTGGCCGCCGACCTCGCAGAGATCGTCGCGCCGGCGATCGAGACGGCGCGCAACCGACGCTGACGGCCACCGTCACCACGCACACCTCGTCCGATCCCCCGGTCCCATCTCCCACAGGATCGCGCTCGCGATGCGAGAACCGCGTACTCCTACGCGGTTCGGGGACGAATGTCGTTGCCGGTCAATCAAGTCACCCGGCCTCCGAACGCCGCTGCCCCGCCGCGGGCGGTGCCGTACCGCGCAACCAACTGTGCTGAAACGCTGCTGCACTCACCGATACCGTTCCCGCTCACCGAATCCGCTTGATCGAGCGGTAACGGATCAGGTGAGCGGGCCGGCGCTCATCCGCGGCGCGACCGGCCACCGGCGCGTCGGAGCACGCTGCGATAGAACCGCTCGAGTGGCGGGGTCCGGGCGTCCTCGGGGTCGACGAGCTCGTTCTCGGCGATGATCGAGTCCTCGTCCTCGATCACCTCGCGGTCGAAGAGCTCGAGCGTTCGGCCCGGGGTGCGGAGCGCGTCGACGGCGGCGACCAGCGAACCACGTTCACGTACAGCCTCGTCCACCTCGTCCCCGGTCACGCCGAGATGCTCGGACAACAGGCGGGTACGGAATCCGGTGATCGCCTCGCGCAACTCGGCATCGGCCGGATCGTCGGCGCGTGGCTCCGCCCTGTCGGCCTCGATCGCGATGTCGCACTCGCTGTCGAAGCCCAGCGATCGATTGTTGAGATTCGACGACCCGATGCGCAGCAGGATGTCGTCGACGACGAGCACCTTCGCGTGGACGTAGATCGGGTCGCCGTCCGCGGTCACCGGGTAGTAGGCCCGGAATCGGTCGTGGACGTCGGCGCGCCAGAGCATCTTCAGGAGTGTGTGACGCGCCCCGTCCATGGCGAGACGTTCCACCGGGCTGTCGGAGTGACGCGGGAGCACGAGCACGATCTCCGGACCGTCGTCCTCGCCGAGGCGAGCAGCCAGAGCATCGGCGATCTCCCGGGCCGCGAGGTACTGGCTCTCGATGTAGATGGTGTGGCGCGCGGCAGCGAAGGCCGCCAGGTAGAGCTTCCGGATCTCCTCGGTCTGCGGGCGGTCGCCGTAGTGCGGGATGGTGCGGGCGACGCCCACGTCGCAGGAGGTGAAGGTCGGCTCGAGGCCCTCCGGCCAGATGTCGGGCCCCGCGGTGTCGACGAGCGGGGCCAGACGCTCACCGGTGGCCGCCTCCCACCGATCTTGGGCCACCGTGGCGACGACCCGGGCGGCGTCGCCGTCGAGCGCGAGGGTCACGTCATGCCAGGGACCGTGCGGCTCCCCGTCGGGACCGCGACGGAACTCGTTGTGCGACAGGTGTTCCGAGGTGTCCCAACGGTCGACGGTCATGTCGATGCCGCCGCAGAACGCGAACTGGTCGTCGATGACCGCGATCTTCTGGTGGTGCGCGGCGGAGGCGGGATGGGCGGAGTCGATCCGGTAGTGCAACCGGCGCCCGGTCAGCAGGTCCTGCACGAAGGGCGGCGCGACGCCGCGCAACATGCCGGTGAACGCGCCGACGCTCCAGCGCAGAACGTAGATCTCCAATCCGGGCCGGTTGTCCACCAGCCACTTGAGAAAGTCCCCGAGTTCGTCGGGCACATCGCCCTCCGGCGAGCGCGGGTCGAGCCGGATACGGGTGTCGACGTCCCAACCGATCAACACCGCACGGCGCCTGGCCTGCAACAGCGCAGACCTCGCGTGCACGAAGTAGTCGGCGGCGTCGACGACGCACGCCACCCGGCCGGCCGTCGCGATCTCGCGGCACGTCTCGCCGGCACGCAGGATCGGCGCGTGCCCCGTCTGATCCACCATTGTCTCTCTCCACCCTCCCCGGCTCGGCCATTGTGCCAACCATCCGCGGGCTCGTCCGCGCCAACGGCGGGATTCGGCGTGGCCCCGTACACGGACGGTTTCCCTACACTCGGCGGGGTGAGACCCGAACGCGACGCCGCGACCCGCACCGGTGACGATCCCGCGACCGGAACCGATTCGCGTCCCCGACGACGTCACCGGCCGTTCGTCCTGACGGCGGTGGTCGTCGTGATGCTGGTCCTCGGGGTGGGGTGATCGCCTGGCGCTCGGTGCCCGAACGGTGGCTTCCGTGGGATACGGCAGGGTTCCCGCCGGTCGACGCGTCGCAGCTGTCACCGACGCAACACCGCATCGTCGAGCTGCTTCGCGCCGAGCACACCGCGCAGCGGCCGGGCGCGTTCTACTCCGAGGGCGCCGACGAGCCCTGGTGCGCGAACTTCGTCAGCTGGATCATGCGGGAGGCCGGGGTGCCGTTCCGCAATCCCCACTCCGGCCACTGGCGCATCTCGGGTGTATTCACGCTGCAGGAGTACTTCGAGGACTCCGGTCGGTTCGAGCCGGTCGGTGACCACGCACCCCGCGTCGGGGACGTCGTGCTCTACGACCGGTCGTCGGCACCGGGACAGCACACGAACATCGTGGTCGCGGTCGACGGAGACGAGGCGATCACGGTCGGGGGCAACGAGATGAGGAGGATCCGGGTGCACACACTGGACTGGGACTCCGACGGGGGCATCCTCGGGTTCGGGCGGCTCGAGGACTCCGGAGCGGCCCGATGACCCCGGCATACGCATCGCGACCGCCGCGGTACCTCAGGCCGGCGCTGGCCGTCGCGCGCCACTACACCGATGCGGCACACCGCGCGTCGCAGCAACCGTTCGACCAGTCGCTGAACCTGCTTCCCCACACCGAGTCGGGACGACGCCACGGCTGGAGCCACTACGGCCTCATGCTCCCTGACCTGCCCGGGCCGCACCGCTATCTGAGCCTGATGGTGATGAGCGGGATGACCGGGCTGCAGGCCTTCGACTTCCCGCACGAGGCGACACCCGACGACCCGCAGGACATCATCGTCGCGTCGGCGTCGAGCGGTGCCGACAACGCCTACGCGCGCCGCGTGATGTCGATCGACCGGGACGGACGGTTCGCGCCCGACCTCGCCGAGTTCGGTTCCCTTGCGCGCATCACGGGGACGCATCCGGATTTCGAGATCCGGCTGCATGCCGGCGACCTCGACGCGCGGGTGTCGATGACGTGTCGACCCGAGACGACGTGGTTCGTGAGATCGCCGGTGTGGCGACACATCGGGCACGTGGGACGCTACGAGGGCGAGGTCGTGCATCAGGGTGTGACGACGAAGATCTCGGGCGTCGGCAACCTCGAGTACGCACGCAGTGTGAGCCCGTACGTGGTGCTGCGGCGCGCCTCGCGCAGACAACTCCCGCTGCAGTGGTTCAGCTATCACGTGGTCGACGTGCCGGGTGAGCGCCAGATCCTGTTCACCCAGCTGGGGGCGTTCGGGGCGATCGTGGAGACCAACGTGATCCTCCGTTCGATGGACGGCACCCCCGACCGCAAGCTCCACGGCGGCCATCATCGGATCCTCGAGACCGACGACGACCCGGTGGTCGACGCCTACGGGAACGAACGTCACCTGCCGCGGGTGTTCGAATTCGGTTGCGCGGGGATGTCCGTCGTCGGCACCTATGATTGTCCGCAGCGGTTCGCCATCGGCCGCGGCTACATCTCGGGGTACAGCGCGCAGGTGCGCCTCGACGGGGAGGAGTTCACCACCCGGGGCTACTCCGAGCACATCGACGAACGCGTGCCGCCGCACACGAGTCCGGGACGCCGGGTCGCACCGATACGGTGAGTGCATGAGCTTCACCGGTTTCCCCGAAGCTGCCCTCGACTTCTACGACGACCTCGAGATCGACAACTCGAAGTACTTCTGGGAGCAGCACAAAGAGACCTACACGACGGCGGTCGCCGAGCCGATGACCGCGCTCACCGAGGAACTCGCCGACGAGTTCGGGCCGGCCAAGTTGTTCCGCCCGTACCGGGACGTACGGTTCTCCAAGGACAAGACGCCGTACAAGACCCATCAGGGCGCCTTCGTCCAGGTGGCCCCCGCCACGGGCTACTACATCCAGATCGGGGCGCCCGGCGTCCGTGTCGCGGTCGGTTTCTACGATGCCACCTCGGAACGGCTCGCCGCGATCCGTCGCGCCGTCGACGACGACCGGCACGGTCCCGAGCTGGTGCGGATCGTGCGCAAGCTCACCCGGGCGGGCTGGGAGCTCGACGGCGAACGCCTCAAGACGTCCCCTCGCGGCTACGACATCGACCATCCGCGTATCGAACTCCTGCGACACAAGACGCTGTCGGTCGGCAAGGACTACGGGTTCGACGAGGTCATCCACTCCCCTGCGCTCGTCGACCGGGTCCGCAAGGACTGGCGATCGGCCAAGCCGCTCATCGACTGGATCACCACGCACGGCGTTGTTTGACCCCGACCCCGGGCGCCGTCCGCCCCGGTGAACCGCGCCACCGATCGGCGCCGGCCTGCGCGTCGGCGGAGGCCGTGACATCCTTTCCCGGTGCGTGTCCCATCTCGCGACGCCCCGCGGGTGATGTGTAGGAGCCGACGATGACCGATCACATCCACTACGGCCACGTCTTCCACCTGTCCGGAAGCCCCCTGATCACCGAGGCAGACGACGCCCTCGTGTCGATCCCTGACGGTGCACTGGTGGTGGGCGACGACGGCCGCATCGTGTATTGCGGCGAACGGTCCGGCGTCCCAACGGAATTCGCATCGGCCGAACAGCACGAGCATCCCGGCGGATTCCTGCTGCCCGGCTTCGTCGACACGCACATCCACTTCCCGCAGACCTTCGCCGGCGCCTCGTACGGCGGCGGTCAACTCCTCGAGTGGCTCGACCGCTGCATCTTCCCGGCGGAGGCGCGCCTCGCCGACCCGGGGTTTGCGCGCACGGCGGCCGTCGAGTTCACGCGCCGGCGCATCGCCGCCGGCACCACGGCGATGATGGCCTTCGGTTCCGCGTTCCCCGCCGCGCAGGACGCGTTGTTCGAGGAGACGCTGAGTGCCGGACTGCGCATCGTGTCCGGCCGGGGCATCCAGACCGTCGGCGACGAATCCGCCCGGCCGCTGCTCACCTCCGAGGAGGAGGCCATCCGGCTCACGCGGGAGGAGATCGAGAAGTGGCATGCCGCCGACACCGGCGACCCGGCCACCGCGCTCGTCCACGTGGCGATCGTGCCCCGCTTCTCGCTGTCGGTCACCGCCGAGACCCTCCGCAACCTCGGCGAACTCTACGACGAGTACCGCGATCGGGGTGTGTACGTGCACACACATCTCAACGAGAACAACCGGCCGGGCACCGGCGAGATCGACATCACGAAGAAGCTCTACCGCTGCGACTCGTACCTCGACACCTACGACGGCAGGTTCCTGCCGTGGTCGGAGGTCGGCGGCAAGAGCCTGCTCGGGCGACGCACGATCCTGGCGCATGCGGTGCACTGCCAGGACGCCGAGCTCGCGCGGATGGCCGAGACCGGCACCTCGATCGCGCACTGCCCCATTTCGCAGCTGTTCCTGGGCTCGGGCACGATGCCGTGGAAGCGGACCGTCGCGTCGGGCGTGAACATCGCGGCCGGCACCGACGTCGGCGGAGGCGACGAGTGGCTGATCCCGCGGGTGCTGGGTGACGCGTTCAAGCAGCACATCTCCGAGCCCGGTGACGCGGGTGTCTCCATGCATCCGGCGGAGATGCTGTTCCTCGGCACACTCGGCGGCGCCCGCGCCCTCGACATGGAGGATCGGTTCGGCAATCTCGACGCCGGGAAGGAGGCCGATTTCGTCGTCATCGAGCCCGACGCCCCGCTCGCCGCCGTGTTGGCGAACGCGGTCCGCTCCGACGACCCGCTCCTCGCGCGCGATCAGACGTTGTTCACGTTGCTCATGGGTATCCGGGAATCGTCGATCGCCGAGGTCTACGTGCAGGGACGGCGGATCACCGCTCCCTGACCGGGGCGACTCGCCACCCGCCGGGTACGGTGCGGCAGCTCGGGGCTGACCTCAGGCGATGACCTCAGGCGATGACACCGTCCACGTAGACCCATTGTCCGCGGTACTTGGTGAACCGGCTGCGCTCGTGCAGCGAACCCTTCTCCGATCCGATGCGGTAGTGGGCGGTGAAGGTGACCTCGCCGTCGGTGTCGAACGGCGTGCCGCCGCTGGTCGACTCCACATCGAGGCGGTACCAGCGCATCTCGTCGTCGAGTGCCAGATCGGCGGGACGGGTGCGAGGGTGCCAGCTGCGCAGCACATGGTCACGGTCCCCGACCGCGAACGCGGTGAACCGTGAGCGCATCAACGCCTCCGCGGTCGGGGCGGGGCGAGTGCCGTCGAGGACCGGGCCGCAGCACTCACCGAACTGCAGGCCGGACAGGCACGGACATCTCGCGGCAGGGTCGCGGTTTGCCGATTCGAGGTTCATCCACCGCATCTTAGGGGTAGACAGAGACGAGGTCATCCACGGCCCGGCCCCGTCGACCGCATCGCCGACGGGCCGGGTCCGCACCGATGCGACGAAGGGAGAAACCTTGTCCGACAACGTCTATCGGGTCATCG
The DNA here is from genome assembly GCF_039939235.1 of Gordonia aurantiaca. NCBI lineage: Bacteria > Bacillati > Actinomycetota > Actinomycetes > Mycobacteriales > Gordoniaceae > Gordonia > Gordonia aurantiaca. The sequence goes on along the minus strand of NZ_JBDUUF010000011.1, from coordinate 104,684 downwards.
AGGTGGTCGGATCGTCGACGTCCGGCACCGACGACGCGATCCGCAACGCGATCGCGCGTGCTTCGCAGACGGTCAACCACCTCGACTGGTTCGAGGTCACCGAGACCCGCGGCCACATCGAGGACGGCCAGATCGCCCACTTCCAGGTAACGCTGAAGGTGGGCTTCAAGATCGAATCGCCGTCCTGATCACTTCCGGCGTGCCGCAGACCCGGTGAGGAACCCGCCGATCTCGCGCGCCACCGCTTCCGGGTCGTCGAGCATGGACAGCACCGCGGCCCCACGGATACCCACGTAGCGACCATGCGGCAGGAGCCCGGCGAGCCGGGGTCCGTGTTCGGGCGGCATGACCCGGTTGTCGGGTGACCACAGCACCAGCGCGTCACCCTCGAAACCCCTGAGCGCCTCGGTCTTCCGGATGAGATCGGCGTCGTCCAGCACCGACTTCGCGTACTTGACGAGGTCACGCCGGATACGTGCGTCGGCGAGCACCGGTTCGGTCCACGCGCGCATCCGCCGATCCAGGCGCGGATCACCGGGGCGCGTCACCATCCACCCCCACAGCATCGGCAGTCTCCGTAACCGGGCGATCCGCAACTGGCGCGCCGCGAGCGAGACACCGCCGGGAATCCTCACGGCGAGGGTCGCCATCTTCCCGGGCAGGCCGGGCGGGAAGTTCTCGAACGCCTCACACGGCAGGATGACCAGTCGGGCCACCCGCCGGTCCCGGCCGAGCGCGGTGAGGAACAGCCCGCCACCCCAGTCGGAGTGGACGAGAGTCACGTCGTCGAGGTCGAGGACGTCGAGGAGGTCCGCGACCAGTCCGGCCATGCCGTCCAGCGTCAAATCGGCGCTCTCGCGCATCGGGATGCGGTGCGACCCGAGCGGCAGCACCGGACGGATATAGCGAAAGCCCTTCGGCAGCAACGGGATGACGTCGTCCCACACGGTGTGGTCCATGAGCAGGCCGTGGAGCAGGACGACCGGCGGACCGGAACCCTCGTCGACGTATTCGAGAGCGCCGGCCGGGACCTCGACACGGCTGGGCTTCGTCTCGGTTCGTTCGGCGTGATCCCGGGTCCTGTTGTCGACCATGGCGCCCTCCCCTACTGGAACGACTGCTCTAGAACATTCACTCTAGAACAACTGCTCTAGAATGACCAGGGTGAAGACCGAGGAACGCATCGTGGTCGGCATGATCGAGCTGCTGCGGCGCCAGGGCTACGCCGCGACCGGGATGAAGCAGATCGTCGAGGCCGGCCGAGCGCCGGTCGGTTCGATCTATCACCACTTCCCCGGCGGGAAGCGCGACGTCGCGGCGGCCGCCCTGCGACAGTCCGGCCAGGCCTACGCCGAGCTCATCACGATGCTGCTCGCGCCGTTCGATGACCCGGCGGCAGGGGTCGAGTCGGCCTTCGCCACGGCCGCGGAGACGATCGAGGAGGGCGGGTGGCTCAACATGTGCCCGGTGTCCACGGTCGCCGGGGAGATCGCCGACGCCGAGCCCGCACTGCGCGAGGTTGCCGACGAGGTGATGACGTCGTGGATCGATGCCGGAACGGCACTCTTCGTCGAGCGGGGAATCGACGAGTCCGACGCCAGGTCACTGACGTTCGCACTCGTCTCCGCCCTCGAGGGCGCGTTCGTCCTGGCCCGGACGACGCGTTCGCCGGAGCCGATCCTGGCCGCGGGCCGGGCGATGGGCGCCTACGCGCGGTCGCTGGCGAACACCTCGGTCACCGGTTCCGAGGACTCGACGACGAATCCGTCAGAGAAGCGCCAGGTACCGGGGTAGCGCATCGGGCACGACCAGCGACTGCAGCGCGAACCGCAACTGCGCCGACACGTAGCGGTCCAGGTCATATTCCGGCGCGAAATGCCAGTGCTTGAGCGCCCATCCGTGCGCCAGCATCATCAGGTCGAACACGACGAGGTCGGCATCGACCTCGACCATCAGTCCGGCCTCCACACCCGCGGCCACCGCCTCGCGCATCGGCGCCGAGGTCTCTACCTCGAGTTCCTTGATCCGGTCCCGCCCGGCGGCGTCGAGGGTTCGGCTCTCCCGGTAGGTCAGGACCACCGCGTCGCGATTCTCGTCGACGATCGTCGCGTACTGGCGGAAGCCGGCGATCAACCGTTCGACGGGGTCGTCGCCGGCCCGGTCCATGGCCGGCTGCAGCTGGTCGCGGAAGGCCTCGAGAATGTCCACGATGGCGGCGAGCAGGATCTCCTCCTTGCCGCCGAAATACTTGTAGAACAGACCGACGCTGACCTGCGCCTCCTCGGCGAGCGCCTGCATCGACATCTGATGAAAACCGGTGCGCTCCATGACCTTCACCGCGGCATCGAGGAGCTGACGACGTCGCGTGGAGACGCGCGCGGCGCGCACCGCCTCCTCGACGGCGAGGTCGGCATCGGACCGCGCCGTGGCCGGTTTCGCCATCGCCGTCCCCTTTCGTCACCGGACCCGCCGAACCCTGGCCGTGCGGCCACCCGCGGGTGAATCGCTGTTCACACACAGTACAAGCCGCAGCCGGTCATCTATATACCAAGATCCTTGGCGATGATCGTCTTCATGATCTCGGTGGTGCCGCCGTAGATCGTCTGGATCCGGGCGTCGACGAACGCCCGGGCCACCGGGTACTCGCGCATGTAGCCGTACCCGCCGTGCAGCTGAAGACACCGGTCGGCGGTGCGAACCTGCAGCTCGGTGGCCCACCACTTCAGTTTCGCGGCGCGCGCCGGGGTGAGCTCGCCCGCGACGTGAGCGGCGATGCAGTCGTCGAGGAAGGTGCGGGCGACGTCGAGTTCGGTGGCGAGCTCGGCGGCGATGAACTGGGTGTTCTGGAACGATGAGATCGCCGAGCCGAAGGCGGTGCGCTCGCGGATGTGGTCGAGGGTCCGCGCGAATGTCCCCTCCGCCGCGGCGACCGCACCGATCGCCAGGGACAGCCTCTCCTGCGGGAGGTTGCGCACCAGCTGGTAGAATCCCTCCCCCTCCTCGCCGAGCCGGTTGGCCACCGGCACTCGCATCTCCTCGAAGCCCAGCTCGCTCGTGTCCTGCGCATGCAGGCCGATCTTGTCGAGTTTGCGGCCGCGGACGAACCCGGGTGTGTCGGCATCGACGACGAACAGCGTGAGCCCCTTGTGCCTGTCGGGCCCGGTGCGCGTGGCGACGACGAACAGGTCGCCGTTGCGCCCGTTGGAGATGAACGTCTTCGAGCCGTTGATGACGTAGTGGTCGCCGTCGCGGACGGCCGAGGTACGAATACCGGTGAGGTCGCTGCCGGCGCCGGGTTCGGTCATCGCGATGCCGAGCACGGTGTCGCCGGTGACCACGCCCGGCAGCCAGCGAGATCTCTGCTCGTCGGTGGTCAGGTCGGTGAGGTACGGCAGCACCACGTCGTTCTGCAGCGAGAAGGCGATCGCCTCGGCGGCGGCGCCGGTCCGCGCGACCTCGTCGATGACGATGGCGTTGTAGCGGAAATCGTCGACCCCGGGACCGCCGAACTCCTCGGGCACCTCGAAGCCGAGCAGGCCGTTCTTGCCCGCCTCGACGAACAGTGCACGGTCCCACTGGCCTGCGGCCTCCCAGTCGGTGTGCGTGGGCGTGATCTGTTCGGCGACGAACCGCCGTACGGTATCGCGGAACTGCTTGTGCTCGAGGTCGTGGGTGAGCGAGGACATGGGGGGTTCCCTTCTGTCTCAGGGGCCGACGTGGGTGGTTGCCGGAACCCGGAAGGCCCCTTCGGCCATCTCCCGCGCCGCGGCTTCGGTCGCCTTGTAGTGCAGCTTCTTTCCGGTCGCCGACACGGGCAGCGAATCGACGATGCGGTACGCGCGTGGGCGTTTGAACGTCGACAGCATCGGGTGGGCGCGGCAGTACGCATCGAGGTCCTCGGCTGTCGGCGGCTCGCCGTCCGGGACGATGTAGGCGACCACGAGGCTTCCCCATCGATCGTCGGGAACCCCTACGACCAGCGAATCGGCCACGGCCGGATGACCGTTCAGCGCCTCCTCCACCTGGACGGGATGGACGTTCTCGCCGCCGGAGATCAGCATGTCGTCCTTGCGTCCGACGATCGTGACGTACTCGTCGGCGTCCCAGGTCGCGAGGTCCCCGATGTACAACCAGCTGCCGTTGTACTTCGCCTTCTCCTGCTGTGGCGAGTCATGATAGGCGGCAGCGCATTTCGGCGAGCGGATGATGACCTCACCGACCTCCTCGCCGTCACGGGCCACGACGTCGTCGGGATCGGCGAGCCGGCCGTCCTCGCGCACGCGGACCACGCGCACCTCGTCGTCGATACAGGCACGTCCGGCGGTTCCGGCGTGGTCGGGCAGGTCGCCGGGCCGCAGAAAGGTGTTCCAGAACCCCTCGGTGCTGCCGTACCCGTTGTAGATGCGGGGAGTGAGCACCTCCTGATACCGCAGCGCCGCTTCGCGTTCGAGCGGGGCGCCCATGGTGACGATGCCGCGCAGGCTCGACAGGTCCCGCGGATTCGCCGACTGAGCGGCGGCCAGCATCGCGAGGTTGGTCGGGGCCCCGATGAGGAAGGTGAGCCGGTACTTCTCGACCCAGTCCAGGGTGAGCGCGGGATCGAAGGTCCGCATCGGGACCACCGACGATCCCAGGTAGAAGGACGGATTCGGGCCCGCGCAGTAGAGACCGCCGCGGTGGAACCACGGGGTCATGTTGAGGGTGCGGTCGTCCGGGGCCAGCGGGAAGTGCATGATCACGTCGTGCGCCGAGAAGATCTCGATGGCCGAGTTCATGGGCACCGCCTTCGGCATGCCGGTGGTGCCCGAGGTGTACAGCCGGGTGGTCTCGTCGAAGATCGTCCTCGTGACCTCCGGCGGGTTCCCGTCCGCGACGGGCAGGTCGGCAAAGCGGATCGAGGCCGCGCCGTCGCCCTGGGCGAGGTCGCCGTCACCCACGCCCACCAGCAGTTCCGGCGTGTGGCCGGCGAGCCGAACCGCCTCGGTGACCATCGGGGTGAAGGCGGTGTCGTAGATGTAGACCTTCGGCGTGCTGATGTCGAGGATGACGGCGCTCTCCCCCGCCGCGAGCCGGAAGTTCATCGGCGATCCGACCGCTCCGGCGGCCTGGGTGGCGAGGTAGAGCCGGGCGAACTCCGGCCCGTTCATCAGCTGGTAGGCGACGACGTCGCCCGGGCTGACGCCGCGGGCGGCGAGACCTGCGGCGAGGGCGTCGACGTCACGGCCGAGCTCGGCATAGGTCCACTGCCGGTCGGTGGTCGGGTCGATCATCGCGACGACGCCGGCGTAGCGGGTGACGTTACGCCGGAAGCCGTTGAGATAGGTGAACTCGTGCTCGAAGAATCTGCGGTACGCGTGGGCGTCGTATGCGTGGGTCATGTGAGTTCCCTGAGGTTCGAGAGTTACCGGGATGGGGCCGGTCACCCGGCCATGGTGAGTCCGCCGCTGACGCTGAGCACCTGACCGGTGATGAACGACGCCGCGGGCGAGGCGAAGAACAGCACGGGGGCGGCGACCTCTTCTGGTGTGGCGAGGCGCCGGAACGGGATCGCTTTGACGAGAGCCTCTTTCAGCTTGTCGGGCTGGGCCTGGAACAGGGGTGTGTCGGTGGGTCCCGGGCAGACGGCGTTTACCGTGATCCGATGGCGCGCCATCTCACGGGCCAGCGACTTGGAGAGCGCGATGACGCCGCCCTTGGCGCCGGCGTAGATGGTCTCGCCGGCCGAGCCGACGCGACCTGCGTCGGAGGCGAGGTTGATGACGCGACCACCCTGCCAATCGTCGTTCTTCGACGCCTCCACCATGCCCGGCAGGAATGCACTGGCCATGTGCACCGGTCCGAGGTAGTTGATCGCGACGACCTTCTCGGCGAATTCGGCGGTGGCTTCGAGGAACCGGTCGGTGCGATCCCAACCGGCGGCGTTGACGAGGATGTCCGGGACCCCGACCTCGGCGCCGACGGCGTCGCGCAGCTCGTCGACCGTGGCGCGATCGGCGACGTCGACGGCCATCGGGATGATCGACGGGGACTGTTCCGCGGTGCGCTTGGCGGCATCGAGGTCGAGGTCGGCGGCGACGACGGTGGTGCCCTGCGTGGCGAAGCCGAGGGCGATGGCCTTGCCGATACCGGAACCGGCGCCGGTCACGACGGCGATGTGCTTGTCGGTCATGGGTTTTTCCTCAGCGGGTTCCGGGGCGCTCAGGCGCCGACGTACTGGTTGAACTGCGGGGCGCGCTTCTCGGCGAAGGCGTTGGCACCCTCGAGGCCCTCGGGGGAATGGGTGAACAGGTCGAGCGCGCTCATCGCCAGGTTGGACAGTCCCGCCTGGTGGTCGGTGTCGGCATTGAAGCTCTGCTTGAGGAAACGCAGCGCGGTGGGCGACTTCTCGGCGATCTCGGCGGCCACCTTCTTGGCCTCGTCGAGGAGGTCGGCGGCGGGGACGACCCAGTTGACCAGACCCCACCGTTCGGCGGTCGCGGCATCGTACTGGCGGCACAGGAACCAGATCTCGCGGGCTCGCTTCTCCCCGACCACGCGGGCGAGGTAGGCCGAGCCGAACCCGGCGTCGAAAGAGCCGACCTTGGGACCGGACTGGCCGAAACGTGCCGTGTCGGCGGCGATGGTGAGGTCACACAGGACGTGCAGGACGTGTCCGCCGCCGATGGCGAGGCCGTTGACGGCGGCGATGACCGGCTTGGGGATGTCGCGGATCGTCTTGTGCAGGTTGCCGATCTCGAACATGCCGCTCTCGCTCGGACCGTAGTCGCCGGTCTCGGCACGCTGCTTCACGTCACCGCCGGTGCAGAACGCCTTGTCGCCGGCCCCGGTGAGGATGACGGCCTGTACCCCGTTGTCGGCCCAGGCACGACGGAACGCGTGGATCATCTCCTCCACGGTCTTGGCCCGAAAGGCGTTGTACCGGTGAGGTCGGTTCATCGTGATGATCGCGGTGTGGCCCTCGACGGTGTAGTCGATGTCTTCGTAGTCCATCCTGCGCACTCCTCTGGGTGGATCGGGTCTGGGTGGATCGGGACTGGGTGACCGGGCATGCCGAGTGCCGTGCCGTGCGATGCCAGACGCGGTCCGCCGACCGGCTCGGCCGTGAACACACCCGGCGCATGATGCTGAACGGACGACATACCCGCAGGTGAATCGCGGTCGCAGCGCCCGGAGCGGCGCGTTGTGAATAATGCGTTCGGTACGAGTGAACGTACATTCATCGCCTCCGATGTGTCAAGGGTCACTCCCCGGAAGGTTCTGAAGAGGGTTCGGCGCAGGGTTCGGAGCAGGAGCGGACACGCATGTGAGGTCGGTCGTTCGTCATGCGACCCGAAGGTGCCGAACCTAGACTTCGGGACACCATGACAAGCCGTGAGGACCTTCGATGAGGTACACGCAGACGATCTCCGGGACGACGTATGAGTTCGACGGCCTCGTCGAACTCATGGCAAAGGCCACACCGCGACGGTCGGGCGACGAACTCGCGGGCTGCGCCGCCTCATCCGACGCCGAACGTGCGGCTGCCGCATGGCGGTTGGCGGACGTCCCGCTGTCGACGTTCCTCGAGGACCTGCTCGTTCCGTACGAGTCGGACGAGGTGACGCGACTGATCGTCGACACGCACGACCGGCAGGCGTTCACCGAGATCTCACACCTCACCGTCGGCGGGTTCCGCGACTGGCTGCTGGAGACCTCGACCAGGCCCGACGCGGCGGAGCGGATCGCCCGCATCTCCCCTGCGGTGACGCCGGAGATGGCCGCCGCGACATCGAAGATCATGCGCAACCAGGACCTGATCCTGGTCGCCGCGGCGATCCGGGTGACCTCCGCCTTCCGCACGACGATCGGCCTCCCGGGCCGGATCGCCACGCGTCTGCAGCCGAACCATCCGACCGACGATCCGCGCGGGATCGCGGCCGCCACACTCGACGGCCTGCTCATGGGATGCGGCGACGCGGTCATCGGGATCAACCCGGCGTCGGACTCGCCGCGCACGACGGCCGACCTGCTGCACATGCTCGACGACATCCGCCGGCGCTACGAGATCCCGATGCAGTCATGCGTGTTGTCGCATGTCACGACGACCGTCGACCTCATCGGACAGGGTGTTCCGGTCGATCTCGTCTTCCAGTCGATCGCCGGTACCGAGGGCGCCAACGCCGCGTTCGGCGTGACGCTGTCGATCCTGCAGGAGGCCAACGAGGCTGGCCGCTCGTTGCAGCGCGGCACCGTCGGCGACAACGTCATGTACCTGGAAACCGGCCAGGGGTCGGCACTGTCGGCGGGTGCACACCTAGGCACCGACGGCAAGCCGGTCGACCAGCAGACCCTCGAGGCGCGGGCATACGCGGTGGCACGTGCACTCGATCCACTGCTGGTCAACACCGTCGTCGGGTTCATCGGTCCCGAGTACCTCTACGACGGCAAACAGATCATCCGCGCCGGACTCGAAGATCACTTCTGCGGCAAGCTGCTCGGGCTGCCCATGGGCGTCGACGTCTGCTACACCAATCATGCCGAGGCCGACCAGGACGACATGGACACTCTCCTCACCCTGCTCGGCGTCGCGGGCGCGGCCTTCGTCATCGCGGTCCCGGGCGCCGACGACGTGATGCTCGGCTACCAGAGTCTTGCGTTCCACGACGCGCTGTACGTGCGCCAGGCGCTCGGCCTGCGTCCGGCGCCGGAGTTCGAGGAATGGCTGGCAAGACTCGGCATGGCCGACGCCGACGGCCGGATTCTCCCGGTCGACCCGGCGGCCTCTCCCCTGCTACCCCTGGCGGCCGGACGATGAGCGACCGAACGATGACCGACCCGGAACACGTTCCGGCAGAGCATGATCCGACCATCGATGTGTGGGCGCCGCTGCGACGGACCACCCAGGCCCGCATCGGATTGGGCCGGGCCGGGAACTCGTTGCCGACGCGACGGGTCCTCGAATTCCAGGCCGCGCATGCGGCGGCTCGCGACGCGGTGCACGACCCCCTCGACGCAGAGGCGTTCGCCGCGACCCTCGCAGATCTCGGGCTCGACGACCCGGTGATCGTCACGAGCCGGGCATCGACGCGAAGCGAGTACCTGCGCCGGCCGGACCTGGGGCGCACGCCGGCGGACCTGTCGCGAATTCCTCGCTCCGATGCCGAGATCGGGATCGTCATCGCCGACGGACTCTCGCCGCGAGCCGTCGTCGACCATGCGCACGGACTGCTTGGCGCACTGCTCGACGCGTTCGCCGGCCGCTACACCATCGCGCCACCGGTCGTCGCCACCCAGGCGCGGGTCGCGCTCGGCGACCACATCGGCGAGACCCTCGGCGTGACCACTCTGCTGGTGATCATCGGGGAACGACCGGGGCTCTCGGTCGCCGACAGCCTGGGCATCTATCTCACGCACCTGCCCAGACCCGGCCGCACCGACGCCGACCGCAACTGCATCTCCAACATCCACCCGCCCGACGGCCTGCAGTACGAGGTGGCCGCACGGGTTGCGGCGTCGCTCGTCGACGGAGCCCGAAAGCTGGGACGCTCGGGTGTCGACCTGAAGGACACGTCGCGTCAGGACTCGCTCACGGTCGACGACCGGGGTGCGATCACCTCCGATTGAGAACGGTCACGAACGCAGGTCGACCACAGATGCGTTCGGCCCGGGCGCATACAGCGCGCCGATCTCGGCGGCGTACTTCGTCGCGATCGGGTTGCGGCGCAACTTCATCGTGGGTGTCAGTTCGTCGCCGCCGGGATCCCATGCGGTGGGCACGATGGTGAACCGCTTCACCTGCTCGACCCGCGAGAGCCTGGTGTTGCCCTCCCGGATCGCCCCGGTGATCTCCTCGACGATCGCCGGATGGGACGACAATTCGGCGAAGCCACCCTGCCCCAGGTTCAGGCGTTTGGCATAGGCCTCGACGGCCTCGGGATCGAGCACCACCAGCGCCGACACATAGGGCTTGCCGTCGCCGATCGCCACGACCTGAGCGATGAGCGACGACACCGCCTTCATCGTGTTCTCGATGTTGGTGGGCGACATGTTCTTTCCGGACTCGTTGATGATCAGTTCTTTCTTGCGGTCGACGATCGTGACGTGCCCGTCGGCGTCGATGGTGGCGATGTCGCCGGTGGCCAGCCAACCGTCGGTGTCGATGGTCTCGGCCGTCTTGTCCGGCTGCTTTCGATAGCCCTTCATCACGACCGGACCGCGGACCAGCAGTTCGCCGTCGGCCGCGAGTCTCACCTCGATACCGCGGATGGGCTTGCCCACCGTGCCGATCTTCAGGTCGTCCGGGGTGGTCATCGTAGAGACGCCCGTCGTCTCCGACATGCCCCAGACCTCGAGCACCGGAAGACCCAGGCCCAGGAAGAACTTCAGCACCTCGGGCGGGATCGCCGCAGCACCCGACCCGGCGAAGTCCACCTCGTCGAGGCCGAGCGCGGCGCGCACCTTGTGCAGGATCAGCCTGTCGGCCAGTTCGTGTCCGATGCGGTCCAGCACACCGAGTTCGCGGCCGGCGAGTCGGGCGTCGGCGGCCTTGGTCCCCATCCCGAGGGCCCACCCCGCGAGGGCCTTCTTGACGGGGCTGGTCTCCTCGCCGAGTTTCGCCTCGATGCCGGCCCGGATCTTCTGCCACACCCGCGGCACCCCGAAGAAGAAGGTCGGGCGCACCTCGGGCAGCGCTGCGGCGATCTCCCGCGGGTCGGGCACGGTGGTGAGCTGGATGCCGCGCACCATGTTCGCCGCGTGCGAGGACACCCGGTCGGCGATGTGGGCGGCCGGCAGATACGAGATCGCCCGGTCGTCGAACCCGGCGTCGACGATGTCGGCGAGCGACGCGAGCTCGGCGATGATGTTGCGGTGGGTGATCTCGACGCCCTTCGGCGGGCCGGTGGTCCCGGAGGTGTAGATGAGCGTCGCGAGATCGTCGGGCTCGACCGCCTGCCATGACGCTACGAAGTCGAACCCCGCGGGCGAAGCGAGTCGCTCGACCTCCTCGAGGGAGAGCGTGGCGTCGGTGTCACCGTCGACCAGGATGATCTTCTCGACGCCGGAGGCCGCGGAGGTGATCACCGGGAGGAACGCCTGCTCGGTGATGACGACCTTGTTCCCGGCGTTGCCGAACAGGTACTCGACCTGGTCCGGCGAACTGGTGTTGTAGATCGAGAACGGGATCGCCCCGAGGTGGAGCGCGGCGGTGTCGACGAGGTGGAACTCCGGCCGGTTGGTGAGCATGATGCCGATCGTGTCGCCGCGCGAGATCCCCAGCGCGGCAAGACCACCGGCGATCGCCTCGACCCGGGTCCCGTACTCCGACCAGGTGATCTGCCGTGTGCCGCCGACGGTACGGATCGCCACCGCGTCGGGTCGCACAGTGATCGTCTGCTGGAACGCGGCGGGAAGGGTCGCGACGTCGACCCCGGTCTCGTGGGGAAAGGTGATCAGGTCCGTTGCGGTCATGGCCCCTCGACTCACGAAGTGGATGTGGTGTGCGCCACATTAGCGAGTCGAGGGGGCCGAGACGGTCGGATCACATCAAACGTCACCCGAACGCAAAATTGCAGGTCACAACTATTTGTCGAGCGACGGAGTCGCACCGACCGGCGACACGGTCCACTTCCCGCCACCGGTCAGCTCCAGCACCTGGGTGTGGTGTTGGTCCGTGGTACTGCGGTGGCTGACAGACACGATGATCGTGTCCGGCAGCTCGGTCCGGATCAGCTGGTACAGCGCGTATTCGAGTCCCTCGTCGACCGCCGAGGTGGCCTCGTCCATGAACACCGCCTCCGGCCTGGTGAGCAGGATGCGGGCGAACGCGACGCGCTGCTGCTCACCCGGCGACAGCACCTTGGACCAGTCCTCCTCGTCATAGAGACGGTCGACGAGGTGCGGTAGGAACACCTTCTGCAGGGCCTCGCGGATCGCGTCGTCACCGACCTCGTCGGGCAGCGCCGGGTAGGCGACGGCGGTCCGCAGGTCACCGAGCGGGATGTAGGGCATCTGCGACAGGAACAGCGTCTTGTTGCCCGCCGGACGCGCGAACTCGCCGTCGATGTACGGCCACAGGCCGGCCAGGCCGCGCAACAGCGTCGTCTTGCCCGCCCCGGACCGTCCCTTGACGACGAGGGCATCGCCCGCGCCGAGCTCCAGGTTCAGGCCGCGGATCAGTTCGTCACCGCTGGGCGTCTTCACGTCGACGTCGGCCAGACGCACCGCACGGTCACGGTCGACGGTCTTGATCTCGGACATCTTGCGGGACCTGGAATCCGCATCGGCGAGACCGTCGAGACGGATGATCGAGGCCCGGAGCCCGGTGAAGTCGTCGTACGACTCCCGGAAGAACGAGAGCGCGTCGTGCATCTCGCCGAACGCCGACGACGTCTGCTGCATCTCGCCAAGATTGATCTGGCCGTCGAAGAACCGCGGCGCCTGCACCAGGTACGGGAACACCACGGCGGTTTGGCTGACGATGAAATTCCAGCCGACGAAGACGATCCGGACGTAGACGATCTGCCAATAGTTCTTGATGACCTCGGCGAAGCGTGCCATCAAGCCCTGGTGCTCGACCTTCTCGCCCCGGTAGAAGGCGATGTTCTCGGCGCCGTCGCGCACGCGGACCAGTGCGTAGCGGAAGTTCGCGGTGAGGCGTTCCTGCCAGAAGTTGAGTCGGATGAGCGGACGGCCGACCAGGAAGGCGATCACCGAGGTCACCAGGACGTAGGTCAGGACCAGCCACATCATCATGCGCGGGATCTCCACGCCGAAGATCGTCACCGGCCCGGACAGCTCCCACAGGATCTGGGTGAACGACACGATCGAGGCCAGTGCGGTGATCACACCGTTGGTCGACGACCCTCCGCCGCCCCACAAGAGTCCCGAGCCCACCGACGCGACATTCGTGATGTCGGCCTGGATGCGTTGGTCCGGGTTGTCCACACCGGGGTGGATGTCGGTGACCTTGCGAGACGGGGTCCGGCGGCGGAACGGGAGGATGCTGCGTGCCAACACGCCGCCGAGGTCGACGAAGCGGTTCCGATAGAACGCGCGGCCTTCCATCCAGTCCGCGGCGGCACCGGCGGTCATCCACTTGCGCAGGTCGATCTCGAAGGCGGCACCGACGTAGATCTCCACCATCGTCCGCACCACGTGGATCGCGGCCAGGATGCCGAACAGGGCCATCGAATGCCAGAACATCTCCTTGCCCTGCTCCAGCACCTGGGACCCCTGGTCCCCGGACAGGGAGAACGACTCGGCTGCGGTCTGCAGGCCGTTGAACAGGTCCCGGCTGAAGTACGAGAACAGCACCGTGACCCGCACACCCGCCAGTGCCAGCGCCGTCAGGAGCACGACGAAGACCCAGGATCGGACGCGGGTGGCGTGCTCGGTGAAGTAGCCCCCGATGATCCGCCACAACGGCCTGCCCCACCGGCTGAACCTGGCGAGCAGGAAGCCAATGACCAGGATCGCCGCCAGCGCGATTCCGGTGGCGATGCCGAGCCACTCAAGGCTCTCCCAGATCTCGTTGCCCCAGTCTCTGCTGTACTCCACGTACGCTCCCTACCGTCGCACGCCGCGACCGGCGGACCGGCTCGCGACGCGACCCGGATGCAGATGTTGAAGTCGAACTTCGGGTCGACACAACGGATCCGGGCCCAACACTGATCCGGCGAAGTCTAACCCGACCCACACCTGCTGTCCGGTCAACCGACCCGCAACGTCCCTGACGGTTCATACGTCAGGACCGGATGTGGTGGGACTCATCAGCGAATGTGTTCTGGCGGGAGATCCGGCGGTGGCCGCACCGGTGTCGGTCCGGTTGCCGGAGCCCGCCGGCGGCGACCGGCCACCGGAGAAGGCCGCGATCTCCCGTGGGACGACGCGGGCCCGCAGCCCTAGGGACGCAGGACCACACCCTGCTGCAACGCGGCCGCCGATGCCGTCTGGGTGAACCGGTCGCCGACGCGGACGACGTACCCGGCGTCCGCATACTCGACGCCGTCCACCTCGAAGGTCAGCTCGCAGCCCACATCGCTTCGGACGAACTCGGTCAGCGAGGTCTTGGCCACCTCGCCACCGGTGGCGTCGTAGATGACGACCCGGGTGCCGCGGGCGATCGGGCTACCGCCGGGGATCTCCGCGGTCTGCGATGCACAGTCGACGACCACCCCGCCCTTCGCGGTGAGGGTCGGGGTGGACACCGCACCGACGACCAGGGCACCGATCGCCAGGACGGCGAGCAGGCTCATCGCGAGGACCGTGCCGATGATGACCGGCACCCTCGTCTTGCGTTGCCAGCTGCGCCGCGGCAACCGTGGTCCCGGATCGAGCCACATCTCGTGCGTCGGCGCCCCGTGCCGGGTGACCGGGTGCGCCGGATGGTCCTGTCCCGTCATGGGAGTCGCTTCACTTCCGCGGCGGGAAGTACTTGATCAGCGCCTCCTGCACGACCGACGTCGCGAGCGTGCCGTCGCGCATCCAGAATCGGCCCGACGCCAGGCCGCGCGAGCCGGTGGCCACCGGCGACCGGGTCGCGTAGAGAAGCCAGTCGTCGAACCGGAACTCGCGGTGGAACCACATCGAATGGTTGACCGTCGCGGCGAACAGCCGGTCGAGGCCCCACGACAGGCCGTGGGTGGTGATGATCGAGTCGAGAACCGTGGTGTCCGACGCGTAACACATTGCGGCGACGTGCATCACGGGGTCGTCGGGCATCACGCCGTCGGCCTTCATCCAGACCCGGTTGTCGGTGAGCTTCTTGCCCGCCTCCTTCGCCTTCCACGACGGCTCGTTGGCGAAGCGGATGTCGATGGGGTGCAAGGCGTTCACGAATGTCGCGATCTGATCCTCGTATCCCTTGAAATGCTCACCGAGAGGCGGCAGTTCCTCGGGGTAGGGCACCTGCGGGATCTCGACCGCATGCTCGAGGCCTGCGCTGTTGTCCTGGAAGGCCACCAGCATCGTGAAGATCTCTTCGCCGTCCTGTTTGGCGGTCACCTGCCGGTTGGCGAAGGACTTGCCGTCGCGGAACCGGTCGACGTGGTACTCCATCGGCTTGCTGACGTCGCCGCCACGGATGAAGTGCGCGTGCAGCGCGTGGATGGGCGGGTTGCCGCGGGTGAGGGTGCGCGACGCCGCGACCACGCCCTGGCCCAGGAGCTGTCCCCCGAACGTGCGCGCGGTGACCTGCTCGGGGTGGTGCCCGATGAACAGGTCGTCGTCCTGCCTGTCGACGTCGAGCAGTTCGAGCAGCTTGCCGAGATCCCCGGTCTGTTCCACGGTCATGCCACACACCCTAGTGACCGGTCGCGGTCCGCGGATGCACCGACCCGAGCGGCCCGGTTCCGGCGGCTCGGGTCGAGGTGGTCAGTGATCCTGTTCGCCGATGCGGTGGACGTGGATCATGTTGGTCGAACCCACCGTGCCGGGCGGGGCGCCGGCGACGATGACCACGACGTCGCCCCTCTCCAGGCGGCCGATCTCCAGCAACTGGTGGTCGACCTGGTCGATCATGTGGTCGGTGGTGTCCACGTGGTCGACGATGAAGGTCTCGGTGCCCCAACTCAGCGCGAGCTGGCTGCGAACCTCCTGGGTCGGGGTGAATGCCAACAGCGGCAGCCGCGAGTGCAGACGCGCCAGACGCCGGACGGTGTCGCCGGACTGGGTGAACGCGACGAGGGCCTTGACCTCCAGTCGCTCGCCGATGTCGCGGGCGGCGTAGGAGATCACGCCGCGCTTGGTGCGGGGCACGTGCGACAGCGGCGGCACGTCGCGCGGGCCGGTCTCGACCGCGCGACAGATCCGGTCCATGGTCTGGACGGTCTCGAGCGGGTATTTGCCGACCGAGGTCTCGCCGGACAGCATGACCGCGTCCGCACCATCGAGCACCGCGTTCGCGACGTCGGACGCCTCCGCACGGGTCGGGCGCGAGTTCTCGATCATCGAGTCGAGCATCTGGGTGGCGACGATGACCGGCTTGGCGTTCTCGCGGGCCATCTGGATGGCGCGCTTCTGGACGAGCGGCACCTCCTCCAGCGGCAGCTCCACGCCGAGGTCGCCGCGGGCGACCATGATCGCGTCGAAAGCGAGGACGATCGCCTCGAGATTCTCGATGGCCTCGGGCTTCTCCAGCTTCGCGATGACCGGCACGCGACGGCCGACGCGGTCCATGACCTCGTGGACGAGTTCGATGTCCGACGGGCTGCGCACGAACGACAGCGCCACCAGGTCGACGCCCAGTTCGAGGGCGAACTCGAGGTCGTCGATGTCCTTCTCGCTCAGCGCGGGGACCGAGACGCTCATGCCCGGCAGGGACAGGCCCTTGTTGTTGCTGACCGGCCCGCCCTCGGTGACGGTGCAGACCACGTCGTCGCCCTCGATCGCGGCGACCTTCAGGCCGACCTTGCCGTCGTCGACGAGCAGCCGGTCGCCGGGCTTGGCGTCCCGGGAGAGCTGCTTGTAGGTGGTCGAGACGCGGTCGTGGTCGCCGGTCACGTCCTCGACGGTGATCCGGACCTGCTCACCGGTCTCCCAGACCGTGGCGCCGTCGCAGCCGTCGAAACGGCCCAGCCGGATCTTGGGGCCCTGCAGGTCGGCGAGGATGCCGACCGCCTTTCCCGCCTCGTCGGATGCCTTGCGCACCCGGGCATACACGGCAGCATGGTCCTCGTGTTTGCCGTGGCTGAAGTTCATCCGGGCCACGTCCATACCCGCAGCGACGAGCTCCTTGAGGCGCTCGTCGCTGGAAGTCGCAGGACCCAGGGTGCAGACAATCTTGGTTCGCCGTGTCACAACATCACCTTAGTCCCGTCGAAGGTGCATCTCCACGTGCCGACCGGCCCGCCGCCGCGGGGCCGTCCGGTGTCCGTGCAGGTGACACACGGCTACTTGCCGGTACGGCTTTCGCGTCACATTTTCTCCCGCGCGTGTCCTCCCCGACGAGGGAGAACACGCGCGACGGGAGTCAGCGCACCGCCAGCGGAAGAGTCGCCGGCCGGACCGGCGAGGGCAGATCGGAGGAGCCGACGAGGAATTCGTCGACGGCGCGCGCCGCCGACCGTCCCTCGGCGATCGCCCACACCACGAGCGACGCACCGCGGTGGGCGTCACCGCACACGAAAACGCCGGGGGCATCGGTCTGCCAGTCACTGCCGCAGGAGATCGCACCGCGCCTGTTCGGCTCGATCCCGAGGTCGTCGAGCAGCTCGGTCCGTCGGACGCCGGTGAAGCCGATCGCGAAAAGCGCGAGCTCGCAAGGTATCTCGAACTCCTCGCTGATCGGGATGATCTCCCGGTTGCCGTCGGCGTCGCGCTGCACCTTCACCTCGGCGAGCACCATCTTGGTGACGTTGCCCGCTTCGTCGCCGATGAAGCGCTGCACCGCAACCTGATAGCGGCGCTCACCGCCCTCGGCGTGCGCGCTGGAGGTGCGCATGATCAGCGGCCAGGTCGGCCACGGCGAGCGGCTGTCGTCGCGTTCACCGGGCAGCTCGGGGTTGTAGTCGAGCTGCACCACCGACGCCGCACCCTGACGGTGCGCGGTGCCGAGACAGTCCGCGCCGGTGTCACCGCCGCCGATGATGACCACGTGCTTACCGGCCGCGGTGATCGGCGACGGGCCGTCGCCCTCGCACTCGCGGTTGGCCGCGACGAGGTGCTCCATCGCGAGATGAACGCCGTTGAGATCACGCCCGGGAACCGGGTTGTCGCGCGCCTCCATGGCGCCGATGGCGAGCACCACCGCGTCGTGTCTGGCCCTCAGGTCCTCCACCGACAGGTCGGTGCCGACGTCGCAGTTGACGACGAACTCGGTGCCCTCGGCGCGCATCTGGGCGATGCGGCGGTCGATGTCGCTCTTCTGCAGCTTGTACTCGGGGATGCCGTAGCGCAGCAGGCCACCGAGCCGGTCGTCGCGCTCGTACACGGTCACGTCGTGCCCGGCGCGTGTGAGCTGCTGTGCCGCGGCCAGACCCGCCGGGCCGGAACCGACGACGCCCACCGACTTGCCGGTCTTCGCCGCGGGCGGCTCGGGACCGATGAGCCCCTCGGCCCACGACTCGTAGGCGATGGTCTTCTCGATGCGTTTTATGGTCACACTGCCGCCGGTGACCTTCTCGTTGATCGACAGCACGCACGCCGCCTCACACGGTGCGGGACACACCATGCCGGTGAACTCCGGGAAGTTGTTCGTGGCGTGCAGGCGGGCGCTCGCCGCGTCCCAGCGGCCGCGGCGGACCAGGTCGTTCCACTCCGGGATCAGGTTGCCCAACGGGCAGCCGGCGGTTCCCGAGTGGCAGAACGGGATTCCGCAGTCCATGCACCGGCGTGCCTGGGTGCTGACCTCCGCCAACTCCTTGGCCGGGTCGTCGGGGTGTGCGTAGACGTCGTCCCAGTCCTGGATCCGTTCGGCGACGGGACGGTACTTCGCCTCCTTCTTCGGGACTTCCAGGAACCCGCGCGGATCAGCCACGTGCCGCCTCCATGATCGCTGAATCGACATCGCGCCCTTCGGCTTCGGCCATGCGGGCCGCGTCGAGGACACGCTTGTAATCGGTGGGCATGACCTTGGTGAAGGCCAGGCAGCGGCGCGGCCAGTCGGCCAGGATCGACGCGCCGATCGCCGAACCGGTGAGCTCGGTGTGCTTGGCGATGATGGCCTTCAGCCACTCGAGGTCGTCGGGGTCGGGCTTCATCAGCTCGACCATCGCCGTGTTGACCTTCGACTCATCGAGGTCGTGGACGTAGGCGATGCCGCCGGACATGCCCGCGGCCAGGTTGCGGCCGGTCGGGCCCAGCACCACCACACGGCCGCCGGTCATGTACTCGCAGGCGTGGTCTCCCACTCCCTCGACGACGGCGGTCGCACCCGAGTTGCGGACCGAGAACCGCTCCCCCACACGGCCTCTCAGGAACACCTCGCCGGAGGTCGCGCCGTAGAGGATCGTGTTGCCCGCGATGACCTGATCCTCGGCCACGAAGAGCGAGTCCGGGTGCGGTGCGACGACGATCTTGCCGCCGCACAGGCCCTTGCCGACATAGTCGTTGGTGTCGCCGGTGAGCTTGATCGTGATGCCCGGCGGCAGGAACGCGCCCAGCGATTGACCTGCCGACCCCTCCAGTTTCACCACGATCGTGTCCTCGGGCAGCCCCTCGGCGCCGTAGCGCTTGGTCACCTCGGAACCGAGGAGCGTTCCGACGGTGCGGTTGACGTTGCGCACCGGCAGTTCCAGCGTGACGGGGTGGGCGTCCTCGAGGGCGCCCTCGGCGAGCTGGATGAGCGTCTGGTCGAGCGCGCGCTCGAGCCCGTGCTCCTGGCCGCGCACCCGCCGGCTCGGGCCCTTGCCCTCGACCTTGCGGAAGATCGGGGTCAAATCGAGGCCCTTGGACTTCCAGTGCGCGAGGGCGGCGTCCATGTGCAGACGGTGCGACTGGCCGATCGCCTCGTCGAGCGTGCGATAGCCGAGCTGCGCCAGGTACTTCCGCACGTCCTCGGCGATGAACCGGAAGAAGTTCACCAGGTGCTCGGCCCGTCCGGTGAACCGCGCTCGGAGCTCCGGGTTCTGTGTGGCGACCCCGACCGGACATGTGTCGAGATGGCACACGCGCATCATGATGCAGCCCTCGACGATCAGCGGCGCGGTGGAGAAGCCGTACTCCTCCGCGCCGAGCAGCGCCGCCATGATCACGTCGCGGCCGGTGCGCAGCGCACCGTCGCACTGGACGGTGATGCGGTCGCGGAGGCCGTTGAGCATCAGCGTCTGCTGGGCGTCGGCCAGGCCGATCTCCCACGGGGTGCCCGCGTGCTTGAGCGAGGTGAGCGGCGAGGCACCGGTACCGCCGTCGTGCCCGGAGATGAGCACGACGTCGGCGTGCGCCTTCGAGACGCCGGTCGCGACCGTGCCGACACCGACCGCGCTGACGAGCTTCACGTGGATGCGCGCCTGCGGGTTGGCGTTCTTCAGGTCGTGGATCAGCTGCGCCAGGTCCTCGATCGAGTAGATGTCGTGGTGCGGCGGCGGCGAGATCAGGGCGACGCCCGGCGTCGAGTGCCGCGTCTTGGCGATCCACGGGTACACCTTGTACGCCGGAAGCTGGCCGCCCTCACCGGGTTTCGCGCCCTGCGCCATCTTGATCTGGATGTCGGTGGCGTTGATGAGGTAGTCGCTCGTCACGCCGAACCGGCCGGACGCGACCTGCTTGACCGCGCTGCGCCGTTCCGGGTCGTAGAGGCGGTCGACGTCCTCGCCGCCCTCGCCGGAGTTCGATCGGCCGCCGATGCGGTTCATCGCGATCGCGATCGTCTCGTGGGCCTCCGCGGAGATCGAACCGTAGCTCATGGCGCCGGTGTTGAAACGCTTCATGATCTCCTCGACCGGCTCCACCTCCTCGAGCGGGACCGGTTCGCGCTCGGCGAGATCGAACTCGAACAGCCCGCGCAGCGTGCCACCCTCGCGCTGCAGGCGGTTCACCTCGTCGGAGTACTTCTGGAAGATGTCGTCCCGGCCGGTCTTGGTGGCGTGCTGCAGCAGGAAGATCGTCTCCGGGGTGAACACGTGCAGTTCGCCCTCGCAGCGGAACTGGTACTCGCCGCCCACCTCGAGCCGGCGGTAGACCTGTTCGGTCGGGTTCTCCGGGAACGCCCGGCGGTGCCGGATCGCGACCTCCTCGGCGATCTCGTCGAGCCCGACGCCACCGATCTGGGTGACGGTGCGGGTGAAGTACTCCTGCACCACCTCCGCCGACAGGCCGACGGCCTCGAACGCCTGCGACGCGGTGTAGGAGCCGATGGTCGAGATGCCCATCTTGCTCATCACCTTGAGCACGCCCTTGCCGAGCGCCTCGATGTAGTTGCGGAACGCCTTGGACGGCGTGACACCGGTCAGCTCGCCCTCGGCGATCAGGTCCTCGATGGTCTCGAGCGCCAGATATGGATTGACCGCGGCGGCGCCGAAACCGATGAGGGTCGCGATGTGATGGACCTCGCGGGCGTCGCCCGATTCGACGACCAGCGCCACGCGTGTGCGCTCCTTGGTCCGCACCAGGTGGTGGTGGACCGCCGAGACCGCGAGCAACGACGGGATCGGAGCATGGTCCTTGTCGCTGCGGCGGTCGGAGATCACCAGGGTGCTGTGTCCCTCGGCGATCGCCTGGCTCGCGCGATGGCGCAGGTCCTCCAGCGCCGCGCGGAGACCTTCGCCGCCCTTGTCGACCTCGTAGAGTGCGCGCAGCACCTTGGCCGACAGACCGGGGTGGTCGCCGTCGTCGTTGATGTGGACGAGCTTGGCGAGGTCGGCGTTGTCGAGCACCGGCCAGTGCAGCAGGATCTGCCGGCACGACGCCGCGGTCGGGTTGAGCAGGTTCTGCTCGGGCCCCATGACGCGCTCCATCGAGGTGACGATCTCCTCGCGGATCGCGTCCAGCGGCGGGTTGGTCACCTGCGCGAACAGCTCGACGAAGTAGTCGTAGAGGAGCCGTGACCGGCGCGAGAGCACCGCGATCGGGGTGTCGGTGCCCATCGAGCCGAGGGGCTCGTAACCCGATGCCGCCATCGGGGTGAGGAGCACCCGGAGGTCCTCCTCGGTGTAGCCGAAGGACACCTGGCGCCGCACGACGGTGTCGTGGTTGGGCTTGTAGACCGGGCGCTCGGGCAGCGTCCGGATGTCGAGCAGGCCGGCGTAGAGCCACTCGTCATACGCCTCGGCGTTCATCAGCTCGCCCTTGATCTCCTCGTCCGGGATGATCCGCCCCCGGGCCGTGTCGACGAGGAACATCCGGCCCGGTTCGAGCCGGCCCTTGCTGATCACGTCGCCCACCGGGACGTCGAGCACGCCCGCCTCCGAGGCGAGGATGATGCGTCCGTCGCGCGTCTGCCACCAACGTCCGGGCCGCAGGCCGTTGCGGTCGAGGACCGCGCCGACGACCGTGCCGTCGGTGAAGGTGACGCATGCCGGGCCGTCCCACGCCTCCATCAGCGACGCGTGGAACTGCAAGAACGCGCGACGCTTGGGGTCCATGTCGGGGACGTTCTCCCACGCCTCCGGGACCATCATCATCACCGCGTGCGGCACGCTCCGGCCGCCGAGATGCAACAGCTCGAGCACCTCGTCGAGCGACGCCGAGTCGGACGCGTGCGGGGTGCAGATGGGGAACGCACGCTTGAGATCGCCCGGGATGAGGTCGGTCTCGAGCAGCGCCTCCCGGGCCCGCATGCGGTTGCGGTTGCCACGGACGGTGTTGATCTCGCCGTTGTGGGCGACGAACCGGAACGGGTGCGCCAGCGGCCACGACGGGAAGGTGTTGGTGGAAAAGCGCGAGTGGACGATCGCGATCGCGCTCGTGCACCGCTCGTCGCGCAGGTCCGCGTAGAACAGCGGCAGCTGCATCGTGGTCAGCATGCCCTTGTAGACCATCGTGCGGCTCGACAGCGACGGGAAGTACAGCCCGGTGCCCGCCTCCTCGATCTCCGGCGTGACCCGCTCGGCCTGCTTGCGGAACGGATAGATGTGGCGGTCGAGGTCGAGGCCGCCGATCCGCTCGGCGCCCGGTTCGGGGTCGACGGTCACGAAGAGCTGCCTCATGTACGGCATGCACTCGACGGCGGTCTTGCCGATGTCGGCGTGCTCGTGGTCGACCGGGACGTCGCGCCAGCCGAGGATGGTGACGCCCTCCGCCGCGGCCAGCGACTCGACACGTTCGATCGCCTTCTCCCGCAACCCCGGGTCCATCGGCAGGAAGCAGATACCGGCCGCGTAGGTGTGGTCCCCGTTCGCGTTGGGTGCGGGCAGCTCGAAGTCCACGGTCGCGCGCAACAACTCGTCGGGCAGCTGGATGAGGATGCCGGCGCCGTCGCCGCTGTTGGCCTCGGCGCCGGCGGCACCGCGGTGTTCGAGGTTCTCCAGGGCCAGCAGCCCGTCGGAGACGATCGAATGCGAACGGCGACCATGAATGTCGGTCACCATGGCGACGCCACACGAATCGGACTCGAGCACGGGGTCGTACAGCCCCTGCTTGGCCGGGAGTGCAGAAAACAGCATCACTACCTCCTCGATCCGAGAAATCGGATCGCTGCTGAGTGTCCACTGGGACAGCGCTGGCCCGAGGAGTAATTGCGCGGCGAGCGAGTGACCGTGCCGAGATCGGTACCGGGCTGAGTCGAAACCGTCGCGACGGGCGTGGCTGCGGACATCATGACCATCGCTGCGAGCGTCGAGGCGGGCGGTACCGGGCGGAGGGAGATCGCGCGTCGGTGATTTCCGATCCTATCCGAACGCCACCCCGAACGCCGGTGTTCGTCGGCTGTGAGAATCGCGACCGGAGTCAACTTCGTCACCTCCGTTCCGTCGTGACGAATACCACGACACCACGTGAACGACTCGCCGACAAGCGGTCTTTTGTTAGTTTTCAGCGATGCTGCTCGACGACGGCCGGGGAGACGCACGGCGCCGGCTGGTGGCCAATACCCGTCTGGCACAAGCGGGTACCGCGATCGGATCGGTGGTGACCGTCTATCTCCTCGTGTTCGCGGAGGGGATCGTCGACTCGCTGCGCCACGCCGGGCGATCGGGGACCGTCGCCGAGCTCTCGGCATCGGTTGCGACATCCGTCACGTGGTTCGTGTGGACGATTCTCGGCGTCTCCTGCGTCCTCGCGGCGTTGCGGGTGCGTCGCCCGCGGTGGCCTTCGCCGGGACGGTGGCCGTGGTCGTCGACCCGGGCACCCACGGAGACCGTCCTCGGCGCCGCGGGGATCGTGGCGCTCGCCTTCTTCGTCGAGGGGGTCGTGACGATTCCCCTCGTCAACCGGCTCGGACTCCTCAACTGGTTCGACACACCGGATGCCACCGTGACGACCGACGTCATCGATTCCCTGGCCGCCGGGATCGGCGAGGAGATCCTCGCCGTGGCGGCCCCGGTCACGGTCATGCGCTTCTACCGCGTCCCGGGACGCGTCGCGATCCCCGTCCTGGTCGCGGCCCGCATGGCCTACCACCTCTATTACGGGTACGCGGGCGTGTGGTGGCTCGCTCCCTGGGCGCTCTGCGTCGCGGTCGTCTACTGGCGCTGGCCCGACATCCGTCTGCTGGGCGCGCTCATCGCGCTGCACGTCGCGTGGAATCTGCAGGGCATCGTCTTCGGCGGCGACCTGATGACCGACCTCGTGATGATCGGGGTCGCCCTGGCATTGTTCGCGGTGGCGTTCGCGATGGACCCGCGGTGGTATCGCAGCCCGGCCCTGCCCATGACCCCGACGACCTCGCTGCGGACGCTGTGGCTCGCACTCCATCCCGATCCGGCCGACACGTCGCGACGGGATCCCCTCGCGACGGCCCACCTCTGGTGGGTGGCCCTCGCGGCGCGCGACCGGTTCCCGCGGGCCCTCGCCGAGCTGACCGTGAACCCGTCGACCTGGGATTTCGATGCAGTCGCGCGGGAGTTGCGCGGCCTGCCGCCGGCGCGCTCGTTGAGCGTGGCCGACGGATACCGTGCGGGTGAGCCGGGCGCCGAGGAGTCCGACGGCGAAGGCTCAGGCGCCGAGGGGCCCGGCACAGCAGGGTCCGGCACAGCAGGGTCCGGCACAGCGGAATCCGACGCAGCGGGGTCCGCCGCCGGATTCGTCGGCGTCGACGTGTTGGGGCCCGAGGGCCCGGGGCGAGCGGAGGTCGTGCGTCGGTTGACCCTGCAGCGGGGGTCGGACGGTCGCTGGAGGGTTCTCGGTCTCGACCACGTTCGGGACCGCTCGTCCGCCGACGATTGATTACGACGACGACTGATTCCGACGACGACTGATTCCGACGACGACCGACCACGACGCCGACTGGCCACGACGCCGGCGAAAGGGGTGCACCGCCCCGAGGAGTCGCCGGTCAGTCCTTGTCGGGTTCGCTCCCCACAGATCCTCTCGCCGCAGATCCCTCGGTCGGGTCGCCGTCGTCCGCGATGCTGCTGTCCGCGATGCTGCCGTCCGGGGTGCTGCCATCCGGGGTGTCGCCGTCCGGGGTGTCGCCGGTTGCGGAGGCCTCCTCGCCGAGGGCGTCTTCGTCACGGGCTTCGTCCGCGGACTCCGTGCCGGCATCCGGTGACGCGGCCGGTTCGGCGTCGCCGTGCTCCGCCTCGGATTCCGCAACGGAAGAGGTCTGGGTAGCCTCGGCGTCTCCCCCGTCCTCGACCATCTCGGCCCCCGACGCATCGGCCCCCGACGCATCGGCCTCCGTCAGATCGGCGTCCGGCGCGAGGGCCTCGGGTTCGGTGGACTTCGGTTCGGCGGCTCCAGAACCGGTCGCCTCGGACCCCGTCGCCTCGGACCCCGTCGCTTCAGACCCCGTCGCCCCGGACTCCGTCGCCTCGGACCCCGTCGCCTCGGATTTCGTCGCCTCAGCCTCGGCGGAGGGCTCCGACACGGCGACCTCCGCTTCACCGGCCTCCGATTCGGTGGCCTCGATGCCGGACACGACCTCGACAGTCTCGTCGTCGGCACCCTCGGGTTCGATCTCGACCGTCTCCGCAGCGTGCACGTCCTCGGGGCCGGCGGCCGTCGGTTCGAGGCCGGCGCTGTCGACCACCTCGGTGTCGGCGTCGAGATCCTCGGCGTCCCAGCTCTCCTCGTACCAGTCGTCGACGTAGCCGGCGACGCCCTGCTCCTCGAGTTCGGCGGCCCGTTCGGGGTGGTACATCTCCAAACCCTGTTCGCGACCCTTCGGCGCCACGACGAAGTAGACGACAGCGCATGCGAACACGATCGCGGCGGTGAACAGATTGGGCCGGATGCCTGCGATGTAGTTGGCGACGGCGGCGCGGTCGTCGCGCAGCATCTCGATGAAGAAGCGGCCCAGGCAGTAGCCGGCGATGTAGAGCGCGAACAGGCGGCCGTGGCCGATGCGGAAGCGCCGGTCGATGAGCACCAGCGCGATCACGACCAGGACGTTCCACAGCAGTTCGTAGAGGAAGGTCGGCTGCACGACCGCGACGACGACGCCGTTCGAGACCCCGTCGATCAGGCCGGGATCGGCGTACCCGGAGTCGTTGAC
This sequence comes from Gordonia aurantiaca, assembly GCF_039939235.1. NCBI lineage: Bacteria > Bacillati > Actinomycetota > Actinomycetes > Mycobacteriales > Gordoniaceae > Gordonia > Gordonia aurantiaca. Next base: position 78,676 of record NZ_JBDUUF010000011.1, on the reverse strand, counting down.
GCGCTCGTAGATCTTCAGGCCCCACGGCAATGTGGTCTCGCGGCCGTACAGCTCCTGGTTGAAGTAGTTGCCGAGGCGACCGATGGCCTGGGCGAGCAGGATCGGCGGCGCGATCGCGTCGCCGAAGGCGGGCAGGCGGATCCCGTTCCGGCGCGCTCCGATCCAGGCGCCGACCGCGCCGAGTGCCACCGCACCCCAGATTCCGAGACCACCGTCCCAGATCCGGATCGCGTCTATCGGGTCCTTCGGGGCGTCGGCGCCGAAGTAGGTCCGCCAGTCGGTGATCAGGTGGTAGAGGCGCCCGCCGAGGAGACCGAACGGCACGGCCCAGATGGCGACGTCGAGGACCTCGCCCTCCTGACCGCCGCGCGCGACCCAGCGTCGGTTGCCCCACCAGACCGCGACGATGATCCCCACGATGATGCAGAGCGCGTACGCGCGCAGCGGGAACGGTCCGAGATTCCACACGCCCTGGGGCGGACTGGGAATGTAGGCCAGCATCGTCGAAGTCGGCGCCATCACGGTGTCACCCTAACCGACGTCGGCGTCAGGACGGTCGGGTCAGCAGCGTGTCAGACCGCGGCGTGACGCGAGCGCACGCCCTCGGCGAGTTCTGCGGTCAGCGCGGCCAGGCGATCCTGACCGGCCTTGGCCGCCGTGACCAGCGCCGAACCGACGATGACGCCGTCGGAGTACGAGGCGATCTGCGCGGCCTGCGCACGGTTGCGGACGCCGAGGCCGACGCCGATCGGGATGTCGGAGTACGCGCGCACCCGGGCGCACAGCTCGGGCGCCATGTCCGACACCGCGTCACGGGCGCCGGTGACACCCATCGTCGACGCCGCGTAGACGAAGCCGCGGGAGGCGTCGACGGTGAGCGCGATGCGTTCGTTGGTCGACGAGGGAGCGACCAGGTAGATGCGGTCGAGGTCGTGTTGGTCCGACGCCTCGTGCCACGCGCCGCCCTCCTCGGGGATGAGGTTGGGCGTGATGACCCCGGAACCACCGGCGTTCGCCAGGTCGCGGGCGAAGTTGTCGACGCCGTACTGCAGCACCGGGTTCCAGTAGCTCATGACGACGGCGTTGCCGCCGGCGGAGGCGATCGCCTCCACGGCCTTGAACACGTCGCGGACCCGCACCCCGTTGGTGAGCGCGATGTCGGCGGCCTCCTGGATGGTCGGGCCGTCCATCACCGGGTCGGAGTAGGGCACGCCGACCTCGATGATGTCGCAGCCCGCCTCGACCATCGTCTTGAACGAGGTCAGCGACTCGTCGACGGTCGGGAAGCCGACGGGCAGGTAGCCGATGAGGGCGGCGCGGTTCTCCTCGCGGCACTTCGCGAAGATCGGTCCCGTCTTGGACGCGAAGACGTCCGCACTCATGCCTGTCCTCCCTGCTGTCCGCCGGTCACGCCGGCCTCGTTCTGCGACGGCGGCGGATCGAAGAGCCCGAACCAGCGTGCGGCGGTGTCGACGTCCTTGTCGCCGCGGCCGGAGAGGCTGACGACGATGATCGAGCCCTCGCCGAGTTCCTCGCCCAGCTTCAGCGCGCCGGCCACAGCGTGCGCCGACTCGATGGCCGGGATGATGCCCTCGCGACGGCTCAGCAGCGCGAGCGCGTCCATCGCCTCGGTGTCGGTGATCGGCCGGTACTCGGCGCGGCCGATGTCCTTGAGGTGAGCATGCTCGGGACCGACGCCCGGGTAGTCGAGACCCGCCGAGATCGAATGGGATTCGATCGTCTGGCCGTCCTCGTCCTGCAGCAGGTACGAGTACGCGCCCTGGAAGGCACCGGGGGTGCCGCCGGTGAATGTCGCCGCGTGACGGCCGGTTTCGACGCCGTCGCCTGCTGCCTCGAAACCGACGAGGCGGACACCCTCGTCGTCGATGAACGGGTGGAAGATGCCGATGGCATTGGAACCGCCACCGACGCAAGCGGTCACGGCATCGGGCAGGCGTCCCGTCTTGTCGAGGATCTGCGCCCGCGCCTCGAGGCCGACGACGCGCTGCAGGTCGCGGACCATGACCGGGAACGGGTGCGGTCCGGCGGCGGTGCCGAAACAGTAATAGGTGTTGTGCGCGTTGGTGACCCAGTCGCGCATGGCCTCGTTGATCGCGTCCTTGAGGGTGGCCGAGCCGTTGTCGACGGCGACGACCTCCGCGCCGAGCAGGCGCATCCGGGCGACGTTGAGGGCCTGGCGGTCGGTGTCGACTCGCCCCATGTAGATCACGCACTCCATGCCCAGCAGCGCGCAGGCGGTCGCCGTGGCGACGCCGTGCTGACCGGCGCCGGTCTCGGCGATGACGCGGGTCTTGCCCATGCGCTTGGCGAGAAGCGCCTGTCCGAGAACGTTGTTGATCTTGTGCGAGCCGGTGTGGTTGAGGTCCTCACGCTTGAGGAAGATGCGCGCTCCCCCGGCGTACTCTGCGAGTCGCGTGGCCTCGTACAGCGGCGACGGACGGCCGGCGTAGTCGCGCTGCAGCCGGTCGAGTTCGGCGAGGAAGTCGTCGTCGTTGCGGACCTTGAAGTAGGTCGTGGTGACCTCGTCGATGACGGCCATCAGGGCCTCCGGCACATGCCGGCCGCCGTAGACGCCGAAGTGGCCGCCCTCGTCGGGCTCGATCGACGTACGGGTCGTCAACCCGGTCGACGCCGGGGGCAGAACGGTGGTTTCGGGGGAATCAGGGTGGGCGGTCACAACATCTCACAGTCGATCGGGCCGACGACGACATGGACCGAACACGGCCCCGGATCGTTTGTCAGCGAACAGGTTTCGGGCACGACGGGTGGGTGCCGGCGGTGACGAGCTCACGCACCGCGGCGCGCGGGTCACCACTGGTGACCAGCCCCTCCCCGACCAGGACGGCGTCGGCGCCGGCGCCGGCGTAGGCCAGCAGGTCGGCGGTGCCACGCACACCGGACTCCGCGACCCGGATGACCTCGGTCGGCAGACCGGGGGCGATGCGGGCGAAGGTGTCGCGGTCGACCTCGAGGGTCTTGAGGTTGCGGGCGTTCACGCCGATCACCGATGCACCGGCCTCGAGGGCGCGGTCGGCTTCCTCCTCGGTATGGACCTCCACGAGAGCGGTCATCCCGAGGCTCTCGGTGCGGTCGAGCAGCGACGCCAGCACGTTCTGCTCGAGGGCGGCGACGATCAGCAGGATGACGTCGGCGCCGTGGGCGCGGGCCTCGTGGATCTGGTACGGACCCACGATGAAGTCCTTACGCAGGACCGGGATGTCCACGGCCGCGCGAACGGCGTCGAGATCGGCGAGCGATCCGTGGAAGCGGCGCTCCTCGGTCAGCACGCTGATGATGCGGGCGCCGCCCTCCTCGTAGGCCTTGGCCAGCTCGGCGGGATCACCGATGGAGGCCAATTCACCCTTCGATGGGCTGGCGCGTTTGACCTCGGCGATCACCCCGATACCCGGCTGGCGCAGCGCCGCCATGACATCCCGGGGAGCGGGGGCCTTGGCGGAGGCAGCCTTTACCGCGTCGAAGTCGACGACCGATTCGCGCGCGGCGACGTCGGCCTTGACTCCCTCGATGATCGACTCGAGAACGTTGGGCATGCTCACAGCGACTCCGCTCCCTTTCGCTAGTCGTGTGCTCTCAGGGTAGACCGGGCGACCTCTCGACCCACGGCCGGGTTCGCCGATCCGAGACGACACCGCAGCGGCGACGACGCCGTGTCGGGTGTTACCTGCATCTCACACCGCCTGCCGCACGATTCCCACCCGTCGCGCGCTCAGCGGGCGTCGGGGTCGGTCGGATCGGTGGGGTCGATGCCGGTGTCGAGAGCGTCCCACATCATGCGCTCGTTCGCCCCTGTCGATCCCTGGTCGTCGGTGCTGCCCTTCGCGGCGTCGTCGCCGGACCCGGAGCCGGTCTTCTCCGCGGCCTCGGCCCGCTTGCGACGCTCGTGCTCGGCGAAGATCTCCTTCTCGAGTTTCTCGCGTCGCGCCGCGGGGGTCGTGTACTTCGACGTCGACGCCGCGCCGCGCGCCACCCGCAGCAGCATCACCGCGGCGGCGACGGCGCATGCGGTGCCCAGGAGCACGAGCAGGGCGGGCGGCGTCCTGGCGTCCACGAAGAGCACGACGTACCGGTCGGGGATGTCGCCGGCCTCCGCGGCGTAGTCCGAGTCTCCGCCGCTGGTGAGCAGCGAGACCGCCGGGAACGCGGCGAGCACGCCGCCGACTGCGACCAGGATCGCTACGACGCGTAACGCCCAGCCCCGCACCGCGAGCACCGCGACGATCCCTGCGAGGTAGACCAGTGCCAGCGGGGTCAGCCAGGGGCTCCAGTCGGCACCCGTGACGTCGAACGCGCGCTGCGGCGACAGGCCGTCCTCGGCGGAGACGGTCGCCCAGGTGAGCCGGCTCGCACCCCAGAACGCCGCCGCGGTCGCCGCCATCAGGATCGCGGCGACCAATTGCGGCCGCCGTGACGGCCTGGCCGCGGTGTCGGCGCCCGACTTCGCGGTGGGCTGGTCGGCGGGTTGTCCGGCCGGTTGTTCGGCAGGGGTCACGACTGCTCCTCCGCCGGGTTCTCGCCCACCCGGCGCATCGTCGACGCCGCGGCCACCGCGTTGAGGACCGCGGTGGCCTTGTTGCGGGCCTCGTTGTATTCGTACTCGGGCCGGCTGTCGGCGACCACGCCGCCACCGGCCTGGACGTAGGCCTTGCCGCGCGCGAGCAGTGCGGTGCGGATGGCGATCGCGGTGTCGGCGTTGCCGGCGAAGTCGAGGTAGCCGACGATGCCGCCGTACAGGCCTCGCCGCGTCTTCTCGTGCTCGTCGATCAGTTCCATCGCGCGCACCTTCGGCGCGCCGGTGAGGGTCCCCGCCGGGAAGCACGCGGTCACCGCGTCGAGGGCGTGCTTGTCCTCGCGCAAGGTACCCGACACGGTCGAGACCAGGTGCATGACGTGGCTGTAGCGCTCGATGTGCCGGTAGTCGCTGACCTTCACCGTGCCCGGCACGCAGACGCGGCCGAGGTCGTTGCGACCGAGGTCGACCAGCATGAGGTGCTCGGCGTTCTCCTTCTCGTCCTCGAGCAGGCCCTTGCCGAGCAGCTGATCCTCCTCCTCGGTCGCCCCGCGCCAGCGCGTGCCGGCGATCGGATGGGTCGTCGCGACCCGGTCGGCGACGGTGACGAGCGCCTCGGGACTGCTGCCGACGATGGTGAACGGCTTGCGCGCGATCGCGTCGGGTGCGGCGGTGTCGCTCTCGGCCTCGGTGCCCGGCATCCGCAGCAGGTACATGTACGGGCTCGGGTTGGAGGCCCGCAGCACGCGGTAGACGTCGAGCGGATCGGCCTCGGTGTCCATCTCGAAGCGCATCGACGGCACCACCTGGAACGCCTCGCCGGCCTCGATCTCACCGACCAGGCTGGTGACGATCTCGCTGTACTCCTCCAGCGTGCGCTGCGCGGTGTAGTCCGGCTCGGGCCGGTCGAACACCGACACGGTCGACGGCGCGGGCGCGGCGAGCGCCTCGGTCATCCGGTCCAGGCGTGCCACCGCGTCGGCGTAGGCCTGCTCGACCCGCTCGTCGGAGCCGTCCCAGTTCACCGCGTTGGCGATCAGGGTGATCGTGCCCTCGTGGTGGTCGACGGCGGCCAGGTCGGTGGCCAGCACCATCATCAGGTCCGGCAGGCCGAGGTCGTCCACGGTCGTCTCCGGGAGACGCTCGAGGCGGCGCACCATGTCGTAGGCCATGAACCCGACAAATCCGCCGGTCAGCGGCGGCATCCCGGGCAGCGGATCGGTCTTGAGGATGCGCAACGACTCGGCGAGCACCGCCAGCGCGTCGCCGCCCTCGGGGGCGCCGACCGGCACCGACCCCCACCAATGCGCCTGTCCGTCGACGACGGTCAGGGCCGACGGCGCACCCGCACCGATGAAGGACCAGCGCGACCAGGAGCGGCCGTTCTCCGCCGATTCGAGCAGGAAGGTGCCCGGACGGTCGCCGGCGAGCTTCCGGTACGCCGACAGCGGTGTCTCCGAGTCGGCGAGGACCTTGCGCGTCACCGGCACCACGCGGTGGTCGCGGGCGAGGTCGAGGAACTCCTCGAGGCTCGTCGTGTGAGCTCCGGTCGCGGACGTCACGCCGGTCATCCGAGCGGCTCGCCGCCGACGCCCCACTGGGTACGGGGTACCTCGGTGATCGTCACCCAGACCGAGTCCGGGTTCTTGCCGGTGGCCTTGGCGTACGCCTCGGTCACCGCCGCGATCGTCTCGCGCTTGACGCGGTCGGAGAGTCCGGGTGTCTGCGAGATCTGGATGAGGGGCATACAGCGTCACCGCCTTTCGGGTGTGATCACGATGAAGACTATTGTGCGGAGTCCGGTCGGGCCTCGACCCCGAAGGGCAGCGACTCGGTGTCGAAGCAGCTGTGATTGCCGGTGTGGCAGGCCGCGCCGACCTGGTCGACGACGAGCAGGACGGTGTCGCCGTCGCAGTCGAGGCGGGCGTCGTGCACGTACTGGGTGTGGCCGCTGGTCTCGCCCTTCACCCAGTACTCCTGCCGGGACCGGGAGTAGTACGTCGCCTTGCGGGTGGCGAGGGTGCGCTCGAGCGCGGTGTCGTCCATCCACGCGACCATCAGCACCTCGCCGGTGCCGCGTTCCTGCGCGACCGCGCAGAACAGCCCGTCGGCGTTGCGCTTGAGGCGCGCCGCGAGATCGGGATCGAGTGCCATCAGAGTTCTCCTGCCTGTGCGCGCCCGGTGGTGTATGGGGGTGTCATCGGACGGTGATGCCCGCGTCCCGCATGGCGGCCTTCACCTCGGCGATGGTCAGTTCGCCGAAGTGGAACACCGACGCGGCGAGCACGGCGTCGGCGCCGGCCTTCACCGCCGGGGCGAAGTCGTCGACCTTGCCCGCGCCGCCGCTGGCGATCACCGGAACGGTGACGGCCTCGCGCACCGCCCTCAGCATGCGCAGGTCGAACCCCTGCTTGGTGCCGTCGGCGTCCATCGAGTTCAACAGGATCTCACCGACGCCGAGGTCCTGGCCGCGCCGCGCCCACTCGATCGCGTCGATGCCGGTGCCCTTGCGGCCGCCGTGGGTGGTGACCTCCCAGCCCGACGGGGTCGGCTCCGAGCCCTCCGGCACGGTGCGGGCGTCGACCGACAGCACGATGCACTGGGAGCCGAACCGGCGGCTCATCTCGGCGAGCACCTCGGGCCGGGCGATGGCCGCGGTGTTGACGCTCACCTTGTCCGCGCCGGCCCGCAGCATCGCGTCGACGTCCTCCACCGTGCGGATTCCGCCGCCGACGGTCAGCGGGATGAACACCTGGTCGGCGGTGCGCTTGACGACGTCGATCATGGTGGAGCGGCCGGAGCTCGACGCGGTGACGTCGAGGAAGGTCAGCTCGTCGGCGCCCTCGCGGTCGTAGCGCTCCGCCAGCTCGACCGGATCGCCGGCGTCGCGCAGATTCTCGAAGTTGACGCCCTTCACGACGCGGCCGGCGTCGACGTCGAGGCACGGGATGACCCGGGTCGCCAGCGTCATCGTCGTGTCTCCTTCGCGTGCTCGTTGTTCATTCGATGTTCTCGTGCCTGTCTGATCTGTGACGGGGCCGGTCACTCCGACCACTCCCCGACCGTTTCCTGGATGACCCTCATCAACCCGGCGTGGACGCTGGGCCGGCCCGCGACCAGTGAGGGAGATGCGACCGTCCACCGCTCGCCCGCGATGTCGGTCGCCACGCCGCCGGCCGCCCGGACCAGTGCGGCGCCGGCCGCGTTGTCCCAGGGGTGTCGTCCGAAGGCGACCGCCCCGCCGAACACGCCCGACGCGGTGAAGGCCATGTCGACGCCGGTGCTCCCGGTCATCCGGATGCGGGCCACGCGGGAGCTCAGCGCCCGCAGGAGGTCGGCTCGCCGGTCACCGGCATAGCGCCCGCGGCCCTTGGCGTTGAACGGGCCGAACGCGATCGCGGCCTCCTCGAGCGGCAGGTCCGGCGGCGGTTCGACGGCCTCCCCGTCGACCAGCAGCGGGCCGTCGGCATGTGCGGCGTACCTGCGACCGAGCAGCGGCAGCCAGGTGAGCCCGAGCGTGGCCTCTCCGTCGACGACGAGACCGAGCAGGATGCCGGTCAGCGGCATGCCCGCGGAGTAGTTGAAGGTGCCGTCCACCGGATCGAGCACCCACACCGGGCCGTCGACGGGGTCGGCGCCGCCGAATTCCTCGCCGTGGACCGGGATCTGGGTACGGTCCTCGAGTTCAGCGGTGACCCGCCGCTCGATGTCGAGGTCGACCTGGGTGGCGAAGTCGGTGCCGCCCTTGTGTACGGCGCTCGGCGCACCGAGACCGTCGACAAAGGTCTCGACGACGTCGTCGAGCACCGCTCCCGCGGTGTGCAGCAACCGCGGGAGGTCGAGCGAGTTCTCGGTTCCGCTCATCAGACCCCGGCGACTGCCGACAGGGCCTCGGGCAGGGTGAACCGGCCGGCGTAGAGCGCCTTGCCGACGATCGCGCCCTCGACGCCCTCGTCGACCAGGCCGGCGATCGCGACCAGGTCGTCGATCGCCGAGACACCGCCGGAGGCGACGATCGGCGAATCGGTGGCGGCGGCCACCTCGCGCAGCAGGTCGAGGTTCGGGCCCTTCAGCGTGCCGTCCTTGGAGACGTCGGTGACGACGTAGCGGGCACAGCCGTCGCGGTTGAGGCGCTCGAGGACCTCCCACAGGTCACCGCCGTCGGTGACCCAACCGCGGCCGCGCAGCCGGTACGAGTCGCCCTCGCGGATGACGTCGAGGCCGACGGCGATCCGGTCGCCGTACTCGGCGATGGCGCGGGCGCACCACTCGGGGTTCTCCAGGGCTGCGGTGCCCAGGTTGACGCGGGTGCAACCGGTGGCCAGGGCGGCGGCGAGCGACTCGTCGTCGCGGATGCCGCCGGACAACTCGACCTTCACGTCGAGTTCGCGGACGACGCCGGCGAGCAGTTCGCGGTTGTCGCCGCGGCCGAATGCGGCGTCGAGGTCGACGAGGTGGATCCACTCCGCACCGTCGTTCTGCCAGGCCAGCGCCGCGTCGCGCGGGGAGCCGTAGGACGTCTCGGTGCCGGCCGCGCCCTGGACGAGGCGGACCGCCTGCCCGTCGGCGACGTCGACGGCGGGAAGGAGTTCGAGGGTGCTACCCATGGGTGAATCTGTTCCTGTCTTCTCGGATCGGGATCGTGTGTCGGCTGTGGGCTCGGGCGGTGTCGGGTCGGCGGGTTGCGGGTCAGGGGGCCTCGGGTCGGTGCAGCGGTTGCGCGGCGAGCAGTTCCGCCCGCGCGCGGTTGACCATGCGGTTCGCCACCGTACCGATCGCGGCGATCATGGCGACCACCGCCGCGAGCGCGGCGACCAGACCGGCAATCGGCGACCAGTTCGCACACACGACGACGATCGGGACGCACACCGCCAGGACGAGCACACCGGCGCCGAGAGCGTAGAACGCGAGCTTGGCGATCGAGAAACCGCCGCCGGGCCTCGGAGTGTCCGCCGCACCCCCGCCCGCCCCGTCCCGGCCCGGCGTGCCGTCGGTCATGAGAGTCCCCGCACCCAGTTCTCCAGCAGGTGGGCTCCGGCGTCGCCGGACTTCTCCGGGTGGAACTGCGTGGCGGACAGCGCACCGTTCTCGACCGCCGCGAGGAACCGGCCGCCGTGCTCGGCCCAGGTCAGCTTCGGCGCGGCCAGTGGCGATCCCACGTTGTCCATCTCCCACTTCTGCGCGGCGTAGGAGTGCACGAAGTAGAACCGGGTGTCGGCGTCGAGTCCGGCGAACAGCCTCGAGTCCTCGGGCGCCTCGACCGTGTTCCAGCCCATGTGCGGCAGCACCTGCGCCGGGAGTTGGGTGACCTCGCCGGGCCACTCGCCGCAGCCTTCGGCCTCCACGCCGAACTCGACGCCGCGCTCGAACAGGATCTGCATGCCCACGCAGATACCGAGGACCGGGCGTCCACCGGCGAGGCGGCGGCCGATGATCCGGTCGCCCTTCACCGCGCGCAGGCCCTCCATGCACGCGGCGAACGCGCCGACGCCGGGGACGACGAGTCCGGTCGCCTCGAGGGCGGTGTCGAAGTCGGAGGTGACGGTGACCTCGGCTCCGGTGCGCTCGAGCGCGCGCTGCGCCGACCGCAGGTTGCCGGAACCGTAGTCGAGGATGGTGACGTCGGGCTTCACAGCGCTCCCTTCGTCGACGGCACGCCGGTCACGCGGGAGTCGTACTCGGTCGCCGCACGGAGGGCGCGCGCGACGGCCTTGAACTCGGCCTCGGTGATGTGGTGCTGGTCGCGGCCGTACAGCACGCGCACGTGCAGGGCGATGCGTGCGTTGAGGGCGAGCGACTCGAAGACGTGCCGGTTGATCACGGTCGAGTACGGCACTCCCGGGTGGCCGCCGATCACCGCCGTCAGCAAGTGCTCGGGTTCGCCGGTGTGCACGCAGTACGGACGGCCGGACACGTCGACGACGGCCTGCGCGAGGGTCTCGTCCATCGGGATCCAGGCGTCGCCGAAGCGGCGGATGCCCCGTTTGTCGCCGAGCGCCTGCCCCAGAGCCTGACCGAGGACGATGGCGGTGTCCTCGATGGTGTGGTGTCCCTCGACCTCGATGTCTCCCTCGGCCTTGACGGTCAGGTCGAAGCTGCCGTGCTGGCCGAACGCGGTGAGCATGTGGTCGTAGAACGCGATGCCGGTCGAGATGTCGGTCCGGCCGGTCCCGTCGAGGTTGAGTTCGACGGAGATCGAGGATTCCCTGGTGGTGCGTTCGACCTTCGCGATGCGAGGCGCGGGGCTGCTCACTGAGTGTTCTCCAGATCTGTTGAGGCGAGCGTGCGGCTGACGTCGAGGAAGGCGTCGTTCTCGTGCGGGAGCCCGATGGTCACGCGCAGATGACCGGCGATCCCGACGTCCCGGATGAGGACACCGGCATCGAGGTAACGCTGCCACGACGCCGGAGCATCCCGGAACCGCCCGAACAGCACGAAGTTGGCGTCGGAGTCGACGACGCGGTAGCCGGCGTCGGTCAGCGCGGCAACGACGCGCTCGCGTTCGGCGACGATCTTCGCGACCCCGGCGAGCGTGTCGTCGGCGTGCCGCAAGGCGGCCCGCGCGGCGGCCTGGGTGAGCACGGACAGGTGGTACGGGAGGCGCACCAGTTGGATGGCGTCGACGATGGCGGGGGCCGCCGCGAGGTAGCCGAGGCGTCCGCCGGCGAAGGCGAATGCCTTGGACATGGTGCGGCTGACGACGACCTTGGCCGGGAACTCGTCGATCAACTCGACGGCGCTGGGTGCCGACGAGAACTCGGCGTACGCCTCGTCGACGATGACGATGCCCTTGGCCGCCTCGACGATGCGCCGGAGGTCGGCGAGCGGGATCGAGCCCCCGGTCGGGTTGTTGGGCGAGGTCACGAAGACCACGTCGGGCTCGCGGTTGGCGACCTCGGCGACGGCGTAGTCGATGTCGAGTCCGAAGTCGGGCGAGCGCGCGGCGACGAGCCAGGTGGTGTCGGTGCCGTCGGCGATGATCGGGTGCATGGAGTACGACGGCACGAAGCCCAGCGCGCTGCGTCCCGGCCCGCCGAACGCCTGCAGCAGCTGCTGCAGGATCTCGTTGGAACCATTTGCTGCCCAAAGGTTTTCGACGCCAAGCTGCACACCCGTCGCGCAGCTCAGGTAGCCCGCGAGGTCGGCCCGCAGGGCGATCGCGTCGCGGTCCGGGTAGCGGTGCAACTCCGCAGCCGCCTCGCGGACGGAGGTCGCGACGTCGTCGATGAGCGCCTGCGACGGCGGGTGCGGGTTCTCGTTGGTGTTGAGGATGACCGGCACCTTCAGCTGGGGTGCGCCGTACGCCGACTTGCCGCGCAGGTTGTCGCGCAGCGGGAGGTCGTCGACGGTGACGTGTGAGCCGGGAAGCCCGCCGGTCCGTTCGGTCACGGCGTCGGATGCGGTCACCGGCGCGACCCCGCGAAACGCTGCTTGATCGCGTCGCCGTGACCGGGCAGGTCCTCGGCGTCGGCGAGCGTGACGACCTTGTCGGCGACCTCGCGCAGCGCGGCCTCGTCGTAGTCGATGACGTGGACGCCCTTGAGGAAGGTCTGCACCGACAGGCCCGACGCGAATCGTGCGGAACCCGAGGTCGGGAGGACGTGGTTGGAGCCCGCGCAGTAGTCGCCGAGGCTCACCGGCGCGTACGGGCCGACGAAGATCGCGCCGGCGTTGTGGACGCGGTCGGCGACGGCAGCGGCGTCGCGGGTCTGGATCTCGAGGTGCTCGGCGGCGTAGGCGTCGACCACGGCCAGGCCGGCCTCGATGTCGTCGACGAGGACGATCCCGGACTGCTCCCCCGACAGCGCGGTGACGACGCGCTCGCGGTGCTTGGTGGTCGCGGCCTGCTGCTCGACGGCGGCGTCGACGGCGTCGGCGAGTTCGACGCTGTCGGTGACGAGCACCGATGCGGCCAGCACGTCGTGTTCGGCCTGGCTGATCAGATCGGACGCGAGGATGCCGGGATCGGCCGAGTCGTCGGCGAGGATGGCGATCTCGGTGGGCCCGGCCTCCGAGTCGATGCCCACGACGCTGCGGCAGAGTCGTTTGGCGGCGGTCACGTAGATGTTGCCCGGGCCGGTGATCAGGTCGACCGGGTCGAGGACCGCGTTCGGCTCGTCGGCCTGGTCGGTGTCGGTGCCGCCGTAGGCCAACAGCGCGATGCCCTGGGCGCCACCGACGGCCCACACCTCGTCGACCCCCAGGAGCGCGCACGCGGCGAGGATGGTCGGGTGCGGCCAGCCGCCGAAGTCCTTCTGCGGGGGCGAGGCGACGACGAGCGATCCGACGCCGGCCTCCTGCGCCGGGACGACGTTCATGACGACCGACGACGGGTAGACCGCGTTGCCGCCCGGGACGTAGAGGCCGACGCGGCGGACCGGGATCCACTTCTCGCTGACCACGCCGCCGTCGACGACCTGGGTGCGGGTGGTCTCAGGGCGCTGGTCGGCGTGGACCTTGCGGGCGCGGGTGATCGACTCGCGCAGCGCGTCGGCGACCTGGGGATCGAGCGCGGCCAGCGCGTCGGCGATGACTGTCGCGGGGACGCGCACCGAGAGGGGCTTGACGCCGTCGAACTCCTCCCCGAACCCCAGTGCCGCGGACGTGCCCTGGTCGGCCACCGCATGCACCACCGGCGTCACCGTGTCGAGTACGGCATTGACGTCGGTACCCCCACGGGGAAGCGCGCGACGCAGTTCGGCGAGCGTCGGCGTGCTACCGCGCAGGTCAATTCGGGCGAGCATGATCTCTCCTGGTCGGTGCGGGAATTTACCCATCCAGGATACGGGTCGGCGGCCAGTGGGTTTTCCGTGCGGGTGACAACGGTGGTCTGGGACACGCCGGACCCACCCTTCTCGACCGACGAGCACACCGCCAGACGGAAAGCGCCCCCGATTTCGCCCCTCCGGCCGGCAGCGGATCGCACCAAGTCGGACTCGCTGCGGCGGGCATGGGACGGGGCGGTTCTCAGACGCCCGGAGATCTCTTCCTCCACATGTCTCCGAAGGTCCCGGGAGACGTTCCGTCCTTGTTCCCCGGGGAATGCGGGCCCTTCGTCCTCAATGGTCCCGGAGTTGCTGCGGGCGCAAGAGTTCGACAGTAACGTCACCGACATGCCTGCTTACTGGGTCATGTTCGTGGTCGCACTCGTCTCCTGCCTGATCATCGGTATCGGGTTCTTCCTGGGAATCCCCGGCCCCAAGGACTGAGCGCGTCCCCCTCTCACGGCCGTACGCAGAGTGCGCGCCGGGGTAGCCGTGTGGTCCGGGCGGTGCCCACCTCCCCCCGGGACCTGTCGTGGTCCGCGCGTCACTCTCGACGTCCTCTGTGTACGGCCTCTTGGCGTCCTGAGTCGCCGTCCGGCCGGTGACGTCGGGTGGCCTTCGCCACCAGCTCGACGACCAGGCCGGTGAACTGCGTCGACGGTTGACGACGCTCATCCAAGGGTGTTCTGACTCACATCCGCCTGTTACTCTCCCGATACTTCAGGTCATATGACCTGAACATGTGGTCGATAGCCTCGCGCCACACGAGAGATCGGGGGATCACATGACCGGTCATCTGACTCGCCGGCGGTTCCTGGGCGGATCCCTGGCCGCCGTCGGCGCCCTGGCCGGGGCTTCTCCGGCCGGCGCCGGACGGTCGTCGGCACTGCCGTCCGGGGTCGTCGACGTGGTGGTCGTCGGCGCGGGGCTCTCCGGGCTGGCCGCTGCCAAGACACTCGTCGCCGCCGGGGCGTCGGTGACCGTGCTCGAGGCCCGGGAGCGCGCGGGTGGTCGCGTGCACAACATCTCCTCGCCGAAGGTCGGGGCGGTGCTCGACGCCGGCGCCGAGTTCATCGGACCGACGCAGAACCACATCGGCGCCCTCGCCCGCGAGTACGACGTCCGGACGATCCGCACCTACAACGCGGGCGACAGCATATTCGTCGGCCGGACCGGCAAGACCCGTGTCCCGGCGGCCGCGCCGATCCCCGCCATCGCCGAACTCGGCGAGGCGGGCGCTGCACTCGCACGCGCCCAGGCCGACGCACTGGCCGGGTTCCCGGTCGGCGAGCCGTGGAAACACCCGAACGCCGACTACCTCGACTCCCTCACCTGGGGTGAGTACACCCATCAGATCGCGCACACGCAGACCGCGCGCGACCTGGTGCAGATCGCGATGGCGGCGCCGATCTCGGTGCGGCCCGACGAGGTCTCCGCACTGTTCTTCCTCAACTACATCGCGGCAGCGGGCGACGAGCAGAACCCGGGAAACCTGGTGCGCCTGTTGAGCACCGACAGCGGCGCACAGGAACGGCTGTTCGAGGGCGGCGCCGCGCTCATCCCGTTGCGCATGGCGCGGCACCTCGACAAGCACATGGTCTACAACGCGCCGGTCCGGTCGATCTCCTGGTCCGACGGCCTCGCGACCGTCACCGGCGACACGGGGGTGTATCGCGCGCGCAAGGTCATCGTCGCCATGTCCCCCGCCATCGCCGGCCGGATCGAGTACCGGCCCGCTCTCCCGGCGGCACGCACCGGCATCCATCGCGGCTTCCACATGGGTGCGGTCAGCAAATTCGCAGCGGTCTACCGCCGCCCGTTCTGGCGCGAGAAGGGCCTGTCCTGCCAGGCGTACGGCGCGGGACGCCCCATCGACGTCACCTTCGAGAGCCACGCCGACGGCCGCCACATCCTCATGGGCTTCATCTCCGCCGACGCGATGCGCCGACTCGACCACGCCCCCGGAGAGCCAACTCGTGAAGGAGTGCATCGGCAACTTCGTCGACCTGTTCGGCCCGGAGGCCGACGACCACCTCGATCACGGCGTCTTCAAGTGGGACCTCGAGCCGTGGTCGCGCGGCGGCCCGACCGGCGTCGCCGCACCCGGCGTGCTCACGAAGTACGGGCCCGCGCTGCGGGAGCCGGTCGGTCCCATCCACTGGGCCGGCACCGAGACCGCCGACCACTGGACCGGGTACATGGACGGAGCGGTGCGCGCGGGCAAGCGCGCCGCCCGCGAGATCCTCTCGGACCTGAGGTGAGCCGGACGCGGATGAGAGCGACACCGATGAGAGCGACACCGATGCGAGCGACACCGATGCGAGCGACACAGATGCGAGCGACACGACCATGAGGATGCCCGTCGAGGAGCGGCGAGAACTGTTGCTGGAGTCCGCCTTCCGCGTCATCGCCCGGCGCGGGGTCGACGGCGCGACCACACGCGCCATCTGCGCCGAGGCCGGCGTGACGCTGTCGACGTTCCACTACGTGTACGCCACCCGTGACGAACTACTCGCCGCGCTCGTGGAACGCGGCACCGAGAAGGAACTCGCAGCGGTCGCGGCAGCGCTCGGCGAGGGCACACAGGAGATCTCGCAGGGCCGGGACGGCCTGATCGCCGTCCTGCGAACGGCGCTCGCCGCGTACATCGACGGGGTCGTGGCCGATCCCGACCGCGAGCAGGCCATGATCTCGCTCAACCAGTACGCCCGCCAGACCGACGGGCTCAGCGATCTCGGCACACAGATGTACCTGCGGTACTACGCCGCGATCGGCGAGGCACTCGACGCCGTTGCGGCGGCGACCGGGACCTCGTGGGACAGGCCGACCTCCGAGCTCGCCCCACTCGTTCTCGCCGCCACCGACGGGATCACGTTGTCATACCTGAACATCCGCGACCGGGCGGTGTGCGACCTCATCGCCGACGCCGCGGTCGCCACCCTGGCCTCCCACCTCGTCGACGGCCCGGGCCCGGGCCGCTGCGACACCGATCGATGATCCGGCCCGGCAACCCGGCGTCGGACTCCCCGACGAAGACCCATTCCGAACACGCCTGAAAGGGACACCACGTGGACGTCACACGGAGACAACTCATCGCCGGCGCCGCGGTGGCCGCGGCCGGCGCGGGACTCGCGGCGAACGCCGTGAGTCCCGGACGCGCATCGGCGGCCCCGAACGACTCGACCGACTACCTCGTCGGCTGCGGCATGGCCGACATGACCGGCGCGGTCGCGGGTCAGGGCATGATGGGTTACTCGAATCCCGAACAGGTGGCGGCCGGTCTGCTGCAACGATGGTGGGCGCGTGCGTACATCGTCGTCGACCGTGCCACGGGCAGGCGCGTCGTCTTCGCCACCGCCGACATCGCGTGCCTCTTCCAGTCCCATCACATGGGCGTGATGGCCAAGCTGCGCAAGCGATTCGGCTCGCTGTACACCGAGGAGAACGTCAACCTCAACGCGCAGCACTCGCACGCCTCGTGCGGCGGCACGGCATGGGACTTCGCGTACTCCCTGGCGGCCTTCGGGTTCAAGAAGAACTCCTACGACGCCGAGGTCGACGGCCTGTACAACGCGATCGTCCGCGCGCACGAGAACCTCGCGCCCGGCACGATCACGATCGGCCACGAGGAGCTGCACGATGCCAGCGCCAACCGGTCGAAGGTCGCCTTCGACGCCAACCCGGCGTCGGACCGAAAGCATTTCCCGTCCGCGATCGACCCGAAGGTGACCGTGCTGCGGTTTCGCCAGGGCGAGACCGATGTCGGCGCCATCACGTGGTTCTCGACCCACGGCACGTCGCTGACCGACCACAACGTCCTCATCGCCGGCGACAACAAGGGTTACGCCAGCTACCTGTGGGAGCGCACCCGGCCCGGCTTCGTCGCGGCCTTCCCACAGACCAACTCCGGTGACATGACCCCGAACCTCGCACTCAAGTGGTTCAAGCCGAGCGGACCCACCACCGACAACAAGCGCAACTGTGAGCTGATCGGGGAACGCCAGTACGTCGCCGGTCGCCGCGCCTTCGACTCCGCGCGCCCGATGACCCGCGGCGGCGTCGACTCGATCACGCGCTACGTCGACATGTCGGCGGTCAAGGTGTCCGGAACCTACACGCCCGACGGCAAACCGGCGTCGACGACGCCGGCGATGATGGGCGCGGCCGCGGCGGCCACGAGCAGCGAGGACAACTACGAACAGCCGCTCCCCCTGCTCGTCGAGGGCATGCGGAACCCCTTGTTCGATCTGCTGGGCGGCGACAAGAAGCCGCCGATCGCGCCGTGGATCCGGGACATGCAGGCACCCAAGCTGATCGCGTTCCCGCTCGGTCTGATGCCGCCGTCGGGCTGGATTCCGTCGGTGGTCCCGTTGCAGATCATGCGGATCGGCGAGCTCGTGCTGGTCGCGGTGCCGGCCGAGGTGACCATCGTGTCGGGACTGCGTCTGCGTCAGGTCGTCGCCGACGAGCTGCGCACGAACGTCGACAACGTCCTGGTGCAGGGCTACTCCAACGCTTACACCCAGTACGTCACCACGCCCGAGGAGTACGACCTCCAGCAGTACGAGGGCGGCGAAACCCAGTACGGCCGTTACACGTTGCCCGCGTACATGCAGGAGTTCGCGAAGCTCGCCGGGGCGCTGGCGGCCGGACGCTCCCTGGACCGCGGACCGGCGCCGCTCGACAAGTCGGGCTTCCAGCCGGACCTGCTGCCGCCCGTTCCAGCCGACCGCCCGATCCCCGGTCACGCCTACGGCGATGTGCTGCGGCAGCCCGGAGGTCCGTACCGCCCGGGACAGACCGTCGTGGTCGAGTTCGTCGGGGCGCATCCGAACAACGACTTCCGCACGGGCGGAACATATCTCGAGGTCCAGAAGCGTTCCGGCGACGAGTGGGGGACGGTCGCGGACGACAACGACTGGTCGACCGAGTTCCGCTGGGCGCGTCCGGCGGGCAGCCTCGACACCTCGAAGATCACGATCACCTGGACCGTGCCGAAGGGGACGTCGGGATCATTCCGGATCGTCTATCACGGCAACAGCCGCGACGGTTCCGGAAAGGTGGGCGCGTTCAGCGGGACGTCGAAGGCGTTCGAGGTGAGGTGAGTTCCGCGGCGCGGGGGGGGGGCCCCCCCCCCCCGCCCGCATCAGCGACACGTTGTAGTCCGTCCACGTCGACATCGTGAAGTACAGGTCCTCGCCCTTCGACCACGGGTGCATGAACCCGCCGTAGAGCTGGGCGTACCTCGACGATCTGACCAGCTCGCTCGGCTCGGACCACAGGCCCTGCGGTTCGCGTGCCCTGCGCAGGACTATCGCCCCGCGGACGGCATCGAGATAGGTCATCTGCCAGCGGTCGGTCGAGGCATCGTAACGAGCGTTCACCTCTCCGGCTGGACCGGCGAAGATCACCGATGCCACGTTGCCGTCGCGCGCGGGCACCCACTTGCCGTCGCGCCAGTACTGGTAGGCGGTCTTGTTCAGGATGTGGTCGCGGTGCACACGCGCCAGGCCCACCGACCCGATGCGGCCGTTGGGCGTGCCGAACATGTACACGTACTCACCCTTCGGCACCATCGACGACACCTGGAACTGGCTGACGCCGAAGATGTTGTCCCAGCGGGCGTACGGGTCCTTCACCCAGGTCGAGCCGCCGTCGTCGGAATAGGCCAGGCCGCCGTGGTTCGTCAGCCACAGGCCGGGGATCTTGCCCCAGGTCCGCACCGACATGTAGCTCATGTACTGCCGGTCCCCGACGGCGAAGCCCGACGTCGGGATGACGGTGATCTCGTAGTGGTTGATGCGGCGGGCGCTGAGCAACTCGGCCGCGTGGCACCGGCTGTCCTGGACCATCGTGTCGATGAACAGTCCGTCGGCGAGCTCGTCGTCCGACGAGAACCCCAGCACGTTGCTGCGCCAGTCCCCGCCGTTGGCGCCCGGCGGCCGGAAGCCCTTGCCGAAGGTGTCGCCGAAGACGATGGCGACCTTGCCCGGCTCCGCCTCCCACATGATGCCGAGGTCGGTGCCGTTGATCTGCCACCGCTTGTCGGTGCGGCTCGTCGATCCACGCCCGGTCACCGTCCCGACCCACTTCAGCCCGGAGACCCGCGGCGGCGTCGGCTTCGGCGCCACCGGCCCGTGGTCGACCCCCGGGTTCACCTTCGCCGGCCGCGGCGGCAGCTTCGGAGGGTTCGGGTTGGGCACCGGAACGGGGATGTCCTTGGGCGCCGGGTCGAAGGTGATCTTCGGGAACTCGATGCTCAGGGCCGGCCCACCCGCGTCCGGTTTCGGCTTCGGCGGGTCGGTGATGTCCGGGCACGGATCGGTGCACGGGTCCTTCGGCGGCGGTTCGGACGGGATGCGGACCACCGGCTTCTCCGGCGCCGGCTCGGGCACCGGCAGGATCCTCGGGTACGGCAGCGGGATGGACAGGCGGTCCGGGAGCCGAGGGAGGAGATCACGCGGATCGTGTGGTCCGGGCTTCGGCTCAGGCGGGAGGTCGGCCTCGCATCCAGAGCTCGGCAGCGGACGGTCCGGTGCGGCGTGGGCGACCGCTGTCGTGCCGCCCACCACGGTGCCGGCCATCACCGCCGCGCAGACCGGCGCGAGCCAACGAACCCCGGCGGAACGTCGAGTCAACCGGTCCATGGCGGTCAAGACCTGTCGGCGTTGCCCTTGCGCCACTGCTCCCACGGGATGTTCCAGTCACCGAGCCCGTCGGTGCCGGACAGCGTGCCGCCCGAGGTGTTCTTCACGATCACCGGGTCGCCGCGCAGCGTGTTGTTCATCACCCACAGCGCGTTGTCCGGGCTGAGGTTGAGGCAGCCGTGGCTGGTGTTGGTGTTGCCCTGCGCCCACATCGACCAGGGAGCCGAGTGGAAGAAGATGCCGCTGTAGGACATGCGCGTCGCATAGTCGACCGGGGTCCGGTAGCCGTTCGGCGAGTTGATCGGTACGCCGTAGGTCGACGAGTCCATGATGATGTGGTCGTGCTTGTCGGCGACGAGGTAGATGCCGTTGTCGGTCTCGTCACCCGGCTTGCCCATCGACGTCGGCATGGTCTTGATGACCTTCCCGTCGCGCTCGAAGACCACCTGCTTGGTGTTGTCGTCGGCGGTGATGATCATCTTGCGGCCGATGGTGAAATTCGTCCGCACGTTCTCCTGGCCGTAGAGACCGTCACCGAGGTCGATGCCGTAGGTGTTGACCGCGACCCGCACCTTGGTACCGGGCTTCCAGAACTCCTTCGGACGCCAGCGCACCTCGCTGTCGCTGATCCAGTAGAAGGCACCCTCCACCGGCGGGTCGGTGGTGACCTTGATCGCGCGCTGGGCGGCACGACGGTTCGGGATCGGCTCGTCGAACTTCACCGCGACCGGCTGGCCGACGCCGACGGTCTCGCCCGGGCCGGGCGTGAGGTAGGCCTGGGTCAGGTTGTTGGGGCTGCTGGTGGTGAACGTGACCTTCTTGTTCACCGCGCCGCCGATGCCGATGGCCTCGGTGTCGAGCGTGTAGGTGCGGTTGTAGCCGAGCGCCTCGGTGCTCGTCCAGACCGTGTCGTTGTCGGCGAAACGACCCTTGAGCGGGGTGCCGTCGGACTTGGTGATGAGGACGCGCTTGAGCGTGCCCTCGGTGGTCTTGACGGTGATGGGTGCGCCCGGGAGCACGCCGACCGAGTTGTCGGTGAGCGGCTTGGCACCGTCGGAGTCATCGTCCTCGGTGACGATCTCGATACCCGGCTTGAGCAGATCGTCGAAGAGGCTCGAGCTGGTCACATTGTCGCTGTAGGTCGGCTCCTGTGAGCACGACGTCACGAGTGCGATGACCGCGAGCAGAACACCACTGATCACCAGCGGCATCCGTCGAGAACGACCGATACCCATCTCTCTCCCGCCTGTGTCGACCAACTCTGTAGACCTGGTCGGCAGTTGCCTCCCCGAATCACGCACCAGTGTACGAGAATCCCGGACATACTCCCGCGTGCGTCATCTGTTCGTGGGCGTGTCCCGTTACAGACGCTCCCGCACGGTCGGGACGAATGCCCGGCGAGAACCTCCCCGACAAGACACGAGACGCCCCGCATTTCTGCGGGGCGTCTCGTGGATCTCTGTGCGCCATCAGGGACTCGAACCCCGAACCCGCTGATTAAGAGTCAGCTGCTCTGCCAATTGAGCTAATGGCGCTTGCGGTTTGTCGCTGTCGGGCTTGCCTCCCGGCGACGGGAAAGAACATTACATGACACTCTCGCCAGTTGTGAAATCGGCTGGTCAGAGAGGGTTTTTCGACGCTTTCCCGTCAATGCGACACCGCACCGGACACCCTCGCGCGACTCAGCTCACGATCTTGCGGACCACGAGCACGAGGACGAGCGCCCCCACGCCGGCGAACGTGTACTTCACCGCCGGGGTCTGGAGGGTGGCGAGCGCCCTGCTCTTCGCGTCGTCGGCGAGGCGCTGCGGATTCGCGCGTTCGGCCAGCGCGTCGAGCGTGTTGGCGAGGTCCTCGCGGGCCTTCGCGATCTCCTGCTCGATACGTTCGGTATCTCCGGCCACTGTGCATCCTTCCGGCGCTTCTCGCTGCGTCGTGCGCCCTGTGCCCACGCCCGCATCTGAACTGTCGAATCACCGCCGAACGGCGGCGTTTCGATGCTACGACATCCCCACGTCGCGGCAGGTGGCCATCGACTAGCCTGGCCTTCATGGCAGAGGTAACTCCCGCAGCGGAGGCACAGCGTTTGTCCGTCGGTGATCGCGCACCCGCGTTCACCCTGCCCGACGCGAACGGGAATCCGGTGTCGTTGTCGGATTACGCCGGCCAGAAGGTCATCGTGTACTTCTACCCGGCCGCGGCCACACCCGGCTGCACCAAGCAGGCATGTGATTTCCGCGACAATCTCGCGGGGTTGAACGACGCCGGCATCACCGTGCTCGGCATCTCCCCCGACAAGCCCGCCAAACTCGCGAAGTTCGTCGAGAAGGAGGGGCTGAACTTCCCGCTCCTGAGCGACCCCGAGAAGAAGGTCCTCACCGAGTGGGGCGCCTACGGCGAGAAGAAGATGTACGGCAAGACCGTCACCGGCGTCATCCGGTCCACGTTCCTCGTCGACGAGGACGGCAGGATCGCCCTGGCGCAGTACAACGTGCGCGCGACGGGACACGTGGCGAAGCTGCGCCGCGACCTGTCGGTGTGACCTCCGCGAAGAAGCGGTGAGCGAGAACGATGACGGGGGCGACCGAACCGCTGGTGCCGCGCAAGCGGCCCACCCAGGAACGCAGCAAGCGCAAGTTCCAGGCGATGCTCAACGCCGCACGCGAACTCCTGATCGAGGTCGGGTTCGAATCCCTGACGTGTGAAGAGATCGCGGCACGGGCCGAGGTCCCGATCGGGACCCTCTACCAGTACTTCGCGAACAAGTACGTCATCGTCTGCGAGCTCGACCGGCAGGACACCGTCGACGTTCGGGAGGAACTGACCGCGTTCGCCAACGAGGTCCCGTCGCTGGAGTGGCCGAGCCTGCTCGAGAAGTTCCTCGATCATCTTGCGGCCCTGTGGCGTAACGATCCGTCGCGGCGGGCGGTCTGGCTGGCGGTGCAGTCGACGCCGGCGACCCGTGCGACCGCGTCGGAGAACGAGCGGGTGCTCGCCGCCCAGGTGGCGCGAATCCTCGCGCCGCTCACGCCTTCCCAGCGCGAGCGACGCGAGATGATGTCACAGGTCCTGGTGCACACGGCGTATTCGCTGCTGAGCTTCTCCGTGCAGGACGGCCACGACCACGAGGAGACCGTGGCCGAGCTCAAGCGCATGCTCGCCGGCTATCTGCTCCTCGAGGAGTCGACGCACGTCTCGGGCTGACGGCCCGGTCCCGGCCGCTACCGTCCCTCGAGGATGGCAACCGCCGCGGCTGTGTCGCCGTCGTGGGTGAGGGACACGTGGACGACGGTGTCGCGCAGGTGTTCTCCGATCTCCCCCGACAACCGGATGGCCGGGCGGCCCCAGGTGTCGGTGACGACCTCGATGTCGCTGTGCCGGATCAGCGGGAGCAGCGGTGACCGCGAGAACCGGCTCACCGACCACGCCTTGACGACGGCTTCCTTGGCCGCCCAGCGGGCGGCGAGATGCCGTGCGTCGTCACCGGTCCCGGCCGCGGAGTCCCGACGTTCGCCGACCGTGAACCGGTCGGCGAACGTCGTGCCCGGCTGCCGGAGCTGTTCGGCGAACTCCGGGATCGACACGATGTCGATCCCCACTCCGAGAACGCTCATCTGCGAACGCTCATCTCCCGTGTCGCCACCCGTCTCACCCGCCGTCACGACTGCCCGTCGGCGCCAACGGTTTCCGTTCGCCCGTAGACGCCGGACTCGCCGAGCCGGGTCTCCGGGTCGAGCAGCAGTCCGGCCTCGGCGTCGTGCTCGTCGACCGATTCGTCGAAGCGACGGTTCGGCGGCCGCTGATAGGCCGGCTCACCACCGCAGAGCGTCTGCAGGAGGCGCTGGTTGCCCAGGCGCTCACGCTCGGCGGCGCGCTCGCGGTAGCTCTCGCGCTGCTCGGGGTCGAGGGAGGCGATGAACGCCTCGGGGTGGACGACCGCGATGAGACCGGACACGTGGCCGAAGCCGAGGCTGGTCAGCAGACCGGCCTTGAGCGGGAACCGCTCGCCCAGGCGCAGGGTCTCCCGGGCCCACACCAGGTGCGGGTACTCCTGCATCTTGTCGTCGACGCAGTCCAGGCTGCGGTTCGGCGGGATGACGCCGTCACGGAGCATCTGACACAGTCCGATCAGCTGGAAGGCGGCGGCGCCGCCCTTGGCATGGCCGGTCAACGACTTCTGCGACACCACGAACAGCGGAGCGCCCTTGCTGCGGCCGATGGCGTCGGCGAGACGCTCGTGCAGCTCGGACTCGTTGGGGTCGTTGGCCTTCGTCGACGTGTCGTGCTTGGAGATCACCGCGACGTCGTCGGCGGAGACACCCAGCTGCGACAGGGCGACGGCCAGCGGCGAGGACTGCGCACCGCGCGCGGCACCCAGGGCACCGAGTCCCGGGGCCGGGATCGAGGTGTGCACACCGTCACCGAAGCTCTGCGCCCAGGCGACCACACCGAGGACCGGCAGGCCCATCTGCGCGGCCACGTCGCCACGGGCGAGCAGGATCGTGCCGCCGCCCTGCGACTCCACGAAGCCGCCACGACGACGGTCGTTGGCCCGCGAGAACCGGCGATCGGCGATACCGCGCGCCGACATCTTCGCCGACTCGGCGGTGGCCGACATCGCGCCGAAGCCGACGATGCCCTCGATGCCGAGGTCGTCGAAGCCACCGGCGACCGCGAACAGCGCCTTGCCGAGGCGGATCTTGTCGACGCCCTCCTCGACCGACACCGCCGCCGTGGCGCAGGCCGCGACCGGGTGGATCATCGCGCCGTAGGAGCCCACATAGGACTGGACCACGTGCGCCGCGACGATGTTCGGCAGCGCCTCCTGCAGGATGTCGTTGGCGTTGGCCTCGCCGAGCAGGGTGTTGATGTAAAGGTCCCGCATCGAGGCCATCCCGCCCATGCCGGTGCCCTGCGTGTTGGCGACCAGGCCCGGGTGCACCCAGCGCATCAGCTCGCTCGGCGTGAAGCCCGACGACAGGAACGCGTCGACGGTGGCGACCAGGTTCCACAGCGCGACCCGGTCGATCGACTCGACCATGTCCGGGCTGACGCCCCAGCGCACCGGATCGAAGCCGGTCGGGATCTGGCCGCCGACGGTGCGCGACAGCGAGAACCGGCGCGGCACACGGATCTCGGTGCCCGCCAGGCGGGTCACCTGCCAGTCGCCGTCGGCGTTCTGCGAGATCCGGGTCTTCTCCGGGTTCGCCGCCGCGAAGGCGCGCGCCTCGGCCTCGGAGTTCACCGTGAAGGTCAGGTCCTCGTCGAGGAACACCGAGGTGAGCAGCGGCGAGGTGTTGTCGACCATCGCGCCGTCGTCCTCGTAGCGACGGATGCCGCAGCGCTTGACGACCTCGTCGTGGTACCGCTCGGCGATCTCGCTCTCCGGCACCGCCTCTCCGGTCTCGGTGTCGTACCAGCCGGGCTTGGGAGCCGAATCCCAGTGGATCAGGCCGGTGTTCCACGCGAGCTCGAGAACGCCCGCCGCCGAGAGCTTCTCGTCGACCTCCATCTCGAAGCGGGTGCGTGCCGAACCATACGGGCCGAGCTCGCCGGCGCCGACGATGACCACCAGGTCCTCAGGGCGGGCGTCGATCGACGGCCACTGCGGACGCAGCACGCGCGGGGCGCGGGCCGGGGCCGGGAGCGCGGCGACCGTCGCCGGCGCCTCGGTCTCGGCGTCGTCGGTCTCCTTCTCGGCGTTCGCCGCGGCGGTGGCCGCGAGCGCCTTGAGGTCCGTCGAGGAATCGAGCCCGCCGGTGAAGTCGGCGAGGATCGGGGCCTCGACGGCGGCGGCACGCTGTTCACGGGTGCACAGCGTCAGCAGGTTCGCGGCCATCTCGTCGGTGCTCCAGGTGCGCACACCGGCGGCCTCGACCGCCTCGACCATGCCGTCGTTGTGACCCATGAGACCGGTACCGCGGACCCAGCCGATGAGGGCGTGGGCCAGGGTGGTCCTCGAACCCCAGGACTCCTCGGCCGACCAGCGCTGGACCAGCGCGTCGAGGGCGGCCTTGCTCTCGCCGTAGGCGCCGTCGCCGCCGAACATGCCGCGGTTCGGCGAGCCGGGAAGCACCACGTGCAGGCGGGCCGAGATGTCGTGGTCGGAGTGGGCGTCGGCCAGGCCGGCGATGAGCCGCTCCACCGACCACAGCAGGACCTTCATCTCCAACTCGGCGCGCGCGCCGGCCTCGGTGAGGTCACCGGCGACCCGCGGGGCGGCGAACGGGAACAGCATGGTCGGCTTCATCGCCGGCTTCACGACGGCGGTGGTGCCGCCGAGGTTCTCGGTCTGCTCCCCCGCCACCCACGCGACGAGGTCGTCGACGTCGGCGTAGGAAGCCATGTTCGCCGGGGCGACCCACAGCGCGGCACCGGTGCGGGCGTTCTCCCGGTACAGCTTCTTGTAGAACGCCAGACGCTCGGAGTTCAGCTTCGAGGTCGTCGCGATGACGGTCGCGCCGCCGGCGAGCAGTCCGGCGACGACGCCCGAGGCGATGGAACCCTTGCTGGCTCCGGTGACGACGGCGATCTCACCGCTGTAGACGCCCTTGTCGGGGTTCTCGGCAGCGGCCGCGATGGCCTCGAAGACCCGTGCGTGCACGGCGTTCCCGGAGGCGAGCGCCTTGCCCTGCCACCAGGTGGCGTGTTCGGCGACGGTGGTGCCGGCCGCGGTGAACCGGGCGACGATCGTCTCGAAGTCGCTCTCGATCTCGTGCTCGTCGGTCAGCCACAGGCGCACGAGATCCTCGCGGGCGGTGGCCCAGCGGTCGTCGATCAGCACGACCTTCTGCGCGTCGAAGACCGGCGCGACGGTGCGGGCCCAGTCGGCGCCCAGTTCGGCGCTGACCAGCTCGGCGATCTCGGCATTCGGGTCGCCGGCGACCTCGGCGAGGTCGGTGACCTCGGCCAGGCCCAGCTTCTCCAGAATCGTGTACGCAGCCGACGCGAGCGCGCCGTCACGGCCGGTGAGCTGCTCGGTGAACTCGCCCAGCGCGGCCGCGTCGACGGTTGCGCCGCCGCCGGACTCGCCGGCCGGCTTGCTCACCGCGATGCCCTTCTCGGCACCCACCGCGACCACAGCGCGGTCGATGAGCGCGTCGAGCGCATCGGCGTTGGCGACGGGGCCGTCGAGCAGGTTGCCCAGTGCCTCGCCGCGCACCGAGGCGCCCTCGCGGGTGCCGAGGGCGAGCGCGACGGTGGTGTGCAGGCCCCAGCCCGGGCCGAGCTGCCAGACGTTGCTCACCCGGTCGGTGATGTAGTTCTGGCGCTTGCCGAGCGGACCGAGCACCTTGCGGATCTGGTCACCGACCGCGTCGGTGAGGACCGCGCCGAGCGGCTTGTAGCCGCGCGCAAGGGTTTCCACCGTCGACGACAGGGCGACCATGTCGGCCTCCGCAGCGCCGTCGATGGCGCCGAGGCCCAGCTCCCCGCCGATGTCGAGCAGCAGCTGGTTGCGACGCGAGGAGACGCCGTCGCACAGCGCCTCGATGGTGTCGGCGGCGCCGATCTGGTCGACGCGCATCTTGGTCCACAGCGCGATGACCGATTTCACCGCATCCGACGGGGTGAAGGCGATGTCGTCGGGGCGCGGACCGCCCGCGGGTGCGGTCGGTGCGGGAGCGGCAGGCGCCGGGGCGGCCGCCGGGGCTGCGGCCTCGGCCGGTGCGGATTCCGCCGCCGGGGCCTCGATCTCGTCCTCGTCGGGCTCGTGGCCGGCGTCCTTGGCGAGGATCACGTCCGAGTCGCGTTCGACGTTGACGACCTCGGTGGTGGCCGACGCGTAGGCGTCGAGCTTGAGGGTGTTGGTCGCCAGGCCGGTCAGGGTCGGTGCACCCTTCAGGCCGATCTCGACGAACCGCTGCACGCCCAGGCCGTTGCGCTCGGGACCGCTGAACAGCAGGTCCTGGGTCTCGATCCAGCGCACCGGGCTGGCGAACTGCCAGGCCAGCAGCTCGATCAGGATGACGCGGGCCAGCCGGACCCGATCGGCGCTCCACGAATCCCAGTCGGCGAGAACCGCGTTCAGCGGCTCCGAGGGCACGAGCGCCGCGATCTCCTCGACGAAGTCGCGTCCGAGGTTGAACAGGCGCGGCACCAGATTCGGGATGTAGCGGCCGATCAGGACGTCGACGTCGATGTCCTGTGGCAGCAGCTCCTCGAGCTTGTGCCGGAATTCCGGCACGCCGGCACGCAGCACGGTCGAGTGGAACGGCACATCGATGCCCGGGATCAGGATGAACGCCCGCTTGCCGCCGAATTCGGCGCGGCGACGGTCGATCTCGGCCTCCAGCGCTTCCAGGCCGCGGACCGTCCCGGCGATCGCGTACTGCGAGCCGAGCAGATTCAGGTTGACGACCTCGAGGAACTCGCCGATCTGATCGCCGAGACCCGAGACGAAGTCGGTCACCTCGTCATCGGCCATGCCGAACTGGCTCGGGCGGATGGCGGCCATGCGGTAATTGCTGCGGCCCTGCTCATCTCGCGGCACCAGGTGGTGCATCGCCTCGCCGCGCTGGAACACCACCTCGAGGACGGCCTCGAGCGGCAGCACACCGGCGCATGCGGCGAGCGCGTTGTACTCGCCCACGGAGTGACCGCAGGTGATCGCCCCCTCGACGAACCCGCCGGCCTCCTTGAGCTCGGCGATCTGCGCGACACCGAGGGTCGCCATGGCGACCTGCGTGAACTGCGTCAGGTACAGCACGCCGTCCGGGTGCTGGTAGGTGGTCCCGTTGGCGACCAGCGTCGTCGGGTTGTCGCGAACGACGGCCAGGATCGAGAAGCCCAGCGCCTTGCGGGTGTGCTTGTCGGCCCGGTCCCAGATCTCGCGGGCGGCCTTCGACCGCGACCGCGCGTCGAGCCCCATGCCCTTGGACTGGATGCCCTGTCCCGGGAACGCGTAGACGGTGCGCGGTGCGGCCAGCAGGCCGGTGGCGGTCATGACGAGGTTGTCGCCGACCTTCGCACTGACCTCGACGACCTCGCGGCCCTTGTCCAGGCCGACGCGGTCGACGCGCACGGTGAGGGTGTCGCCGAGGCGGACCATGCCCAGGTAGCGCGCGGTCCAGCCGACGAGCGGCCGCGGCGACGGGATCGGGTTCTTCGCGTCGGTGGCGGTGACGACCTGCTGGGCCGCGGCCGACAGCCACATGCCGTGCACGATCGGGTCGCCGAGACCGGCCAGTCTGGCGGCCGAGGCGTCGGTGTGGATCGGGTTGCGGTCACCGGAGACCACGGCGAAACCGTGCATCCGGCTCGGCGCGGTGATCGTGGCGGTGCGCAGCAGCTTGCGGGTCGCCGACCGCTCGTCGTCGAGCGCGCCGCCGGCCCGGAGCGGCTCGGTCAGCTCGGCGTCGCCCTGACGTCCGCGGATGGCGAACCGCTCCGCCAGGCTTGCGATCTGCCCGGCCGGCCCGACGATCTCGACCGAGACCTCGATGACCCGGCCCACGTCGGCGTCGCGGACCGCGCCGGTGCGCGCAGTGACGGTCAGCTCGACGGTCTCCGTGGGGATTTCGCCGGTGACGTGGATCGCGTGGTCGAGATGGACCAGATCGAGCAGGCCCTCGACGACGGGCACGCCGTCGTCGGTGCGGGCGGCGCCGATGACACTGAAAACGCTCGGCCAGCAGGCGCCGACGAGGGTGTCGGGCACCGCGAAGCCGAACGGTTCGGTCGGCGTGGTGGGACGCAGGTGCGGGGGCAGTGAGAAGCCGGTCACCGAGGCGTGGTCGGCGACGGAGTCGGGCTGCCAGGTGATGGTGGTCGTCGCGACGCCGTCGTTCACCTCGGCCAGCGAACCTCCGGCGGCGACCGTGAGGATCTCGCGCATGGCGGCGGAGGCGTGGTCGAGGCCGACGATCGGGGCGCCACCGTCTAGCAGTCCCGCACCGGCCAGCAGCGGGATGCGCACGGACGCACCGGAGATCGGGACGACCAGGTCGAAGCGCACCGAGTCGCCCTCGGCGTCGACCTGTTCGAGCACGGCGCCGGTGGGCGCGTGCTCGGCACGTTCGGGTGCGACGACCGACCACTGGTCGAGATCGCCGAGCAGCGCGACCGGGCTCGGGACGATGCGGCCCGCCCAACTGACATCGGCGGACTCCAGGACCGAGGTCAGCGCGCCGGCGGTGTCGACGACGCCCAGGCGGTGGCGCGAGGGGGCCTCGATCGCGCGCACCCCGGCGGTCAGCAGGTCGGTGACGACCTTCGCCTCGAAGCGGTCGAGCAGTTCACCGACCGGCTCGTCGACGCGGGTGATGCCGGCGACGGCCACCGGGCCGGGGATGATGCAGACCTCGTCGGCGCGGTACCGCGGATCGTGGGCCTGCCACAGCGAGTCGCTGCGCCACCAGCGGCGGACGTCCTTGTCGATGACCGGCACGAAGTTGACCGGCTTGCCCGGGGTGCGGCACAACTCGAAGAAGAACGCGACGTCGGCGGGATGCAGGATGTCGGTGTCGATCTCGGGGTAGACGCTGCCCAGCGCCTCGATGGCGGCATGCGGGTCGTCGGTGGTGGAGATGTCGGCGAACATGGTCGGGATCGGGCCCGAGTCCTTCGGGTGCATGCGCGCCTCGGTGCGCTGCAGCATCTCCACGAACCGCTGCTGCCAGGTGATGTCGGCCCACGGCAGGTGATCGCCGTTCGCATCGCCCACGGCCAGGGTGGCGTAGCGGTCGAGCCACTGACGGTAGGTCATGGTCTCGACGTCGCCGAAGTACGGCTTCGCGGTGACGGCCATCGCCGCGATGATCTCGTCGCGACGCGCGGCCACGGCCTCGGCATCTCCGGCGACCTCGTCGAGCAGGCGGCCACAGCGCGACGCGGCGTTGTCGACCTCGTGGATGTCGGCACCGAGCTGCGAACGGCCCGAGGCCATTCCGGCGGTGGCGTGACCCGCGCCGATCCACTCGTCGATGCCCGCGGTCTCGACGAGCATCTTCTTCACGTCGGGATTGGTGGTGGCCTCCTTGGTGGCCATCGCCGCGGTGCCGATCAGGATGCCGTCGAGCGGCATGACCGGATGATCGTGCGCGGTCGACCAGACACCGGTCAGGTACTCGCTGGCGCGTTCGGGGGTGCCGATGCCGCCGCCGACGCAGATGACCACGTTCGGGCGGGCACGCAGCTCACCGTAGGTGGCCAGCAGCAAGTCGTCGAGGTCCTCCCACGAGTGGTGGCCACCGGCGCGGCCACCCTCGATCTGGACGATTATCGGGTGATGCGGCACCTCCGCGGCGATGCGCACGACCTGGCGGATCTGCTCGACGGTGCCCGGCTTGAACGCGACGAAGCGCAGGCCGGCCTCGACGAACTCCTCGACCATGGCGACGGCGTCCTCGAGTTCGGGGATGCCGGCCGAGACGATCACGCCGTCGATCGGGGCGCCCTGGGAGCGGGCCTTCTGCACCAGGCGCTTCCCGCCGAGCTGCAGCTTCCACAGGTACGGGTCGAGGAACAGCGCGTTGAACTGCGCCTCGCGACCGGGCTCGAGCAGGTCGGTGAGCTTGGCGATGTTGCGGGCGAAGATCTCCTCGGTCACCTGACCGCCGCCGGCGAGCTCGGCCCAGTGACCGGCGTTGGCGGCCGCGGCGACGATCGCCGGGTCGACGGTGGTCGGGGTCATGCCGGCGAGGAGCATCGGCGACCGGCCGGTGAGCCGGGTGAACGCGGTCTCGACGACGGTGCGGCCGTCGGGCAGTTCCACGAGGGTCGGGGCGAAGTGCGACCACGGCGTGGGGACCTCGGGGACGCCGCCCGGGCTGAACAGGTTGCGCTGGCCGACGCGGAGCGCGGCCGGGACCAGGCCGACGCCCTGCCCACGGACCAGGGAGGCGGTCAGGCGGGTGGCGACGTCGGCGGGACCGAAGTCGAGGATCCACTTGGCACCGGCGGCGACGACCTCGTCGACCTCGGCCACCCAGTCGACGTGGTCGACCAGGATCGACTGCGCGTGGCGGGTGGCGAGCCCGCGGTCGATGCCGCACGCCTCGGCCCACTCCCCGACCAGCGCGACGGCCTCGGCCATCGTCGGATGGTGGAAGGCGACGGAGACCTGCAGGTGGTCGAACCTGGGCGCGAAGGGCGCGCCACCGGTCAGCTTGCGCTTGCGCCGGTCGGCCTCGGCGGCGGCGATACGCTCGCACAGCGCGACGAATCCGGCCAGATGACGCGGAGCGCCGGACAGCACCAGGGCGTTGCGGCTGTTCTTGATGGAGACGACCGGAGCGGTCGCGAGATCGCCCTCGGGCAGGCCGGCGCGGTAGTCGACGAGGATCTCGTCGATGCGCTTGGGCTCGACGTTGCCGACGGCGAGCATCGGGGTGCCGTCGGTGGTGATGCCGAGGCCCCGGCGGCGGGCGACGAGCGAGCCGGCGGCGCCGATCAGGTGGGCGATCGCCAGCAGCAGGCCCTGACCGCCCTCGGCGGCGTTGGTCTCGGCACCGACGGCGTCGATGGCGAGCGAGCCCTGGGAGTGCCCGATCACCGCGGTCGGCGGAAGCGCGGCGGTGTCGAGGCCCTGCTTACGCAGCGCCTCGACGGCGGCGAGCTGGGTCAGCAGGACCCCCGGGCCGGAGCGGGTGAACTCGGCCAGCGCGGTCTCGGAGGGGACCTCCTCGCCGGCGTCGTAGGCGTGCACCCAGGCCAGCGGATGGAAGCCGTTGCCGCGCGCGACGACGAGCTGGTCGGCGACCGGCTCGAGCAGGCGCTCGGCCGCCTCGACGATCTGGGCGACCCGGTGTTCGAGGTCCGCGTCGACGATCAGCTCGGCCAAGGTGGGAAGCCATGCGCCGCCCTGTCCGCCGAAACTGATCGCATAGGGCTCGCCCTGCGTGAGCCGGTCGATGAGCGTTGTGGTCGGGCGTTCGGCGTTGGCTGCGCCCTGCGAGCCGGTGCGGAACTGATCGACGGTCACGGGTACTCCTCTGTGGTGGTCTGTCTTCGGCGGTCGGCGGAGTGTCTGGTGGCAGGCGGGAGCGCCGCGGGTCTCATCGACGAGATGGTGTGCACCGTCGACGCCGGTGGCGTCGGGCGCGCGGGACCACGGCGGCCCGTCCGGGTTCGGACTAACGCACAACTGATGAACACGCCTGTCCGGCAAGGACATTGACGACCCCCGGCCCGTTGGGGCGACCCGTCGTCGGCGTGAACGTGGTCCCATGATGACACACGAAAGTGAGGGATTCCTCATGTTTCCGGGTGACCTGCCGGTATACCCGCGAGTAACCCGACGGGTAACTTGAAACACCATGTCAACGGCCATTTGAAGGGTTTCGAAACCCCCAGGCCAGGCGGCGTCGGCCGCCGCCCGGATCATGTCGAGGACACCCTCGGCGCACCGTTATCAAACCGTGATGTGACACAGGACACGTGTGATCGGGCCGGCGTGGCGACACCGCTGGCCACCGCACTCACACCCCGGCCCGGGTGCCCTAGAGTCGCCCCATGAGCAGTTGCATCTTCTGCGCCATCGTCGACGGCACGGCTCCGGGAAGGATCGTCTATTCCGACGACGACGTGGTGGGCTTCCTCGACATCCGCCCGGTCACCCGCGGGCACACACTGCTCGTGCCGCGCGCGCATTCGTCCGGTCTCGAGGACCTCGACCCGGCCCGCGGCGCGGCGCTGTTCCGCGCCGGTCAGCGGCTCGCGACCGCGATGAAGCGCGGTGGCCTCGCCGCCGACGGGGTGAACATCGCGCTCAACGACGGCCGCGCGGCGTTCCAGACCGTGTTCCACACGCACCTGCACGTGGTCCCCCGCCACAACGGCGACAAGCTCAGCTTCGCCAAGGGTTTCGTCATGCGCCGCGACCCGAATCCCGACGAGACCGCCGCACTGCTGCGCGCCTCGCTGGAGGCCGCCGGGTGAGCGGCGTGGACCGCACCGGTGGGACGGGCGCCGTCATCCCGGACGAGGTCGTCGGCGTCGTCCGGGATGCGGAGTGGATCACCGTGTTCAGCGGCGCGGGGATGTCCGCGGAGAGCGGGATCGCGACCTTCCGCGACGCGCAGACGGGTTTGTGGGAGACGTTCGATCCCTCCGAATTGGCCACGCCCGAGGCATGGAACCGCGACCCCGCCCTGGTATGGGGCTGGTACCGCTGGCGGGCCCGGGAGGTGCTCGCGGCCGAACCCAACGCGGGACACCGTGCGCTCTCCGAGCTCGGTTCGTCGCGCACCGTGATGGTGGTGACGCAGAACGTCGACGATCTCCACGAGCGGGCCGGAAACCATGTGGTCAGTCATCTGCACGGCAGTCTGTTCGCGCCGCGGTGCTCGGTGTGCGGCACCCCGTACGACGGTCCGGACGCGCACCCCACACCCGCCGATCCCGACACCGAACACATCGAGCCGCGTGTGCCCCCGCCGACGTGCCCGCGCTGCGGCGGCGCGGTCCGACCCGGTGTCGTGTGGTTCGGCGAGGCGCTGCCGACCGACGACTGGCAGCGTGCGGATCAGGCGTTCCGGGCCGCCGAGGTGGTCATCGTGGTGGGCACCAGCGGGATCGTCTACCCCGCCGCGTCGCTTCCGGAACGTGCTGCGCGCGAGGGTATCCCGGTGATCGAGTTCAATCCCGCGGAATCGGCGGTGTCGGCCGTGGCGACGCACAGCCTGCGGGTGTCGGCCGCGGTCGGACTGCCGGCGCTGCTCGAGGCGCTCGCCGAGGGATAGCTGGGCACTCGCCCGACGGCGGCCGCTACTCCCCCGCACTCAGGTCGATCGGGGTCCAGGACGGGGTGGCCTGAGCCGCCGGCGTCACGGTGATCGAACCAGGTTTGCATCCGCGTGCGTCGAGCGCCGCGGTCACACCGTCGATCACCCGATCCGGGTCGAACTCGAACTCCGACTCGCGCACCCGTACGAATTCCCAACCGCACCGACGCAACTCGCGTTCGCGTTCCAGATCCGAGCGTGCCTGACGCCCGGTGCCGGCGAAGGTGTCGGCATCGCATTCGACGGCCATCCGCGCGTCGGCACCCAGCACCACCAGGTCGATGACCCGGTTGTTGACCGTGACCTTCGGGGTCACGTGGTAGCCCAGTGCCGCAAGGCGGTTGAACACCCGCTGTTCGAGGAGGTTGTCGAACGGCTCGACGCGCCGGTCGTCGGGCACGTCGGTGGGCATGAGCGGCACCGAGAGACCCTCGTGCGCGGTCATGTACGACAACAGCGAGTAGCGGAGATCGTTGGGGCGCAGGTCTTCCGGCGCAATCGAGTGGAAGAGCCACAGCTGATCCATTGCCCGCGTCGCCGCGACGTTGATGCGGCGCTGGGACTCGGCGCGGGTCAGCGCGGAGATCGCGGCGGGATCGGACACCACCATCGACAGGAACACGACGTGGCGTTCGTCGCCCTGGAAGTCCGGGGGTGTGCCGACCCGGATCCGGCGCTCACGCCAGGTCGCGTCGTCGATCGCGGCGCGCAGCGCGGTCTCGAGCGCCTCGGACTGTTTGGTTCCGGCGAGCGCGATGACCCCGAAATCCTTTCCGTCGTATGCGGAATCGGTGAGGCACCGGTTCACGGCGTCGACGATCGCGGCCACCTCGGCCTCGTTGACCAGCGACGCGCCGCTGCCGGTGGCCTTGCCCTCGACGGCGACGGTCCGTAGCGGTTCGAGCCGGTCGGCGCCGAACTGGCGCACCGGGATCAGCGGCGAGTTGCCGTAGAACTGCCGCGACGAGAACTCGATGATCTCCGGCATCGACCGGAAGTGCTCGCGCAGCGCGACGACGTTGCCGAGGCGGCTGCGCAGCAACGAGAACAGACTCGACCGCGGGGTGAGCCCGTCGCGCAGGTACTCGGGGAGATCCGGTAGCGCGGCGTCGAGTTCGGCGAACGCATCGTCGAGGGTGGTTCCGGCGAGGCCGACCGGCGCGCACTGCTTGTCGTCGCCGACGACGATGACGCGCGGCGCGAGCCACAGCAGGAACGAGCTGGTGATGTCGGCCTGGGATGCCTCGTCGACGATGACCACGTCGAAGGAGTTCCGCTTGGGCGGAAGTGTCTCGGCGACCTGGTTGATCGACATGATCCACGCGGGGATCGCGTTCTGCGCCACCGCCATCGCCTCACGGGCGGCTCGGCGGAACCGGTTGGCGTGCTTGCCCGATCCCTTGCCCAGGTTGATCATGTGGTCGCGGTAGGACTGCAGCGCCTGGATCTCGCCGGTCGTGGTGCGCTCCAGCAGGTCCCGCCACGCGCGGGCGGACGCCAGCCGGGTCGTCAGCTGCGCGATGTCGACCTCGAGTGCGTCGAGCTCGACCTGAATCCGCTTCTCGGACTCGGGATCACTGCGCTCGGCGACCCAGGTGTGGGCGTATCGCCACGCCCAGGCGGCGGACATCTCGCGGGCGCGGTCGGCCCACACCGGGTCGGTCGGGCTCTCCCGCATGAACCTCACGAGTTCGGGTGCGCGGGCGCGCAATCGGAGCTCGAGCAGGTCGAGCGCGGTCTGCGCCTTCGCCTGCGCACGCGCCTCATTGAACGCGCGCCGCGCCTCCCGGATCGCGTCGGCGTCGGCCGACGCGAGGGCGGCGATGAGCGCATCACCCTCCGGCGACGGCCCTTTCTCGAGTTCGGCGGCCAGGCCGTGGGCGCACTCGGCGAGTTCCTTCTCGGCCAGGACCGCGTCGTTCGTCGCGGCGATCGCGTGGGCCGCATTCGCCACCTCCGCGATCTCGGCGACGCTGCGCGGCCGGGGTCCGCCCGGGCTGATGGCGTCGAGCTCGTGGACGAGTCGGTCGCGGCCGTTGACGAGTCGCGAGATCCACGCCAGTTGCGCGTCGAGCTGCACCAGGTGGTCGACCTGCGCCGACCTCGACCCGGAGGCGTCGATCGGAACGTGCAGGTCGGCGAGGATGCGATGGACCCGCTGCACGGCCTCGACGACCGTCAGGTGATCGGCGACCCGACGCAGCGACTGCTCGTCCGCGGGCTCGCGACCGTCCACGGTCGCGCGCGCCCCGGATTGCTCCACCGCCCGTTGTTCGGGCGACCTGCGGAACCGTCCGCGCCACTGCCCGCCCGCGGCGAGAAAGTCGGCGGCGGCGTCGAAGAGCGACGCGTCGCCGGGGCGTTCGCCCTCGACGACGACCTTGTGGGCGCCCAGGTCCCGGTCGCGGCGGGCGGCCTCGGCGATCACCGGGGACAGCGTCGTGACCCGCGACCACAGGTGGGTGGCCTGCCCGGCCAGCAGCCGGTCGGCCATGTCGACCATCGGCGCCGGGAACGAACTCACCTCGGCGGCGGCCGCGGCTAGTTGCTCACACACCTCCTTGACGGACATCAGCCGCGCGCTGTCGACTCCGTCGAGCACCGACAGCAGCGATCCCGCGGCGTCTCCTGCGGTGTCGGTGCCGTGCGGTCGGGCGGCGATGCGCGCGCAGATCGCGTCCATCTGCGTCGGCTCGGGCAGGTATTCGGCGAGATCCGGGAATCGCTGGCCGAGGCGGTGGGTGTCGCCACCGGTGGCGGCGAGCAGTTCGACGAGCCGAGTGAACTCCGCCGAGTCGAGCGGCGGCACGGCGCCGGTGAGTCCGGCGGGCATCCAGTCGAATCGATCGGCGTCGCGGTGGACCTGACGCACGATCTCTGCGGGGGTGCCGCGGTAGTCACCCGCGACCCATTCGTGCACCTCTGTCTCGGCGGCGCGCAGCTCCCAGAGCTCCCTCAGGGTCCGGTCGCGAGTCGTCACGGCGTGTTCGAGGCGCGCCTGTAGATCGTCGATCTCGGCGTCGGCGACCGACAGCGAGAACGACGCCTTGCGGGCGGCGAGGTTCTCGACGACCGAGACGATGGCCTCGGAACGGTCGCGGGTGATGTCGGCGATGGAGACGGTGAGTTCGCGCAGCCCGGGCGGGAGCATGTCGCGCAGCACGTGGAGGGCGTGGGCCTTCTCGCTGACGACCAGGACGCGCTGCCCCTTCGCCAACAGCGCCGACATGACGTTGGCGATGGTGTGGGTCTTGCCGGTGCCGGGCGGGCCCTCGACGACGACGCCGATGTCGTGGCCGAGCCGCACCAGCACGTCACGTTGCTCGACGTTCGACGGCAGCGGGAACAGGGCTTCGGAGACGAGTTCCGCGGGCTCGAAGACGCCGGGTTCGGAGAGCGCGGCGAGTCGCTCGGCGGGTTCGATGGGGCGGACGAGCTGTGCGGGTCCGACCGGGACGGGAGTCTCTTCGTCGCGGAGGTCCTCGAGGATCGCGTCGTAGAACGCAAGCGAATTCTCGACGCTGCGGCGCCGCAGCACGACGGCCGGGCGCATGTCGAGCGCGAGGGTCACCTTGTCCGCGTCGACGTCGATCGCGTCGAGCCAGTCGCCGATGAGGTCGGCGACGTTCTTGGAGACCACCGACGGCTGTTCGGCGATCGCCGTGCGCGTCTTGACCGCGCCGGCGAGGTCGAGGCCGTCGATGGAGGCGAGCAGATGGGTGTCGTGCAGGACCGGTACCGCCCCGGAGGCGAGCGTCAGGCGGATGGTGCGGTCGTCGTCGCGATCGGCGATCAGCGTCTGGGTGAGGAGGTGCTCGTGGACGACCGGCTCGCCGTGCGCCGCGTCGGTCCCCGGGTCGCCCTGCCCGGTGCCGCCCTGTCCCTCGTCGTCGTGCACGGTCACCAGCGCGTTGGCCAGGACCAGCTCGAACGTCTCGGGGTTCTCGGTCAGTTCGTCGACCAGTCGGGAGAGGTCGTCGTGTGCCGCGGAATCCGGCGTGACCTCGATGACCACCTGCCCGGGTGCCGCGGAAGGCCGCACCGCGGTGGGCGTGGAGGAGCCGACCCACACGTGCCCGGCGTGATCGTCGATGTCGCGTACGTCGCCGGAACGCGATCGGACGACGTCCCGGAGGAACGACATCAACCGGGTGACCTGGTCTCGCAGTGGCTCGCGAGTGTCATCCTGCATCCGGTGGGTTCCTCTCGTCACGGGCGCACCCAACGCTACCAAGGCGCTGGTCAGCGGAGCGGTGCGGACGCGACGTGTGCCTGCTCACCGCGGATGCGGCCCCGGCGGCGCTTCCGCTCGAACCCCCCGGTTACCGGGAACCGTCGGTCGTGGTTCCCCGGGCCCGTGAACGGAGCGCGCGGTACCCGCCGTCGACGTAGTGGACGTTGGTGTAACCGAGCCGGGCGATCTGCTCGGCGATGCGCGGCGCCTCCGAACGGACCGACACCACCGCGATCTCGGTGTCGCGGCGGATCTCCCGCTTGCTCTTGGC
Organism: Gordonia aurantiaca; assembly: GCF_039939235.1. Taxonomy (NCBI): domain Bacteria; kingdom Bacillati; phylum Actinomycetota; class Actinomycetes; order Mycobacteriales; family Gordoniaceae; genus Gordonia; species Gordonia aurantiaca. Next base: position 39,487 of record NZ_JBDUUF010000011.1, on the reverse strand, counting down.
ACCGGGATCCTTGATGACCGGGAAGCGGCCGGACGGCGTCGGCTTCAGGCGGGCCGGTACCTCGGTGGGATCGACCACGTAGGCTCCGGGCAGACTGCCCTGATGGCGCACGACCTGAGGACGCGCATCCACCACGACCGCCTTACCCGCGCGGCTGTGATCCAACGCTTCTTCTGCTGAAATCGCACTCACCACTGCCACTGGTGACTCACCAATCCTGTGTTCATCCGTATCTCGATCGTCCACCCGCGCCCGGCCCCGACGGGTTGCACCGACGGGTACCCGGACTTCCGGGAATGGACACCTGAAGACCCCCGCGCTCAAGGTTACGGAATGATCTCGGATTGACAAGGACCGCAGGTCAGGCGGCACGGATCACGCGAGTCGACTCAGGAGTGCCGGCCGCGGCCGGCAACGCGCTGAGGCCGCTTGCCCCAGTTGTCGCGACGTCCGTCGCGGCCACCATGCGCGGCGCGCTTGGCGCCCCCGCGCTGCCGCGGTGCACCGAGGTCCTTGCGGATGTCGATCGGGTTCTTGCCGATCTTGGTGTGCCGCAGCAACGAGAGCGTCTCGTTGTCGAGATCGTCGGGCAGCTCCACGAGGCTGAAGTCGTCGCGGATGCTGATGTTGCCGAAATCGCCTCGGGTCAGGCCACCCTCGTTGGCGATGGCGCCGACGATGGCACCCGGCGACACCTTGTGCTTGCGACCGACCGCGATGCGGTACGTGGCGAAGCTCGCACCGGGACGCCGCGGAGCGCGCTCGCGACGGGCAGGACGCTCCGACTCCGGCGGGTCCGGGGCCATCAGGAAGCCGCCGTCGCGGGTCTCGAGTGCCAGCGCCGCGGCGATGTCGGCCATCGCGACGTCGTGCTCGCGGGCATAGTTCTCCACCAGCCCGCGGAACAGGTCGAGGTGCTCCGACGACAGGTTCTGCGTGATCGACTCGGCGAACTTCGCGACGCGCTGGGCGTTGACGTCGTCCACGCTGGGCAGGTCGATCTCGGTGAGCTCCTGTCGTGTGGCGCGCTCGATGGCGCGCAGCAGGTGCCGCTCACGGGGCGAGACGAACAGGAGCGCGTTGCCCGAGCGGCCCGCGCGGCCCGTCCGGCCGATGCGGTGCACATACGACTCGGTGTCGTGCGGGATGTCGTAGTTGACGACGTGTGAGATGCGGTCGACGTCGAGCCCGCGTGCGGCCACGTCGGTGGCGACGAGGATGTCGATCGAACCGTTCTTGAGCTGGTTGATCGTGCGCTCGCGCTGCGCCTGGGCGAGGTCGCCGTTGATCGCCACCGCCGACAGGCCGCGGGCACGCAGCTTCTCGGCGAGCTCCTCGGTGGCCTGTTTGGTGCGGACGAAGACGATCATCGCGTCGAATTCCTCGACCTCGAGGAATCGCGTCAGGGCGTCGAGCTTGCGGTGGTGGGACACCTGCAGGTAGCGCTGCGTGATGTTCTGCGCGGTCGCCGTCTTGGACTTGACGGTGATCTCTTCCGGCGAGTTCAGGTAGCGCTGGGCCAGGCGACGGATCGCGCTGGGCATGGTCGCGGAGAACAGCGCGACCTGCTTGGTGTCAGGGGTCTCGGCGAGGATGCGCTCGACGTCCTCGGCGAAGCCCATGGTGAGCATCTCGTCGGCCTCGTCGAGCACGAGGAACTCGAGGTTCGAGATGTCGAGGGTCTTGCGGTCGAGGTGGTCGATGACGCGGCCGGGGGTGCCCACGATCACCTGGGCGCCGCGGCGCAGGCCGGCGAGCTGCACGCCATAGGACTGGCCGCCGTAGATCGGGAGGACCTTGACCTCGGGCATGTGCGCCGAGTAACGGCCGAACGCCTCGGAGACCTGCAACGCGAGTTCGCGGGTGGGCGCGAGGATCAGCGCCTGCGGTGTCCTCGCGGAGGTGTCGAGGCGCGACAGGATCGGGATCGCGAAGGCCGCGGTCTTGCCGGTGCCGGTCTGGGCCAGGCCGACGACGTCGCGGCCGTCCATCAGCGGCGGGATGGTGGCGGCCTGGATCGGCGACGGCGTCTCATATCCGACGTCGGTGATCGCCGCCCGGACCCGGGGGTCGATACCCAGGTCGTCGAAGGTGCTCTCGGTGGTGGGGGCCGGCGAATCCGCCGCCGGATTTGGTGTCACGGAATTGCCTGTCACTGCGGGGTTTGCCGGCGCACTGCGCTCGTCTTGATCGGAGGTGCTCATGCGCTGCGGGTCTCATTCATCGCCTTCAACTGTAAACGCCCAGGCCGCGAAAGTGGGCATCGTGCCACATCCTCGTCACATCGACGTACTGAACAGCGGTTACGGCACTTCGGGTGGCACGTGTGATGCATCACACGAATACTGGTACTGTCAGTGCCACTCAAACCGCCGGTGGTGCGGGTCACACACACCACCGGCGTCTGAAATGCCCATTTCGTTGCCCGACACAGGAGTGCCATGCAGCAGCAGTACGCCACCCCGTCCGATCTCACGATCGACGACAAGGCGAACCTCGTCGACTCGATCCTGAAGTACAGGGCCGAGCGACCCACGATGCCCCTCTTCCGCAAGCGCTCCCACAATCAGTGGATCAACGTCACCGCGAAGCAGTTCGCCGACGAGGTCGATGCGGTGGCCAAGGGCCTCGTCGCCTCGGGCGTGCAGCCCGGCGACCGTGTCGCGATCCTGTCGTCCACCCGCTACGAGTGGACCGTCCTGGACTATGCGATCTGGCGTGCCGGTGCGTGCACCGTGGCGATCTACGAGACCTCGGCACCCGACCAGGTCCAGTGGATCCTCGAGGACTCCGCGGCGGTCATGCTCGTCGTCGAGAACCAGGGCCACTACACCAAGCACATCCGCGTGATCGACGAGACGCCCACGCTCAAGGAGACCCTCGTCATCGACGAGCACGCGCTGCCGACGCTGGCCAAGCGCGGTGCCAAGATCGCCGACGACGAACTGGACCGCCGCCGCGCCAACGCGCTGTCCTCCGACGCCGCGACCCTGATCTACACCTCGGGCACCACCGGCCGCCCGAAGGGCGTGCTGCTCACCCACGCCAACTTCATCGCCGAATGCGCGGCCACCCGCGACGCCGTGGGCGCCGGCCTGCAGGAGGGCAAGCAGACCCTGCTGTTCCTGCCGCTCGCCCACGTGTTCGCGCGCATCATCGCGGTCGCGGCCGTCGAGAACAAGGTCATCCTCGGCCACACCAACGACATCGCGAACCTCGTCGATCTCTTCGCCACCTTCAAGCCGCACTACGTGCTGTCGGTGCCGCGCGTGTTCGAGAAGGTCTACAACTCGGCCAAGCAGAAGGCCTACGACGGCGGCAAGGGCTCGATCTTCGAGAAGGCCACCGACACCGCGATCGAGTACAGCAAGGCGATGGAGGCCGGCAAGATCGGTCTCGGCCTGAAGCTGCGGCACGCGCTGTTCGACAAGCTGGTCTACGGAAAGCTGCGGGCGGCGCTCGGCGGGCAGTGCGAGGGCGCGATCTCCGGCGGCGCCCCGCTCGGCGCACGCCTCGGCCACTTCTTCCGCGGCGTCGGCATCCCGGTGTACGAGGGCTACGGCCTGACCGAGACCACCGCGGCGATCACCGCCAACAACGAGAAGCACCAGAAGGTCGGCTCGGTCGGCCGCCCGGTGCCCGGCGTGACGATCGCGATCGCCGACGACGGCGAGATCCTCGTCAAGGGTCCGATGGTGTTCAACGGCTACTGGCAGAACGAGCAGGCCACCGCCGACGCGATCCGCGACGGTTGGTTCCACACCGGCGACATCGGCACTCTCGACGACGGCTACCTCTTCATCACCGGACGCAAGAAGGAACTGATCGTCACCGCTGGCGGCAAGAACGTCGCCCCGGCGCAGCTCGAGGACTCGATCCGCGCACATCCGCTGGTCAGCCAGTGCCTCGTGGTCGGCGACAACAAGCCGTTCATCGGTGCCCTCATCACCCTCGACGCGGAGGCCGTCCCGGGCTGGCTGGAACGGCACCACCTGCCCGCCGACACCCCGATCTCGGAGCTGGTGAACAACCCCGAGTTGTACAAGGAGATCAAGGCCGCGGTCGACGAGGCCAACGCCAAGGTGTCCAACGCCGAGGCGATCAAGAAGTTCACGATCCTCGACAGCGACTTCACCATCGAGTCGGGCGAGCTGACGCCGACGCTGAAGCTCAAGCGCAACGTCATCCATGACGCCTACAAGGAGGCGATCGCAGACCTCTACTCATAGGCCTGCACTCGCCCGCGGCATGTGCCGCGATCTGCGTCACGACTCACCGCGGCCCGGGATGACTCCGGGCCGCGGTGAGTTCTAGTGTGCAGATCAATGTCTGCGAATCGTGTGTCCGGAAATCGTGATCTCGCCATCGACGCCACCCGTGGCGTGGCGATCTGGAGCATGGTCACCGCCCACTTCGCGACCGGTTCGCCGCTGGCGACACCCACGCACTCATTCAACTACGTCGACGGCATGTCGGCGTTCGTCATGCTCTCCGGCATCGTCCTGGGACTGGTTTATCAGCGCTGGGTCAACCGGTACGGCCTGCGGTTCGCCTACCGTCGACTGATCAAGCGCATCGCCGTCCTCTATTGCTGCCAGCTCGTTATCGCGCTGGCCGCGGTCGCCGCGGCGATGGCCGGACACCGCTGGCTGACGCTGCTGTTGCCGATCGACGGTTGGCTCGACGGGATCTGGCTGTCGGTGACGATGCAGTACCTGCCGAGCGGCGGCAACATCCTGCTGCTCTACATGGTGCTGATGGCGACCGCGTTCGCCCTGTTCCCGATGCTGCAGCGCGGCTGGTGGGCGCCGATCCTCGGGGCCTCGCTCGCGCTGTACGTGCTGTCGCTGTTCTGGTCGCCGGACTGGTTCTACCTGAGGGCCTATCAGGCCTCGCCGCATATCCAGAACGTCGCCGGCTGGCAGATCATGTTCATCCCGTCGGTGGTGATCGGCTGGAACTGGACCCGCTGGGGTGTGCCGGAGTTCGTCGACCGGTGGCTGCTCGCGATCGTCGCGCTCGCGGTGGCGGTCGCGCTGTTCTACCACTACGGCATCGACACCGGCCCGTGGATGCGCTTCGAGCCGGACGTCGCCGACAAGCTCGACTTCCGGCCGGCCCGCGCGATCGGCGCCTACCTCGCGATCCCCGCCCTCTACGGGGTGTTCCGCCTGTTACTGCGCTGGTGGCACCACGACTGGCTGCGCCCGCTGGTGATGACCGGCACCAGGAGCCTGGACTCATACGTGATCCAGGCGATCGCGCTGATGGTCGTGCCCATCCACATCGCTCATCGTCCGTGGGACGAGACCACGATGCAGGCGGTCGCGCTGCTGGTGTTCGGCACCTGCTGGGCGTGGGCCGAGTTCCGTTACTCGATGCACATCGACAAACTGCACCGGGTGCCCGGGCGGGTGGTCCGGCACGTCCTGGCCGATCGCGCGGCGAACGAGGCCGACGGCGCCCCGGCCGACTCGCCATCGAGACCCGGCGACCGACCCGAGGCCACGCCACCGACCGACCGGCAGCCCCAACCGACAGGAGTCCGCGCATGAGCGACGAGAGCAGACCCGACATCCACGGCGGGATGATGACGCGCAGCGTGCATGCGGGCAACGACTCGTCGGGGCCGTCGGTCCGCACGCCGATCACGATGGCGAATTCCTATCACCTGCCGGCGGAGCCGGAGCAGATGAGCTGGTCGGGCACGGATCAGCTGTTCTACACCCGCAACACCGGCGCCAACCAGGTCGCGCTGCAGGACAAGCTGGCCGCGCTCGAGGAGGCCGAGGCCGCGGTGGCCCTGGCCTCCGGCGTCGCGGCCCTGCACGCGGTGTTCTTCACCTTCCTGTCGACCGGCGATCACATCGTCGTCTCGGACACGACCTACGAGGCGACCTGGAAGCTGTGGGCCGAGTTGCTGCCGCGCAAGTACGGGATCGAGGCGACCTTCGTCGACGTCAACGACCACGACGCGGTGCGTGCGGCGTTCCGGCCGAACACCAAGCTGTTCGCGGTCGAGACGATCGCCAACCCGACGACCAAGGTCGCCGACATCCCGGCGATGGCCGGGATCGCGCACGATGCCGGCGCGCTGTTGCTCGTCGACTCGACGTTCACGCCTCCCCCGCTGTACCGACCGCTCGCCGACGGCGCGGACCTGGTCGTGCACTCCCTGACGAAGTACATCAACGGACACGGCGACGCGATGGGCGGTGCCGTGCTCGGCCGGGCGGAGCTGATCGACCGGATCAAGGCCGAGGCCATGGTCGACGTCGGCGGCGTGATCTCGCCGTTCAACGCCTGGCTGATCTCGCGCGGCGCGATCACGCTGCCGCTGCGGTTCGCCCAGCACCAGCAGACCGCCGAGCGCGTCGCGACGTTCCTCGACGCCGATCCGCGGGTCGCCTACGTCCGCTACCCGGGCCTGCGATCCCACCCCGAACACGAGCTGGCCGCAAGACAGTTCGGCGGTCGCGGATTCGGGGCGATGATGGCGTTCGCCGTGCGCGGCGACTCGGCGACCCAGAACCGGTTCGTCGGGAACCTGAGGGTGATCACGTCGGCGGTATCGCTCGGACACGACGAGACGCTCATCGTGCACGTCGGCCCCGACGGGCCGCGCGTGGCCGCCTATCCCGAACCGTTCCGCCGGTGGGGCCACCTGCGTTTCTCCATCGGCCTCGAGGACGCCGACGACCTGATCGCCGACCTCGCCCGCGCGCTGGACGCCACGTTCCCGGACGGGGTCTGAGCGCGGGTGTGGCGAACCCGCCCGCCGGGTATCCCTGGCCGTGCATCTCACGGACGGAAGGCGGCGACGATGGCCGGCAACTCACTCACCGGCGCGGTCGACCGCGCCACCGACAGTCCATGGTTCGAGCGGGTGGCCCGCGCGGGTCACGCGGTCAGCGGGCTGGTTCACCTCCTGATCGCGTACATCATCGTGCGGCTCGCGTTCGGCGACGGCGGCTCCGCCGATCAGTCGGGCGCGTTGGGGATGTTCGCCGACAGCCCGGGCGGTCGGATCGCACTCTGGGTGGCGGCCGTGGCGTTCGCCGGGCTCGCACTCTGGCGGTTCGCCGAATCGATCGTCGGACCGCATCCCACCGAGCCCGGCCGCGGTGGCCGCGAGGACTGGATCGATCGCGGCAAGGCGTTGTCGGTGGGCCTCGTGTTCGTCGGATTCTCCTGGACCGCAGCGCGATTCGCGATGGGTGACGGCACCTCGAGCGGAGCGCAGAACACCGGACTCACCGCCCGGCTGATGGAATCGGCAGCGGGCAAGCTCGTGGTCGTGGTGGCCGGACTCGTGATCATCGGGGTGGGCGGCCACCACGTGTACAAGGGCGCGCGCCGCACGTTTCTCGACGACCTGACCGTCTCCGGCGACCGGGGCGCGACGGTCGCGGGGGTGGTCGGCTATTGCGGCAAGGGTGCCGTGTTGATCGGAACCGGCGTCCTCGTACTCGTCGCGGTCGCCACCGCCGACCCGTCGAAGGCGAGCGGGATCGACGCCACGGTGAAGTCCCTCGCGGGACTGCCCGCGGGTCAGATACTGATGCTGACGGCCGCGGCGGGGATCGCCGCCTACGGCGTCTACTGCTACTGGCTCACCAGGTACGCACGGATGTGACGCGTACGTGACCCCCGTGGCGAGGCCGACCGCGGTCTCACCTGGCCTCGTAGAGGATTCCGCGACCGATGGCCTCGCGTACGACGGGGAGGGCCGCGGTGGCCAGGGCATCCGCGTCCACACCGTGGAAGTCCGCGAGCAGCTCGATCAGCGCCCCGAGCGGGACCTGGCCCCGACACCCGGCCAGCAGGGCACGCGACACCTCGTCGACGCCGAGGACCGCCGCGGGACCTCCGGGTCGTCGTACGGCCGCGCCGACGAGCTGCCAGCCCTCCTCGCCGGGCAGCGAGTGTTCCTCGAGCATCACCGGCGCGACCGACAGCCGCTTGCCGAGCAGTTCGTCGTCGGTCGTCTCGCGCAGATATCGGCGACGTGCCAGGAACGCCTGCGCCTCCGGACCGGTGACCTCTTCCCCCGCACCGGTGATCTCCTCGATCACGACGTCGGGCTCGCGGTCCTCGCCCTCCTGCGGCGCGCGCACGGTCACCGAGCCCATGCCGATCGCGGCGATCCGATTGTCGGCGAACCACTTCAGCCACTCGGCGCCGCGCCGGGCGGCGGCCTTCTCGTCCTCGCCCGCGTCGGACAGCCACAGTGACACATAGCTGATGGGGTCGGCGGCCTCGCGCTGGACGACCCAGGCGTCGAGTCCGGTGCCGTCGAGCCAGGCCCGCGGCCGTTCCCGCCAGTCGGCGCCCTCGGGGATGATCCAGTTCGCCAGGATCTGTGCCGTGCCGCCCGGGTTGAGATGGGCCGGGAGTTCACGGATCATCTGCTCACACAACGCGTCCCCGACGACACCGGAGTCGCGGTAGATGTAGTCCTGGCTTCCGGTGCCGACCACGAACGGCGGATTGGACACGATCAGGTCGAAGCGCTCCCCGGCCACCGGCTCGAACATGCTGCCCGCGCGCAGATCCCACGTCATGCCGTTGAGACGCGCGGTGGCGCGCGCCAGCGCGAGCGCGCGCTCGTTGGTGTCGGTCGCCACGATCTCGTCACAGTGCGAGTTCAGGTGCAACGCCTGGATTCCGCATCCGGTCCCGATGTCGAGCGCGCGCCGCACCGGTTCGCGGATGACGGCGCGCGCCAGCGACAGCGACGCCGCGCCGATGCCGAGCACATGGTCGCGGGCGAGCGGCCCCGGTCGCATCGCGGCGTCCTGGTCGGCGACGACGAGGTGGTCGTGGGTGTCGTCGGCGTGCGGCCGGATGTCGAGGCGGGCGCGGATCAGTCCGTCCGCCGGCCTCTCCAGCACGCCCTGCGCGATGAGGGCGTCGACGCCGGCGGTCGGAAACGCCTGGGCGACAGCCTCTTCCTCCTCGTCGGAACCGAGCAGGAACAGCCGGATGATCGTGGCCAGCGCGACGCCGTCGCCGGTGACCTCCTCGGTCGCGGTGAGAGCGGGCCACCACACGCCGCGCAGCAGCGCGTCGTGGACGGCGTCACCGAGGAACCCGGTGACGCCATCGGTGGTGTAGCCGGCGGCACGGAGGTCGACCCCCAGTGCGTCGACCACGGAATCGTCGTTCAGCGGATGCGCGGTCACGCCGATGAGGCTACTCAGACGCGCCGGGCACGTCGCCCACCCGGGCCACACCCGTGGCGCGGGGATGCGCCGCACGCACTATCGTTGGCGGCGTCTGTTTTACCGTCGGCGCCTCGACGATGGCCGCCGCGGGTCAACGACCGGGCGCGTGTCGGCGTCCGGGTTCCGGGTCGTCGGATGGTGGGTGAATGGGTTCAGGTCGGAGCGTGTCGTCGCCTCGTTCGTCGCGTCGGGGCACCCGCCGGAGCCGGCGCGCCGCCGCCACCAGGGCGGTCACCGTCGCGACCCTCGTCATGACCCTGCCCGCCTTCGTGACGTCGAACGGATCGGCCGCGTCGACCACCCCGATCGCCGCGCTGTTCCCGCCACGGTTCGTCCCCACGCCGGTCCACGAGCTGGTCCCGAAGGTCGATCCGTCCACGGAGACCTACCCGGAGCGCATCGAGCGGGTCGAGCAGTACGAGCGCCCGGTCTTACCGACACCGCGGGGGATCCCCGAGGGCGAGACGCGGTGCGCCGGTGGCGATCAGGTCACGCTGTCAGTCGTCTACGACTCGCTGTTCGACGCCGTCCTCGACGTCCTCCCGCCCGCCCTGCACGACCAGGCGCTGGCGGCGAGGGCGGCGGCGCATCGCGACATGCAGCGCCTGCACATCTCGTCGCTGCTGGTCACCGAGAACCCGCGGGCGCTCGGCGCCGACCGCGACGACCCGTCGACTCGGTACCGCACGCCGCTGTCGCAGATGATCGTGTCGTCGTTGCTGAAGATCCGCGACGGCCGAGACACCGAGGCGATCCCGGTCGCGAACCTCTCCGTCGTCCAGGCGGTGGAGACAATCTGGCTGTACCTGTTCATGACGGTCCTCGTGCCGGCCCGGTTCCTCACCGGGAACGCACCCGATCTGGGCGGCAGCCCGCTGACCGGCACCGACCTCGAAATGTTCTCCGGCTACGTCACCTACAACTGGCTGCTGTCGACGTTCCTCACCGCGACGTCGATGGGTCTGCAGACCCTGTACAAGCGCACCTCGGACGTCCTTCTCGAGCTGTGCGTGGCCCGGGTGAGCGAGGAGCAGCGCGCGCTCGCCGGCGCACCCAGCGAGACCGTCCACTTCGACATCCCGATCGCACCGATCGTGCGGGAGATCGCCGGGCATCTCGCACTCGCAGACACCGAGACCTGCACACCGATCGGGCGTCGGTCCATCGGACACCTGGTGCGCTACGTGTCGGAGCAGGCGCAGCTGAGGGATCCGGCCAACGCGGTTGCGATCCGGACGGAGACGGACCGGATCCTGACCGCGATGCGGGCGGTGCGGATTCATCACAACCTCATCCCGCTCGATCCCGCCGACCGGATGTCCATGGGCGAGACCGCCACATCGCTGCTCGGCACGATCATCCCGATCTTCGGCGGCACTCCCCTCGACATCATGCTGGGGATCTCGCACAACCTCTCGCACGGCGCGGACCCCTGGGAGACGGTGTCCCTGGACGAGCTGGAGGTCAGCAAACCGATCACCGCGGCCCACTACGCCTATCTCCTGGTGATCCACTTCGCGCGGCTGTTGGGCAACCGGATCGAGCCCGCGTTCCTCGGTGGTGACAGCCCGCTGCGGCCGACGAAGCTGCTGGTCTCCACGCTCCGACTGCCGCTGACCTACGGGCTCGTGACGTTCCACCACGTGATCCGATCGATGTGCCTGCGGGCCGACGACACGTCCGGCACCGGCCTCGGTGCCGAGGCCCATCGCCGTTCGCCGGCCCCATCCGACACTCCGGGGCACGACGCACCGGGACCCGACGCACCGGGACCCGACGCACCGACGTCACACGCAGCGGACTCCGACGCGACGGAATCCGACGGGCAGGCGTCGGCGGCACGGGTGACGAATCCACCGGCGGAGAACCGCCCGGAGAACACCACGACACCGTCGAGAGAATCGGTGGGACCGTCGGCGGGAATCGCTGTGCCATCGACGAGCGCGGCGAAATCGGCGTCACCCTCGATCCCGCCGCGGCGATCCCGGTGAATCCCACTCCCCCGTGGCCGATTCACCCGAGCGACGTCGGATGTCGCACGCTCACCGCAGGTCTGGGACCTCCGCAACATCACTTCGGCGATGTGCGGTCGACAACGATTCGATTCCATTCGAAATGTCAATCTGGAAATTCAGTATCATATGCGCTAAGACCGGGTGAACCACTTCACAGTGGTGCCATCCGGAATACACGTATCGGAATGTATGTATCGGAGTTCCCTGATCGGAAGGACGGCAACGCCATGAGCTCAACGGAGAGCGGCGATCGAGGCACGGCGGCTGTCGAGAACGAGGCCGTCACCGACGCCCCTGAACTCGACACCCCGGTCACCGAGACCTCGGAGACCGACGTTCCCGACGAAGCGGCCGCCGACACCGAGGACACCGCGGACCACACCGTGACGGCCGATGCCGAGGAGTCCCTCGACGCCGACGCGGAGGCGGTCGTCGCAGAGAAGTCCGCAGAAGCCGACGCCGAGAACCTCGACGACGCCGAGGACGAAGACGAGACGGTCGAGATCACCGCCGAGGAGGCCGCCGCGGTGAGCGAGGCCGGCTCCACCGACATCCAGGCCACCCAGGCCACCGACACCGGCGCCACCGACACCGAGACGGACACCGAGGAACCCACGGATGCAGCCGAACTCGAAGGCGTGCACGTCTCGTCGCGGGTGCGCGTCACGCTCGAGGACGGCACGGTCCGCGAGGGCGAGATCATCGACGACTTCGCCGACCTGGTCCCCGGCGACGAGCCGGTGGAGGCCCGCATCGACCACGAACACGTCGCGCGCCTGCGCCGCTGGGCGATCTCGACCGACGACCACGACATCGTGTTCGCCGACGACGACGCCGTCGAGCTGATCTCGGCCTAGACACCGCGACAACGAGGGAGGGAGCGCGCACCGTGCGCACTCCCTCCCTCGTCTTTGCCTCTCTCGTCATAGCGTGGTGCGCGAGGGGGGACTTGAACCCCCACGTCCGAAGACACTGGAACCTAAATCCAGCGCGTCTGCCAATTCCGCCACTCGCGCCCGATACGTCCGGCCCGGGCGGGGCCACGACGTATGTAACGGCGACCACCCTACCGGCCGCATCCTGATCATCGCAGGCCAGGTACCGTGAAGGGCATGTCCCCGTCCCGTCGTCGCACACATCGGCCTGCGCTCGTGGTGCTGACCGTGGTCGCCGCGGCGGTGTGCCTCGCGCTCGCCTGGTGGCAGTGGTCTCGTTACGAGTCCGCATCGGGCACCGCCCAGAATCTGGGCTACGCACTCCAGTGGCCCGCGTTCGCCGCGGCCGTCATCTACGCCTACCGGCGCTTCGTCGTCCTGGAGAGCGATCCCGACGAAGTACGTAGGGTCGCCGAGAAGTCAGGGACGGCCGAGATCCCCGAGGGCATCCTCCCGGAGCGCCCGACGACGCCGAGCGCCGCGTCGCTCACCGACATGGACCCGCGGGCGGACGCCGCACTCATCGAGTACAACCGCTACCTCGCCGAACTGCGGGCAGCGGATGCCCCCGACTCGCCCACCACCGAAGCACCCTCATCGAAAGGCACGACGCAGTGACCGAGACCGCATCCACATCTCCCGCCCCCACCGCCCCGGCGGAGAAGGTTCGGGGGGCCCTGCTGCGGTATCGGGTCCTCGCGTGGATCACCGGTATCTGGCTGCTGTTGCTGGTCGCCGAGATCGTGCTGAAGGTCATGTCCGGGGAGATCTTCGGCCTCGACACCGGCATCTACGCCATCGCCGAGGACAACCCGGCTCTGAGCGCGATGAAGATCGTCCCGGTCGTTCACGGCTGGGTGTACTTCGTCTATCTGATCATGACGGTCGACCTGGCCATCAAGGTCCGCTGGAGCCCGGTCAAGACGATCATCACCGCCATCGCCGGCACCATCCCGTTCCTGTCCTTCTGGTTCGAGCACATCCGGGCGAAGGAAGTGAAGGAGCAGTTCGGGCTCTGAGCCCACCGACCACGACAATCGCCCGCGACATCGACCCGGATGTCGCGGGCGATCGTTTCGGTGTGGATCGCGGGTTCAGGAAACGGCGAGCTCCCGCAATGCGGGCACCAGCTTCGCCAGCGCCTTTCCGCGATGGCTCAGCGAGTCCTTCTCCTCCGGGCCGAGCTCGGCCGACGTCCGGCCGGCCGCGAGCTCGTCATCGGGGGCGAACAGCGGGTCGTAGCCGAAACCGTTGCTGCCGCGCTCCTCGCGCAGAATGCGTCCGCGCCACTCGCCGCGGACCACGGTCTCGGTGCCGTCGGGCAGCACCAGTGCGCACGCGGACACGAACGCGGCGCCGCGCCGTTCGTCCGGGGTGTCCGACAGCTGTCCCAGCAGGAGCGCGTTGTTGGCCGGGTCGTCGCCGTGACGACCGCACCAGCGCGCCGACAACACCCCGGGCATTCCGTTCAACGCGTCCACGCTGATCCCGGAATCGTCCGCGAGACACGGCAGTCCGGTGGCACGCGCTCCCGACCGCGCCTTGATGAGCGCGTTCTCCTCGAAGGTGGCACCGGTCTCGGGTTCCTCCGGATACTCCGGGACCTCATCGAGGCCGAGGATCTCCAGGCCGGTGATTCCGGCGGCGTCGACGACGCGCTGCAGTTCGGCGAGCTTCTTGCGGTTGCGGCTCGCGAGCAGGACCTTCGCCATCAGGCCTGTCCCGGCAGTTCACCCGGATACGGCTCGCCCAGGACCGCGCGCTGTGCCTCGAACAGCTTCTCGGTGCCGGCGGCGGCGAGGTCGAGCAGCGCGTCGAGCGTCGACCGGGCGAAGGTCGCGCCCTCACCGGTGCCCTGGACCTCGACGAGGGTGCCGGCGTCGGTGGCGACGACGTTCATGTCGACCTCGGCCCGCGAATCCTCCTCGTACGGAAGGTCGAGACGCACACGGCCGTCCACGACGCCGACGCTGACCGCGGCGATCGCACACGAAAGCGGTTGCGGGTCCGATAGTTTGCCCGCCGCGCGCAGGTAGGTGACCGCGTCGTGGAGGGCGACGTAGGCGCCGGTGATCGCGGCGGTGCGGGTACCGCCGTCGGCCTGCAGCACGTCGCAGTCCAGCGCGATGGTGTTCTCCCCCAGCGCCGAGAGGTCGATGCAGGCGCGCAGCGAGCGGCCGATCAGGCGGCTGATCTCGTGGGTGCGTCCACCGATCTTGCCCTTCACCGACTCACGCGAGGAGCGTTCATGGGTGGCGGCCGGCAGCATCGCGTACTCCGCGGTGAGCCAACCGAGACCCGAGCCGCGACGCCACGGCGGGACCCCCTCGGTGACGCTCGCTGTGCACATGACCCGGGTCTCACCGAACTCCACCAGCACCGATCCCGCGGGATGGCTGGTGAAGCCGCGGGTGAACTTGATGGGACGCAGTTCGTCGTCGGCTCGGCCGTCAGCTCGTGTGGTCACGGGTCCAACTCTATCCACCGGCGTTCCTTCCGCGGCACGGACGGGCAGCGGCGCGCTCCGGCGGGCCGGGTTCGGGCTAGAGGAGCTCGATGACCTGGCCCTGGCGCACGAGGTCGACCGGGCCGGAGAAGGTGCTGCGCGCCTCGGCGAGGATCTCCGCGGAATCGGTCCACGGGGCGACATGTGTGATGGCCAGCGCGCGCACGTTGGCCTTGGTCGCGGCCTCGCCCGCCTCGATCCCCGACATGTGCAGGTCCGGCGGTCGTTCCGATGGCGCGTGGGTCCACGACGCCTCGCACAGAAACAGGTCCGCGTCGGCGGCGAGGTCGATGAGCTCGTCGCAGGGGGCGGTGTCGCCGCTGTAGGCGATGACCTGCCCCTGGGGGCCGGTGATCCGCAGTCCGAAGGTGGCCGGCGGGTGATTGACCCCGACCGCCTTGATGCGCATGCCGCCGAGCGTGATCTCGAGGCCGTCGCGCCACTCGTGGACGTCGAAGGTGTCGGTGATGTCGTCGATCTGCCCCGGATACTCCGACGAGCCATACCCGATCCGCGTCGCGGTGCCCGGCGGCCCGTACAGCGGGGCCCGCCCCTCGGCCGGCGTCGGCGCGTAGCGCCGCCAGACCAGCATCGCTGGCAGATCGAGACAATGATCCGCATGGAGGTGACTGAGCACGACCGCTACGCCGTTGGGATCGGTCACGCGCTGGAGCTCCCCGAACACCCCCGGCCCGCAGTCCATCAGCACCGGCTGTTCACCGGGAACCTCGAGCAGATACCCGGAGCACGCAGCCCCCGGCCCGCCCACACTGCCCGAACATCCGAGGACCGTGAGACGCATACGCCCTACTGTGCCATGACACGCCGCCCGGGAGACGGGTTACCGGGTCACAACTGGGCGGCGATGGTCATGCGCTGCGCCGGAGAAGGTGTCGATTCGCTCACAGATGCTGCACGGCGCCGACAGACGGTCCGAGGAAGCGCCGCGACAGCTTCGCGAACATCTCCGGATCGCCCGTCGCCTGGAAGACCCGGGTGGCCTCGCGGCCGGAGTCCGGGTGCAGCATGTCGTTCTCGGTGAGCACCCGGAAGAGGTCCTTGGCGGTCTCCTCGGCGCTCGACACGAGGGTCACCTCGTCGCCGAGCGCGAGCTGCAGCACCCCCGACAGCAGCGGGTAGTGGGTGCAGCCGAGCACCACGGTGTCCACCCCGGCGCGCTGCAGCGGTTCGAGGTATCCCTGCGCGAGGCCGAGGATCTGCCGTCCGCTGGTGATGCCGCGCTCGACGAAGTCGACGAACCGTGGGCACGGCACCGCGGTGATGACGGTGTCGCGGGCCGCGGCGAACGAATCCTGATAGGCGCGTGAGGCGATGGTCGCCTCGGTGCCCAGCACGCCGATGCGGCCGTTCTTGGTGGCGACGACGGCCCGGCGCACCGCCGGGAGCACGACCTCGACGACCGGGATCGGCGCGTAGCGTTCCCGCGCGTCGCGCAGGCAGGCGGCCGACGCGGTGTTGCACGCGATGACGATCGCCTTCACCCCGCGCTCGGCGAGGTCGTCGCCGATGGCGAGCGCATGTTTGCGGATCTCGGGGATCGTCAGCGGGCCGTACGGGCCGTTGGCGGTGTCGCCGATGTAGACGATGTCCTCGTCGGGCAGCAGGTCGATGACGGCGCGCGCGACGGTCAGGCCGCCGACGCCGGAGTCGAAGATGCCGATGGGAGCCTCGGGATCGAAGACCGCCGCGAGCGGATCGGAACTGTGTGCGGTTATGACGACACCCCCGGGGTCGCGGCGCGAAGCCGCTTCTTGCGGTCGCGCGAGGCCAGGAACCAGGCGGCGAGCACACCGGCGATCGCGCCGAACAGGTGCGCCTGCCACGAGACGAACGGATTGGACGGCAGCACGCCCCACAGCAGCGATCCGTAGAGCAGGAAGAGCACGACGCCGCCGAGGATCTGCCAGACGTCGCGGTTGAACAGGCCGCGCACGAGCAGGAACGTCAGCCAGCCGAAGATGACGCCCGACGCTCCGACGGTCACCGTGTAGGGCGCGGCGAACAGCCACACGCCGAGACCGGACACCAGCCACACGATGGCGGTGACGATGAGGAAGCGCTGGGTCATCAGCACGAGGAAGCACAGCACGGCGCCGGGCACGAGGTTGGCGAACAGGTGCTGCCAGTCCGCGTGCAGCATCGGCGCCCACAGGATGCCGTCGAGCCCGTCGACCTCGCGGGGTTCGATCCCGTTGGTGTCCAGGTCGTAACGGGTGGCCGCGTCGACGAGTTCGATGACGAACATCGCCCCGAAGATGCACACCGTCGCGATGAGCGAGCGCAACCACAGCGGCCGGCGGGCGCGGGGCGGCTGCTCCGGGCCGAGGGAGGGGGTGTACGACGTCATGGCTCTGGTGCTTTCGGGTGCGTTCGGGTACCGACTCGAGTGGTGGCGTTCACGGTGCGGTCCGGACAGGGGCCGTCGGAGGGCCCGAGCGGACACCGATCACGCCCAGAGCTGGCCTTCGAGCGCCCGCTCCGCGTCGTCAAGGCTACCTTCGTAGACCCCGGTCGACAGATACTTCCATCCCGCGTCGGGCACCACGAAACCGATGTCGGCGCGCGTGCCCTCCTTGAGCGCGCGCCGGGCGATTCCGCGCGCGGCCTGCAGGATCGCGCCGGTGGAGATGCCGGCGAAGATCCCCTCGGCGTCGATCAGCTCGCGCACACGGGCGACCGCGTCGACACCGGTGACCGAGAACCTGCGGGTGAGCACCGAGTCGTCGTAGAGCTCGGGGATGAACCCCTCGTCGATGTTGCGCAGGCCGTACACCTCGTCGCCGTACCGCGGCTCGGCCGCGACGATCTCGATGTCCGGGTTCTTCTCGCGCAGGTAGCGTCCGACGCCCATCAGGGTCCCGGTGGTGCCGAGCCCGGCGACGAAGTGGGTGATCTCGGGCAGGTCGGCGTACAGCTCGGGACCGGTGCCCTCGTAGTGCGCGTCGACATTGGCCTGATTGCCGTACTGGTACAGCATCACCCAGTCCGGGTTCTCCGCGGCGAGCTTCTTGGCGACGGCCACCGCGGTGTTGGAGCCCCCGGCCGCAGGCGAGGAGATCACCTGCGCGCCGTACATGCGCAGCAGCGAGCGGCGTTCCTCGGAGGTGTTCTCCGGCATCACGCAGATCAGTTGGTAGCCCTTGAGTTTCGCCGCCATGGCCAGCGAGATCCCCGTGTTGCCGCTGGTGGGTTCGAGGATGGTCGAGCCCTTCTGCAGCAACCCGTCGCGCTCGGCCTGCTCGATCATGCGCAGCGCCGGACGGTCCTTGATCGAGCCGGTGGGGTTGCGGTCCTCGAGCTTGGCCCACAGCCGCACGTGCGGCCCGTCGTCGGTGTCGTCCCAACGCGGCGACAGCCGTTGCAGGCCGATCAACGGGGTGTTGCCGACCGAGTCGACGAGGGAGTCGTAGCGGGCCACGCTCAGCAGCCGCCGGCGACCGCGGGGAGGATCGTCACCTCGTCGCCGTCGGAGATTGCGGTGTCGAGGCCGCCGGAAAAGCGCACGTCCTCGTCGTTGACGTAGATGTTGACGAACCGGTGGAGCTTCGCAGTGCCATTCTCATCGGGAGCGACGAGCCGCTCCTTGAGTCCGGGGTTCGACGACTCGAGATCGTCGATCAGCGCGGCGAGCGTCTCACCGGACCCCTCGACGCGCTTGGCGCCGCCGGTGTGGGTCCTCAGGATGGTGGGGATGGACACGGTGACGGGCATGTCAACTCCTGATCTCGATCTCTTCTTCGGTGACCGTGCCGTCGACGATGCGATAGCTACGGATCTCGGTGGTCTCGGGGTCGCGGGTGGACAACAGCACGTAATGCGCGTTCGGTTCGCCCGCGTACGAGATGTCGGTTCGGCTCGGGTAGGCCTCGGTCGCGGTGTGCGAGTGATAGATCACGACCGGTTCCTCGTCGCGCCGATCCATCTCGCGCCAGACGGCCAGCTGCTCCGCGGAGTCGAAGCGGTAGAACGTCGGCGACCGCTCGGCGTTGGTCATCTTGATGAACCGGCGCGGTTCGTCCGAGCCCTCCGGGCCGGCGATCACCCCGCAGGCCTCGTCGGGGTGGTCGGCGCGTGCATGCGCGATCATCTCGTCGACCAGGTGCTGATCGATCCTGAGCATCGGTGACCGGTTCTCCTTCGCGGGTCGGCGGCGTCTCACGCGTCGGGGCTGGCAACGTCGCGCACTGCCACCATATTCCGCCTATGACCCGGGTCACCGGAGGCGAGGTCCGCGGGCGCCGGGCGATCACCTCACGCGAAGGCGGACGGCACCACGTCGCGGTAGGCCGGTATCGACGCCACCGACTCGGCGGCGAGCACCGCGTCGACGATCGCGCGCTGGGCCACGTCGGCGGTGTGTCGGCAGAGCTCGGCGACGAGCGCCACATCGGCGTGCATGCCCGGCGGAGCGTCCGGCACGGCACCCGACCCGGGGCGTGCCCGACCGGTCGCGACGGCGAAGATCGTGTCCCCGTCGAGCGGCGAGTGCGCGGGCCGGATGGCGCGACCGAGTCCGTCGTGGCCGGCCATCGCGAGCCGACGGGTCATCGCCGCGTCCAGGGCCGCGTCGGTCGCCACGACCCCGATGGTCGTGTTGAGGACGGTCTGCTTGGCGGCGAGTGCCGCGACCTCGGCGACCTCGGCGGCGCCGGGTCGGCGGAGTCCGAGGGCGTCGAGGTCGGCTTCGGTGTGGTCGAACGGAAGGCCGGTCCGCGGGTCGATCACCGCGCCCACCGGGTTCGCGACCATGAGCGCGCCGACCGTGACGCCGGCGGCCGGCCCGTCCGGGATCGTCACCGACGCGGTGCCGACCCCGCCCTTGAGGGAACCGGCCCGGGCCCCGGCGCCGGCCCCGACACTGCCGACCGCGAAATCGGTGGCGGCGGCCCGGACGGCCGCGGCGCCGAAGTCCGCGTCGGGCCGGTGATCCCACGCCCCGACCGGAAGGTCGAAGATGACCGCGGCGGGCACGATCGGCACGACGTGGCCGAGGTCGTCGAGCGGCAATCCGACACCGTCGTCCTCCAGGGCGCGCATCACCCCGTCGGCGGTGGCGAGGCCGTACGCGCTGCCGCCGCTGAGCACGATGGCGTGCGCGGTCTGCACCGTGTTCGACGGGTCGAGCAGGTCGGTCTCCCGAGTGCCCGGTCCCCCGCCGCGCACGTCCACCGCGGCGACCGCGTCCACGGCGGTGATCAGGACGACCGTGGTGCCGGTGGCCCAGCCGTGCCCGTTCGGCGATTCCGCTCCCGCGACGCGTGCGTCGGGGTCGACGCGATGGTGATGTCCGACGGTGATGCCGGCGACGTCGGTGATGCGATCCCCGGCCCGGGCGGGTCGTCCGATGGTGGTCACGCCTACCTCCGCTCTCGTCCCCCGGCCTTCCGCCTCCTCCACTGGTCTGCGAAACGGGCAGGGTTCGCACACCGTCCGGACGAACTCTAGGACATGGGGACGCTCACATCACCGCTTCGACGAGCAGATCCTGCATCACGGTGAGCCAGTGATAGACGTCGAGGTGCGCGGCGTGCGGGTGCCCGGGCGGCAGCTGATCGGGGGTGTCCTCGGAGATCCCGAGCATCGCCCCGAGGGCCAACCGGACGTCGTTGAGGGCGGTGAGCCACGCCTCGGCCTGGTCGACGGTGAGCGCGAGGTCGCCGCCGCCGTCCGGCAGGGTGTCGAGCAGCACGTGGGCGGCCGACATCTTCGCGTCGATGATCTTCGGCTCGTTGACGCTGCGCAGTGCCGAGTTCAGCCGCCCGTTGACGACCTCGGCGGACAGCTCCTCGTCCTGGTCGGGGCGGTGGAAGTCCGGCAGCAGCCGGCCCAGGGTGACGTCGTCCGGCGGCGCCGAGTGCCCGGTGCGGATGCCGGTCATCTCCGACAGCGGGTCGCGCGGCGCGGTCTCGGCGCGTTCGGCCAGCAGCTCGCACATCGACGAGACCAGCGACGCCAGCAGCTCGGCCTCGTGGGCGTCGAGCTGGGAGACGATGCGCACGGCATCCCCACGCCCCTTGCGTTTCCAGGTGCGCACGCGTCAGCGCCCCCAGGACGCGCGGACCGCCGGGATCTCGGGGACCGACCGGTCGTGACCGGTCATGAATCGCGCTGCATCGTGGCCCAGAGACCGGCCGCGTGCAGTTTGCGCACGTCGCTCTCCACCTTGTCGCGGTCACCGCTGGAGACCACGGCCTTGCCCTCGGTGTGGACCTGCATCATCAGTTCGTTGGCCCGTGCCTCGGAGTAACCGAAGATCTTCTGGAAGACGTAGGTGACGTACCGCATCAGGTTGACGGGGTCGTCCCACACGATGGTCATCCAGGGCTTGTCGAGGTCCGCCGCGCCGTCGGCGACCGCGGGTTCGGCCACCGCGGTGCCGCCGGGGGTAGCCTCGTGCGCACGAGTTTCGTCAAGCGCCATGAAGACAGGGTAACGCCACAGTGAGCATCGACAACACCGCGCTGCTGACCGATCACTACGAATTGACCATGGTGGCGGCGGCCCTCCGCCACCCGGTTGCACACCGGCAGTGTGTGTTCGAGGTCTTCGCCCGCCGTCTCCCCGACGGCCGCCGGTACGGCGTGGTGGCCGGCACCGGACGCGTCATCGACGAACTCGCCCACTTCCGTTTCGAGGACGAGGAGATCGCCGTCGTCGAGAGGTTCCTCGACCCCGACACCGTCGAGTGGCTGCGGAACTACCGCTTCTCCGGCGACATCGACGGCTACCGCGAGGGCGAGCTGTACTTCCCCGGCTCCCCGATCCTCACCGTCCGCGCCACCTTCGCCGAGGCCGTGCTCCTCGAGACCCTGGTGCTGTCGATCCTCAACCACGACAGTGCGATCGCGTCGGCCGCCGCCCGCATGGTGAGCGCGGCCGGCTCACGACCGATCATCGAGATGGGGTCGCGCCGGACCCACGAGCGCGCAGCCGTCGCCGCCGCGCGCGCGGCCTACATCGCGGGCCTGTCCGCGACGTCGAACCTGGAGGCCAACCGGCGCTTCGGGGTGCCGAGCGCCGGTACCGCGGCCCACGCGTTCACCCTCGGCTTCACCGGTCCGGACGGGCCCGACGAGAAGGCCGCGTTCGCCGCGCAGATCGAGGCCCTCGGGGTGGGGACGACCCTGTTGGTGGACACCTACGACATCACCCAGGGGGTGCGCAACGCGATCGAGGTCGCGGGCCCCGGCCTCGGCGCCGTGCGCATCGACTCCGGCGACCTCGGCGTCCTCGCCCGCCAGGTGCGCGAGCAGCTCGACTCGCTCGGCGCCACGAAGACCAAGATCGTCGTCTCCGGCGACCTCGACGAGTACGCGATCGCGTCCCTGCGTGCCGAACCGGTCGACATCTACGGCGTGGGGACCTCGCTGGTCACCGGGAGCGGCGCGCCGACGGCGGGTATGGTCTACAAGCTCGTCGAGGTCGACGGGATGCCCGTCGCCAAGCGGTCCAGCCACAAGGAGTCGCGGGGCGGGGCCAAGCGGGCCGTGCGTGCCGCTCGCAGCAGTGGGACGATCGTGGAGGAGATCGTCTACCGCGCCGACCGGGCCCGGCCCGAGGCCGACGGGCTGCAGGTGCGGGATCTGCAGATCCCGCTGGTGCGCGGTGGAGAGCCGGTGGAGTCGTTGCCGACCCTGCACGACGCGCGCGAGCATCTCGCGGCGGGACTGGTGAGCCTGCCCTGGGAGGGGCTCGGTCTCTCCCACGGCGACCCCGCGGTCCCGACGCGTTTTGAGCTCGACTGACGAGCTCGACTGACGAGCACGACCACCTACTGTCTGCCAGGGAGTGTGCGATGAGCATCGAACGCAACGACGGCACCAAGCCGGCCGACGCGTTGATCGTCGTCGACGTACAGAACGACTTCTGCGAGGGCGGCTCCCTCGCGGTGAGCGGCGGCGCCGCCGTGGCGCGCGCGATCTCGAAGATCCTCGGTGAGTACAAGACCGTCGTCGTGACCCGCGACCATCACATCGACCCGGGTGACCACTTCTCCGACGAGCCGGACTACGTCGACTCCTGGCCGCCGCACTGTCGGGCGGGCACCGAGGGGGCCGCCTTCCACCCGGAGCTCGACACCGCACCGGTGCAGGAGGTCTTCTCCAAGGGCGAATACGCCGCCGCCTATTCGGGTTTCGAAGGCTCCGCGGCGGACGGTACCCCGCTGGCCGAGTGGCTGCACGACCACAAGGTCTCGACCGTCGACATCGTCGGGATCGCCACCGACCACTGCGTGCGGGCGACGGCGCTCGACGCTGCGAGGGCCGGGTTCACCACCCGGGTCCTGCTGAACTTCACCGCGGGTGTGTCGGAGCAGACATGCGCATCGGCTCTGAAGGAGATGCGCGAGGCCGGGGTCGAACTCGTCGGCGACCTGCTCTACGACGGGTCCACCGGTTCCGATCAGACCTAGCGGGAACCCACCGGCGGTCTGTTCCGTCTGAATATCCATACCGTTCCCCGAGCCCCGTACACGCCTCGACTCCCCCACCGCCCAGCACCGCCCGATCCGCTCTCTCCACGAAGGACGCCGTCAACCCCTCATGGCCAAGACACCCGAGGTGACCGATCTGCTCGACGCCGCGGTCACCGCACTCGGCGGCCGCCGTCGCGACGGACAGGTGAAGATGGCCAACGCCGTCGCCCACGCCATCGACACCGGCGAGCACCTGGCCGTGCAGGCCGGCACCGGCACCGGAAAGTCGCTCGCCTATCTCGTCCCGGCCGTCCGGCATGCCGTGGAGTCCGGCCGCACCGTCGTGGTGTCGACGGCGACGATCGCCCTGCAGCGCCAGCTCATCGAGCGCGACCTGCCCCGCCTGGCCAACGCGCTGCAGAAGCCGCTCGGCCGCAAGCCCACCTTCGCGATCCTCAAGGGACGCGGAAACTACTTGTGCCTGAACAAGATCCATTCGGGAACCGCGGAGGAGCCGGAGACCGAGCTGTTCGACCCGTTCGAGCTGTCCCGCACCGGACGCGAGGTCACCCGGCTGCGCGAGTGGAGCAGCGACACCGAGACCGGCGACCGCGACGACCTGGTGCCGGGCGTGACCGACCGGTCGTGGCGGCAGGTGAGCGTGTCCGCGCGCGAGTGCCTGGGCGCGGCGAACTGCTCCTACGGCGAGGACTGCTTCGCCGAGCAGGCCCGGCGGCGGTCGGCGAAGGTCGACATCATCGTCACCAACCACGCGCTGCTCGCCATCGACGCGACGAGCCCGGCCAACGTGCTGCCCGAGCACGACGTGGTGATCATCGACGAGGCGCACGAACTCGTCGACCGCATGACGTCGGTGGCCACCGACGAACTGTCCGCGGCGTCGGTCGCACTCGTCTCGCGACGCGTCGGCAAACTCGTCGACGAGGAGACCGCCGATGCACTGCTCGGCGCGGGCGAACAACTCGGCGAACTCCTCGAGGCCGCACCCAAGACGCAGTGGACGCAACTGCCGCCAGATGCCACGTCGGTCCTGGCGATGCTGCGGGACCGCCTGTGGCAGACCCGGACCGCGATCGGACCGGTCCGGGTCCCCGGCGCGGGTGACGACGGCGCCACCGCGGCCCGCTCGGCCGCGCTGACCACGCTGGAGGACATGCACGACACGGTCGTCCGCGTCCTCGGTGCCTTCGACGAGCCCGACGAGTCCAAGCGGCGCGACGTGGTGTGGGTGTCGCTGGACACCTCGCGGCGCGGCGCCGAACCCCGCGCGGTGCTGCACATCGCCCCGCTGTCGGTCGGCGGGTTGCTGCGCGCGTCACTGTTCTCCAACTCCACCGTCGTGCTGACCTCGGCGACACTGACGATCGGCGGGTCCTTCGACGCACTGGCCGCCACCTGGGGTCTGCCCGCCTCCGGCCGCGGCACCGACCGGCCCGCCGCCGACGAGCCGGGCCCCGATCCGGCCGCTGCGCGCGACGCGACCGCGAATGGCAAGGCCGTGCCGTCGGACTCCGGGTCGGTCCGATGGACCGGCCTCGACGCAGGATCGCCGTTCGACTACCCGAAGTCGGCCATCCTCTACGTCGCCAGGCACCTCCCCCGGCCCGAGCGCTCGGGCATCGCTCCGCGGACCATGGACGAGATCGCCGACCTGGTGAAGGCCGCCGGCGGCCGCACCCTCGGCCTGTTCTCGTCGATGCGCGCGGCCAAAGAGGCCGCCGAGGCCATCCGGGATCGCTGCGACTTCCCGGTGCTGTGCCAGGGCGACGACACCACCTCGACGCTGGTGCGCCGGTTCGCCGAGGATCCCGAGACCTGCCTGTTCGGCACCCTGTCCCTGTGGCAGGGCGTCGACGTGCCCGGCCCGTCGCTGAGCCTGGTCATCATCGACCGGATCCCGTTCCCTCGTCCCGACGACCCGCTGCTCACCGCGCGGCAGCGGGCCGTCGACGCGCGCGGCGGCAACGGCTTCCTGTCCGTGGCGGCCAACCACGCCGCCCTGCTGCTGGCCCAGGGCGCCGGCCGGCTGCTGCGCTCGGTGGACGACCGCGGCGTCGTGGCGGTCCTCGATTCGCGCCTGGCCACGGCCGGTTACTCCGGCTATCTCCTCGCCTCGCTGCCGCCGATGTGGCGCACGACCGATCCCGCAGTGGTCCGTTCGGCGCTGTCCCGGCTGGTCGCCGCGCCGCGACCGGTGGGCTGAGCACACCCGGCGCGCCGGGTGCCGCCTTCGACGAGACAAGGCCGTGGACGGGGCACTAGGTTGGGTACCGGTGATTCCAACGCAGGTGAGACCCACAACGCACCCTGGCCAGTCGCGGGAGCTGACGAGAGGAGGCTTCGAGTGATCGGGCGCATGGGGATCGACGACATCCAGCCCCTCATCTCGGCCGGCCAACACCCCGCGAAAGCCGTTGTCGGAGAGTTCTTCCCGGTGAGCACGACGGCATGGCGCGAAGGTCACGACGCGCTCGGGGTGACACTGCACGTGGAGGGCCCGCGTCGCGGGTCGTTCGACATCCGGATGACACCGGCGCCCGAACCCGACACCTTCAACGCCGCATTCGTCCCCGACCAGGTGGGCTTCTGGACCTACCGCATCGAGGCGTGGAGCGACCCCTACACCACGTGGCGGTCGGCGGTGCTCAAGAAGCTCGACGCCGGGCAGGGCGCCGCGGATCTCGCCAACGACCTCGAGATCGGCGCCCGGGTGCTGGACCGGGCAGCCGAACTGCAGGTCGACGAGAACCGCGAACTGCTGATCGACGCCGCGCGCCTGCTCCGTGCCCGGCGCCGCCGCGTCGAGAACCGGGTGGCGCTGGCGCTCTCCGACGAGGTCGCCGAACTCCTCCACGACAACCCGGTGCGCGAACTGGTCACCAAGGGCCGCGCGTACCGCGTGTGGGTCGATCGCACCCGCGCGCTCTACGGCTCGTGGTACGAGTTCTTCCCGCGGTCCACCGGCGGCTGGGACGCCGAGGGCAACCCGGTCCACGGCACCTTCCTCACCGCCGCGGAGGACCTGCCCCGCATCGCCGGGATGGGATTCGACGTCGTCTACCTCCCGCCCATCCACCCGATCGGCGAGGTGAACCGCAAGGGCCGCAACAACACCCTGGTCGCCGGACCCGACGATGTCGGGTCGCCGTGGGCCATCGGGTCGCGTCACGGCGGACACGACGCCATCCACCCGCAACTCGGCACCGAGGAGGACTTCCGGTACTTCGTCGGCCGGGCACGCGAGCTGGGCATGGAGGTCGCGCTCGACCTCGCCCTGCAGTGCGCGCCCGACCATCCGTGGGCCACCGAGCATCCGGAGTGGTTCACCATCCAGCCCGACGGCACGATCGCGTACGCGGAGAACCCCCCGAAGAAGTACCAGGACATCTATCCGCTCAACTTCGACAACGACCGCAACGGCCTCTACCGCGCGGTGCTCAAGGTGGTGTTGCACTGGGTCGGGTTGGGCGTCGAGATCTTCCGCGTCGACAACCCGCACACCAAGCCGCCGAACTTCTGGGAATGGCTGATCACCGAGGTCAAGAAGCGCAACCCGGACGTGTTGTTCCTGTCCGAGGCGTTCACCCGCCCGGCGCGGCTGTACGGCCTGGCCCGGCTCGGGTTCAGCCAGTCCTACACCTACTTCACCTGGAAGACCGCCAAGTGGGAGCTCGAGCAGTTCGGTCGCGAGCTGGCGGCCAAGGCCGACGAGGCGCGGCCCAACCTGTTCGTCAACACCCCCGACATCCTGCACGCGAGTTTGCAGCACGGCGGTCCCGGCATGTTCGCGCTGCGTGCCGCCCTGGCCGCGACGCTGGCGCCCACCTGGGGCGTCTACAGCGGATACGAGTTGTACGAGCACGTCGCGGTCGCCGAGGGCACCGAGGAGTACCTGAACTCCGAGAAGTACGAGCTGCGTCCCCGCGACTACAAGGCCGCGGCCGGCCGCGGCGAGTCGCTGGAGCCATGGATCACCTCGCTCAACGAGATCCGTCGCCGTCATCCGGCGCTCCAGCAGTTGCGCTGCATCCATTTCCACCACGTCGACAACGACTCGCTGATCTGCTACTCGAAGATCGATCCGGTCTCCGGCGACCGCGTCATGGTGGTCGTCAACCTCAACCCGTTCGGGGCCGAGGACTCCACCGTCTGGCTCGACCTGCCCAGGCTCGGATTCGAGTGGTACGACCGCTTCCCGGTCCGCGACGAGGTGTCCGGGGAGGAGTACTGGTGGGGCCAGGACAACTACGTCCGGCTCGAGCCGTGGCGTGCGGTCGCCCACATCCTGGCCCTGCCGCCGCTCGACCCCGCGGTCGCCGCGCGACTCGCCTATCGACTCCAGTGAGGTGCCCGTGACCGATCGCGATCCCGAGTCCGTCCCCGACACCGATTCCGATTCCGGCTCGCTGCCCGACCCCTGGGCCACCGACCACGATCTGCGCCGCCTCGACGCCCTGACCCACCCCGATCCGCACGCCTTCCTCGGCGCGCACGACGCCCCCGGCGGGTCGACGATCCTGCGTACCCTGCGCCCCGGCGCGATCTCGGTGTCGGCGGTGATCGGCGGCGTCGACCACCCGATGACCCGGCAGACCGACGACCTCTGGGTGGTCACCGTCCCGTTCGCCGATCTGATGGACTACCGCTATCGGGTCGTCTACCCGGACGGCGCGGGCGGGGCCGCGGAGTTCGTCGTCGCAGACGGCTACCGCTTCCTGCCGAGCCTCGGCGACATGGATCTGCACCTGTTCGGCGAGGGTCGGCACGAGCAGCTGTGGAAGGTGCTCGGCGCGCACGTCGTCTCCTACACCACCGCCGACGGCGAGGTCCGCGGCACCGCGTTCTCGGTATGGGCGCCCAATGCCCACGGGGTGGCGGTCATCGGCGACTTCGACCACTGGTCGGGCCGCACCGCACCGATGCGCAGGGTCGGCGGCAGTGGCGTGTGGGAGGTGGTCATCCCGGACGTCGGCGAGGGCGCGCTCTACAAGTTCCGCGTGCACGGCGCCGACGGCGTGATCCGCGACAAGGCCGACCCGATGGCCTACCGGACCACGCCCCCGCCGTCGACCGCGTCGGTGGTCACCACCTCGACGCACAAGTGGTCCGACGAGGAGTGGATCGCCCGGCGTACGGCGTCGGCGCCGCACCGCGAACCGATGTCGATCTACGAGGTGCACCTCGCCTCGTGGCGGGAGGGCCTGACGTACCGCGACCTCGCCCACCAGCTCGCCGACTACGTCGTCGAGAAGGGCTTCACCCACGTCGAGTTCCTGCCCGTCGCCGAGCATCCCTTCGGCGGCTCGTGGGGCTACCAGGTCACCTCGTACTACGCGCCGACGGCGCGGTTCGGCACACCCGACGACTTCCGGTATCTCGTCGACCATCTGCACTCCCGCGGCGTCGGCGTGATCGTCGACTGGGTGCCCGCCCACTTCCCGAAGGACGACTGGGCGCTCGCCCGCTTCGACGGCACGCCGCTCTATGAGCATGCCGACCCGATGCGCGGCGAGCAGCTCGACTGGGGCACCTACGTCTTCGATTACGGCCGGCACGAGGTCCGCAACTTCCTGGTGGCCAACGCGCTCTTCTGGTTCAGCGAGTTCCACATCGACGGGCTGCGCGTGGACGCCGTCGCGTCGATGCTCTACCTCGACTACTCGCGCCCCGAGGGCCAGTGGCGACCCAACATCCACGGCGGCCGCGAGAACCTCGAGGCCGTGCAGTTCCTGCAGGAGACCAACGCGACCGTGCACAAGCACTTCCCGGGGGTCGTCACCGTCGCCGAGGAGTCCACGGCGTGGCCGGGCGTCACCCGCACGACCGATCTCGGGGGGCTCGGGTTCAGCTTCAAGTGGAACATGGGCTGGATGCACGACAGCCTCGACTACCTGTCGCGGGATCAGGTGCACCGCAGCTTCCACCACCACGAGATCACGTTCTCGCTGATGTACGCGTGGAGCGAGAACTTCGTGCTGCCGCTCTCGCACGACGAGGTGGTGCACGGAAAGGGCACGCTGTGGACCCGGATGCCCGGCGACTCGTTCACGAAGGCAGCCGGCGCGCGCGTATACCTCGCGTACATGTGGTCGCACCCCGGCAAGCAGTTGCTGTTCATGGGACAGGAGTTCGGGCAGACCGGCGAGTGGGCCGACAACCGCAGCCTCGACTGGCATCAGCTCGAGGGCTGGGAGGGTGAGCTGCATTCCGGCATCTCGGCGCTCGTGACCGACCTGAACCGCATCTATCGGTCCCGTCCGGCGCTCTACACCCAGGACACCGATCCGCGGGGCTTCGAGTGGATCGACGCCAACGACACCGCCAACAACGTGATCAGCTTCCTGCGGTGGGGATCCGACGGCTCGGTCGTCGCATGCATCTTCAACTTCTCCGGCGTCGACCGCACCGACTACCGGCTCGGCCTGCCTCGTGCGGGCATGTGGGACGAGATCCTCAACACCGACGCGCAGGCGTACAGCGGCGCCGGCAAGGGCAATCTGGGTGCGGTGACCGCCGACGGCCCCTCGTGGCACGGGCGTCCGACCTCCGCTCGGCTGATGCTGCCCGCGAACTCGGCGATCTGGTTGGCACCGCGCGACGCCTGACCCGGACTGCAACCCGCCGACGAAGGGCTCACCACCCGTTTCCGGCGGTGAGCCCTTCGTCGACGGTCTTCACTCGGTGGTCTCCGGGCGTCAGTAGAGCGCCATGGCGAGTTTGCGGCGCGCCGAGACGACGAACGGTTCGGCCGGGTCGAACAGCTCGAACAGCTCGAGCAACCGGGTCCGGGCGCGTTCCCGCTCGTCACCCTTGGTCACCCGCACCACGTCGATGATCCGGTCGAAGGCCTCCTCTGTCCGCTGCGAGAGCAGCAGCACATCGGCCGCGGCGAGTTGCGCGTCGACGTCGTGCGGCGCGGCATACTCGACGATCGACGGGTCGTGGGCCCTGGCGCGGAGGATGAACTCGAGGTTGCGGGCCGCCGACGCCGCCTCGACGTTGTTCGGCTCGGCCTCGACGATGGCGCGGTAGGCGGCCAGCGCGCCTTCGTAGTCACCCTGGTCCAGCTTCTCCTCGGCGGCCGCCATCCGCGGGTCGGTCTGCTCCTCGGCCGGCGCCCCGCCCGGGTTCTCGGGCAGCACGTGACCGACCTGGGCGAAGATCTCGTCGATCCAGGCGGAGATCTCCGCCTCGGAACGCACGCCGTTGAACGCGGTGACCGGCTGGCCCTGGACGATCGCGACGACCATCGGGATCGACTGCACCCGGAAGGCCTGCGCGATACGGGGATTGGCGTCGACGTCCACCTTGGCGAGCACCCAGCGCCCACCCGACGACGCGGCGAGCCGCTCGAGCACCGGTGAGAGCTGCTTGCAGGGTCCACACCATTCGGCCCACAGGTCGACGACGACGAGCTGCTGCATCGACCGGTTGAGGACCTCGGCCTCGAACGTCGCCTCGGTGACGTCGATGACGCTCGGTCCCGCGGGCGGCGCCCCCGCCGGCGGCGCCGCGTCGGAGGGCTGGGCCCCGTCGACCGGGGCCTGGCGCTGGGATTGTGCACGTTGCGCTTCGGCGCGTTGGGCGGCGGCACGCTGGGCCTCGGCCCGTTCCTTGATCACGCCGAGATCGACGGCACCGGACATTGCCATGGCGGCAGCAGCCTGCTGTCGGGCCGCTGCGGCGGCCTGCTGACGATTGGTTGGTCGCGTCACTCCTCTAGTGTGGCACGACCGCCGGAGCGTCATGTCCGAGGTTCGCCGACCGCTGACACCGATTCATCCCCGGGACGCACCACACCGGCGAGCCACACGGCCGGCAGCAGGGCCGCCACGGCGGCGATCAGCCCGACGTTCAGACATGTTCTGCTGCTGATGAACCCGACGACGGCAGGCCCGGCCAGCAGGCCCAGGTAGCCGAAACCGACGACGAACGAGATCGTGCGGCCACCGGTGCCGTCGGTGAGATTGCCGGCCGCGGTGAAGATCTGCGGGATGAGTCCGGCGAGCCCGACGCCGAACACCGCCCAGCCCGCGATCGCGAGTGCGGGCACCGGCACGCAGATCGCGAGGACCATCCCGGCGATGCCCACGAGTGCGCCGGCCCGCAACACCCGCACGGCTCCCACCGACCCGACGACGGGGTCGATCACGAACCGGGTGACGGTCATGGTCGCGCTGAACGCGCCGAAGGCGACGGCACCGAGCGCCTCGGAGGTCCCGAAGCTCTCGACCACCTGCAGCGCGCTCCAGTCGTAGGCGGTGCCCTCACCGAGCATCAGGCCGAACGCGACCACCGCGAGCAGGATGAGCCGCCGACGGTCGACCCGGCTCCACCAGGAGCCGTCCGCACCGGTGGTCGGAGCGCCCGTCGTGGGGCCCCCGGTCGCCGTGGTGCCCCCGGCGTCCGGGTCCGGACCCGCCCCGGACGACGCGCTCACGCCGTCGTCCGGCTCGAGACCCGCGTCATGCGGCAGGAGATCGCGCGCGGCGTACGCGACGACGCCCAGGCCCACCACCGCCGCACCCGCCACGGTCGGCACGACCCCCACGTCGGTCCACAGGGTGAGCGCGACGATTCCGGACCCGACGAGGCTGCCGGCGGAGAACCAACCGTGGAACGACGACATGATCGGCCGGCGATAGGCGCGCTCGACGGCGACGGCCTGTGCGTTCATCGAGACGTCGAGCGAGCCGTTGGCGAATCCGAACGCCGCGAGCGCGGCGCCGAGGGTGCGGATGTCGACGGCGAGGACCGGGGTGAGGATGATCGCCGCGAGCACCGTCGCGGCCGCGACGGTGAGCGGCCGCGAGCCGAACCGGTCGATCAGCGGCCCACACAGCTGCATGCCGAAGAAGGCGGACCCGCCGAGGATCAGGAGCAGTCCGCCGAGTTCGTCATGGGCCACGTCGGTGCGCTCGCTGATGACGGGAATGTGGGCCACCCACATCGCGGCGAGGAAACCGTTGAGGGCGAAGACCGCCGCGACCGCGCGCCGGGACCGGCGTGGCGGGGCCGAGGCGGTCACCCGCATTCAGGAACCCGATTCGAGATGACGCTCGACTCGCTCGACCTTGCCGGTCAGTTCGCCGGTGTGGCCCGGCCGGATATCGGCCTTCAGGACGAGGCCGACCCGCGGAGCCCGCGCCGCGACGGCCTCGGTCGCGGCCTTGACCACCGCCATCACCTCGTCCCACTCGCCTTCGAGGTAGGTGAACATCGCGGTGGTCTGGTTCGGCAGGCCGGAGGCGCGCACCACCTCGACGGCAGCGGCGACCGCCTCGGACATCCCACCGTCGGCGTCGACGGCGTCACCACCCGAGGGAGAGAGGCTGAAGGCGACGATCATGACGGATCCCCTGTGCGATCAGGTGGTTTGCGGTCAGGCGGGCCACAGTCGGACGGGCTGCGGTCAGGCGGGCTGCGGTCGGACGGGCTGCGGTCAGGCGGCGGCCTCGGTGGCCGGCTCGCCGGTCGAGAGCTCGGCGAGGTGGCCGTTGCGCTTGGCCCACCACTCGAAGACGACCGTGCCGAACGGCGGCACGCTCGACGCGAGGGCCAGCAGGGTCACGATGGGCACCGGGATGCGGAGCCCGCCGAGGCGGATGTCCCACGTCACCGCGTTCCACTTCAGCTGGTAGGCGGTGACCAGCGCGATGATCACGAAGAGCACGAAGACCGCGCCGTGGGTCGAACCCGGCAGCCGGATCGCCTCCGGATCGTCGTTGACGCGCTTGAGGATCATGCCGACGATCAGCCACGCCCAGGTGACGGCCTCGGCCACGGCCACGAGCCGGAAGCGCTTCGCGGGGGTGGAGAGATCGAAGAAAGAGAACATGACTCCCATTGTGCCGATCGAGGGAGACTTCTACGACAAAGTGTCGTAGAAGTCTCCCTCGACGGTCTCGACCGTCAGGACCTCGGGACGCGGACGATCAGCGCGTCGCCCTGGCCGCCGGCGCCGCACAGCGCGGCCGCGCCGATGCCGCCGCCGTGACGCTTCAGCTCGAGCGCCAGGTGCAGGGTGATGCGGGCGCCCGAGGTGCCGATCGGGTGGCCGATGGCGATGGCGCCACCGTTGACGTTGACCTTCTCCGGGTCGATGCCGAGCTGCTTGGTCGAGGCCAGGCCGACGGCTGCGAACGCCTCGTTGATCTCGACGAGGTCGAGGTCGGTCGGGGCGATGCCCTCACGCGCGCAGGCCTTGGCGATGGCGTTGGCCGGCTGCGCCTGCAGGCTCGAGTCCGGGCCGGCGACGACGCCGTGGGCGCCGATCTCGGCGATCCAGGACACGCCGAGCTGCTCCGCCTTCGCCTTGCTCATCACGATGACCGCGGCCGCGCCATCGGAGATCTGCGAGGAGTTGCCGGCGGTGATGGTGCCGTCCTTGCGGAAGGCCGGGCGCAGGCCGGCGAGCGACTCGACGGTCGTGTTGGCGCGGATGCCCTCGTCCTCGTTGAAGACGATCGGCTCGCCCTTGCGCTGAGGGATCTCCACCGGGACGACCTCGTCGTCGAACAGGCCGTTCTTCCAGGCCGCCGCGGCGAGCTGGTGGCTGCGGGCCGCGACCTCGTCCTGCTGCTCACGGGTGAAGCCGTCGACGTCGTTGCCCTGCTCGGTCAGCGCGCCCATCGGCTGGTCGGTGAAGGCGTCGTGCAGACCGTCGTAGGCGGTGTGGTCGAGCAGCTGGGTGTTGCCGTACTTGAAGCCGCCGCGGCTGCCCGGGAGCAGGTGCGGGGCCTGGGTCATCGACTCCTGGCCGCCGGCGACCACGCACTCGAACTCCCCGGCGCGGATGAGCTGGTCGGCCAGCGCGATGGCGTCGATGCCCGACAGGCACATCTTGTTGATGGTCAGGGTCGGCACGTCCCACGGGATGCCCGCCTTGATCGCGGTCTGACGAGCCGGCATCTGACCCGCCCCCGCGGTCAGCACCTGGCCCATGATCACGTAGTCGACCTCCGACGCCGGGACGCCGGACTTCTCCAGGGCACCCTTGACCGCGATCGCGCCGAGATCGACGCCGCTGAAGTCCTTCAGCGACCCCATCAGGCGGCCGAACGGAGTGCGTGCGCCGGCGACGATGACCGTCGTGTTGTCGTTCGAGGACATGAGAGGGAACCTCCGGGGGATGTCGTGCGGGGGGCTTACCGAGCGCCCGCTCTGTGCGCTCCGACCCACAACGCTACCGTTGTGACATGAGCACCTCTGCAACTGACCCCAGCACTTCCGCCGGCGCGACCGCGCTGATCTCCGACCTGGTCGTCGCGATCGACCACGTCGGGATCGCCGTTCCCGACCTCGAGGCCGCGAAGAAGTGGTATGCGACACATCTCGGTTTCGAGGCCCTGCACCAGGAGACCAACGAGGAGCAGGGCGTCGAGGAGGCCATGGTCGGCCCCGCCGGCGGCGGCACGCTCATCCAGTTGCTCGCCCCGCTGAACGAGTCGTCGACCATCGCCAAGTTCATCGACCGCAACGGCCCCGGCCTCCAGCAGCTCGCCGTGCGCGTCACCGACATCGACGCCGTGGCCTCCCGCCTGACGGAAGCGGGTGTCCGACTGCTCTACCCGCAGCCCAAGCGCGGCACCGCGAACTCGCGCATCAACTTCGTGCACCCGAAGGACGCCGGCGGCGTACTGCTCGAGCTCGTCGAGCCCGCCGCCGACGCCGCGCACTGACGACGCCCCGAGCGTTCCCGCCGGGTCCGCCCCGGCCGCCGAAATCCCTTCGTGCGCACGCCCGCCGATGCCGGCGGAGCCCGGCTCCGCCGGCATTCGCATGTCCGGGCCCCGGCGCCGCGAACAGCCGTGACGCGGCTAGGTGAGCGCCGCTCTCCGATACACTGGCCGTCATGCCAGGTCCTGTACGGCAACTGCCCTTCGCGATCGTGATGCGCGGCTACGACCGCGAGCAGGTCGCCGACCACCTCCAGCGACTCGACGCCGAGTTGCGGGTGCTCGCCGCGGATCGCGACGCCGCCACCGCGAATGCCAACGAACTCGCCGCCCGTCTCGAAGAGGCCCGGCAGGAGATCGCCGAGCTGAAGCGAGAGATCGACAAGCTGTCGGTGCCGCCGACCACGGCGCAGGGCATGAGCGAGCGCCTCTCGCGCATGTTGCAGCTCGCCTCCGACGAGGCGTCGGAGATGCGGGCCGAGGCCTCGGCCGAGGCCGCCGAGACGCTCTCGGTCGCCCGCCAGGAAGCCGAGGAGATGCGCGCCGACGCGGCCGCCGAGGCCGAGCGCGTGCGCAGCGAGGCGCAGGCCGCCGCCAAGAAGATGCTCGACGAGGCGTCGGCACGTGCCCGCGAGGTCAAGGAGACCGCGGCCAAGAACGAATCCGAGTCGGCCCGCCTCATCGCCGAGCGCACCGCCGCGATGGAGGCCGAGCACGCCAAGACGATGAAGGCCGCCCAGGAGGAGGCGCACCGCATCGTCGAGAAGGCGAAGGCCGAGGCCGCCGAGCTGGAGACGGTGACCGACCGGGAGCTCGCGGAACAGCGTCGGCGCCAGGAGGCAGAGCTCGCCGATCAGCGCGAACGCGCGCTCGACGAGGCCGCCCGCATCCGGCAGACCGCGCTCGAGATCGCCAACGAGCGGCTCAGCCGCTCGCGTGAGATGGCCCAGGCGGCCGACCGCGCCCGGCAGGAGATCTCCGCCAACCTCGGTCGCCTGCGCGAGCAGCTGGCCGAGCTGCCCGAGCTGCTCGCCCAGCCGGAGGACTCGGAGTACGAGCTGCTGTCGGAGACCGACGACCTGGAACTGCTCAACCGCAAGCTCTCCCCCGACGCACGCGCGAACGCCTGAGACCCCCGGACGCGGCAAGGGCCGCGGCATCTCCCACGATGCCGCGGCCCTTGCCGCTGTCGAGGTGTGCCTGTCGAGGTGTTGCCGTCGGGGTGTGTTCTAGAAGAGCCGGAACTCGTTGCTCTCCGCACCGCGCAGCGCGTCGTAATCCAGGACCACGCAGCGGATTCCGCGGTCCTCTGCCAGTGTGCGCGCCTGCGGCTTGATCTGCTGCGCGGCGAACACGCCCGACACGGGCGCCAGTGTCGTGTCACGGTTGAGCAGTTCGAGATACCGGGTGAGTTGCTCGACGCCGTCGATCTCGCCGCGGCGTTTGATCTCCACGGCGACGGTCTGTCCGCTGGCGTCGCGGCACAGGATGTCGACCGGACCGATCGCGGTCATGTACTCGCGGCGGATCAGCGTGTGACCGGGGCCGAGCGTCTCGATGTGCTCGGCCAGCAGCTCCTGGAGGTGGGCTTCGACGCCGTCCTTGACCAGGCCCGGGTCGATGCCGAGTTCGTGCTGCGAGTCGTGCTCGATCGACGCGATGGTGATCCGGAGTTCCTCACCGGCCTTGTTGGTGACGACCCAGTACGCCTGCGCCTCGGTGCCCTCGGGCACGGCCGCCTCGGTGAGCCAGCACGGCGGGCTCATCCAGTTCAGGGGCTTGTAGGCGCGGTCGTCGGCGTGCACGCTCACCGAGCCGTCCGACTTGATCAGCAGCAGCCGCTTGGCCATGGGGAGATGGGCGGTCAGCCGCCCGACGTAATCGACCTGACACTCCGCGATGACGAGACGCACGTGCCCACCCTAGGGCATCGGTCGGCGCGATCTCACGCCCCCGCGCCGAGGCCCCTCGTCAGGCGTCGTAGTAGTGCTTCAGCATGAACGTCTCGGCGTCGAGGATCGCCTCCTCCATCGTCGTGTGGACGTGCGGCAGCGTCGGATCGAAGCCCTTGAGATCCACCGGCACACCGTCTTTCGGGTTCAGCCAGGCGTCGCGCTGACGCTCGACGCCGGCCCGCACGATGCCGTCGGGATCGACGAGCGCCGCCCGCCTACCGGTGTCGGAGAGCATCCGCTTGATGCTGAGCACCATGGTCCGCGCCACCGCGTCGACGACGCCGAGGCGCGAGATCTCCACGATCACCGCGGCGAAGTCGTCCATGTCGGCGACGAGCCGTCGGTGGACGCTCTCCGCTCCGGCGAAGGTGAGGTCGCCCTGCAGCTCGTACACCCTGATCTTGTCGCGACACGTACGCAGGTAGCTGCGTTCCCGTTCGCTCCACTCCCCGCTCACCGGGGTGTCGGCGAGGTCGTAGACCGACCTGATCGTCACGCGACTCTCCCGGGTCACGTTGAACATGTGCAGACCGAGTTCGTTCGACAGGTGTCGGCAGGTGGCCACCCCCCGGACCGAATTGCCGTGTTCATCGAGTCGTGGGGAGTAGACCCCGATGCCGAGCTGGCCGGGGAGCACCGCGAGGATGCCGCCGCCGACACCGCTCTTGGCCGGCAGCCCGACCGACGTCACCCAGTCCCCCGCACCGTCGTACATGCCGCACGTCGTCATGACCGACAGCACTCGCTGGGCGATCTCGTGCGGGAACATCACCCGGCCGGTCCGGGGATTCTCCCCTCCGTTGGCGATGGTGGCCCCGATGCCGGCGAGGTCCTCCGTGGTGACTCGGATGGAGCACTGCCGGAAGTAGAGGTCGAGCGCCGCGTCGGGACTGGTCTCGAGCGCTCCGAAACTGTCGAGCATGTACGCGATCGCCCGGTTCCGGGACCCGGTTGCCTTCTCCGAGGTGTACACGTCGACGTCCATCTCGAGACGCCGGCCCGCGCATCCCGAGTAGAACTCCAGGATCCTCGCGAACGCGGCGTCCACGTCGGCCTCGTCCACGTCGCGCCGCGGCGGCAGCAGCATCGACGCCGCGAAGATCGCGCCGGCGTTGATCATCGGGTTCTTGGGACGACGTCGGTCGTCGACGCTGATCTCGTTGAACGCCTCCCCCGACGGTTCGACGCCGATCCTCGCGTCCACGGCGGCCAGTCCGTGCTCGGACAGGATCATCGCGTAGGTCAGCGGTTTGGACACCGACTGGATGGTGAACGTCCGGTCCGAGTCGCCGTGCGAGTAGGTGTAGCCGTCGTGGACGCACAGCGAGAGGCCATAGCCCTCGGGGTCCTCGTCGGCGAGCTCGGGGATGTAGTCGGCGACGTGGCCGGACCGGTCGGGCCGGACTTCGTCCATGATGTGGCGCAGGTAGCCGTCGACGAGGGATTCCATGCGCCAATCTAAGCGCGTTCGACCCGCATCGGACAGCGTGACACAACCAACCCGTGAGCACCGATGCGCTCGGGACCGTCGGCCGTGGTGACTAGTCTGGCGAGAGGGCCGGGACACGCCGAACTCAGGAGGCACGATGAAGCTACTCGTCGGATACATCGCCACCTCGGGAGGCGAGGACGCGGTCGCTCTCGGGGCCTGTCTAGCGCGGACCTTCGACGCCGAGCTCGAGATCTGCATCGTCATCCCGCCGGAGCCGCCGGGCGCCGACGACACGATCGAGAGGCTGTCCGACGCCCTCGACAGCGCAGCCCGCAAATGGCTCGACGAGGCTGCCGCCCGCCTGCCCGATGACATCGAGTCCACGACGACCATCGCCGAGCATCCCAATCCCGCCGAGGGACTCATCATCGAGGCCCGCCGCATCAACGCCGACATCCTCGTCATCGGCGGCGCCGGCGGTGGCATCCTCGGACGCCACACGCTCGGCACGGACGTGAACGACATCCTGCATTCGTCACCGATCCCGGTTGCCGTCGCACCGCCGGGCTTCGCGCATCTGGGCGCCGACGAGGTCCGCGAGATCACCGTGACGATCGGCGACCGCCCGGGCGCTCCCCTGTTGTTCCAGACGGCGATCCGCAGCGGAATCCGGGCTCACCGCCCGATCCGCCTGGTGTCCCTGCTCGCCATCGGCGACATGCAGCCCTGGCGGAACGAGCCGGAGGAGTCGGCCGTCGAGAAGGCCCGTGAACACGCCCGGAAAGCGCTGGAGGCCGCGAGAGCCGAACTACCCGAGGACTTTCCGGTCACTTCGACGGTGGTCCAGGGCAACACCATCGAGGAGGCGATCGCGTCTCTCGAGTGGCATGAGGGTGATGTGGTGATGGTCGGGTCGAGCCGACTGGCCGCGCCCAACACCTTGTTCCTCGGCGCCACCGCCGCGAAGATCCTGCGCGCGGTGAGCGTGCCGATCATCGTGGTACCCAAGGACGGCGAATAGCGGCGAACAGTGGACGACGCGTTGTTCCCCTGTCCGCCCCGCTGACCGGCGGGGCGCCGATACGAAACACCGAATAGATACGAAACATCGAATAGGTACCAAACACCGAATGCGTTTGTCGGACTCTCCGGAAAGGCGCACCGACCCGGAAATGCACTGTGGCCCTTCACGAGGTTTCGTGAAGGGCCACAGTGGAAATTGTGTTCGGCGGTGTCCTACTCTCCCACACTGGTTAAGGTGCAGTACCATCGGCGCTGGAG
>NZ_JBDUUF010000010.1:0-185320 GCF_039939235.1 Gordonia aurantiaca | reverse complement strand
AAACAATCCCGAGCAGAAAGATCAGGGGCGGTCAGCTCGAACCCGGTCTCCACTCCCCTACCCCGAACCCCTCAGGCCCGGCAGGGCGGCGCCGTGGCGCGCTGACTCCGAATAAGTTACGCACGTGAGTCCACAACGTCAAATCGCCTGGTCAGCCCGGGTGACCGGTGGGTGAACCCGAGGTCGCGGTTCGACCTTCGACGCGGACCGCGTCGATCTGCCCCGAGGCCTTTTGCCGAGGTCATGCATGTTGGGCTCGGCCCCTGTATGCGCTCGCCCCCTGTTCCGACGCAAGTACCCCCTGGGGGTGCCGACCGTATCCCCCGGCCGCCGATCGCACGGGTCTACGACGAGGTCGTCGACGACAGGCGCTCACGTCGCCGGCCCGAGCGTGAGATGTGCCCGAGCGTGAGATGTGCCCGAGCGTGAGAGGTGATTGCCGCATGACACCCGGGACCGCGGCCGGTTGTCATCGATGCTCCGATCCCGCGCCACATCATCGCTCGTCGAGCAGGGGGTCGGCGAGCACCGGGTCGTCGAGCACGGCGCTACCGGACGCCGCCGGACCCGATGTCAGATGCCGGCCGTCGGGTGCCCGGAGTCGGGTGCCGGCCACCGGTCGACGTCACGCCGAGCCGCTCCCCGCTCTTCGTGTTCGCGGAGTCCAGTGGCGATCGGTGTGGCACCGAGCACGTGCACCGGGCGATACACACAAGGCGATTCACGAAAGAGCGAGAACCCCCGCCCGGGCATCCCGGGCGGGGGTTCTCGTAGTGGTAGCGGGGACAGGATTTGAACCTGCGACCTCTGGGTTATGAGCCCAGCGAGCTACCGAGCTGCTCCACCCCGCGTTGGTGAACACAACGTTACACAGCCGTTCGTGCGCGATGCAAATCGACCCGCCAATCGGGCGTGACCTGGTAAAACGCGCGTGACGCCGGTCACTGGGAATCGATAAAGCACAGGTCACGACACGGCCGCGTCATGGCCACTCGATCGGTCGCTCACCTGTGATCTGAGTCACCCCCGAGCGTACACTCGGGCTTACCCGAACCGGGCCGACCCACAACCGAGGAGGGAACCATGTCCATCCTTCACTTCCACCACGAGAGCCACGGCAATCATCCGATGGCGTTCATCGCTTTCGTGCTCACGCTCGGTGGATTCCTGTCGGCCGCGCTCTGGCTGGTCCACATGGCGGCCGGCAACTCCGGGTACGCCGCGCTCGCCGCGGCATCGATGGTCGTCGCCTTCGGTTGCGCCGTGGCGATCTTCTACACCATCGCCAGCCGGTACCACCACAGCCCGGTACTGCCCGACAACACCAAGGAAGAAACCGAACGCTACCTCCGCAGGTACCGCGGACCGCGCCGGACGGCTCACTGACGGCGCCGCGGCCGTTCGACTCCGTGACGAGGAAAACCGGTCGATGCACCCCTGATCGGGATGCATCGACCGGTTCGTTCGTGGGTGACTAGTTCTGCTCGGGCAGTGACTCGTACTGCGCGACGGCCTTGTTCAACCGGTCGAGCGCTGCGCCATACCCGGCGAAGTCACCCTTGGTCTGCGCGTCACGCAGCGCCTTGATCGCGTCGCCGATGGCCTTGACCGCGGCTTCGCGCTCGGGAGAGTCCGCACCCTGCGGGGGCGCCGGGCGCTGTGGCGGAGTCACACCGCCCTGTTGCTCCGACTGTTCCGGCTCGTCCACGCCCTGCTGATCGCCCGGCGGCGTGGCGAAGTCCGGATTGATACCCACCTGTCGCAGGGCCTCCTCGACCGTGGCGGCGTAACCGATCGGAGCGGTTCCGTCATCGGTGGACTCGTATCGGGTGATCACCCGGTACAGCCGCGGGAAGGCCTCCTGGCCCTGTGCCTGCGCATAGACCGGCAGCACATAGAGGATGCCGTTGTCGCCCACCGGCAGCGTGAGCAGGTTGCCATAGGTGACCGTGGCCCGGCCCTCCAGTGGCTTGAGGGTGTCGGCGACCTTGTTGTCGGTCGTCATCGGGTTGAACGCCTGCTTGGGACCGGCGGTCTGGTTGTTGGCCGGCAGCTCCTTGACCGTGATCTGACCGTAGTCGTCCGGGTCCGAGGAGACCGTCACGTAGGCACCCAGGATCGGCCGGTTCAGACGGGTCAGCACCGAGGTGAGCTGGAACGACGGCTTCCTGCTCTCCGGATTCGCCGCCACGAAGTAGTACGGCGGCTGGTCCAGACCGCGACGCTCGGCGTCGGGGCTCGTCGGATCGGAGGGCACCGACCAGAAGTCGTTGGCCTGGAAGAACGTTCCGGGCGAATCGACGTGGTACCTCGTGAGCAGCGACCGCTGGATCTTGAACAGGTCCTCCGGGTACCGCGCATGTTCGCGCAGCGAGGTGTTCTTGTCGTACTCCTCGCGCGAGGCGACCGTGCCGGGGAACGCCTTCATCCAGGTCTTCAGGACCGGGTCCTCGGCGTCGACCTGGTAGAGCTGCACCTCGCCGGTGTAGGCGTCGACCGTGGCCTTCACCGAGTTGCGCACGTACGACACGGTCTTGTTGACCTGGCTCCGGCCGGTCTGGCCCTGGTTGAGGTCCTGCGCGTCGGCGGTCGCGCTCTGCAGCGACATCGGCTGCGAGTACGGGTAGTTGTCCAACGTGGTGTAGCCGTCGACGATCCACTTGATCGAACCGTCGGCCATGACCGCCGGATACGTCTTGGAGTCCACGGTCAGCCACGGCGCGACCTGCTTGACGCGGTCCCGGGGGTCGCGGTTGTAGATGATCTTCGACGCGGACGTGATCTCGCTGGAGAGCAGGAAGTTCCGCTCCGCATACTTGGCCGCGTACAGGACCCGGTTGAACCAGTTGCCCAGCGGCACACCGGCAGGCCCCTGATACGTGTACTTGGCGTCGCCGAGATCGGCCTCACGCGGCTGGGCACCGCCGACGATGGCGTAATCCGGGTCGATCTTGGCGAGCAGTTCGCCGAAGTAGATCCGCGGCTGGGTGACCTTGATCGGCGCGTCGCGCTTGTAGGCCTCGGTCTGATAGTTGGTGGTGTCGCTGACGAAA
Organism: Gordonia aurantiaca; assembly: GCF_039939235.1. Classification (NCBI taxonomy): domain Bacteria; kingdom Bacillati; phylum Actinomycetota; class Actinomycetes; order Mycobacteriales; family Gordoniaceae; genus Gordonia; species Gordonia aurantiaca. Next base: position 182,267 of record NZ_JBDUUF010000010.1, on the reverse strand, counting down.
TACAGCGGGTCGCCACCACCGCTGAGGTCGTTGCCCGTCACCGCCTCGCGCACCCGGTTCGCCGGGGAGGCGATGAAGCCGTCGCCGTGGGTGTACACGAGGTGCTTGTTCAGCCAGTTCTGCTGGTTCTCCAGGTACCGGCTCGGGTCGAGCTCACGCACCGCCACCACGAAATCGCGGATCTGGCCGTCGATCTTGTAGCGGTCGACCGCGAGCTGGGTGGGGAACCCGTAGAAGTTCTGGCGCTGCTGCTGCTGGATGAAGGTCGGCGAGACGACGCTCGGGTCCAGGATGCGGATGTTCGACAGTGTCGGGGTGTCGGCGTCGACGAGTGCGGGCGTGGCCGGCTCGGCGGTCCAGTTCTTCTGGGTGATCACCTTGTCCGGCCCGATCCCGTACGCCTCCCGGGTCGAGTTGATCGCGCGCTGGATGTACTCGGCCTCCTTCTGCGCGGCGTTCGGCTTGACGGAGAACTGCTCCATCGTCAGCGGCCAGCCGACGCCGATGAGAAGTGCGGAGAAGAGCATCAGCACCGTCGCCAGGGCGGGGATGCGGAGGTCACGCAGCACGATGCCGGCGAAGAACGCGATCGCACAGATGATCGCGATGGCCATGAGGATCAGCTTGGACGGGAGCACCGCGTTGAGGTCGGTGTAGCTCGCACCCGGGAAGATGTCCGCCTTGCGCTGACTGGAGAGCAGGCTGTACCGGTCGAGCCAGTAGGCGATGGCCTTGAGCAGGAGGAACGTGCCCGCCAGCACCGCGAGCTGGACGCGGGCCGCGGTCGTCACCGTGCCGCCGCCCTGGCCCAGGCGGATGCCGCCGAACAGGTAGTGGGTGACCAGGCTGGCGAGGAACGCCACGACCACCACGACGAAGAGCAGATTCAGCACGAAGCGATAGAACGGCAGGTCGAACGCGTAGAAACCGAGGTCGAGCCCGAACTGCGGGTCCTTGCGGCCGAAGTCGGTTCCGTGCAGGAACATCTGCACCGTCGCCCACGATCCCTGGGCGACCAGGCCGGCGAGTGCGCCGATGATCAGGGCGGGTGCCACCGCGAACCAGCGGACCTTCGCCATGATGGCGGTGCGGTAGCGGGCCAACGGGTCGTTCGGTCCCGACGTCGGCACGAAAACCGGCCGCGACCGGTAGGCGAGCGCGAGCGCACCGAAGATGATCAGGGCCACCACGACCGTGGTGATCAGGAAGAGGATCAGTCGGGTCCACAGCACCGTGCTGAAGACACTCGAGTACCCGACATCCCGGAACCACAGCCAATCGGTCGCGAGACCGACGAGCCGTGGTCCGACGAGCAGGAGAATCAGGACGGCGACCCCGATGCCGATGATGATCTTGCTCCTGCGTGACAGTGTCGGCATTCCCGCCGGCCCTCGTACGCCCACCAGACCCACTCTCCAAGTTCTCAATCCGGACAACGCCCAGCCAGACGCGCAAGAGCCGGGCATGGTGGCCCCCACTGTACTGGCACCGCCCGCGCGGGGATTCCACGCGGGCTCAGCGTCAACGATCGCGGGCCGAACCGGGTTCCCACCAGCACCGTGGCCGCGGCCCGCCGGTGCCGTCCGGTGCCCGTCCGATGTCGGCGCGAGTCGGGCGACGAGGCAAGATGAGCGGGTGCCCGCCGATGACATCACCTCCGGCCCGTCCCCGTCGCACTCCTGGTCGACGGAGGACCTGGGTACGGCGCTGAGCGAGATCCTCGACCACGTCGACGAGGCCGGCTGGGGCCAGTCGGCCTCGGTGTTCGCGCTGGTCCCGACCGCGGTGCTCGCCGAGCAGGCGCCCCACCTGGTCGGCGCCGAGCCCACCGTGTTCACGCCGGTCGAACAGGACTGTCCGAACCTCGACGACTTCCTGGTGTCGGCGTTCTGGCCCGAACCCGTGGCCGGTGCCGCGGTGGCGATCGAGATCGTGATCGCCGAACCGGGCCCGGACGACGACGGCACACCCCGCTATGTGCAGCCGGGCTCCGGGACGTCGTCGGCCGGCGGTCAGCAGGCGCGACTGGTCGTCGGGGTGCTGCGCAACGGCCGGGATCTGGCGATCATGCGGCTGCGGGAGCAGCAGGGTGACGAACCCGAGACCCTCACCCACCCAAAGCTGGCCACCGAGTTGCGCGAGGCCCTGGCCGGGACGTTCGCGCCCGACGAGCCCGGGGCGTAGACGCCCCGCCCCGGAACGATCGAGTCCGGGAGGGTCGGCTCAGCAGCTCGGAGCCGGTTTGCCCGTCCCGATCGCCTCGAGCGCGTCGACCGCGCCGTCGAGGTTCTCGACCTTCACCAGTTCGAGGCCGTCCGGCCGGTCGGACTTCGCCTCCGCGCAATTGCGCGCCGGGACGAGGAAGACCTTCGCGCCGGCGTCGCGGGCCGCGCGGGCCTTGTGGGTGATGCCGCCGATCGGGCCGACCTGGCCGTCGACGTCGATGGTTCCGGTCCCGGCCACGAACTGCCCGTGGGTCAGTTCCCCGGGCGTCAGTTGGTCGATGACCGACAGCGCCAGCATCATGCCCGCCGACGGTCCGCCGATGTCGCCGACGGTGTAGGTGACCTTCAGGCCCGGGTCGGCGTTGACGACCTCCGCGGTGACCCCGAGGAATCCGGCCTTCTCGTCGTCGGGATGCGCGGTGAGCGTGACCGTCACCGTCTGCGGGGTGCCCTGTCGGAGGATCTCGACCGGCACCGCGGTGCCCGGCGGGTTCTTCGACACGACGTCGCGCAACTGCTTGGTCGTCTCGACCTCGATCCCCGCGACCCTCATGATCTCGTCACCGGCCTGCAGGACGTCCTTCGACGGGCCGTCGGGTTCGACGCCGGCGATACGCAGTGCGGTGGGACGGTCGAGGTAGCGCAGGGCCGCGACGGTGGCGTTCTCCTCGGATCCGGCCATCTGCGCGGCGTTCTCCTGCTGCACCTCCTCGGTGGTGCGGTCGGGCGGGTAGATCTCGTCGCGCGGGGTCACCGACCAGGTGCCCGACATCCACATCCCGAGCGTGTCGAAGAGGGTGAGACCGTCACGGACCGACACGGTGGTCAGATCGAGGTGCCCGGTGGTCGGATCGGTCGGCACGCCGTCGATCTGCACGACCCGGCGTTCGACGACCTTGCCGTTCTCCTCGACCTTCGCGGTGCCGAGCGTGTTCAGCGTCGGACCGGGGCCGAGTGCGGCATAGGGCACCTGGACCTGGGTGCCCACCACCAGCAACGCCACCATCACCGCCGCGCTGACGACGGCGGTGACGATCCTTCTCAGGCGAGGGCTCGAACTCATTCCGCACACGATAATGCCCCGGCCACCACCGACGGCGCCGACGTCCGGGTGCCGGCATCGACCGTGCGGAGGACCCCGCAGACCTCACGAAAGGCCCCGGCGAGCGCGGTCGGAGTACGCGCACGGCGAACATCCACCGCCCGCCGCGACGCCTGCCGGGCGGTACGGTGGACACATGAGTGATCTGCCCTTCGGCTTCTCGTCGTCCGACGACGACGAGAACCGCGAGAAGAACAGCGGCGACCGCGACAAGCCGGGCGACGCCGCCGGCAGCGGCAATCCCTTCGGCGGCGCCAATCCGTTCGGATTCGCAACGGGCGGACAGGGATTCGGCGATTTCGACCCGTCGAATCTCGACCCGAACATGCTCGGGCAGGTGTTCAGCCAGCTCGGCAACATGCTCAGCGGAATGGGCGCCGGCATGGCCGCCGGCGACGCCGGCCCGGTGAACTATCAGGTCGCCGTCAATCTCGCGCGTCAGCAGATCGGCTCGTTCACCCCGATCCTCGACAAGGAGACCTCGGCCTCCGCCGACGCGGTGCGCCTGGCGGATGTGTGGCTCGACGACGCGACCATCTTCCCCACCGGCGTCACCCAGACCGTCGCGTGGACACCGGTGCAGTGGCTCGAGGAGTCGCTCGACACCTGGAAGACCCTGTGCAATCCGATCGCCGAGCAGCTCGCGCGTACCTGGCAGGACAACCTGCCGGCCGAGGCCGCGCAGTTCGCCGGCCCGATGTTGGGGATGCTCACCCAGATGAGCGGGATGGCGTTCGGCACACAGCTCGGCCAGGGTCTGGGCCAGCTCGCCAAGGAGGTCCTGACCTCGACCGACATCGGCCTGCCGCTGGCCCCCGAGGGCATCGCGGTGCTCCTGCCCGAGGCGATCGCGAAGTTCGCCGAGGGCCTGGGCCTGCCGCCGCAGGAGATCATCGTCTTCATCGCCGCCCGCGAGGCCGCGCACGTCCGGCTGTTCGGACATGTGGGCTGGCTGCGACAGCGGCTGCTCGCCACGGTGGAGGAGTACGCCCGCGGCATCAGCATCGACTTCAGCGGGATCAACGAGGTCACCACCAACATCGACCCCGCCGAGCTGTTGTCGAACCCGGCGAAGCTGGAGGAGCTCATCAGCTCGTCCACCTCGTTCGAGCCGACCACGACCCCCGAGCAGAAGGCCGCGCTCGAGCGGCTCGAGACACTGCTCGCGCTGGTCGAGGGCTGGGTGGAGCAGGTCGTGACCCGCGCTCTGGGTGATCGGATCCCGAGCACGTCCGCACTCACCGAGTCGATGCGCCGGCGCCGTGCGTCCGGCGGACCCGCCGAGCAGACCTTCGCGACCCTCATCGGCCTGGAGCTGCGGCCCCGCAAGGTCCGCGAGGCGTCGGAGCTGTGGCGCCGGGTCCTCGAGGCGACCGACCTCGCCACCCGCGACGGTGTGTGGGCGCATCCCGACCTGCTGCCAGACTCCGGCGATCTCGACAACCCGGCGGCGTTCATCGACCGCCTGCTGCACAACGACTCCGACCTCGACAACGCGATCGCGGAGCTGGAGAAGTCGCTCCTCGAGCAGGACGACCCCGACTCCGGTGACGGTCTCGGCGGGTCCGGGCCCACCGGCGAGTCCTGATCGACCCGACTCCACAGATCACCCGGTCCGCGTCATGTTGTGGATAACCCGGCTCGCCGGGGCCGACGACGCGTTCTCGCTGGCAGAGTGGCGCCATGTCCATCACGGTTCCGCGCATCCGGCCCGGGACCCCGATCCTGGTTCGCCCCGGCAACCGGGTACACGTGGGGATCGATCCGGCCGGCAGTGTGATCATCGAGCTCGACGTGGCGATCTCGGCCCACTCGGTCGCGGCCATGCTGCGACTGCTGGAACAGCCGTGCACACCCGAGGCGCTGATGCGCCGGGCGTCGGCGGCGGGCCTGGCGGCCGACGAGATCGTGGAGTTGCTCGACGGCCTGGCGACTGCAGGTCGAACGCTCCCCCACCCGGACGAAATCGCCTCTCGCGCAACCTCATCCGACGAGTTCCGGATACAGATACACGGCCAGGGGCCGCTGGCGGAACTGCTGGGCGCCTCGTTGCGGGCGCAGGGCCTGTCGGTGAACCGGATGATGCGGCGACGCCCCGACGGGTCGCTGGACACCGTGGACACCGAACTGGTGATCCTCAGCGACTTCCTCGTCCACGACCCGCGCGTGGTGTTCGCCCTGACGAAGGCACGCATCCCGCATCTGATGGTGCGCGTGCGCGACGGTGTGGGCATCGTGGGTCCGCTGGTCCTGCCGGGACTCTCGAGTTGTCTGATGTGCGCCGACCACCACCGCTCGGATCTGGACCCGGACTGGCCGGCGATGGCGGTGCAGCTGATCCGCGTGCCCGGCGACCCCGATCCGGCGCTCGTCCGGCCCACCGCCGCCATCGCCCACGGGCAGATCGTGCGCCTGATGGACGCGCTTCGGTCTCCGTCCGGCGACACCGCTGCGAGGCGCGAGCCGGAGTTGTTGAATCAGGTGCTGGAGTTCCGAGACGATCCGGTCCGGATGAGCAGCCGACGGTGGTCACCCCACCCGAACTGCGACTGTCGTCCGGTGGGAGACGATCGGGCCAAGTCGTCTAAAGTGTGACGCGGAAAGGATGCTATGACCGACATCACTCGGGGGCAGGGTCGTCGCAACGCCAAGTTGGCGTCTCTCCCTCTCGGTATGGCCGGACGTGCGGCGGCGGGCCTCGGCAAGCGCATGGTCGGCAAGGACAAGGACGAAGTCAACCAGGAACTCCTCGAGAAGACCGCAGAGCAACTGTTCTCGGTCCTCGGCGAGCTCAAGGGCGGCGCCATGAAGGTGGGGCAGGCGCTGTCGATCATGGAGGCTGCGATCCCCGAAGAGTTCGGCGAGCCGTTCCGTGACGCGCTGACGAAACTGCAGGCCGAGGCTCCGCCGATGCCTGCGGACAAGGTCCACAAGGTGCTCGACCAGCAGCTCGGCACCCGTTGGCGCGAGCGCTTCAGGGAGTTCTCCGACGAGCCGGCCGCGTCGGCGTCGATCGGTCAGGTCCACAAGGGCATCTGGTCCGACGGCCGCGAGGTGGCGGTCAAGGTGCAGTACCCGGGCGCCGACCACGCGCTGAAGGCGGATCTCAAGACGCTCTCGCGCATGTCGGGCCTGCTGCAGCGGCTGTCGCCGGGCACCGACGTCAAGGCGATGATGGACGAGTTGATCGACAGGACCGAGGCGGAACTCGACTACCTCGGCGAGGCCGAGAACCAGCGGGCCTTCGCCAAGGCCTACGACGGGAGTCCGGACTTCCTGATCCCCAAGGTCGTGGCGAGCGCGCCCAAGGTCGTGGTGTCCGAATGGGTCGACGGCGTGCCGCTGTCGCGGATCATCCGCGAGGGCGGCCAGGAGACCCGCAACGACGCGGCGGCGAGGATGGCCGAGTTCGAGGTGAGCTCGCCGTACCGGGTGGGACTCCTGCACGGGGATCCGCACCCCGGCAACTTCTTCCTCGCCGACGACGGCCGTTTCGGCGTCCTCGACTTCGGCGCGGTCGGCCACTACCCCGGTGGTCTGCCGCCGGAGACCGGCCCGATCCTTCGCCTGGCCCGCGACCGGAAGTACGACGAGCTTCGTGAGCTGATGGTGGAGACGGAGTTCATCCGCGCCTCGCACGCCCACAAGGTGACCGCCGCTGATCTCGAGGCCTACATGCGGCCGTATGTGGACCCGCTGTACTCGGAGTCGTTCCACTTCACCCGCAAGTGGATGCAGTACGCGGCCGGCAAGGCCACCGACCTGAAGGGCGAGGTCTACAAGACCTCGCGGAACCTGAACGTGCCCAAGCGGTTCGTGATGGTATTCCGCGTGCTCGGCGGCTGCGTCGGCATCGCCTCGCAACTCGAGGCGCACGCACCGTACCGCGCGATCATGGAGAAGTGGGTACCGGGCCTGGCCGACTGATGTCGCCGCCCGGCGCGCGACCCGCACCACCGCACACACACGACGACCACCGGCGTCGCGAGCGTGTTGCTCGCGACGCCGGTGCAGTTCTCAGGCCACGTTCTTGCGCGGGCGGCCACGCGGCCGCTTGCGGGCGATCACGACGCCGCGCTCGAAGATCTCGCCGCCCCACACGCCCCAGGGCTCGGCGCGATCCAGCGCTGCCTGCAGGCACTGGGCTTTCAGCGGGCAGTCGGCACACAGGGCCTTGGCACGCTCGAGGTCACGGGGGTCATCGGCGAACCACAGATCGGCGTCGGCGACCTGGCAGGGCAGGTCGATCCGGGCGGTCGCAACGCGATCCGCCGGGGTACACGACTCCAGGACGCAATCGACAGTCATACGGTTTCTCCACATCTGCTCGGTTGGGTTTTGCTCAACCCGTGGGACCTCGATGTGGCTGTCGACCCGAAACCCCTTGTCGGGGACGGAAGTTCGGTTGACAAAAAGAGGGCCACGGGTTCGCCTCTGCGATTCGCCCGTGGCCCGAAGGTCTCGGAGGTCTAACTCCGGAGAACTGGTGTCGGTACGGGGAACCCATGCGGCATGGGGGCTGCGGCTTCGGCTGCTGCCGGCGGTGCGATGAGCGCTACCTGCGCTCCTGCCGCCGGATCCGCTGCCACCGGATGCTGGACCGGTGCCGCGACGAGTCGCTCCATGGCGGGCGCGGTCTCCGCGGGCAGCGGAGCAGCCGGATCCGGTGCTGCAGCCGGGACCATTGCCCGCGAAGCCGGACGTGCACAGACGGCCGGGATCCAGGAGCGGGTGCGACGGGCGCGCGAAACGACGGTGAACGCCGGGATCGGCTTGGCCGCAGGCGCGACGACGCCGGCCTGGTTCACGGTGCTTCCGTTCACTGATCCGCTCCTTTCTTCTTCTCGGGCTCGTGGTCTCGGTTCCCACTGAGCGATGGGCTCTGCGACGGACACAAGGTTTTTCCACCCCGTGTGCTGACTGGTGACCAGGGTAGACGGTCCGTCAGAAAGCGCACAACCTATTTTTGACCTGCGTTTTTGACGAGTTCGATCAACTCGTCGCCGTACTCGTCGAGTTTCGATGCCCCGATCCCCGAGATCGCCACGAGCCCGGCGGTGTCCGTGGGGCGCTGTTCGGCGATCGCGGTGAGGGTCTTGTCGGAGAAGACTACGAATGCGGGAACCTTCTTCTCCTGGGCGCGTTCGCGACGCCACTCCTTGAGCGCGACGAGCAGGTTCTCGTCGAGATCCGACGGGCACGAAGCGCACCGGCCCAGAAGCGTCGCGGTCGAGTCCATCAGCCGCGACCCGCACACGCGGCACGTCGGCCCGCGCCGGACGGGACGTTCCTTCGCGATCTTCGACGCCGGCGAGTCGTCGGGCACGAGGTCGTTGAGGAACCGTGAGCGACGACGCGCGCGTCCGCCCTCGTTGCGGGCCAGCGCCCACGACAGGTGCAGGTGCTCACGGGCTCGCGTGACGCCGACGTAGAACAACCGGCGTTCCTCCTCGATGTCTTCCCACGATCCTTTGATGGCCTGGCTGATCGGCAGCGAGCCATCGGTGAGGCCGACCAGGAACACCGCGTCCCATTCGAGGCCCTTGGCCGCGTGCAACGACGACAGCGTCACGCCCTGCACGGTCGGCGGATGGCGCGCCTCGGCGCGGGCGGACAGTTCCGCGGACAGGTCCGGCACGGTGAGCTCGGGGTTCTCGGCGATCATGTCCTCGGTGAGCTGCAGCAACGCCTTCAGCGACTCCCACCGCGCGCGGGCCTGCGCGCCGGAGGGCTCCTCGGCAGAGAGCCCGAGTTCGCCGAGCACCGAACGCACGACGTCGAGGGTGCCGACGCCTTCTCGCATCTCGCGGCCGGCGACGGCGGCGATCTGGCGCATCGCCTGCCGCACCTCGGTACGCGCGAAGAACGCCTCACCCCCACGGACCTGGTACGGGATGCCGGCCTCGGTGAGCGCCTGCTCGTAGTTCTCCGACTGCGCGTTGACGCGATAGAGGATCGCGATCTCGGCGGGCTCGACGCCCTGCTTGATCAGGTGTTTGATCTCGATCGCGATCGAGGTGGCGGCGGTCGGCTCGTCGTCGTACTCGGCGAATCTCGGCTCGGGGCCCGGCGGACGTTGCCCGATCAGCCGCAGGCGGGTGCCCGCGATTCGGCCGCGTGCGGCGCCGATGACACGGTTGGCCAGGTCGACGACCTGCGGGGTGGACCGGTAGTCGCGCTCGAGGCGCACCACCGTCGCGTCGGGGAACCGGCGCGAGAAGTCGAGCAGGTAGTTCGGCGAGGCGCCGGTGAACGTGTAGATCGTCTGGTTGGCGTCGCCGACGACCGTCAGGTCGTCGCGCTCACCGAGCCACGCGTCGAGCAGGCCCTGCTGGACCGGAGTGACGTCCTGGTACTCGTCGACCACGAAACACCGGTAACGCGAACGGAACTCCTCCGCGGCGCCGGGCTCGACGGTGAGGATCTGCGTCATGTAGATGAGCAGGTCGTCGAAGTCGAGGAGCCGGTCGCCGTCCGGCGACACCTTGGCATCCTCGTACTGCTCGTACACGGCGGCGACCTTCGGGGGCGGCGCCGGTGACTCGCGGCCCAGCCGGCGGACCGCCTCGACGTAGCTCTCCGGGGCGATCAGCGTGGCCTTGGCCCATTCGATCTCCGACGAGAGGTCACGCAGGGTGTCGGTGTTGGTGTCGAGTCCGACGCGGCGCGCGGCCCGCGAGATGAGCGGGAACTTGTTGTCGAGCAGCTCCCAGCGAGCATCGCCGAACACGCGCGGCCAGAAGTAGCGCAGTTGGCGCATCGCCGCGGCGTGGAAGGTCTGCGCCGCGACGTTCCCGGTCTGACCGCCGCCGACGCCGAGGCTGCGCAGGCGGGTCCGCATCTCCCCCGCCGCGCGGGCGGTGAACGTGACCGCGAGGACCTGTCCGGGGTTCACCTGACCGGTGTCGACGAGGTGCGCGATGCGCCGGGTGATGGTGCGGGTCTTGCCGGTACCGGCGCCGGCCAGCACGCACACGGGTCCGCGGGGCGCGAGGACGGCCGCGGACTGCTCGGGATCGAGCCCGTCGACCGCGGCGTCGCGGGGGCTGGTGGGAGTGGACGGATGGCGCACGGGGTCCACTATGTCACCACCCACCGACGCGCTCCGGGCGCCGACCCACCGGTGGGTGACAGGCGCCACTGGCCGACCGGTCGGTCGTCGGGAACAGTGGCCGCCCACGTGGTGTTGTGGGGTGCATGAGCAACGTGATCGACGACGAGGCCGGCGCCCGCACCTCCGACACCGGCGAACTGACCATGTACACCACCACGTGGTGTGGCTACTGCCGTCGCCTCAAGACGGCCCTGAAGGCCAATGGGATCAGCTGGCAGGAGATCGACATCGAACTCAATCCCGATGCCGCGGAATTCGTCGGCAGCGTCAACGGCGGCAACCACGTCGTGCCGACGGTGCTCTACGCCGACGGCACCACCGCCACCAACCCGTCGATCGCCGACGTCAAGAACAAGCTCGGCCTCTGATCGCGGCATCGCGCGGACTGCCTCCAGGGACGCCCGGGTCCGGCTCACGCCGGGCCCGGGTTCTTCGTCTGCGCGGGTCGCTCGCTCCGCCTATGTGCCGGCGGCAGCCCAGGATTCGATGAGCGTACGCGCGATGGAGATCGAGCCGGGCAGCTGCAGCCGCGGGGGCTGACCGTCCGGACCGGGATCGGCGCGGGTCCATCCGTCCCGCGACAGTGCCTCACGCACCTCGTCGCGGTGGAACCACCGGGCGTCGCCGATCTCGCCGTCGAGGAACTGCAGCGTGTCGTCCGGGTCGCCGATCGCGGCGAAGCCGAGCATCAGTGACCGCGGGAACGGCCACGGCTGGCTGCCCAGGTACCGCGGATCGCGCACCACGATCCCGACCTCTTCGTGGACCTCGCGGATCACGCACTGTTCCAGGGATTCCCCCGGTTCCACGAAGCCGGCGAGCGTCGAGTACCAGCCGTCGGGCCAGACCGCCTGCCGGCCCAACAGGATTCGGTCGGCGCCGTCGTGCACGACGGTGATGATCGCGGGGTCGGTGCGCGGGAACTCGTCCCGGCCGGAGTCGATGCTGCGCCGGACCCAGCCGCCGCGGGCGGGCTTGGTGATCGACCCGTCGACCGGTGAATGCCGCGCCGTGTCATGCCAGTTCAGGATGCCCAGGGCGGTGACGAGCAGGCCGGCCTCGTCACCGCTCAGCCGGTCGGCGCCGCGGCGGGCGTCGTCGGTGGGGCCGTCGATGTGATGGACGCGGCGGGTCCAGCGGTCGATGCCGTCGACCACGCCGAGGAAGACCGCGTCGGCGGGCGGCGTGTCGGCGACGGTGGCCGAGTCGACCCAGTGCAGGGCGCCGGAGTCGCTGACCGGATAGCGGCCGTTGGGGTCGATGAGCAGTACCTTCGCCGTCGGCCAGCCCGCGGCCATTCGCTCGGCGTCGTCACGGATCTCGTCGGCGCGATGGAAGTTCGCGCGCGCGAGCTTGGGCGTGTGGAGCAGTTCGAAATGCACGGCGGGGTTTCCCTTTTGTTCGATGGTCGCGGCCGATGCGGGTGCGATCCGGGTGGGACGGGCGCCCGGCGGGTCAGTCGTCGGCTGGGCTCTTGCGGACGTACAGCAGCCGGTCGCCGGCCTCGATCTGCTCGACCTCGGCGTCGTCCACGCGGTAGAGCACTCCCCCGCGGACCACGCCGAGCACGATGTCGCGGGTGTGTGCGGGCGATCCGCCGGTCTCGCTCGGATCGACCTCGCGTTCGGCGATGGCGTAGCCGGCGTCGGGCGTGAGCAGGTCCTCGATCACCTCGACCACCGACGGCGTCATGGTGGCGATGCCGAGCAGGCGGCCCGCGGTCTCCGACGAGACCACCACGGAGTTTGCGCCCGACTGGCGCATGAGGTGGGTGTTCTCCGACTCGCGGATCGACGCGACGATCTTGGCGCGCGGGTTGATCTCGCGGGCGGTCAGCGTCGCGAGGACCGCGGTGTCGTCGCGGTTGGGTGCGACGATGATGTTCTTGGCGTGTGCCACGCCGGCCAGGCGCAGTACGTCGGACTTGGTCGCGTCCCCGCGCACGGTGACGAGCCCGTCGGCCGCCGCCGCCTCGAGGACCGAGGGGTCGGAGTCGACGACGACGATCTCCGAGGGCTTGATCCCGTCGCCGCGCATGGCGTCGACCGCGGTGCGGCCCTTGGTCCCGTAGCCGATGACCACGGTGTGATTGCGCACGGTATTCCTCCAACGCTGGATCTTGAGCGCCTGTCGGGACCGTTCGGTGAGCACCTCGAGGGTGGTGCCGATCAGCACGATCAGGAACAGCACACGCAGCGGCGTGATGATGACGATGTTGATGAATCGGGCGAACGGGCTGATCGGCGTGATGTCGCCGTAGCCGGTGGTCGACAGCGTCACCGCCGAGTAGTACAGCGCGTCGAGATAGGACAGTTCGCTGTTCTGCGCGTCGCGGTAGCCGTCGCGGTCGAGCCAGACGACCACCGAGGTGAAGAACAGCGCCAGACACGCCCAGAGCACGCGGCGCCCGATGGCGCGCGCCGGGCTCTGTTCGAGCTCCGGGATCCGGACGACGCCGACCAGTGCGTAGTCGGGCCGGCCGGCCAGTTCGTCCCCGGTTCCGAACCGGCGGCGCAAGCGGTTACGCACGGCCACGTCTCCGCCACAGGGGTTCGCTCACACGCTGAAATGTAACCCACCCGGCGGGGCGGCAGCTCATTTGGCCAGCTTGGCGGCAAGCGTCGCCTCGTCGGGGAGGTCGTCGGCCTGCAGGGTGTGCCCGTCGCGGACGTAGTGGAACGCCGCGCGCACCTTCTCCACCGGGACGCCGGCCAGCTGCGCCCAAGCGATGCGGTACGCGGCCAGCTGGATGAACAGCGATTCCCGCTTGGCGGGTTCGGGAACCACGCCGGTCTTCCAGTCCACGACCGTCCACGATCCGTCCTTCTCCGCGAACACCGCGTCGATGCGGCCGCGCACGACGATGCCGCCGATGACCGTCTCGAACGGCACCTCGACCTCGGTGGGGCTGCGGTTGGCCCATGGCGAGGCGAGGAATGCCTCTCGCAGGGCGTCGAGGTCGGCGTCGGGGCTGGCCGTCGCGTCGGCGGCGCCGGGCAGTTCGTCGATGTCGAGCAGCCGCGTCGCGCCGAACCACCGTTCCACCCAGGCGTGGAATGCGGTGCCGCGCCGCGCCATCGGGTTCGGCCGGAACGGTGTGGGCCGTCGCAGCCTGCGGGCGAACTCGGCCTCGTCGGCATCGAGCTCCACGAGCTGGCTGACCGACAGGTGGGTCGGCAGCGTGACCTCGACGAGTGCCTGATTGGCCTGGTGGTGCTCGTCGAGCAGCGCCGCGACCTCGGCCTCCCACGCGGCGATCTCGTCGTCCCGGTCGGGCGACGCGAGCTCGGCCTGCTCGGGCTCGCCGGCCGGGGCGTCGAACAGCGCGGGGGCATCCCGCTTCGCGATGGCCTCGAGGACGAGATCGGCGGCCGCCTGGACCGAGTCCCGGCGTCCGGCGAGCGGATCCCGGGGCCAGGGTTCGGCGACGACGCGTTCGGCGAGCGGGTTGGTCGCGTCGTCGGGCGGCGGCGGGGTCCGCACCGCGATGGACAGGCCGGTCGAGTCGACCGAGGGATCGGTGATCGCCTCGTCGATGGCGGTCATCAGTTCGTCGAAGAACTCCGAACCGCCGCGGGGTTTGTCACCGGTCTCCGACCAGTGGTGCGCCGAGATCAGCAGGTCGTGCCGGGCGCGGGTCAATGCGACGTAGAGCAGACGCCGGTCCTCCTCGAGGCGGCGGCGGGCGATGGCCTCCTTGTGCTCGGCGATCGCCTCCTCGAGCTGCTTGCGGTCGGCGAGTGCGTCCAGCGAGAGCACCGGGAAGCCCTCGGCCGCGCCGTCGGCCGACTCGGCGGGGGTCGCGAGGTCGCCGCGGAGCTCGGCCGGCAGCTCGCGGGCACTGCCCAGCCAGGTGGAATCCGACTTGGCGCTGGGGAAGATCCCCTTCGCCAGGTGGGGGATGGCGACGACGTCCCACTCCAGGCCCTTGGCCGCGTGGACGGTGAGGATCTGCACCCGCTGGTCGGCGACCTCGATCCGGCCCGGTTCGAGCCCCTTCTCGATGGTCTCGGCGGCGTCCAGGAAGGCGAGCAACCCGGGCAGGTTCGCGCCCGGCCGTTCGGCGTAATGGCTGACATAGTCGGCGAAGGCGTCGAGATGCTCGCGACCGGTGATCGCGCCGCGCATGCGGCGGGCCCGGATCTGCGCCTCGACACCCACGCCGATCGTGTTCTCCACGTCGGCGACGAGCTCGGGAAGCGGCTGCCCGATGCGTCGGCGCAGCGATTCCAGCTGCGCGCCGAAGGCACGGATGCGCGCGTAACCCTCCGGGCTGTAGTCGCCCGGATCCCCGGGATCGACGACGGCGTCGGCGAGGCCCGCGCGGTCCACGATCTCGGTGGGCAGCACGGAATCGAGTGCGGCGTCGAGCTGTTCCCGGCTGGTCACCACGCCTGCCGATTCGGCATAGCTCTCCGCGGCGAGTGTCGTCGCGCGACGCCACAGCGCGGCAAGGTCTTTCGCGCCGATCCGCCAGCGGGCGCCGGTCAGCAGGCGCATCATCGCGGTACCCGCCATCGGGTCGGCCATCACCCGTAGCGTCGCGACGATGTCCTCGACCTCGGGCACGTGCAGCAGGCCGCCGATGCCGACGACCTCGGCGGGGATGCCGCGGCGTTCCAGCTCGGCGGCCAACGGCGCCGAATCCTCGTTGCGCCGTACCAGGATCGCGGTCGTGGGCGGCGCCTCGCCGGCGGCCTCGGCGGCCTTCCACTTCTCCTCGATGGCGTCGGCGACCCAGTTGCGCTCGTCGATGACGGTCTCGGTGAGGGCGATGGTGGCCGAGCCGTGCGGGGCGTCGGGGCGGGGCCGGAGGATGCTGACCGGGATGCCTCGGCGTCGTAGTTCCTCGGAGACCTGGTTGGCCAGGCGCAGGGCCTGTGCCGCGTTGCGCCAGCTGGTGAGCAGTTCGCGTCGGTGCGCGGGTGTGCCGTCCGGGCGCGGGAAGTCGCGCGCGAACCGCGGCAGGTTGGCCGCCGAGGCTCCGCGCCAGCCGTAGATCGACTGGATCGGGTCGCCGACGGCGGTGACCGCCACCGCTTTCCGTGACGGGTCGCGACCGCCGAACAGCGTCGACAACAGGATGCGCTGGGAGTGGCCGGTGTCCTGGTACTCATCGAGGAGCACCGCGCGGAAGGCGGCGCGTTCGGCGGCGACCACCTCGGGGTTGGCGACCACGAGCCGTGCCGCCAGCGACATCTGGCTGCCGAAGTCGAGCGCCGACTGGGCGCGCATGGTCTCGGCGAGCGCCCGCACGATCGGGATCAGCTCACGCCGCTCGTCGATGACTTCCTGGATCCTGAGCAGCGCCTGCGACGGCTTGTCGCGCTGCCGCGGCCCCTTCGGCAGGGTGTCGATCAGCTCGTACAGCCGCGATCCCGCCTTCTCCAGGTCGTCGATGTCGACGAGGTGTTCGGACATCTCGCCGTACAGCTTGAGCACCGATTCGGTGACGCTGGCCGGGACCTTGGCGGTGTTCAGCTCCCCCGGCCACGACGAGACGAGCCCGAACGCCAACTGCCACAACTCGGTTTCGGTGAGCAGCGTCGATGACGGCTCGACCGGCAGCAGCAGCCCGTAGTCGGCGATGAGTCGGCCTGCGTAGGCGTGGTAGGTGCTGACCTCGGGATCGGCGCCGCGCAGCCGGGCGGCGAGCGACCCGTCGGGGTCCCAGTTCCGCAGCGCCGGTGAGCCCGACAGCATCGACAGGCGGCGCCGGATGCGGGCGCCGAGTTCGCTGGCCGCCTTGCGGGTGAAGGTCAGGCCGAGGATCTCGTCGGGCGCGACGATCTGGTTGGCGACGAGCCACACCACCCGCGACGCCATCGTCTCGGTCTTGCCGGCCCCGGCGCCGGCGACGACGAGCATCGGCTCGACGGGCGCCTCGATGACCGCGACCTGTTCGGGGGTCGGTTCGGGCAGGCCGAGCGCGGCGGCGAGCGTCTTCGCGCCGATCAGCGGCCGGCCGGTCGTGGTCTCCTGCGCGTCGCTAGTCATCGGTCACCGCCTTTCCGGGGATCTTGGCCGGGCAACTGGTCGTCAGGGAACAGTGCTGGCAGCCGGGGTTGGGGGTCGCGTGGAAGGTCGGGCCGATGCTGGCGCGGGCCGCGCGGCGCACCTCTCCGATCCACTGGTCGAGCAGCTCCGGGGTGAGCGGCGACTGGACCCGTTCCGTGGCACCCGAATCCCGGTGCGCCTTGGACACGTACACCAGGCGCGCACCGCCCGGGCTGGTCTCGCCGAACTGCGGCACGCCGCCGTGCGCGAGGGCGACCTGATAGGCGGCCATCTGGGCGTGCTCGTCGGCCTCGGCCTTGGTGACCGGGTTCTTGGAGGTCTTGACGTCGACGACCACCGGGCGCCCCTGCGCATCCACCTCGAGCCGGTCGACCCGTCCACGCAGCCGCACCGGCGGGGCATCGGCGTCCTCCCCTTCCACCGGGCCGGCGGGAATCGTTGCGTCGATGGGCAACTCGACGCCCACCTCGTCGAGCTCGGACCTCGAGATGCGCAGCCATTCGCGGAAGTGGGTGAGCATGTTCTCGGCGCGCTCGAGCTCCCGTGCGGAGTACCAGCCCGCGCCGGTGTCGACGCGGTCCCAGATCGCGCGCAACGCCGCGGTGACCTCGTCCGGATCCATCTGTCCGGCGACGGCCTGCACGAGCGTGTGCACCAGGCTGCCGGTGAGGGCCGGGGCACCGTCGCCGTCGCGGCCGCCGTTGCGTTCCAGCACCCACCGCAGCGAACACCGGTTCAGCGCTTCGACATTCGACGGCGACAGCACGACCGGCCCCTGGTCGGGCGTCCACAGCGGGGCGTCGGTGCTGGGTTCGGCGAGACCGAACCAGTCCCGCGGGTGCGCGCCGGGGATGTCGGAGTCGGCCAGCTCGGCGAGGAGCCGGGCCGCGGCGCGGGTCCGCTCGTCGGGGTCGTGGGCGCCGGCGACCACCACCGATCGCAGCGTGGCGACGAGAGAGGGCAGCGACAGGACGCGGTCGACGCCGGGGTCGAGGGCAGGTTCGGCGCGCTGTTCGGTGTCGTCGGGGTCGGCGCCGTTCGCGACGAGGTCGGCGAGTTCGGTGATGAAGCGCGACGGGGAGGCGTCGCCGCTGCCGTCCTCGACCGCGGTGACAAGCAGTCGACGTCGCGCGCGGGTGCACGCGACGAGGAACAGGCGCCGCTCGTCGGCCAGCGCGGTGGCGCCACGGGCCACCGTGTCGACCGCCTCGGCGTCCATGCCGTCGAGCAGGTCGATGAGCGCCGCGGTGCCGAGCACACCGCCCCGGCTGCGCAGCGACGGCCACAGTCCGTCCTGGACGCCGGCGACCGCGACGACCTCCCATTCCCGGCCCACGGCGGCGTGCGCCGACAGCACGGTCACGGATTCGGCGGCGGCGGTGGGGGTCCGGCTGTCGCGCGGGATCTGCAGCTGCGACAGGTAGTGGACGAAACCGGCGGGTCCGGCGGCCGGAAGAGTGTCGGCGAAGTCGGCCGCGGCCTCGAACATCGCCATCACCGCGTCGAGGTCCCGGTCGGCCTGTTCGCCTGCCGGTCCGCCGCGCACCGCCGAAGCGGCCCACCGCCGTTCGAGGCCGGTGGCCTGCCACGCGGCCCAGAGGGTCTCCTCGATGCCGCGGCCGGCATCGTGCGCCTTCTGCGCCGCGTGCACCACGTCGAGCACCCGTGCGAGCGGTGCGGCCTCGGTCTCGGTGAGGGTCCGACGGTAGCGCGCGCCGAGTTCCGGGTCGATGATGGCGCGGGTCAGCGAGGTCAACGAATCCTGCTGACCCGACGGGTCCTTCGCCTCGTCGATCCGGCGCACGCCGCGGCGGAGGCGACGCATCGCGCCGGGGTCGGCGCCGCCGATCGGCCCGGAGAGCAGGGTCAGGGTGTCCTCGGTGGTGAACAGTTGCGAGTCGTCGGTGTGCGTGGTCGGGTCGTGGCGGCGGGCGGCGACCACGCGCAGCACCAGCATCAGCGCGATCACCGCGCGCTGCCGGTGCAGCGGCAGGTCGCCGGCCGGGGTGGTGACCGGTACGCCCGCGGACCGGAACGCGCGGCGCAGCGGTGGCAGCGCCAGCGACACCGACCGCACGATGACCGCCATCTGCGACCACGGCACTCCGTCGAAGAGGTGGGCGCGGCGTAACATGTCGGCGATCGCGGTGGCCTCCTTGGCGGCCGACCCGTAGATCCGCACGGCGGCGACGTCCCCCGGGATGTCCGCGTCGCGGTCTGCGTCGACGGACGACACCGGTTGCGGATACGGGTGCGGCCGGGCGCCCGGCAGGCGGGCCGCGATGGCCCGGCCGAGCCGCGCGATGTCGGGATGCGCGCGGAAGTCGTGCTCGAGGACGATGTCGCGGTCAGAGCCCGGGTCGGCCAGACCGTCGGCGAAGCGCGGGCTCGCGCCGCGGAACCCGAACACGGACTGGTCGGTGTCGGCGGCGATGATCGTCGAGATCGTGCCGGTGCCGACCAGCCGGATCAGATGCGCCGCCTGCGGGTCGAGGTGCTGGGCGTCGTCGACGAGGAGATGCCGGATGCGGCGGCGCTCACCGCTGAGCAGCTCCGGGTCGGTGGCGAACGCCGACAGCGCAGACCCGATCAGCTCGGCGGCGTCGACCGCGGGCGCCGAGGCACCCGGGGTCTCGAGTCCGACCGCGCCGCGCAGCAGCATGTTCTGCTCGTACTGCGCGTACGCACGCGCCGCCGCCACCCACTCGGGCCTCTTGTGCTTCTTGCCGAGCGCGGCGAGCTCCTCCGGGCCGACGCCGCGTTCGGCCGCGCGCATCATCAGGTCGCGCAACACCTGGGCGAAGCCGTCGGTGCCGAGCGCGGGCCGCAGGTGGGAGGGCCAATACTCGGCGCCGTCCTCGATGTCGCCGGCGAGGAGCTCGCGCAGCACGACGTCCTGCTCGGAGCCGGTGATCAGCCGCGGCGGCGGGTTGCCGTGGGCACTGGCCTGCAGGCGCAGGATCGCGAAGGCATAGGAGTGCACCGTGCGCACGAGGGGTTCGCGCAAGGCCCCGCCCAGGACGCGCCTGCCGCCGGCCTTGGCCGACAGCACCCGGCGGGTGATCTCCTCGCGCAGCGCGATCGCGGCGCGCCGGCTCGAGGCGAGGACGAGGACCGATTCGGGGTCGGTGGCCGGGTCGAGCAGGCGCGCGACCGCGGCGTCGACGATGAGTGCGGTCTTGCCGCTGCCCGGTCCGCCGTGGACGCGGATCGGGCGCCAGGCCTGCTGTTCTCCGCCGGGAGTCGTGGGGCCGGCGGGGTCGATGACGCGCCGGATGTGCGCGGGCCACTGCCGCGGCGCGTCGGCGGCCTCGGGTGCCGCGACCAGCCGCGCCCGCAGGGCGCTGCGAGGGGTCTGGGTGCCCCGGATGCGACTCATGGACTCCATCGAAGCATGTGCCACCGACGACCCGGACCGGGCGAGTCCCGGGTCCACCTCGCGGGCCGGTGTGATGCGCGTGGGTGCGGTGGGCGGCTGTCCGGGTGATCCGGCACGATGGACGCGTGGCAGCTCTCAACACCCATGTCTTCAACGGGAATTCACCCTCCGCGGGGCAGACGCCGACGGTCCTCGCGATCCACGGCCTCACCGGCCACGGGAAACGCTGGGCGCCGCTCGCGAGACATCTCGACGGTGTGCGCATCGTCGCACCGGATCTGCTCGGTCACGGCCGGTCACCCTGGCGACCGCCGTGGAGCATCGAGCACCACGTGCGCGCGCTGTCGCAGGTCATCGACGATCACGTCCCCGCCGGCCGGCCGGTCGTCGTCGTGGGCCACTCCTACGGCGGGGCGCTCGCCCTGCACCTGGCCAACCGCCGGCCCGATGACGTCAAGGGCCTGGTGCTCCTCGATCCCGCGCAGGGTCTCGACCCGGAGTTCGCGCTCCAGGTCGCCGGCGACAGCCTCGACAACTGGGACTACCCCGACGTCGAGGCGGCCCGCACCGCGAAGCGGTCCGAGGGTTGGGCAGCCGTACCCGACGAGATCCTCGAGGCCGAGATCGCCGAACATCTCATCCCCCGGCCGCACGGCCGGGTCGGCTGGCGCGTGAGCGCCCCGGCGGCCGCGGCGTCGTGGAGCGAGATGGCCCGCCCCGCCGTGCTGCCGCCTCCGGGCATCCGCACGCACATCGTGGTCGCCGACCGGGTGCAGCCGCCGTTCGTGCGGCCCGCGTTCCTGGAGGCCTGCGCAAGCGACCGCGCCGACACCGTCACCGTCCACCACGCCGACTGCGAGCACATGGTGCCGTTCCTGGAACCGGAACTGTCGGCGTCGCTGATCCGCTCGCTGCTCTAGCGGGGTCTCCCACGATGGCGGCGATCACCGAGGAACAGGTCGAGGCGGTCCGGACGCTGGTCGCCGCCATCCCCGTCGGCCGGGTCAGCACGTACGGCGACCTGGCCGCGGCCGCCGGGCTGTCGAGTCCACGGATCGTCGGCTGGATCATGCGGACCGACACCGCGGACCTCCCGTGGCATCGCGTGGTGACCGCGAGTGGGCGTCCCGCACCTCATCTCGCCACGAGACAGTTGGAACTCCTTGCTGCCGAGGGGGTTCCGATCACCGATGGACGGATCCGGTTGCGGCAGTGCCGGTGGGAGATCCCATGAGCGTTTCTGCCGCCACTGCTCCACGTCGTCGGCACGAATTCGTCGTCGCCCGGTCTTCCCTGGCCGCCGGCGCACGGTGTCTTGGACAACTCCCGTGCCGAGCGATGGCTTTGGTGGATACCACTCAGCCCTGGCCTGCGCCCAGTGCTCCACGACGTCGTCCGGGTCGACGTCATCCGGGTGCGCGACAACGACTCGCCGCCATTCTCATTGGTGGCCGCGATGGTCGCCTTCCGTCCGTCGTCGGTGACGAAGCCGCGCTGATGGCCCGGCGGCGCATCGATGGTACCGGCGGCGAATCCGTCACCCAGCGAGCCTGGCGACACGGCGGTGACGGCGACAGTCAAGGCGGCGACGTTGCATCCCGCTGGTGGTTCGGCGACCCCGGGTCGCCGAGCGAAATCCGTGCTCGGCGTGAGCAACTGAAAATTGGTTGAAGATCCAGAAGGTCGCTGCGCCGTCGTCGGCGCCGACCGCTCGTGAGGCGTTCATGTCGACGCCACCTCGACGCCTCCCCACTCGCCGGACAGGCGTGGTGGCCCGCCGGCTCACCGGGGTCTCGACGTCGTATCCCCCGGCCTTCGAGGCTCGTCGCCCGAACTCCTCGTACCTCGGGCAGCGACTCGGTCCCGCGCCTCCTGCCGATCGAGTGATCCGGAGCCTGAAGAGGGCGTATCGAGACCAGTCCCCAGCCCTCAGGCGGTCCGCGCGACCGACCTGCGCCGGTACGGACTGATCGCCGCGCGCATCCGGGTGACGATCAGGTCGATGATGCGCCGGTCGGGTCCGAGCGGAGCAGCCACCGCGTCGGCACCGTAGGTCCCCAGGCGCTCGTGGAACAGCCCCGGTGCGAGCAGGTGGCTCGCGACGACCACCCGACGGCCGGTGCGCCGTGCGCGTTCGATCGCCTCGGGCACCGACGGCCGCGCGGTGGTGATGAACCCGACCTCCACCCGGCCACCGATCAGTGATTCCAGTTGTCGCGCAGCCAGATACACCTGAGCACAGGCACTCTCGTCGGACGACCCGGCGGCTGCGAGAACGACGGCGTCGCCGGGCTCCCAGCCGGCCTCGGCCAGGCGAAGGCGCGCAACCGCGGCGATCGCGGGATCCGGACCGAGCGCGCGGGTGACCACGGTGTCGGATCGCCCGGCGAGCGCGACGTGCTCGGGGATGTCCTTGCGGACGTGGTAACCCGACGCCAGGAAGGCGGGCACCAGGACGGCGGGCTTGTCGAGGTCGGCGATCACCTCGCTCGGCGTCGGCCCCAACACATCGACGAAGGCTGTGCGAGTGACGCCGATCCGCTTGCCGACGGCCTCGGCGATCTCGGCGATGACGTTGACGCCGTGTGGATTACGGGTCCCGTGAGCGACGATGACCGGGCTGACGTCGCGCAGGCGGTCGCCGTACGGCAACCGGACGTCGTCGCCGCTCACGAAAGTGTTGTCTCGCATCTTGTGTCGACCTCCCCTGGTCGCGTCACTCGTCTTCGCCGTCGTACTCGAGGTCGACGGCGAGACGATAGCCGCGCTTGACGACGGTTTGCACCATCTTCGAATCCCCCAACGCGGCACGAAGTCTGGCGACCGCGACCTCCACCGCATGGGTGTCGGAGCTGTCGCCGGGCAGAACGGCCAGCATCTCCTGCCGCGATACCACGCGGCCGGGATTGCGGGCCAAGAGCTTGAGCAGCATCAGGCCGGTCGCCGAGAGCTCCTTGAGCTCGGAGTCGACGACGACGGCCTGGCCGCGGATCGCGGTGTCGTGGCCGGCCACCCGCAGTACGTGCGACCGGCGCGGCAGTTCGTCGGTGATCAGCCGCGCCAGTGCGCCGAGGCGGAAGCGGCGCGGGTACAGCGTCGGGATCTGCAGCGCCTCCAGCGGACTCGCCGTCACCGAACCGACGCACATCACCGGCACCGTGGTGCGCAGCGCGTGCACGAACTGCTGCAGCTTGCCGAGTTCCTTGGCGCGGGTCAGGATCGACGCCGCGGCCGGCGCGCTGGTGAATGTGATCGCGTCCAGGTCGCCGCGCAGCACCGACGCGATCATCTTGTCGATGCGGGCGACGTCGGGATGCATGTTCCACCGGTACACCGGGATCGGGACGACCTCGGCGCCGGCGGCGCGCAGGACCGTGCAGAAGTCGGGCAGCGGTTCCCACTCGCTCGTGGCTCCGTGCAGCTGCACCGCGATCCGCACCCCTTCGACGCCCTCGGCCAGCAGGTGGTCGAGTACCTCCGAGGAGGACTCGCTCTCCGGGGACCACTCCTCGCGCAGGCCCGCCGCCCGGATCGCGCCCTTGGCCTTGGGGCCGCGGGCGATGAGCCGGCTCTGCGACAGCGCACCCAGGACGGCCTCGGCGTTGCCCCAGCCGTCGGCGGCCTCGATCCAGCCGCGGAAACCTATGCCGGTGGTCGCGACCATGATCTGCGGCGGCGAGGCGATGATCTCCTCGGTGACCCGCTCGAGCTCGGTGTCGTCGACCAGCGGCAGGATGCGGATGGTCGGGGCGTGCATGACCGCCGCGCCGCGTCGTTCGAGCAGCGCGGCGAACTCCTCCGCCCGCCGGGCCGCGGTCACGCCGATGGTGAACCCGGTGAGCGGCAGGGCGCCGGGGGTGTCGGTGGTTTCGGAACCGGCGTCGGTCGGCTCGCCGGCGTGATCGATGTTGGTGTTCACGCGGGAAAGAACACCTCGACGATCCGGTCGACGACACGCACCCCGTAGCTCGGCACCGACGCCGTCTCGTCGTCGAGGCAGACACCGGTGCGCAGGGAGAACAGCTGCTTGCCCAGTGGCGAGGCCACGGTCGGCTCCCCGCTGTGGTCGCCGGCGAGACCGCGCGAGAGGACCGCGGCCCGGCCGAACGGATCGATGTTGCCGATCGCATACAGCCGGCTGCGGCCGACCGCCTCCCGGTCGGTCTCGGCGGCGGGCATCCGGAACAGCGCGGCCTGCTCCCCGGCCGGCCCCAACACCGCGACGCCGCGGCCGACGATGAGGTCGTCGAGCGGGCAGGCCCGCACCCAGGCGCCCGCGACCGGCCCCGGAGCGGGGGCGGTCTCGTGTGGTGCGATCGTCATGTCGGCACTCCTTCCTTCACCGGCTCGTCCACCGGTCCGTTCGCCTCGGTCCGGGAGTCGCCCGGCGTCGAGGCCCCCGGACGCACCTGCGGCATGTCCAGCAGAACCGGAACCTTACGTTCGTATTCGGCGAATCGGATCGTCGGGTCGACCACATCGGGGGCGTTCACGAACGACACGAACCGCTTGAGCTTCTCCTCGTCGTCGAGCACCGCCGCCCATTCGTCCCGGTAGCCGGCGACATGGCGCTCCATCGCCTCCTCGAGCTCGGCGGCGATGCCGAGGCTGTCCTCGCAGACGACCGCCTTCAGGTGGTCCAACCCGCCTTCGAGGGACTCCAGCCACGGGGCCGTGCGCTGCAATCGATCGGCGGTCCGGATGTAGAACATGAGGTACCGATCAATGTAGGCGACCAGGGTTTCGTCATCCACCCCGCTGGCCAGCAGCTGCGCGTGCCTGGGGCTCTGACCGCCGTTGCCGCCGACGTACAGGTTCCAGCCGTGCTCGGTGGCGATGACGCCGACGTCCTTGCCCCGGGCCTCCGCACACTCACGGGCACAGCCGGAGACGCCGAACTTCAGCTTGTGCGGGGAGCGCAGGCCGCGGTAGCGCTTCTCCAGGAACACGGCCATGCCGACCGAGTCCTGCACACCGTAGCGGCACCAGGTCGAGCCGACGCAGCTCTTCACCGTGCGCAGGCTCTTGCCGTACGCGTGGCCCGACTCCATGCCCGCGTCGACGAGGCGGCGCCAGATCTCCGGCAGCTGGTCGACGCGGGCGCCGAACAGGTCGATGCGCTGACCGCCGGTGATCTTGGTGTACAACCCGAAGTCGCGGGCGATCTCGCCGATGACGATGAGCTGCTCGGGCGTGACCTCACCGCCGGGCATCCGCGGTACCACCGAATACGAGCCGTTCTTCTGCATGTTCGCCAGGAAGTGGTCGTTGGTGTCCTGCAGAGCGGCCTGCTCACCGTCGAGGATGTGGTCGCTCGAGGTCGACGCGAGGATCGACGCGACCGTCGGCTTGCAGATCTCACAACCGAGACCGGTGCCGTAGCGCTCGATGAGCTCGGAGAAGGTGCGGATGCCGGTGGCCGCGACGATCTCGAAGAGTTCGGCACGAGACTGGCCGAAGTGCTCACACAGCGACTTGCTGAGCTCCACGCCGGAGGCCTCGAGCAACTGCTTGATGCTCGGGACACAGCCTCCGCAGGTGGTGCCGGCCGACGTGCAGCCCTTGATCGCGGCGACGTCGCACGCACCCTCGGTGATGGCCGAACAGATGCTGCCCTTGGTGACACCGTTGCACGAGCAGATCTCCGCCTCGTCGGGCAACGCGTCCATGCCGACGCCGGCGCCGCCCTCGGGTGCGATCAGCGCGGCCGGATCGCCCGGGATCTCCCGGCCGACCATCGGCTTGAGCATCGCGTAGGCCGAGGCGTCGCCCACCAGGATGCCGCCGAGCAGCGTCTTGGCGTCGTCGCTGACGACGATCTTGGCGTACCTGCCGGCAACCGCGTCGTGGTAGGTGATCTCCAGGGCGTTCTCGGTGGTCGCGAACGCGTCGCCGAAGCTGGCGACGTCGACGCCGAGGAGCTTGAGCTTGGTGGACAGGTCGGCGCCGGGGAAGCTCGACGACCCGCCGAGCAGGCGGTCGGCGACCACCTCGGCCGTCGAGTAGCCCGGGGCGACGAGGCCGTAGCAGCGGCCCTCGACCGCGGCCACCTCGCCGATGGCGTAGATGCTGTCGTCCTCGGTGACGCAGCTCGCGTCCACCAGCACACCGCCTCGCTCGGCGACCGGCAGACCGGCGTCACGGGCGAGCTGGTCGCGGGGCCGCACGCCCGCGGAGAAGACGACCAGCGAGGCGTCGATCACCGACTCGTCGGACAGGGTGACCCGCAGGTTCCCGTTCTCGGCGTCGGCGATCTCGGAGGTGCCGACGCCGGTGTGCACCTCGAGCCCGAGATCGGTGACGAGATTCTTCAGGATCGACCCGCCGCCCTCGTCGACCTGCATCGGCATCAGCCGCGGCGCGAATTCGACGACGTGCGGCTTGAGGCCGAGCAGCTTGAGGGCGTTGGCCGCCTCCAGCCCGAGCAGACCGCCGCCGACCACGACGCCCGACGCGCCCGGCCCCGCTGCCTCGGCGGCCGCCCGGATCGCGTCGAGGTCGTCGAGCGTGCGGTAGACGAAGCACTTCTCGTTGTCGTGCCCCGGCACCGGCGGCACGAAGGCGTACGACCCGGTGGCGAGAACCAGCGCGTCGTAGGTGATCTCGCGTCCGGCCGAGGTGACGACCCGCTTGGCCGCACGATCGATGGCGGTGACGACCTCACCCAGGTGGGTCACGACGAGCTCGTCGCCGTCGTAGGTGTTGCCGTCCAGCGCCAGCGAACCCCGTTGCCACGAACCGACATAGGAGGAGAGTCCCACCCGGTCGTAGGCCGGTTCGGCCTCCTCGCAGACGATCTCCACGCGCCAGGAGCCGTCGATGTCGCGCCTGCGCAGCTCTTGGACGAAGCGGTGTCCGACCATGCCGTGACCCACCACGACGACGGTGCTGTGGCCCGCGTTGGTTCCGTTGCTCACTTCTCTACTCCCTATGCCTTGCTGCGACGGGTTGTGCCCGAGGCTGTTTCCGGCGGTTGGTTACTTGATCGCCGGCGCGGTCGCGACCGCGTTGTCCGAACCGCTCTCCACGTCCGCGACGGTGCTCCCGTCCGCCGCGTCCGCGAGGACCGGCAGGTCCGTGGTCTCCTTCTCGGCCAGGACGATCGGGCGTCGTGCGTAGAACCACCAGGTGACCACCGCGGCCACCACGTAGAAGATCAGGAACACCCAGAACGCCTGTGTGGCCGACTGATTCGACTTGTAGCTGTCCCGCAGGACCAGATTGATGCCGACTCCGCCCAGGCCGCCGGCGGCACCCGCGATGCCGATCAGCGCGCCCGACATGCTGCGCGACCAGGTTGTCTTGCCGAAGGCGGTGAGACCGGTCAGCGACCGGGCCTTGTGCTCCCAGATGGTCGGGATGATCTTGTAGACCGAGCCGTTGGCGATCCCCGACAGCAGGAACAGCAGGATGAAGCCGGTGATGAAGGCGGCCAGCACGCCACCGGTGATGACCTTGCCGTTGGAATCCGCCGACATGCCCGCGACCACCAGGATCGACGCGGCCGCGGCCATCGCGACGAAGCAGTACAGGGTGACCTTGCCGCCGCCGATGCGGTCGGCGAGCTTGCCGCCATACGGGCGGGCCAGCGAGCCGAGCAGCGGGCCGATCCAGGCGATCTGCGCGGCCGCCAGGGCGGGCTTGGACGCGCCGGCCGAGGTGAAGCTGATGTTGAGGACCTGGCTGAACGCGAAACCGAAACCGATGAACGAACCGAAGGTGCCGACGTAGAGCAGGCAGATCAGCCAGGTGTCGCGGTACTTCAGGCAGTCGACCATCGCCTTGCCGCTGGCGGTCTGGTGGTCGAGGTTGTCCATGTAGAGCGCCGCGCCGACGCCCGCGATGGCCAGCGCCACCAGGTAGATCGCGCAGACGATCTCGGGCTGGTCGGCGAAGAGCCAGATCACCAGCAGGCCGATGACCTGGACCGCGGGAACGCCGATGTTGCCGCCGCCGGCGTTGAGGCCGAGCGCCCACCCCTTCAGCCGCTGCGGGTAGAAGGCGTTGATGTTGGTCATCGACGAGGCGAAGTTGCCGCCGCCGAACCCGGTGATCGCGGCGACCGCGAGGAACCAGCCGAAGCCGAACTCGCCGGGGTTCATCATCAACACCATCGTCATCACCGTCGGGACGACCAGCACGAAGGCGGAGAAGATGGCCCAGTTGCGACCGCCGAACCGCGCGGTGGCCTGCGTGTAGGGAATGCGCAGGCACGAGCCGACGAGGGTCGCGGTCGCCGCGATGACGAACTTCTGGTCCTGGCTGATGCCGTATTGGGGGCCCATGAACAGGGCCATCACCGAGAACAGGGACCAGATGGAGAATCCGATGTGCTCGCAGATCACCGACCAGACGAGATTGCGCTTGGCGACCTCGGCGTTGCCGTTGTCCCAGGCGACCCGATCCTCGGGATCCCAGTCGGTGATGGTGTGGTCACGTGTGAGCTGCGCTTTGAGGTCTGCGAAAACCATGCGTCCCCGTCTTCCGTGGCTTGGTGGTCACTGCACGTGCAGTGCGGGCCGGCAGTGCGACTCGACGGCCGGGTGGCTGCCGATGCGCCGCCGACACCGATGTCGTGCGACTCGACACCAAGCATGTGGGGAGCGTGTTGCGGGGATTTGCTGCCAGGTGACCTCGTGGTCACGTTGTCCTCACTTCGCCACGCCGGCGATGTGAGAACTCTTGCAGACCCTGAATACCGCTGTGAACTGCGGTTATACGAGCAAACGTACCAGTTCGACCACGCGCTGCAAGCCGGGAAGCGCGCCCGCGGTGGACCGCGGATGCAGGGCATGGACGGCCAGCCTGAACATCGTCGCGCGCAGCATCATCTGCGGCCACTCCGGTTGATCGGACCAGCGGTCGATGAGTTCGGCATCGGCGCCGCCCCACGCCAGGGCGTCGACGACGGCCACCGCGGCCGCCCAGGGCGCCGGCCGCCAGTACGGGACGATGTCGGTGATGCCGGGCGCCGCCGCCCCGGCGAACAGGACGGTGCCGAACAGGTCGCCGTGGACCACCTGGGACGGCAGGTCCACCGGCTTGCGCAGCTTCGCGAGGGTCTTGAGCATCTCGACGCTCTGCACACCGTCCGGCGCGGTCGGGTCGGCCATGCCCGCGGCGCGCGCAGATCGCAGCGGCACGTCCTCCCAGGCGGCGCGATCGGCGGCGGTGAACACGTCGACGTCGGTGTGCGGCGGGGCGGGCGGCTGCAGCAGGAAGCGCGGACGCTCCAGCGAGGCGAGGGCCTCGTGGAGGCGGTCCGCGACGAGCACCACCTCGTCGTGGCGGGGCTCGGGGGTCCCGGCGATGTAGGTGTCCGCCCGCCACCCGGACACGACGTAGCGGCCGTCGGTGGCGCGGAACGGTCGCGCGATGCGCAGCCCCTCGACGTACAGCGTCTCGCGCACCGACGCCGACCAGGCGGCGCGGGCGTGATCGGGGACCAGCGACAGCACGACCTCACCGACGCGCCACCCACCGATCCAGGAGTCGCCGATGGCGACGGGCGGATGCGCGGTGAGCCCGAACGTGTTCAGCACGTGCTCGGGCGGCTCGACGGTATTCACCAGGCCAGATTACCGAGCGGCGCCGGGCTCACCGGCGAGGCACGCGGTGTCGCGCGCGAATCGGCGTCAGTAGACCGGGAGGGTCTTGTCCACCTGATTCGCCCAGGCCGTCACACCACCCTGCAGGTGCGTGGCATCGGCGAAACCGGCCCGCTTGAGGGCTGCGAGGGCCTCCGCGGAGCGGACACCGGTCTTGCAGTACAGCACGGTCGGGCGGTCGTGCGGGATCTTCGCCAGGCCCTCGCCGGAGAGGATCTCGGCCTTCGGCACGAGCGTGGCGCCGTCGATGTGGACGATGTCCCACTCGACGGGCTCGCGGACGTCGATGAGGGCCAGCCGCTCACCCGCGTCGAGCTTCTCCTTCAACTCGACGGCGGTGATCGTCGACCCGGCCGCGGCCTCTGCGGCCTCGCTGGACACCACGCCGCAGAAGTCGTCGTAGTCGATGAGCTCGGTGATGCGCTCGCGGTCGGGGTCCTTGCGGATCCTGATGGTCCGGTAGGTCATGTCGAGGGCGTCGTAGACCATGAGCCGGCCGAGCAAGGGTTCACCGATGCCGCAGATGAGCTTGATGGCCTCGGTGCCCATGATCGACCCGATCGACGCGCACAGGATGCCGAGCACGCCGCCCTCGGCGCACGACGGGACCATGCCGGGAGGCGGGGCCTGCGGGTAGAGGTCGCGGTAGTTGATGCCTCGGCCGTCGGGGGCGTCTTCCCAGAACACCGACGCCTGACCCTCGAAGCGGTAGATCGAACCCCAGACGTAGGGCTTGTGGGCGAGGACCGCGGCGTCGTTGACGAGGTAGCGGGTCGCGAAGTTGTCGGTGCCGTCCAGGATGAGGTCGTACTGCGAGAACAACTCGACCGCACCCTCGGGTTCGAGCCGCTGGTCGTGGATGTTCACCGTGACGTACGGGTTGATCTCGCGGATGGAGTCCCGCGCGCTCTCGGCCTTGGGGCGCCCGACATCGGACTGCCCGTGGATGACCTGGCGCTGCAGATTGGACTCGTCGACGATGTCGAACTCGACGATGCCGATGGTGCCCACACCCGCCGCGGCGAGGTAGAGCAGCGTGGGTGAGCCCAGGCCACCGGCACCGATGACCAGGACCTTGGCGTTCTTCAGTCGTTTCTGACCGTCCATCCCGACATCCGGGATGATCAGGTGACGGCTGTAGCGAGCCACCTCTTCGTTGCTCAGTTCCGCCGCCGGCTCCACCAGCGGTGGCAGCGACCCAGTCACCGAACCTTGCGACACCTGATGCCTCCAGAACCTTCGGGGTGTACACGGACCATTGGGACAACCACCGTAGTCCGGCGCGCATTCCCCTAGCGGCTGG
This sequence comes from Gordonia aurantiaca, assembly GCF_039939235.1. NCBI lineage: Bacteria > Bacillati > Actinomycetota > Actinomycetes > Mycobacteriales > Gordoniaceae > Gordonia > Gordonia aurantiaca. The sequence goes on along the minus strand of NZ_JBDUUF010000010.1, from coordinate 151,518 downwards.
GGAACGGCCAGGGATTCGGCCGGCAGACGAAGGTGCGGTCGGCCTTCATGTCCGGGTCGAGCGCCATGATCTGCGAGTTGTCCACGCCGAACGACTGTTGCATCATCACCGGTGCCAGCGCGCCGTTCTCGCGGCACGGCTCGTGCTCTGCGTAGCCGATGCCGTGGCCGACCTCGTGGTTGATCAGGTACTGGCGGTACGCCACGTCGTCGCCCTGGTACGACAGCGCTCCGCGCACCCAGCGCGCCTCGTTGAGCGCCACCCGCGCCTGCGGCGGGTAGAAGCACGACGTCTCGAGTTTTATCTGGTACCCGCACAGCTCGCGGGTGGTGCCGGGCGAGACCAGCGTGATGCGGAGGTCGGGTTCGCCGCTGTCGATGCGCCGGAAGCCGACGCGCCCGTCGCCGATCCAGCTGCGCGGGTTGGCGAGCGTCATGTCGACCATCTTGGCGAAGGTCGGGTCGCCGCCGTAGTCCTGCGGGTTGAGGCCGTTCTCCACCTCGACGGTGTAGGTGTACTCCTGTCCGCCGGTGCCGACCTTCTGACCGGCGCCACGCAACACCCGGAAGGTCTTGCGGCCCTGTTCGGTGAAGGGCCCGCCCTGCGGCAGCGTCCCGGCGGGCAGCGCCGCGGCCTGGATGTCGCCGGTCGGGGCGCCGATGGGCCGGGTTTCGGTGCTGATGTCGGTGTTGCGGGCGGCCGAGTCCGGATTGACCGCCTCGGTGTCGGCGAGCCCGTCGCCGCGGGCGTCGCGGACGGTGACCACGATCAGCGCGATGGTCAGGATGGTGAGGACCGGGATCGCGTACGCGCGCCAGCCGTAGGTCGAGACGAACCGGCCGACCGCCGACTGCTTCCTGTAGCCGGGCTGGGCGTCGCGGTCGACGCGGGGACGGCCGCTGTCGTCGGTCGGGTCCCACCGCGCGCGCAGCGGCTGGTCCGGACCGGGGCGTCCCGACGATCTCGGGCCGGCATCCTTGGTGCGTACCCGGCCCGTGTCCGGGGCGGGGCCACCATCCTGAGTGCGGCTCACGGACCTACTTTCTCACAGCGGACGGCCGATACTGCGGAGGAAGGTCTTCCGAGTACTCTCTTGGGCATGTCGACCGCAACCAACGCGTCCGCCGTTCCCGGACGCAGTACGCGCCTGCCCCGCAGCGCACGGCGCATGCAGTTGCTCGACGCGGCCAGCGAGATCTTCGTCGAGCGCGGCTATCACGCCGCCGGCATGGACGAGATCGCCGTGCACGCGGGAGTGAGCAAGCCCGTCCTCTATCAGCACTTCCCGTCGAAGCTGGACCTCTACATCGCCGTCGTCGATTCGCATGCCGAGAAGCTGGTGAACGACGTCAACACCGCACTGCGCACCACCACCGACAACCACCAGCGTGTGCGCGCCGCGGTGCAGGCGTTCTTCGACTTCATCGACCAGGACAACTCCGGCTACCGGCTGATCTTCTCCTCCGACGCCTCCGACCCGGCCGTGATCCGGCGCGTCGAGGGAGCGACCGAGGCGTGCGTCGACGCCGTGTACGGCCTGGTCATGCACGATTCCGGGTTGGACCCGTACCGCTCGCGCATGCTGGCCTCCGGCCTCGTCGGCGCGAGCCAGGTCAACGCCCGCTACTGGCTGGAGGCGAAGCGTCCGGTCGACAAGCAGACCGCGGTGGAGACCACGGTCGCGCTGCTGTGGGGCGGTCTGTCCCACTTCCCGCGGCAGAATCCGCCCGAGGGCGAGGCCGCCGGTTCACCGGACACCGAGCAGCCGGCGGGTGAGCCGACGGTCGGCGAGGCCTGAACCTCCCACGGATTCCCACTTCACACGACGAGGGTCCTGTGCCGGCCGGTGGATCACCGGTCCCGCACAGGACCCTCGTCGTCTGTCTCGTGACGGCGGCCGCGACGTGGCGGCGGGGTGTCAGACCCCGAAGCCGACGCGACGGTTCTCGGCCGCTCCCACCTCGACGTAGGCGATCTTGGTGACCGGGACGATGTAGCGGGCGCCCTTCTCGTCGACCAGGCTGAGCAGCTGCTGGCCGCCGCTGAGTGCCGCCTCGACCTCGGCGTAGGCCTTGTCGCTGGTCAGCGGCGTCGCGACGGTCAGCTCCCGCGGGCTGTCGGTGATGCCGATCTTCACTTCCACGGCCATGTGCGGCCCTCCTCAGAGTCTCAACAACGCTTGCCGCACAAGGCTAGTCCAGCCGACTCGGCGGCACCCATCCGCTCCGCTGACAGCGAAAAGCCCGCGGTCACACGGGGGCCGGAAGCGCTGGTCAGGCGAGTCCGAGGTCGGCCATGCGCTCGGCGTGCTTGGCGGCGACCGCGTCGAAGAAGGTCGCGATGCCCGACAGCGACGACGCGCCGGAGAAGAGCAGGTCGGTGACCTCCTCCTCGGCGGCGAGGACCCACTGCGCGTGCGTGATGGCCTCGCCGAGCAGGCGACGCCCCCACAGGACCAGCGGGGACTTCAGCGACGGGTCGCGCTCGACGGCGGCACGGACCTGCTCGCGGGCGAACTGCGAATTGGCGGTCTCCGCCATCACCTCGGCCATCACCGACCGCGAGTCGGTGGGCAGCATGTCGGCGAGCTCGACGTAGAAGTCGGCGGCCAGGCCGTCGCCGACGTAGGCCTTGACCAGGGCCTCGTACCAGGTCTTCGGGGTCGTCGCACGGTGGTACTGGTCGAAGACCGAGCGGTAGCGCTCGACCGCCTCGGCCGCGGTGAGGCCGGTCATCGCCTCGACGCGCTCGGCGAGCCGGTCGAAGTGCCCGACCTCGGACGCCGCCATGCGCGCGATGGCGATCTTGCTGGGGACGTCGGGAGCCATCGCCGACTCCTCGATGAGGCGGTGGAAAGCCGCGAACTCACCGGCGAGCAGCACCGCGAACAGCTTCCCGACCGCTCGATCCTGGTTCTCGATCGCGACTACCGGGGTCTGTTCGGAGGGGTCGGATGCAGGCGCCATGAGGTGATGGTAGCGGCCCATCGCGCCACACCAAGTACACTGGATGGCGGTGCACTCCGACGGGACCCCCCGGCGCCTGCCCGCGAAGCCGCGTGACCACGCGTGCTTGCCGGCGCGAGCGTGTGGATGCGGCCGTGTGGATGTGATTGAGACCACTCGCGTACACACATCGCGAGATCGACTAGTCCGGATCGCGACACCCCGGCCGAATCCCCGGTGCCACTACGACATTGCGCGCGCACTTTCGAGCTTTCCTCGTGCGCGCAGGAACCAACCGTGCGCGCAAGAGACTGGCCAGAAAGGCAACAACCGCACATGACCGATTCGTCCGTGCATACGACCATCGTCGACGAGACCCACACCGCCCCGACCTTCGCCGAACTCGGCGTCGACGAGCGTATCGTCTCGGCCCTCGCCGACGACGGCAAGACCCAGACCTTCGCGATCCAGGAACTGACCCTCCCCCTCGCCCTTCAGGGAGACGACCTCATCGGTCAGGCCCGCACCGGCATGGGCAAGACCTACGGCTTCGGAATCCCGCTGCTCCACCGCCTCGCCAACGCGGAGGCGTCGGGCATCCGCCCGCTGGACAACACCCCGCGGGCCCTGGTGATCGTGCCCACCCGTGAGCTGTGCATCCAGGTGACCAGCGACCTCGAGATCGCGGCGAAGAAGACCGACGTCACCCTCGCCGACGGCACCAACCGCATGCTGAAGATCACCGCGATCTACGGCGGCCGTCCCTACGAGTCGCAGATCGCCGAGCTGCAGTCCGGCGTCGACGTCGTCGTCGGCACCCCGGGCCGGCTCCTCGACCTCGCACAACAGGGCCACCTGGTGCTCGGCAAGGTCTCGATCCTGGTGCTCGACGAGGCCGACGAGATGCTCGACCTCGGCTTCCTACCGGACATCGAGCGCATCATGGCCGCGCTGCCGACGCCGCGCCAGACGATGCTGTTCTCGGCGACCATGCCGGGCCCGATTGTCACGCTGGCCCGCACCTTCCTGCACCGTCCCACCCACATCCGGGCCGAGAACGCCAACGACTCGGCAGTGCACGACCGCACCAAGCAGTACGCCTACCGTGCGCACGCCCTCGACAAGGCCGAGCTCGTGGCCCGCATCCTGCAGGCCGAGGGGCGCGGCGCGACGATGATCTTCACCCGCACCAAGCGCACCGCGCAGAAGGTCGCCGACGACCTCGCCGAGCGCGGCTTCAAGGTGGGCGCCGTCCACGGCGACCTCGGCCAGGTGGCGCGCGAGAAGGCGTTGAAGAAGTTCCGCGAGGGCACCATCGACGTGCTGGTCGCCACCGACGTCGCGGCCCGCGGCATCGACATCGACGACGTCACCCACGTCATCAACTACCAGTGTCCCGAGGACGAGAAGACCTACGTGCACCGGATCGGCCGCACCGGCCGCGCCGGTCGCACCGGTATCGCCGTGACCCTCGTCGACTGGGACGAGCTGCACCGCTGGGAGCTCATCGACAAGGCCCTCGGCCTGGGCATGCCGGAGCCGGTGGAGACCTACTCGACATCGGAGCACCTGCGCAGCGACCTGAACATCCCGGAGTCGGCGACCGGCCGCATCGTCGCCCCGAAGCCGGAGCGCGACCCGAGCGAGGTCCGGGAGACCCGTGAGGCCCGCACCCCGCGCAAGCGCACCACCCGCACCCGTCGTCGTACCCGCGGCGGCAAGCCGATCGACGACGACGCCAAGGTCAGCGGCTCGGGCGAGGACACCGACGCCGCCGCGAACACCGATTCCACCGGCGAGAAGGCCGAATCCCGCGAGAAGGCCGAGTCCGGCGAGGCGGGCACCGGCGAGGGCGGCAGCAAGCCGCGCCGTCGCCGCCGTCGTCGTGGCGGCCGTAAGACCACCGGCGAGCAGAGCGGCTCCGACTCCGCGGCGACCCCGGTCGCCGCCCAGTCCGCCGCGGCGACCCCGGTCGCCGCCCAGTCCGCCACGGCGGCCGCCGAGTAGCCCTCCGCGCGCGTGGCACGCGTCCGACCCGAACGGCGACGGCCGATCGACCTGGTGATCTCCGCGATCATCGTCGTGGTCGTCGCCGTCGCATGCCTGGTCGCCTGGCTGGTCAGCCCGGTCCGGGCGACCAAGAGCACGCAGGCGGCCACCGAACCTCCCGCGGTCGCCTCGGCCGCCTCGGTACCCGAGGCCTTCGCCGTGCGCTGGCGCGCGGAATCCGCCGCCACCGCGACCCCGGCGGTCGGCAAGGCGCTGGTGGTGACCGGCGACGGGGGAACCGTGGTCGGCCGCGATCCCCGCTCCGGCTCCGAGGTCTGGAGGTACTCGAGGGATCTCGAGCTCTGCGCGGTCGACACCGCGTGGACGTCGAGCATCGACGCCGCACTGGCGGTGTACCGCAACTCGCGGGGATGTTCGGAGGTGACCGCGCTCGACGCGGCGACCGGCGCCCGCCGGGGCTCCCGCACCGCCGACGCCGATCCCACCGTCCACCTCGTGAGCGACTACGGCTACGTGGTCGCGCAGGGGCCCGAACGTCTCGAGACCTGGGGATCGAACCTGGTGCGCGGCATCGAGTACGGCCGGATCGAGGCCCGCGTACGCCCCGAGGACGACCCGAAGCGCCGACACTGCCGGCTGTTCTCCGCGGCGATCAGCGGCGACCGGGTCGCGATCGTCGAACGCTGCGAAAACGATCCCGGCTACCGGCTGACGGTCATCGGCGCCATCCTCGACGACGACGAGCGGGTCGAGGAGTACGGGTCGTCGCTGATCACCGGCGACGTGAGCGGCCCTCCCCCGGTGCTGATCGGCATGTCGTCATCGGGCATCGCCGTCTACGACGGCGGCGCGAGCCCGGCCGAGCCTCCCGCGATCGGCGGCGACAGCGGACCGGCCATCCGCCGCTTCGACACCTCGGCGGTGGCGGTCGGGTCCAACACCGTCTCCGGTGACGCGTTCCCGCCCGCGGGCAGCGTCCCGCTCGAGGGCGAGGGCATCGTGACGTACTGGACCGGCAAGGCGACGGTCGTGCTCGATGCCCAGAGCCTGCGGCCGATCTACCAGGTACCCGGCACCCTCGGTCCCGGACAGGTGATGGCCGGGCAGTTGCTGCTGCCGAGCCGGGCCGGGATCAGCGCGCGTGACGTGGCCACCGGCCGCGAGCTGCGGTCCATCCCCCTGCCCCGCAGCTCCGCGCCCGACGGCGTGGTGAGCCTGAAGGTCCTCGGGGACACCGTCCTCGAACAGCGCGGCGGGATGGTCGAGGCGTACGGCCCGGCCTGACCCCTACGGCGTGAGATCGAACGTGCGCACGTCCTCGCCCGCGTCCCAGTGCTTCCAGAGGTTCTCGGCGAGTTCGCGATATGCGGTGGCGCCCTTGTTCTTTCGTCCCCGCATGACCGACGACCCAGATGCCGACGCCTCGGCGAAGCGCACCGTGCGGGGAATCGGCGGGCTCAGCACCGGGATGTCGTAGCGGTCGGCGACGTCGGCGAGCACGTCGCGGCTGTGGGTGGTCCGGGCGTCGAACAGCGTGGCCACCGCGCCCAGCATCCTCAGATTCGGGTTGGTGATCTGCTGCACCTCGCGGACGGTGCGCAGCAACTGCCCGACGCCGCGGTGCGCGAGCGTCTCGCACTGCAGCGGCACGATCACCTCGTCGGCGGCGGTGAGCCCGTTGAGCGTGAGCACACCGAGCGACGGCGGGCAGTCGACGAGGATGACGTCGAAGTCCTCGGCGACCTCGGCGAGGGCGCGTTTGAGCGCGTATTCGCGGCCGGGGCGCATCAGCAGCAGCGCCTCCGCCCCGGCCAGGTCGATGGTGGCCGGCAGCAGGGTCACCTTGTCCTCGGTGTCGAGCAGGACGTCGGCGATCTCCTCGTCGCCGAGCAGCACGTCGTGGACCGAGGTCTCCAACTGGTCCGGATCGTGCCCCAGGGAGAAGGTGAGACACCCCTGCGGGTCGAGATCGACCACGAGCACCGACACGTCGAGATCGGCGAGCGCTGCTCCGAGGGACTCCACCGTGGTGGTCTTGGCGACCCCACCCTTCTGATTGGCAATCGCCAGGATGCGCGTCATGGCGCCTACTGTACGGGCGGTCGCGGGCTCGTCGAACGTTTGGAGTCGGCCTCGCGGTAAAAACTGGGTCAACTGCTCAGGGTGCCGCCCCGGACTCCGCTTCGGGGCACCTGGGCCGGGTCAGTGATCGGGCCCGATGTCACCGGCGAGCCAGCGCACGGACGGCGGACTGAACAGCATCACCAACACGAAGACCGCCACCAGGGCCACCGGGACGGACGCGACGGCGACGTGGCTCGTGTACAGGTAATACGCGACCGGGAGCAGAAGGATCTGGGCGACCATCGCGATCGACCGGCCCCAGCGGCGCCCGGACCAGAGGGCCGCGCCGCCGACGGCCACGCCGCCGAAGATGATCGCGAACCAGGCCGCGGTGCCGTATCCGCTGATGGCGGTCTCCTCGTGGCCGGCGAGGGCACGGATGACCAGGACGATCGCGATGACGATGCCGATCAGCCCCTGCGCCAGGGTCACCGCGCCGGCGATCCTGATCTGGCGCGGCGGGGCCGGCTCCGACGATGCCGCCGCCGGGGCGGTGACGTCCTTCTTCCGGCGATCCTTCTCCGTGCTCACCCGATCCAGGGTATTTGGTCGGGCCCGCGGAACCTTTCCGCACCCCGCGACATCCTCCGTCCACGACGTCCTCCAGCGACCTTCACGACGGGCAGATTACGCCGACGGCGCCACGACCCCATATCCTCGGGAGTCGTGCGCGTCATGCTCATCGTCAACCCGTTCGCCACCGCGACCAGTCCGGCTGGGCGTGACGCCCTCGTCCACACCCTGAGCGCGCACTTCGACCTCGACGTCGAACTCACCACGCACCGCGGGCACGCCTTCGAACTCGCCGCCCGCGCGGCCGCCGAGGGCTTCGACACCGTCATCGTGCACGGCGGCGACGGATCGGTGAACGAGGCGACCAACGGGCTGCTCGACAAGCCCGGCTCGTCCGACCCGTCGGCGGCGCGGCCGGCGCTCGCGGTGATCCCGGGCGGCAGCGCGAACGTGTTCGCCCGCACACTGGGCATCGACCCCGATCCCCTGCTCGCCACGCAGCAGATCATCGAACTCCTCGACGCCGGGCAGGGCCGCCGCATCGGACTCGGCCACACCGACGACCGGTGGTTCCTCTTCAACGCGGGGATGGGCATCGACGCGATCGTCGTGCATGCGATGGAGGACAAGCGGCACGCCGGCAAGTCGGCGACACCCGCACGGTATCTGTGGACCACCGTCAGCAGCTTCCTGAAGAATGCGGGGAAATCGACGACTTTCGACGTCGAGATCCCCGGGCACGACCGGATCACGGGCGCCCGATTCGGTTTCGTGTCCAACACGAGCCCGTGGACGTACCTCGGCCCACGGGAGATCCGCACCAACCCGACCACCGGATTCGACACCGGGCTGGGAGTCTTCGTGGCCACCTCCACCGGCGTGCTGCGGAACCTACCGCTCGCCACTCGCCTTCTGGCGCAAGCAGATCCGAAGGCGGGACACCTTTTCCGTGAGGACGATGTGAACGAGGTCCGGTTCGTCGCCGAGACCCCGATCGACGTCCAGATGGACGGTGACTACATCGGCGCGTTCCGCGACATCCGGTTCCGCCACCGCCGCGATGCACTCACGGTCGTCGCACCCGCCGAGGCGAGGTAGGGCACGACCAGGTATGGGATCGCCGCGAGCGCGAACAGCGTCGGCGGGTCGAACCGCGTCGATCCCGCCGCCCACCCGGCGAATGCGAGGAGCGCGACGACCTCCTCCCCCACCCCGGCCAGCGAGGTGACCGTCGCCCGGGACCGCGACCCCAGCCGATCCTGGAGCGCGGCGTCGGCGACGACCAGCGCCCAACCGAACGCCCCGAACGCGACCGCCACCGCGATCACCGCGACCGGCCGCGCCCACAGCGACGCCGCCATCAGGGCCAGCGCAGCCGCGGCCACGACCGGACCGATCGCCGCGGGTCGACGGAACCGCCCGGCGGCAAGTGCTCCGACGACGTCGCCGAGCGAGACGACCACCATCAGCACGGCCACCGTCCGCGGGATGTCGGTGCGGCTCACGCCGTCGTCCGCACCGCCCGGGGAATTGCTCACGAACGACTCGACGAGCAGCGGCAGGTACTCGTCGAGCGCCGCGACCCAGGTCAACGCGACGACGAGCAGCAGCAGGCCCCATGCTGCGGGCTGGGTGCGCAGGTCGCGCACGCCGCTGCGCACGATGCCGAGCACCGACAGGCCGGCCTCGGAATGCCCGGCGTCGGTCAGCGCCGGATCGGATGGCGCCGGATCGGAAAGCGCCTTCTCCGACAGCACCGGCTCCGTGGACGGATCGCCGACGCCGGAGCCGTCGGTCTCCGGGAGGGTGGACGAGGCCAGCGCGCACATCAGGCACGACACCACGCTGGCGACACCCGCCGCCGGGTAGCCACCCCACGCGAACAGCGGCGCGGCGAGAGCCGTGCCCGCGACGACTCCGATCGCGGAGGCCGCGCGCATCGCGCCGGCCAGCCGGGCGTAGTCCTCGGACCGGCCCAGGTGCACGAGCTCGTCGTAGACGAGCGCCTGCGTCGTCCCGGACCGGAGGGAACCCCCGATCGCCCAGAGCACGAATCCGGCGGCGAACGAGGCGAACGACGGCACGAGGGTCCAGAGCGCGAAACCGGCGCTGGTGATGCAGGGGCCGACGACCACCAGGCGACGGCGGGAGAACCGGTCGGCGATCACCCCGCTGGGCACCTCGACGATCACCGTGGACAGCGACCAGAGCGCGAACAGCGCAGAGACCTGCGCGCCGGAGAGCCCGGCGCCGGGGATCGAGGGGTCGGCGAAGAGGAGTGCGTACAGCGGGTAGAGCGGGATCAGGTCCTCGAAGAACGCGGCGCCCACCGCGCCGGTCGCCAGTCGGCGCGACGACGCGGGTACACGGCCCGAAGGTTGTGGTCTGGATCAACATCGTCGACGCATGTGGCCGAATATACGCTCCCCGATCCTCCGCCCACCAGCGCCTTTTTATGGGACAAATCGCCCCTACCTGCAGAAATTCGTCGACATCCCTGTCAAGTGTCGCGTAGGCTACTACACGGGCAGCCGCCCTGCTGTCCGTACCCCCCTTGGGTTCAGCCAGAGCCGAAGTGGTAGGCGCATGACGTGATGTTGCCCACGTGTTAACCAAGAACCATTGACTTCGGCTGGATTCGTGAAAGTATTCACAAGCAACAGCGCGGAAACATTCGGTGCGCCCGCGTGAACTGAGAGTTAAGCCAACCAGCAGCAAGCAACCAACTGATCGAGTGGTGCGCTCAGCCGCGCCTGAAGGAGTAGTGGAATGGACTGGCGTCACAAGGCCATCTGTCGCGACGAGGATCCGGAGCTGTTCTTCCCCGTGGGAACCAGCGGTCCGGCCATCGCGCAGGTCGCCGACGCGAAGCTCGTCTGCGCCCGGTGCCCCGTCACCGCCGAGTGCCTGTCGTGGGCCCTCGAGACCGGCCAGGACGCAGGCGTCTGGGGCGGCATGAGCGAGGATGAGCGTCGCGCACTGAAGCGCCGCACCGCTCGGACGCGCACCCGCAGCAGCGTCTAGCTCGTCTGATCCGGGTACGACCGGACTCGAAGAAACCCGGCTCCGGCCGGGTTTTTTCGTGCCCTCACCGTCTGCCGTCGACCATTCCCAGACGAAACGGCCCCTGCCCCAGCGGTACTGGTCAGGATCGCAGCGGAATGTCCACGGCCACTTCGGTTCCCGCCCCTTCGGGATTCGGACGCACCTCGAGTTCACCGCCGAGTTCGATGGAGACCAGCGTCTTGACGATCTGCAGGCCGAGATGGTCCGAGGTGGTCAGATCGAAGTCATCGGGAAGTCCGGAACCGTTGTCGCGCACCGCGATCCGCAGGTTTCGCACGTCACGCTCGGAGATCACGGCGATTTCGGCGTCCGGCTTCGGAGCACCCTGGAACCCGTGCTCGATCGCGTTCTGGATCAGCTCGGTCAGCACCATCACGAGCGGCATCGCGAGTTCTGCGGTCAGTACGCCGAGACGGTCGCGGTGACGCACCGTCACCGGCGACTCGCTCGACGCGACGTCGACCAGGATCGGGACGAGTCGGTCGACGACCTCGTCGAGATCCACCTCCTCGTCGACGCTGCCCGACAGCAACTCGTGGACGAGGGCGATCGACGCGACGCGACGCACCGCCTCGTTGAGGGCCTCGCGCGCGTCCGCGTTGGCGGTGCGCCGGGCTTGTAGCCGCAGCAACGCCGACACCGACTGCAGGTTGTTCTTCACCCGGTGATGGATCTCCCGGATGGTGGCGTCCTTGCTGATCAGGGCCCGGTCCCGGCGTTTGACCTCGGTGACGTCGCGGATGAGCACCACCGACCCGGACACCTCCCCGCGCGGCCGCAGCGGCACTGCCCGGATCAGCACCGTCGCACGCCGGGCATCGGCCTCCACACGCATCCCCACATCGCGGTACGGGCCGGTGGGTACCGGCAGCACGCCGGCGGCGATGTCGAGCATCATCGCGACGTCGTCGGCCTCGAACGGCTCGGTGATCAGCTGCTTGACCACATGGGACAGCCGCGTGTGGTTGAGTTCGGCGGTCCAGCCCATGCGGTGGAACGCCGACAGCGCATTGGGGCTGGTGTAGGTGACGATGCCGTTGGCGTCGAGCCGGATGAACCCGTCACCCGCACGAGGCGTCGACAGACCCCGCGGATTGCCCTCCTCGTGCGGAAAGGTCCCGTCCGCGACCATCTGGCACAGGTCGTCCGCAGAGTCCTGGTACGCGAGTTCCAGCGGCGACGGCAGCCGTGGATGAGTGAGATCGACGGCCCGGGTCAGCACTCCGATGACGCCACCGTCGAACCCGACCGGGACCGCTTCCTGACGCATCGCGGTGGCACCGAACCAGGTCGGGTCCTCGTCGCGCAGGATGCGGTCGGACTCGAAGGCCCGCAGCACCTGCGGATGGATGGTGGTGTCGATGACACGACCCACCTCATCGGTCGGGAAGACCGTCGACGCGGTGTTGGGCCGGCACTGGGCGACGGTGACGACCGCTCCCTCGTCGGTGCGCACCGACAGCAGGAAATCCGCGAATGACAGGTCGGCCAGCAACTGCCACTCCGCGACGAGGCGCTGCAGATGGGCCGCGGCCGCGTCGGAGAGCGTCGTGTGCTCGGCGAGGAGGTCGGCAAGGGTCGACATGAGGATGCTCCCGGTTCGGGGAACCTACGCGGCTTCTGGGCCGGTGGGAGGGACGGCGGTCAGGCGGTGGGCTCTTCGAAGGTGGCGATGACGTCGCCGGCCTGGATGACGTCGCCGACGTTGACCCGCACGTCGGCGATGGTGCCCGCCTCCTCCGCGAGGACGGGGATCTCCATCTTCATCGACTCCAGCAGGACGACGGTGTCTCCGGCCTCGACCTCCTGCCCGGGGGTGACGCGCACCTCGAGGACACTCGCGACGATCTCTGCCACCACGTCATCTGCCATGGACATAAGTTAGCCCACCCGTCGGGGACCTTCGACCGCTCGGGTCGGTCGCGCACCCGATGGCCGGGCACCACCGGCGGGCCGTCCTACGCGGTCGTGGCGAGCCGCGTCCAGGACTCCCACCACGGCCACGGCAGAACTCCACCACGCTCTACCGCAGAGCACCACCGGCCTACGCCCAGGGCGACCGCGGAGGCGATTTTGGCACGTGGGAGAATGCCTGAGACACTGTGATGTCACCATTCGGCAACAAAGGAGAATGCGTCATGGGAAAGCGCGGACGCAAGAAGCGCGCTCGTAAGAAGAGCGCAGCCAACCACGGCAAGCGCCCCAACGCCTGATCTTCGCCGTTCGGCGAGTTCGGCTAGCGAGCGACAGAAAAACGCCCGGGTACGGCCTCTCGGCCGCCCGGGCTTTTTCGTGTCTCGGGATGCATGTCTCGGAATGGTCTGTCGCCGTGCACGACTCGCCTCAGCGGTCGCCGGGCGACCGCGGCCCTCAGCGGTCGCCGGGCGACCGGGGATCGACGTGCTGGTCGCCGAACTCGCGGACGATGACCGTCTTGCGGATCTCGACGCGCAGGCGCTCGCGCAGGCCCTGAGGGGCCTGATCGCCGCCGCACTTGCGATTGACGAGCTGCTTGAGCTGCCGCTCGATGCCGTAGTGCGCCAGGCACGACGGACAGTTGTCGAGGTGCCCCTGCAGACGCCTGCGCGCGTTCTCGTCGCACTCGTTGTCCAGCAGCAACCAGACGTCGGCGATGACCGCCGAGCAGTCGAGCTGGGTGAGTTCCGGATCGAGGTCGCTCATCGCGCCACCTCCGCACCCTTGGTCTTCGAGCGGTTGAACCCCCGATCCCGGGCGACGTCGGCCAGCAGTTCACGCAGCTGGCGGCGTCCACGGTGGAGTCGGGACATGACGGTGCCGATGGGGGTGTCCATGATCTCGGCGATCTCCTTGTACGGCAGGCCTTCGACGTCGGCGTAGTACACGGCCATCCGGAAGTCCTCCGGAAGTTCCTGCAAGGCGGCCTTGATCTCGTCGTCCGGCAGGGCGTCGAGGGCCTCGAGCTCCGCCGAGCGCAGTCCCTGGGAACTGTGTTCGGCGGTGGCCGCGAGCTGCCAGTCGGTGATCTCGTCGGTCGGGTACTGGGCCGGCTGACGCTGTTTCTTGCGGTAGCCGTTGATGTAGGTGTTGGTCAGGATCCGGTAGAGCCACGCCTTGAGGTTGGTGCCCTCCCGGAACGACGCGAATGCCGTGAACGCCTTGATGTAGGTCTCCTGCACCAGATCCTCGGCGTCGGACGGGTTGCGGGTCATCCGCAGGGCCGCGCCGTACATCTGGTCGAGCAGCGGCAGCGCGTCACGCTCGAAGCGTTCGGTCAGCTGCTCGGCGGTTTCGGCGGGGTCGGCGCGCCGGGGCGCGCCCTTGTCGGCGGACGCATCGTCAGCGGCGGCGCCGGCCGAGGCCACATCCTCGACGGTTCCCGCGTCGGCGGGGGGCGTCGGTTCCGTGCCGGTCGGCTCTGCGTCGGCTGATTCTGCGTCGGCTCGGGGTTCGGCCACTACGATCCCTTCGATCAGAGGCGTCACTGGGACGTTGCCGGTCAAGCTTACCGACCCCACCCGATCGCGGAGAGGCCTCACGTCGACCAGCGGCTCGCGGTCCAGGACAGCCGTGTCGCTCATGTCGGTGCCTACCTCTCCTCGGATGCTCACGATCATCACGTCGCAAACACTCACAACAGGACGGAACCGGACGTTTGTTCCCGACGTGAGCAGCGCCTCGTCGGACGACTGCCGGAAAATAGCGCGGTGACCCGGCGTGCCTCGAATACGCTTCCCCCGTCCCGACCCCGTTCGACCCGCGAGGAGATCCGACCATGGCGGCCACCCCGGCGATCGCTGCCCTCGAACGCGCGCAGATCGCGCACACCGTGCACCGCTACGACCACGACCCCCGTTCGGAGTCCTACGGCACCGAGGCGGTCGAGGCGCTCGCCGACGAGCTCGGGATCGTCGCCGGGCAGGTGTTCAAGACGCTCGTCGTCGAACTGGCCGGCGGTGACCGTCCGGGCCTCGCGGTCGCGGTGGTCCCGGTCCCGTGCAAGCTGTCGCTGAAGGCGGCCGCGGCCGCTCTCGGTGCCCCGAAGGCCAAGATGGCCGAGGCGAAGGCCGTCACCCGCAGCACCGGTTACGTCCTCGGCGGCGTCTCTCCCGTCGGACAGCGCACCCGGCTCCCGACGGTGCTCGACGCATCGGCGCTGGAGTTCGACCGGGTCCTGTGCAGCGCCGGGAAGCGGGGCCTCGAGATCGCGCTGGCCCCCGCCGACCTGGTCGCGGCGACCGACGCGGTGGTGGCGGACATCGCGGTGTGAGGGTGTCGCACCGCTGAGGCAGCATGGAGGCATGTGCGGACGCTATGCGGTGACCACCGATCCGGCGAAGCTCGCGGCGGAGCTCGACGCCGTCAACGAGGTACCCGAACCGGAGAGGCCTGCCGACCTCGACGCCCCCGAACCACGGGCGCTCGGCCCGAACTACAACGTCGCCCCGACCACCACGGTGATGACCGTCGTGAAGCGGCACTCTCCCGACGACCCGGAGGACGATCCGCTCCTGCGTATTCGTGCGATGCGCTGGGGACTCGTGCCGCCGTGGACCAAGGAACCCGGCAAGGGGCCGTTGCTGTTCAACGCCCGCGCCGAGAGCGCCGCGGAGAAGAGCTCCTTCCGCGCCTCGGTGAGGTCCAAGCGGTGCCTGGTCCCGATGGACGGCTGGTACGAGTGGAAGAAGGGCCCGCTCGACTCCAAGGGCAAGCCCACCAAGATCCCCTACTTCATGTCGCCGCAGGACGGCACCCGGCTGTTCATGGCCGGCCTCTGGTCGGTCTGGCATCCGAAGGGCGGTGCGGGGAATCCCGATGCTCCCCCGCTGCTGAGCTGCACGATCCTCACCACCGACGCGGTCGGCAAGCTACGCGAGGTCCACGACCGGATGCCTCTGATCATGCCGTACGACAACTGGGATGCCTGGCTCGATCCGGATCATCCCGCACCCGGCGACCTGTTCGCCCCGCCGACCGAGCCGCTGGCCGAGTCGATCGAGATCCGCGAGGTCGCGCCTCTGGTGAACCGCGTGTCCAACAACGAGCCGGAGCTGCTCGAACCGGTGTAGACCCCGGCTCGCCGCGGACCGGCGAGGCGCTTCGCCAATCGGTTCCTCAGGCGTCGGGGACGAGCACCGCGGCACCGTCGAAGCGGCCCGCCTTCAGGTCGGCGAGCGCCTCGTCGGCCTTCGACAGCGGGTACTCGTGGGTCGTCGCACGCACCCCGTGCCGTGCCGCGAGTTCGAGGAACTGCCGGCCGTCGTCGCGGGTGTTCGCGGTGACCGAGCGGATCTCCTTCTCGTAGAACAGCTCTCGCTCGTAGTTGATGGCCGGGATGTCGCTGAGGTGGATGCCCGCGATGGCCAGGACCCCGCCGCGATCGAGTGCGCGCATCGCCACCGGGACCAGCTCGCCCACCGGGGCGAAGGTGATCGCGGCGTCGAGCGGGACCGGCGGGGCGTCGTAGGCATCCCCGACCGACGCGGCCCCGAGCTCGGTGGCCAGCCTGCGCGACTGCTCACCGCGCGTCATCACGTGGACCTCGATGCCCAGCGCGACCGCCGCCTGGGCGCAGAGGTGGGCGCTGCCACCGAATCCGTAGAGGCCCAGACGCTTCGGGCGGTCCGGGCCGATGCCGGTGCCGTCGAGCAGCCCGGTCCGCCGTAGCGCGCGGAAACCGATGATGCCCGCGCAGAGCAGCGGTGCGATCGAGACGTCGTCGACATCGGACGGCAGCGCGTAGGCGAACGCCGCGGGGACCGTGACGTATTCGGCGTAACCGCCGTCGACGTCCCAGCCGGTGTACAGCGATGCCTCGCAGAGGTTCTCGGCACCGCGGGCGCATCGATCGCAGGTGCCGTCGGTGCGGTGCAGCCACGCGACGCCCACGCGGTCGCCGGGCGCGAATCCCTCGGCGCCCGGCCCGAGTTCGACAACCTCGCCGACCACCTCGTGTCCGGGCGTCACATCCTCGCGATGAACCGGGAGGTCGCCTTCCGCGACATGCAGGTCCGTCCGGCAGACCCCGCAGGCACGGACCCGGACCAGGATCTCACCGGGCCCGGGGCGGGGGTCGGGTTTGTCGACGAGCTGCAGTGGCCGGGACTCTATCGGGCCCGGCTGCGTCACCGCCCATGCACGCATGCCCTCAGGCTAGCTCCGCTGCACGGCCCCGGCGACGGCCCTCGTGACGCTCGTCTCAAACCGCGCGGGGAGATTTCCGGTTTCCGACACCATGTCGGTATCGTTCCCGACATGTTGTCGGCAAACTTGCGGGGGCAGTGACATGTTCCTCGCACTCCGTGAACTGTCCTTCGCCCGCGGACGCTTCGCCCTGATGGGATCGGTGGTCGCGTTGATCGCGATCCTGATGGTCCTGCTCAGCGGCCTGTCCGTGGGCCTCGTCAACGACGGCGTCTCCGGGCTGAAGAAGCTGCCCGTGACCTCCTTCGCGTTCCAGAAGGACGTCGCCACCGACTCCGCCTTCTCCCGCTCGCTGGTCCCGATCTCCGATGTCGAGACCTGGAAGGAGCAGCCGGGCGTCGAGGCCGCGGCGCCGTTCGGCAACACGCTGATCAACGGCCGCACCGAGAAGGGCGTCGAGATCGACCTCGCCCTCTTCGGCGTGGAGCCGGGATCGTTCGTCGACCCGAAGGCCGCGAAGGGCGAGTCCCTCTCCGGCGCTCCCGGCGAGCTCGTCATCAGCGAGACCGCGGAGGAGAACGGGCTGTCGATCGGCGACACCGTGACGGTCGAGCCCCTCGGCACCCAGCTCCGCGTCGTCGGTGTCCTCGACGGCCAGAGCACCTTCGGCCACGTCGACGTCGCCTACGTTCCGCTGAAGACGTGGCAGGAGATCCGTTCCGGCGCACGCCCGGGCGAGCCGGTCCCGCCGCGCGTATACGAAGACATCACCGCGGTCGCGGTGAAGGGCAAGGACGTCGACCTCGCGGCCGGTGACGCCGCGGCCGGCACCACCTCGCTCACCCTCGACGAATCCTTCGGCGCCTCACCGGGTTACACCGCGGAGACCTCGACCCTGTCGCTGATCCAGGCGTTCCTCTACGCGATCTCGGCCCTGGTCGTCGGCGCCTTCTTCACCGTCTGGACCATCCAGCGCCGCCAGGAGATCGCGGTGATGCGCGCCATGGGCGCCTCCACCGGCTACCTGTTGCGCGACTCGCTCGCACAGTCCTTCATCCTGCTGCTCGTCTCGGCCCTGGTCGGCATCGGCATCGGCGTGGGCATGGGTGCCGCCATCGGCTCGACCCCCATGCCCTTCGCACTCGAGGCGAGTTCGATCGCCGTCGCCGGCACCCTGTTGGTCCTGTTCGGAATGATCGGCGCCGCCGTCGCGGTTCTCCGCATCACCCGCGTCGACCCCCTGACCGCGCTGGGAGGCAACCGATGAGCGCCCTGTCACTGAAGAACGTCACCCTCGTCCACGGCGACGGCGAGGACGTCGTCACCGCGCTCGATGACGTGAGCATCGACGTCACCCCCGGCGAGTTCGTCGCGATCGTCGGCCCGTCGGGGTCGGGCAAGTCGAGCCTGCTCGCGGTGGCCGGCGCGCTCACCAGCCCCACGTCGGGCACCGTCACCGTCGGCGGCGTCGACCTGGGGAAGGCGTCGAAGAAGGAGTTGACCCGCATCCGGCGCGAGCACATCGGCTTCGTGTTCCAGAGCGGCAACCTCCTCGGTGCCCTCACCGTGGAGGACCAGCTGCGCCTGCCCCTCACCTTCGGAAAGGTCGACGACCCGCGCTCTCCCGCGGACCTGCTCGAAAGCGTCGGCATGTCGCACAAGGCGAAGCGTCGCCCGCATCAGCTGTCGGGCGGCGAGCGGCAGCGGGTGGGCATCGCGCGGGCCCTCATGACCCGGCCGGACGTCCTGCTCGTCGACGAGCCCACCGCCGCGCTCGACCGCCGGCGCAGCCACGAGATCGTCGAACTCCTCGCCCGCGAGGCGCACGAGCACGGCGTGGCCACCGTGATGGTGACCCACGACCAGGACGTGCTCGTACACTGTGACAAGGTGTACGAGATGATCGACGGAACCCTGAAAAAGGTGTCCCCGTAACGGGTGTCGCCGTGACAGGTGTTGCCGTAGCAGGTGTTGCCATGACCGGTGCAGTACCGGCCGCCATGAGCTGAGGAGGTGGGCGACGTGCCACGCATCCAGGCGCCCACCGTCGCCGAACACCGGAGGCAGCAGATCCGGGCGATCCTCGACGGCGCGAAGGCCGTCCTCGCCGAGACCGGCGAGGCCCCGAGCCTCGCCGCCGTCGGGAAACGCGTCGGCCTCGCCCGTTCGAGCGTCTACCAGTACTTCTCGTCGAGCGACGAACTGCTCGCGGCGGTCGTCGCCGACCTCTTCCCGAGCTGGGGTCGCTTCGTCGGTGATCGCGTGCACGCCGAGAGCGAGCCGGGCCGACGGATCTGGGCGTACATCTGCGCGAACGTCGAGTTGTTCGTCTCCTCCGAGCAGGCGGTGGCCAACGCCCTGGCCCGTGTCGTCGATCCGAGAGTTCTCCACGAACCGATGCAGCGGTTCCACGCCGAACTACAGGAACCGCTGGTCGAGGCCCTCGTCGCCCACGGGGAGTCGCGCCCGCGCGAGGTCGCGCAACTCATCGACACGGTCGTCCTGCAGGCGTGTCGGACTCTCGGCGCCGAACACTCCGAGCCGGGCGCGCAGGAGAAGGCCCCGGTCGACGCGGACGCCGAGGAGATCCTCGCGATGATCCGCCGGCTGCTCGGCGGCTATCTCGGGCTGTCCGGTTAGCCGCCGAGCCTGTCCGGTCGTCGGCCACCGGTCACGGCCCGCTACCGGAACTCGTAGTCGCTCAACGGGAAAGAGTCCATCTCACGCAGTGTGCGCAGCGTCGACGACGGGCGCAGCAGGGTGGCCTCGCCGTGCTGGTTGAAGTAGTAACTACGGGACGTCGCGCAGTTCCCGTTGTAGAAGACCGACGACTGCAACCGGTCGGTCATCTCGTCGAGGAAGGCGTCGTTCGCCGCTTCGGTGACCTCGAAGGTGTCGCATCCACGGCGGCGGAGTTCCCCGAAGAGCCGGGTGATGTGCTTCATCTGGCCCTCGATGGTCGTGAAGTACGACAGCCCGCTGTAGGAGTACGGACTGTTGAGCGACACGAAGTTCGGGAACCCCGGCACCGCGACGCCCTCGTATGCCTGGAAGCGGTTCTCGCGCCAGAACCTTCCGAGCTCACGCCCGTCGCGGCCGATGATCTCGAAGGCCGGGAAGTTGACGTCCCAGAGGTTGAACCCGGTTGCCAGGACCAGGGTGTCGATCTCGGTCCGGGTGCCGTCCGCGGCGAGGATGGCGTCGGGTTCGAGCCGCGCGATGCCGCTCGTCTGCAGGGTGACGTTCGGCTTGTCGAAGCTGGCGAAGTACGTGTTGGAGAAGGTCGGACGCTTGCAGCCGAAGTCGTAGTCGGGGGTCAGCTTCCGGCGCAGCTCGGGGTCGCGGACCTGGAAGCGCAAGTGCGCCTTGGCCAGTAGCGCCGCCAGCTTGTTGCCCGGCTTGAGCTGCCTGAAGTGCAGCACGCCGGCCACCATCAGCAGTTCGAGCATCGACGTGTTGATCACGCGGGCCGCCCGCTGGGTCAGCGGGACGCGACGGAACAACTGCTGCACCGGAGGTGGGATCGGGAAGTCGACCTTGGGCACCACCCAGATCGGGGTGCGCTGGAAGACGGTGAGGGACTCGGCGACCCCGGCGGCCTCGGGGATCAGCTGCACCGCGGTCGCGCCCGTACCGACGATCGCAACCTTCTTGCCGGTGAGGTCGAAGTCGTCCTCCCAGGCCGCGGTGTGCAGGATCTTGCCCCGAAAGGTGTTGATGCCGGGGAAATCCGGGATGTGTGGCTGCGACAGGAACCCGGTGGCGGTGACCAGGTACCGGGCGGTGCGCTCGGCGCCGTCGGCGGTGCGGACCCGCCAGATCCGCTCGACGTCGTCCCAAACCGCCGACTCCACCGAGGTGCCGAACTCCATGTGCCGCTTGAGGTCGTACTTGTCGGCGACGTGGTGCGCGTATCGCTTGAGTTCGGGACCCGGCGCGAACAGCCGCGACCAATCCGGATTGGGCTCGAAGGAGTACGAGTAGGTGACCGACGCGATGTCGACGGCCAGACCCGGATAGTGGTTGACATGCCAGGTGCCGCCGAGGTCGTCCTCGCGTTCGACGATAGCGATGTCGTCGATGCCGAGGCGCTTGAAGGCTATCGCGGCTCCCATCCCACCGAAGCCGGCGCCGACGATCAGCACCTCGTGTTCCGGAATGTCATGTCCGGGAACCTGGCGTGCGGGTTGCATGGCCATCCCCCAATAACTGTAACCAGCAGTTACTGTAATCTAGCACACATTCCAGGCCGTCAGTAGCTCACGTCAGGAATCGCGGGTTGCCCCGCAGAGTCGCACGTTCGAACTCGCGATTCGGTGGGGAGGGCGCGATTCTGCGGGGCTCGGGGTCCGCGACCTCGGGTCCGCTGGGGCTCGGATCACGGGTCAGGCGATCTGCGTGCCGTCCCACAGCACGTCGAAGAACTGGGTGGCCATCAGTTCCTCGCTCTTGTTGCGGTCGAGTCCGAGCTCGCGGCGGTAGGCCAGGATGTGCTGCAGCGACAGCGCCGAGTAGATCAACGGCAGGTGGTCGTGCGGCTGGTCGTACACGCCGCCCGCACCCTTGGCGGCCGCCAGATTCCGGCGCACGTGCGACGGATGCTTGAGCGCGTCACGCAGCACGGCCGCCTTGATCATCTTCTTGCGTCCCTCCGGCACGACGACGAGGTCGCCGGGAGCGAACAGCGCGGTGTCGAATTCCTCGGAGGTGGCAACCGTGCAGCCGGCGGTCGGACGCGGATTGCACTCGACCATGTGGTGGACGCCGTCCTCGGTGACCAGGTAGTCGAAACTGATCTGGCCGTGCCAGTTCAGTTCCCGCGCGATCGTCTGCGCCGCCTCGAGGGACTCCGGCGAGTCGACCGACCGGAACACGATGCCGCCACGGTCGTCGATGGCCAGCGGGTGCTCATAGCAGGAGTGCAACACGATCTCGCCGTGGTGGGCGACGCTCCAGCTGCACCGGTCGACCCCGGAGAGGTACTCCTGCACCAACCACGGATCGTCGGGCGTGGGCGTGACGTCGTCGACGGACGACTCTCCCGCCAGCGGACCGGTGT
The DNA here is from genome assembly GCF_039939235.1 of Gordonia aurantiaca. Lineage (NCBI taxonomy): Bacteria > Bacillati > Actinomycetota > Actinomycetes > Mycobacteriales > Gordoniaceae > Gordonia > Gordonia aurantiaca. The sequence goes on along the minus strand of NZ_JBDUUF010000010.1, from coordinate 129,678 downwards.
TGGTGAGGATGTCGAGCCCGCCGCGACCGTAGGCGGCGCGGGCGAACCAGTGCGGCCAGTGCTGCGTGGCGTCGCGCAGCTCGTCGCGGCTGGTGACGGTCACCGACTCGGCCGCGGGCAGTCCGAGGTCGCGGCACAGCGCGGTGAACGACACCTTGTCGTGAACCCGGGCGAGGGTGTCGAAGTCGGGGAAGAACAGGTGCGTGTCCGGGTGCGCCGCGGAGATGCGGTCGCGATGCCGCGCGAGGTAGAAGACCTCCTCGAACATCGGCAGCAGCCAGTTGATGTCGTACTCGGCGATCGCGTCGATCACCGCGTCGACGAACGCCTCGGTCTGCTGCGTGGGCGGCGGCACCACGAGATGGCGGCGCGCGCCACGCGAATGGCTGCCCGGGGCCGACGCGAAGGTGTCGGCGGCGGTGACGTCGCGACCCGCCTCGCCGAGCTTGTGGATCTCGTCGACGGCGAAGGGCATCCGCGAGGTGGTGACCAGAATGCGCGGTTCAGGGCTCTGCATGTGACCGAAAATAGAGCACGAAAAGCCGCCCCATTGCGTGAAATCGGGGCATTGCCCCGATCCTGGCGAAGGATTGCCGTCCCCAGGCCCGAAACCGCGGCCGTCCACGCGCGGAGGTAGTTTGGCAGTCTCATGACTTCACGAGCCAACACCCCCGCGCACACCGGTGCGGCGACCTCGACGGCCAGGTCCTTCGTCGCCGCGGTCTACGCGTTCGCGGTGATCATGCTGGGCACCACCATGCCGACGCCGCTCTACTCGATCTACGGCGAGAAGCTCGGCTTCGGGGTCGCTACGACGACGGTGATCTACGCCGTCTACGCGGCCGGCGTCATCGCGGCGCTGATCTGTTTCGGACGATGGTCCGACGTCGTCGGCCGACGACGCCTGCTCATCGCCGGAGCGGTGTTGTCGGCGATCAGCGCGGTGGTGTTCCTGACCGCGGGTCCCGTGTGGCAGATGCTGATCGGACGCGTCATATCGGGGATGTCGGCCGGAATCTACGCCGGCGCGGCGACCACCGCGATCATCGAGCTGGCCCCGCCGTCGTGGCGCGGCCGCGCGCCGGCGATCGCCACCGCCGCCAACATCGGCGGCCTCGGTCTCGGACCGTTGATCGCCGGACTGCTCGCCCAGTACGCCCCCGGCCCACTGCACACCCCGTTCCTCGTCGACCTCGTCCTGCTCGGCCTCGCCCTCGCCGGGGTCTGGCGGCTCACCGAGACCGTCGACGTGAAACCCGGCGCGCGGCTGAGTATTCAACGGTTGTCGGTACCCGCCGACATGCGCCCGGTGTTCGTCCGCGCCTCGATCGCGGCGTTCGCCGGGTTCGCGGTGACCGGCACCTTCACCGGAGTCGCGCCGACGTTCCTGTCGTCGATCATCGGCATCGACGATCACGCGTTCGCCGGCTTCGTGGTGTTCGTGCTGTTCGCGTCGAGCGCTGTGACACAGATCGTGGTGCGCCACATGCCGACCGACATGGCACTGATCGCCGGGTGCGCGATCCTGATCGGCGGCACCGCGCTGACCATCGCCGGTCTGGTCGCCGCGTCGGCCGCGACCCTGTTCGCCGGCGCCGTGGTGTCCGGTGTCGGGCAGGGCATGTCGTTCTCCAAGGGACTGGCATCGGTGGTGGCCGCCGCCCCACACGACCGGAGGGCCGAGGTCACCTCCACCTTCTTCGTCGTTGCCTATGTGGGCATCTCGCTGCCCATCGTCGGCGAGGGACTCACCGCACGCGGCTGGGGCCTGCAGGAGGCCGGGATCGTGTTCAACGCCGGCGCATCGGTGCTGGCGCTGGTTTCGCTGATCCTCACGGTCGTCGCCGTCCGGCGCGCCCGCGACTGACCCCGACGCGTCCGCCCACCGTCGCGCTCAGACGCGCGGCACCCCCGCTGCCCCGAGGACGTCGACCAGGGCATGGAACCGGGCGCTGCTGACCAGGTCCTCGACGAGCACCACGTTGCCGTCGGCGTCGGCGAGCGGGGTGCACCAGTTCGGATATTGTGTCGCGTTCGTGCCGGGTTGGTTCTGAATCCGCCGCTCCCCCACCGCATCCACGAGCGCAACGCTCAGCAGCACCGACGGGCTCCGGGCGATGAGCGCGTACATCGCCTCGACGACCGACGGGTCGGTCGGCGGGGTGTCCCGACAGAGCAGGCCGCGTTCGCGGGCGAGATCGAGGACGGCGTCGCGTTCGCGTTCGCTGCGTGCGCGTTCGGCCTCCTCGGTCGTCTCGAGGATGCCCAGTTCTGATCGCAGGCCGATGTGGTCACCGGCGAGATAGCCGGCGGTGGGCGGGAGGTCATGGGTGGTCACCGACGTCAGGCACAGCTCCCGGTACCGTTCCGGCGGGATCGCGCCGTCACGGTCCTGTTCGAACCACAGGATCGACGTCCCGAGAATCCCGCGCTCCCGCAACGTGTCCCGGACGGTGGGTTCGAAAACGCCCAGGTCCTCCCCGACCACGACGGCGCCGGCGCGTCGTGCCTCGAGCGCGAGGATGCCGATCAGCGCGTCGGCGTCGTAGTGGACATAGGCGCCCTGCGCGGCGCTCATGCCGTCGGGGATCCACCAGAGCCGGAACAGTCCGAGGACGTGGTCGACGCGCACGCCGCCGGCGTGACGCAACACCGTCCGGATCATGTCCCGGTACGGCTCGTACCCGGCCTCGGCGAGGCGATGCGGATGCCAGGGCGGCTGATCCCAGTCCTGGCCTTGCTGATTGAATCCGTCCGGCGGCGCACCCACCGACACCCCGGGGGCGAGGACGTCGCCGAGCGCCCACGCGTCGGCGCTGTGCCGGCCGACGCCGACCGCCAGGTCGACCATCACGCCGATGGACATCCCCGCCGACGACGCGGCGTGCGCGGCGGCGGCCAGCTGCTGGTCGCAGATCCACTGCAACCAGATGTAGAAGTCGATACGGCGAGAGAGCTTGCGGCGCTTCTTCTTCACATACGCGCGATCGAGGAACTTGCCCTGCCAGCGCGGGTCGTCGGCACCATAGCGCTCAGCGAGTGCGCACCAGGTGGCGAATCGCTTCAGCCCCTTACCCTCTCGGCGCCGGAACTCGCACAGCGCGGCCTTGCGTTCGCGGGTGGGCGGCACGCCGTAGATCAGTTCGAGGGCTTCCATCTTGGCGCGGTAGGACTTGTTGCGCCGGATCTTGTCGGTGGCGGTGTTCTCGGCCAGGAAGTCGCGCGCCACCTTGCCGACCCACTTCCGCTGCGACTTCGTCAGCCCCTCGAACTCCGGGATGTCGGTGACGCGGATGTACAGCGGGTTGAGGTAGCGCCGGGTCACGGGCAGATACGGGGACGCCTCGATCGGCGGCTGCGGTTGTGCCGCGTGGAGCGGATTGACCTGCACGAAGTCCGCGCCGTACATACTGCCCGCGGCCTCGCAGATCCCGGCGAGATCCGCGAGGTCCCCGACGCCCCACGAGTCCGCGGACCGGACCGAGTACAGCTGCACCGCCAGGCCCCACCGCTGTTCGCCCAGCAGACGGTCGGCGGTCTCCAGCCGCCGCGGCGTCACGATGAGAGGCGCACCGGCCGACTGCGAGGTGGCCAGATCGACGGCGACGATGCAGTGGTAGCCGGGTTCGAGATCGGCGGGCACCGCGAAGGTCGCGCGGCCGACGAGTTCGCCGTCGATCTCCCGCGGGTTCACCCAGACGTCGAGTTGCCGGGGGGTGAGGTCACGGCCGTCCTCGGTGACGATCCCGACCTTCACCGGATCGCCGTGCGGGACGTGGACGCAGAAGGTGTGGCCCGGTCCTTCGGTCACGACGGTGACGGGTGGGACGAACTGCCGCCACGGCCGATCATCGAGCTCGCGGATCGACTCCTCGATCGCCTCCGCCGAATCCGCCGCGACCCCGAGCGCGTCCAGCACGGCGGCAAGCGTCTCCCGGCCGACCTCGTGGCGCTCCTCGTCCCAGCCGACATAGTTGGTGGCCACGCCGGACCGTCGCGCGAGTTCGGTCAGTCGCTCGGGGTTCACGTCGGACACGACTGCATCGTCTCAGGATTTCCGGCCACCCGCAGGGCTGCGGCACAGGTTTTCCGGCCTTCGCGCGTCGGCTTCGGTACTCGCGACCGAAACCGGCTTCCCTCAGGGGGTTTCGGAGCACCGCCGGAGGAGGACCGGATGGCGCGGCCGCCCGAAGAGGACCCCGGGATTCAGGAGCCCCTGTGGGTCCAGCGCCGCCTTGATCGCCCGCATGGTGTCCAGGTCGACGTCGGAGCGGCCGAGGTGGGTCCACGCGGTCTTGGCCCGGCCGATGCCGTGTTCGGCGCTGATCGACCCGCCGTTGGCGGTCACGATCCCGAAGACCCGCGCGGTGACGTCGTCGGCGCGCTCGACCGGTACGTCGAGCAGGTTCACGTGGATGTTGCCGTCCCCGACATGACCGAAGAGGATCGGGCGGCAGGGGAAGTCGCTCACCTCACCGACCGCGGCGAGTTCGGCGAAGGCCTCGGGCAGCGCGCGGATCGGGACGGAGATGTCGAGCTTCACCACCGGCGTCGCCGACGACCGCGCGATCGATTCGGTGTGGCTCTCGCGGGCTCCCCACAGTGCGCGGGCGGGTGCGGGTTCGAGCGCCGCGTCGATGAGCCCCTCGGCGTCGGACAGCAACTCGGCCGTCGCGGCCTCGACGTCGCCGGGTCCGGAGACCTCGAGCAGGACGTAGAACGGGCCGGGTTCTGCGGTGGGGCGTCGTTGCCCGTGTTCGTGCACGAGCGCGATGCCGGCCTCGGTCATGAGCTCGGCCGCCTCGACGGTCAGACCCCGCGCCGATGCCGCGCCGATCAGTGCGACCGCGGTCTCCACGTGTTCGATGGCGGCCACGGCGACCATCGCGGACGACGGCGGCACCACCAGCCGGAACAGGACGCGGGTTACGACGGCGAGCGTGCCCTCGCTGCCGGCGAGCAGTCCCGGCAGGTCATAGCCGACGTTGTCCTTCACCAGCGACGTCCAGCGCCGCAGGATGCGGCCGTCGGCGAGCACCGCCTCGAGGCCGAGGATCTGCGATCGGGTGTTGCCGCGGCGGATCATGCGGGTACCGCCGGCGTTGGTGGAGACCACGCCGCCGGCGGTCGCGGACTCCCGGGATGCGAGATCGATCGGGAACGCGAGCCCCACCCGCCCGGCACGTGCATCGATCGCGTCGACCGTCGCACCGGCCTGGGCGCCGACGCAGCGTCCGACGGTGTCGACCTCGTCGATGTCGGTCATCCGGGCCGTCGACACCAGGATCGTCGGACGGCCCGGGTCCTTCTCGGACGGCGGCACCGATCCGCCCACGAGCCCGGTGTTGCCGCCCTGCACGCAGATCCTCGCCCGTGAATCGGCGCACGCGCGGACGACCTGCGACACCTCGTCGGTGGTCCGCGGACGGACGACGGCATCGGCCGCGCCACGATGGCGCCCGGTCCAGTCGACGAGGTATCCCGCCATCGCGTCGGGTTCGGCGAGGACGTTGGCGTCTCCGACGACCGTGCGCAGGGTCGTCAGCAGGGTGTCGTCGGGCGACCCCATGGCGTCAGACCTGTGCCACCGCGTCGGGGATCGGGGTGTCGCCGTCGTTGAACTCGATGACCTTGTGCACGGCGTTCGGGTGGTTCAGGACCTCGGCGGCGACCGCGGCCACGTTGTCGCGGCTCACCTCGTCGCCCGCCGTGCGCGCCCCGCCGACGGCGATCTTGCCGGAGCCGGGCTCGTCGGTGAGGCGACTCGGTCCGAGAATCGTCCAGTCGAGGTCGCTCGCCTTGAGGTAGGTGTCGGCGGCGGCCTTCGCCTCGGCATAGGCGTAGAACGAGTTGTCTTCGGGGACACCGTGATCGGGGCCTGCGCCGAAGTAGGACACCATGATGTAGCGTTTGATCCCGACCTTGGCCGCGGCGTCGACCGAACGGATCGCGGCGTCGCGGTCGACGGCGTAGGTGCGGGCCGGGTTCCCCCCTCCCGCGCCGGCGGACCAGACCACCACGTCGTGATCGGCGATCGCGGTGGCGATGCCGGTGGCGTCCAGGTGTTCCACATCGGCGACGACCGGTTCGGCGCCGGTCTCGGCGACGTCCTGCACGTGTTCGGGATTGCGGATGATCGACGTCACGTCGTCGCCCCGGTCGCTCAGGATCCTCGCCAGGCGCAGCGCGATCTTTCCGTGTCCTCCGATGATGGCCACTCGAGTCACTGGTTGCTCACTTTCGGTCGCTCTTGAGGGGTCGCAAGCGGTTGCGTCCCAACGTACCCACCCCGGCGGCACCGCACCGGGACATGACACCGCCCCGGCACGCACGCGGTGCGCACGGGCCGGGGCGGTGGATCTCGGTGTCAGACGTGAGTGCGTCGCCCGGTGACCGCCTTGACGATCGCGAGCAGGATGCACGCGCCCGCCAGGCATGTGATGAAGCTGAAGATCCATCCGGCGCCTTCCACGTCGACGCCGAACACCTTCAGCAGGAAACCGCCGATCAGACCGCCGATCACACCGACCACGATGTTGAGCAGGATGCCCTGCTGAGCATCGGTCTTCATGATCTTCGAGGCGATCCAGCCTGCGAGTCCGCCGATGATGATCCACGCGATGATGCCGATTCCCAGCATGTCTGCCTCCTATGTCGCCAATGGTCTAGAGCGTGGAGATCGTCCGGATCGTCGAGATCGTGCGATTTGCCACAAAACTCAAGTTACCCACGCGGGACATACTCAAACCCGGCCGAGAAGATCCGTGTGCACATCGAGACCGCCGCGACCATCATCCCGAGACATTGATCGGGCATGGGGGATCGATTCCGCCCTAGGGACAGGTCACCTTGATCTCGTATCCCTTGGTGACCGGCTCGGCCGGCCTCGTGAGATCGACGCCGGTCGCCTCGCCGGTGATGGTGTAGGTGTCCCCGTCCTTGGCCGCCTCGGCACTCCCGCCCCCGAGCCCCTTCCGGAATCCGAGGGTCACGCCGTCCACCGAGCCCAGCCCGACGGACTCGACCTCCGGATCGTCGCCGGTCGTCAACACCACGCCCACGCCGGATGTCCCGGTTCCGGCGCCGATCCCGATCGTGACCTTGCCATCGGCCTCGGTGCAGCCGACGGTCTCGTCGGACAGCTCGAGCTTCTGGCCGTCGACCGTCACCGACGCCTGGCCGGGCGATTCCGCCTCGTCGGAACCGCAGGCCGAGACCGCCACGGCCAGTGCCGCCGCGCCGAGTACCGAGGCGATGTGCACCTTCTTCATGAGCAACTCCTGGGAGGTCGTGGAGCGCCGCCGGTCGGCGAACCCGTGAATGAACCTAGCCCGCCCGGCTCCGGTCCGCCGCCGGATCGCCGGAACGACGATGTGCCGGCGAAGCCGCTGGGAGGTCGGGGTTCTCAACCGGTCGGGGCGAGCTTGACGTCGGCCTCGATCATGACCGCGCGGGTGAGGTCCCGGAACTGGTCGTAGTGGCCGTGGTAGCCGTACTTCGCGTGCAGGCTGGGCCGGCGGCCGTGTTCGGCGGCGGCGCCGATCGCGTTGGACTCGTGTACGTACACCGGCAGGATGTTCTGGATGGTCGGGTCCCGCCGGAGCCGGTGCACGGTCTCCCGATGCAACGTCGACGACGCCCGGTACTTGGTGACGACGACACCCAATTCGACGATGTGGCGGCCGATCTCGTCGGAGAAGTCGGCCACCTGCCGCTGAATGTGGGGAATCGCGTAGGTGGACAACACATCCGGGATCGTGGGGATGAGGTACCCGCCGGCCATGGCGAGTCCGTTGAGGCTGAACGGCCCGACGTTGGGCGGGCAGTCGATCAGCACGTAGTCGTAGCGCGGCAGGATCGGCGCGAGCGCACGGCGCAGCACGTCGACCGCGGCGAGGTGGTCGTCGAGGACGACCCGCCGCGCACTCATCTCCTCCTGGAGGTCGATGAGATCCAGCGACGACGGGACGAGGTCGATCCCGGTGAGACCGTCGATCGACGAGACATCGCGCTGGACGGTGCGCTCGAGGTCGAACCGGCGTGTGCCGTCGAGGACGTCGGCGAACAGGGTGGCGACGGTGTGCCCGCGCCTGTTGAGCGCGTCCCAGCGCTGTTCCCCGATCATCATCGTGGTGAGGCTCGTCTGGGCATCGAGGTCGATGAGCAACACCTTCTTGCCGAACACCCCGGCGAGGAAGTCGGCGAGACCCGCCGTGAGCGTCGTTTTCCCGACCCCGCCCTTGAGGCTGATGGTCGCGATCACCGTCGGCATGGGAGTCCTCGGTCTGCTCGTCTCCGGGTGCTCTCTTCTCCTGGCACCGTCCGCGATCAGATTAGCCGAGGTCACGCCTCCTCACCTGCGATGTTGCCGAGCCCGGGGAGCCGCCCCCGCCGGCCGTCCCCGCAGGTGCGCCCCCCGTGTCGATCAGCCGGTCTTGCCGAGGGCCTCGACCCGGCGGTCGTGACCGGCGAAGGTGGGTCCGCGGCCGCCGTCCTGCTCGGCGGCGAGCCTGGAGAAGGCGTCGTGCATGACGGCCCAGTAGGTGTCGCCCTTGGCCCGACGCTTGTCGGCGCGCTTCCAGTACCCCGGGATGCGCCGGTCGATGTTGGCCAGCCGTGCCTGCGCGGTGATGAGTTTCGGCGCGAGGCGCCCGATCCGGGTCGGTTCGGGAGTGCCGGTGATGCGCGGCCCGAGGAACTGTCCGCCGATGAAGAAGTACAGGCCGTGCAGGGCCTGGTGGATCGCCGACTTCACCGCGGCGTCGACGAGCGGGACGTGCACCCTGTCCATCAGGGTGCCGAGCATCATCTCGGAGACGTCGTTGAGCGCCTCGGCATACTGCGAGGGCGGCTCCATCACGGCGTACCCGTAGTCGAGCAACTCCACCGCCTCGCCGAAGGTGCGCGGGATCATCGCCTCGCGGATGCCCAGGATGTGGCCGATGTAGGACCAGAAGATGTTGAGGTCCTCGAGGTCGCGGTACTCGTAGCGGCGGCCGTAGTTGATGTCGTACATGAGATTGGCGACGCCGAACGACGGGATGCCGCCGGACATCTCGGCGTTGGAGATCGGCACGCCGTGCTCGGCGACCCACTCCTCGCCCCATTTCTTCCGGAGCATCATGCGGGCCTGGGCATGCATGAGACGGACACGGACCGCGTTCTTGAACGCCGTGCCGAACCGATCCAGCGCGCCCGGCGCCGGGAGGTGCACCCAGAACTCGGCGGACTCCAGGGACCGGTTGATCATGTGGCGCTGCATCCGGCCCATCGTGCCGACCGCGTCGCCGACCGACCCGCCCTGGACGGTGGCCAGGGTGTTGAGGAAGATCAGCGACGCCTTGCCCGCCGGGGTCACGCTGTTGGCGACGATCGCACCGCGGTCGACGCGCTCCCGGGTGATCCAGGAGGGCGGGTTGTCGATGTGCTCGTACAACCGGACGAGCTCATGCGGCGGGTCGTCGAGGGTGTCGAGGCCGAAGTTCAGCGCACGCTCGAACATCTCGCGGCCCTTGCGCGGAGGCAGTCGGCGGAACATCTGCACGACCGCGTCCATCTCCGGGTCGCCGATCCACAGGTGGTCCTTGGCGCGGGCCACGATGCCGTCGGTCTCCGGGAGCCGGTCCTGCACGTCGACCCAGCCGTCCAGCAGGCGGTGACGGGCCGGGGTCCAGTCCGGGTTGAACCTCGGCCGCTTCGGGGGCGCCGGTCGCAGTGGGCGCCCCAGCACGGGATCGACGGGCGCGTCCGGCGGCGGTGGGGGCGCGAGGAGGTCGTAGTCGTCGAGCGCGGTCGTCATGGCGGTCTCCATGCGGTCGGGTCGACCGGAGAGGTCGACAACCAAGTTATCTTGGTTACCTACCTTACCGCGTTGGTCGCCGGATCGTGTATCTCGATTGGACAACTCGATCACGATCGACCACCCGTAGGACAGACAGGAATCGCGGGCTCCCGGCAGAATCGCGGGGCGGATTCTTCCCGCGATCCTCCGAGCAGGTCGCGATTCTGCGATGTGTCGGAAAAGCCCGACTGCGCCCGAACTCCGCGAGAAAAGGACAGCCATGACCATTCGCCCGCCAGAGATCTCAACCCTGACGACGACCGCCGGGAAGCTGACCGCCGGACTGGCCCTTACCGTGGCGGCGTTCACGACCGCACTGGCACCGGGCGCCTCGGCCGCCCCGTCGGACGTCACGGTGTCGCCGTCGGTGTCGGGGCAGACGATCACGCTCACCATCGCCAGCAAGGCGGCCGAGCCGGTCGGCTGCGAGGTCTTCGGCGTGCCGGCAGACACCGCCCCCTCCGCGGAACGTGTGGGGTTCGGCTACGAGACGCCCGAGAAACCCGGCGCACTCATCGGCCCCGGCTCGTCGAAGACGGTGACCCTGCGGACCGCGACCGGGACGCCGCCGAAGCCGAACGGGTCGACGACGATCCCCGCCGGCACGTACGACATCCACTGGGCCTGCGCATCGGTGACGTTGCCCGCGGGCACGGCCGACGAGTACTGGGGCACCACTCCGCCACTGGCACAGGCGACCTCGACCGCCGAGCCGGTCCGGGTCACGGTGCCGGGCACGGCTCCCGAGAAGCCGGCGGAGGACAGGCCGGAATCCCCGGGGAGATCGGCCATCCCGGGCATCCCGGAGCTCACGATCCCCGACTACATCTGGGAACTGTGCGGCACGGACAACTGCGTCCCGCTGCCGCCGGCGTCGCTCCCCTGATCGGCCGCTACAGCGGCGTCGGGTGCTTGTCCTTCGACCTCGACCGGAACAGCAGCACGTAGCCACCGTAGAGCGCGAGACCGATGAGCGCGATCCAGAAGAGGCCCTTGAGCAGCGGGCCGATCACGGCGAGGGCGATGAGCACCACGACGACGACGCCGAGGATCTTCCAGAGGGTGTTGGAGGAGTTCGTTGTTGTGTTCATGTCAGCGAGTCTCCGCCGCCGGGAACCGGAAATCCACAGGTCAGCGCGTATATGGGGCGAAGTTCAGGGGGTTCCCTGAGGCGACCCCGAACGCGGCGGGCGCACATCCGGTCAGCGCCGGAACCAGGCCTCGGGGTCGCTGCTCAGAGCCTTGGCGATCCGCAGCCGTGACGTGTCGGCGAGGTCGTCGGGCAGTGCGTCCGGCGTGAACCACCCGACCGCCGAGTTCTCGTCGTCGGCGGCGTGCGGCTCGCCGTCGACGTGGTGGGCCAGGAAGCAGACGTCGAGATACCGCGCCCGGTCGCCGTTCGGATAGGTGATCGGCGGGGTGACGTCGACACTGGTGAGCCGCACGATCTCGGCGGTCACCCCGGTCTCCTCGGCCACCTCCCGCAGCGCCGCGCGTGCCGGTTCCTCACCGGGTTCGAGCACCCCGGAGACCACCGCCCACCGGCCGTTGTCGACGCGCCGCGTCAGCAGGATCCGCCCGTCGGTGTCGAGGACGACGACGCTCACGCCGGACAGCCAGAGCTCACGGTGACCGACCTGGGCACGCAACTCGCGGATGAATTCGGGAATGGGCACCCCCACATCCTCTCCCGACGGCATGGCGGGCGGCGATGCGGGCGCCCCGGCTCACATCCCGCGCCGGCGAACCCCGGACGCGACAGCCCGGCGCACCTCGGCGACGAGCAGAATGTCAACCATGAAGATCTCCCGCCGAGCCGAACAGATCGCGCCGTTCTATGCGATGGAAGTCGCGAGGGATGCCGCGGAGCTCGAGGCGAAGGGCCACCACATCGTCAAGCTCAACATCGGCGAGCCCGACTTCGGGCCGCCGCCGGAGGTCCTCGCCGCAGCGCGCGAGGTCAGCGACGGCCGCCCCCTCGCCTACACCGGCGCGCTCGGCCTGCCGGAACTGCGGTCGGCGATCGCGGAGTTCTACGGCACGCACTTCCGCGCCGAGGTCGACCCGCGCCGGGTGGCGGTCACCTCCGGGGCGTCGGCCGCGCTGTTGCTGGCGTGCGCGGCACTCATCGATCCGGGTGACGGGGTGCTGATCGGCGACCCGTCGTATCCGTGCAACCGGCAGTTCGCCACCGCGTTCGGCGCCGACGTCACGCTGCTGCCGACGACCGCCGAGACCCGTTTCCAGGTGACCGCCGAGACGGTCGCCCGGGCCTGGACCGACGCCACCCGCGGCGTCATCGTGGCCACCCCGTCCAATCCGACCGGCACGTCGATGCCATACGACGAGCTGATCGCGATGACCGATCTCGTCGCCGAGCGCGGCGGGTGGTCGATCGTCGACGAGATCTACCTCGGCCTGTCCGATCCCGGCCCGGACGGACGCCCACCGCGCAGCGTGCTGGCGACCTCCTCCCCCGGCACGGCCGCCGGCACGGTGGTGATCAACAGCTTCTCCAAGTACTTCGGCATGACCGGGTGGCGCCTGGGCTGGTGCATCGTGCCCGACGAACTCGTCGGCGTGCTGGAGCGGCTGGCACAGAACTTCTACGTGTGCCCGCCGACGCCGTCGCAGTTCGCCGCGCTCGCATGCTTCACCCCGGAGTCGCTGTCGGTCGCCGAGGACAACCGGCGCGAGTTCGCGCGGCGCAGGCAACTGGTCGTCGACGGTCTCGCGCGCATCGGGCTCGACGTGCCGGTGGTGCCCGACGGCGCGTTCTACGTCTACCTCGACGTCGGCTCGACGGGACTCACGTCGTCGGAGTTCTGCGAGCGGGTCCTGCACGAGGCGCACGTCGCGCTCACCCCGGGCAAGGACTTCGGCGTCGCCGGCGCCGAGCAGTACGTGCGGCTGTCGTATGCGGCGTCGACCGAGGACCTGACCCTCGCGATCGAACGGCTCGGTGAGTTCGTGGGCGCGCGAAACCCCGGTGAAAGGCGCGTGACCTCGCCACCGGGCCGATAGGGTGTGATCCGTACCACTCGTCGAGCCGGGAGCAGCGAATGAGCACGGCCGATCTCGACACCGTCGACCCCGGGCGGATCGAACGGGAGACGGGCCGGGTCCTCCGCGCGAGCATCGAGGGCGCACCGCGGATCCCGGGGATCGTCGCCGGGGTGACGACCGATCGGCGGACCGCCTGCCTCGACGCCGTCGGCGTCCGATCGATCGACGGCGACGCTAGGATGACCACCGACTCGGTGTTCGTCCTGTTCTCCACCTCCAAGGCGATCACCGCGACCGTCGCGCTACAGCTCGTCGAGAAGGGACAACTCGACCTACACGCGCCGGCAGCCGAATACGCCCCGGCGATCGGTGACCTGCAGGTGATCGCCGGCTTCGACGACAACGGCAGCCCACGCCTGCGGCCGCCGACGACGCCGATCACCACACACCACCTCCTCACGCACACAGCGGGTTTCGGCTACTCGTTCTTCAACGAGACCTACCACGTGCTCGAGACCGAGCACGGGCAGCCCCCGATCTCCACCGCGACGATGGCCGCGTTGCGCACACCACTGCTGTTCGACCCGGGCACGCAGTGGGAGTACGGCTCCAACATCGACTGGGTCGGCCAGGTCGTCGAGGGCATCACCGGACAGCGCCTCGGCGAGGTGATGAGCGACCGGGTGTTCTCCCCACTCGGCATGTCCGACACCGCATTCGGACTCTCCGGCGACACCCGGCACCGGCGCGCGATTCTGCACCACCGGCACGGTGACGGCCTCGTCGCCGATCCCGGCTGGGAGCGGCCGCCCGACCCGGAGGTCCAGATGGGCGGACAGGGACTCTATTCCACCGTCGGCGACTACCTGAAGTTCCTGCGTATGTGGTTGCGCAACGGCGAATCCGATTCCGGCGACCGTGTTCTCGCGCCGGAGACGGTCGAGTTGGCATTGCGCGATCAACTCGGCGAGCTGCGCGTCCACAAGCTGCCCGGGCTCGATCCACGACTCACCAACGACGCCGAATTCTTCCCCGGCACACCGAAATCCTGGTCATACGCATTCATGATCAACGAGTCCGACGCCCCGGCCGGACGTCCGGCCGGTTCGCAGGGCTGGGCCGGGCTGGCGAACCTCTATTACTGGATCGACCCGCTGAACCGGATCGGCGGCTTCTGGGCCACCCAGATCCTGCCGTTCTTCGACCCCGCCGCGGTGGCGGCCTATCTCGACTTCGAGACCGCGGTGTATCGCGCACTGAGCGTCTGAGAACGACGGGCACGTCGCGGACACCATCGCGAAAGGCCCACGGCACACCGCATCCCAGATTTCTGGGACACCCCCGATCCCAGCACCGCCGTCGGAACATCTCCGATTTTCGAGGGATGGCGGGAACAAGAGGCGCTCGGCGAGTCTGGGTGCCATGAACACACCGATCAGCGCCGCGCGGGCCGGTGACCCGCTGTGCGCGGCTCTCCCCCGCTCCACCCCTCCCCTCCACCCCGCCTGTCCGAAATCCCGCTCCCGGAAGGAAGATCCCGTGTCCATCACCTCCGAACCCCTCGAGTCCGCGTCGTTCGACTCCCTGCTGTCGGCCGTCTCCGGTCCGGTCTTCACGCCGGCCGACGAGGGCTACGCCGGCGAACTCAGCGGCTTCAACCTCATCGCCGCCCCGGCCGCGGACGTGGTCGTCGCCGCCGAGAGCGCCGACGACGTCGCCGCCGCGGTCCGGTATGCACGGGCCAACGGCCTGCGCGTCGGCGCCCGCGCCACCGGGCACGGCCTGCCGATCGAAGGACGCGGCACCGTGGTGATCACGACCTCTCGCCTGAACCAGGTGACGGTCGACCCGGTCGCCCGGACCGCACGTGTCGGCGCCGGTGTCCGCTGGCGCGACGTCATCGCCGCCACGGCGCCGCACGGACTGACCGGCGTCGTCGGGTCCTCGTCGTCGGTGGGCGTCGTCGGCTACACGCTGGGCGGCGGGCTCAGCCCGCTCGGCCGCCAGTTCGGTTGGGCCGCAGACCATGTCCGCTCGATCGAGCTGGCGACCGCGGACGGCCACATCCGCACGGTGGACGCCTCGGCCGGCTCGGACCTGTTCTGGGCGATCCGCGGCGGGCGGGACGGCTTCGGCATCGTCACCGCGATCGAATTCGAACTCTTCGATCTCCCCACGATCTACGGCGGCGGCATCTTCTTCGCCGGCTCGGCGGCGCGAGATGTGTTGCACGCCTGGCGCGAATGGGCCCCGTCCCTGCCGGAGGAGGCGGGCACGTCGATCGCCGTCCTGCGTCTCCCACCGGACCCGAACCTGCCCGCCCCGCTGCAGGGTCGGCTCGCGGTGCACGTGCGGTACACCCATACGGGTGATCCCGCCACGGCGGCCGCGCTGCTCGCCCCGATGCGCACCGCCGGCCCGATCCTGCTGGAGAACGTCGACATCCTGCCGACCGCGGCCCTCGACGCCGTGCACATGGACCCGCCCGGTCCGATGCCGAGCGCCGAGCGCGGAGCGCTGCTGGACGACTTCTCGGCCGAGACCGCCGAAGCGCTGCTCGCGGCGGCGGGGCCGCAGGTCGCGAGCCCGCTGGCCATCGTCGAGGTGCGCCTGCTCGGTGGCCGCCTCACCCGTCCGCAGCGGACGGCCAATGCGGTCGCCGGCCGTCACGGCGCCTTCCACGTCATCGCGATCGGCGTTCCCGCCGGTCCCCTCGCCGACCAGGTCGGTCCGCATCTGCAGGCCGTCACCGACGCGGTGTCGCCGTGGCGCTGCGGCGCCCTGCTCAACTTCTGCGGGCTCCCCGCGGCCGAGCGCGCCGGGCTGTGGGGCACCGAGGACCGGATGCGGCTGGAGTCGATCCGCCGCCGCCACGATCCGACCGGCGTACTCCGGGCGAATGACCCCAGCGTTCTGGGATAGACATCGGTGCAGCTCAGGCCCATCATTGATCAATGATCTCGAGCCTGACGTCCGAGCGCGTGCGCCGCGACATCGACGTCGTGGCGCACGCTGGTCTCGGTCTCGACGAGTTCTTCGCGGAGACGGTGGAGTCACTGCGGCGCGCGGTGCCCGTGGACGCGGCATGCGTGGCCACGTTCGACCCGAACACACTGATGCTCACCTCCGCACGCAAGTACGGCGACCTGTTCGGCCGCGACGAGCGAGACCACGATTTCGGCCTCCTCGAGTACGGCGGCTGTGAACCCTCCAGTTACCGGGAGCTGGCGACGCGCAAGTGTGACGCGGTCGGCATGAACCTGTTCACACGGGGACAGGTGAAACAGTCGGAACGCATGTCCCAGTTGATGATTCCGGAGTACTGCTTCCACGACGAGGCCAGGCTGTCGATTCGCGACGGCGATCGACTGTGGGCCGGGATCGCGATGTTCCGCAGCGGCGCCGGATGCCGCCCGTTCGACGAGGACGAGATCGAATTCCTCGCGTCGCTCTCGCAGACACTCGCCCACGGCGTCCGGATCGGATTGCTCAGCGCGGTCATCACCGAACCCCGGGACTCGATCGCGCACGGCCCCGCGGTGCTGATCATCGACCGCAACAACGAGGTCGTGCAGATGTCCGCCGGCAGCGAGGAGCGGATCGAGGACCTGACCGCCGGACCGAACAGCGCCTCGGCCATAAACCCCATCTTCGGTCTCATCGGCGCGGCCCGCCGCTACGGCACAGGCGAGACCGATGTACCACCGCGCCTGCGGGTGCGCGGGAAGTCGGGGATGTGGCTGGTCCTCAACGCCTCGCCGCTCTCCTCGGCGGACGGGCGCACCGCCGACGTCGTCGTCACCATCGAGGAAGCACGACCGCCGGAGATCATCCCGCTCGTCGTCGAGGCGTTCGGACTGACCGCCCGCGAACGGGACGTGACGCAGATGGTGCTGCAGAACGTGGCCACCAAGGACATCGCCGCGGCGCTGCACGTGTCCGCCTATACGGTCCAGGACCATCTGAAGTCGATCTTCGACAAGGCCGGCGTACGAAGCCGCCGGGAGCTGATCGCCCGGGTGTATTTCGATCAGTACGCGAACCGCATCGGCGATCGGTTGACCCCGTCGGGATCGTTCGCCGCGACGGAGTGACCCTGGGCGGCGGAGACCGGGACGATGCCACCCCCGCCGCATGGCACCGTACCCCGGTCGTCCACGAGAAAATTCACGCCATAACCTGGGTTATTCACGATCGTGAACCTCCTGTAGTCCAACACAAGGGCACCACCTTTACAAGCAAACATGGCAAGGTGTGACCCTCGTAACAGGTGCACAGGCTCGCGAGGCGGGCCCTCCCCGGCGACCCGCCATGGCCGGGGTCACTACCGAGCGGACGATCGGCCGGGCATGATGTTCGGGTGCCCGCCCGCGGGCATCGCAAGCATCCGGTCCGATCACGAGGAAGTGCGATGGCCACACCCATGTCCCGGCGGGACCTCGAGTTCCTGCTGTACGAATGGCTCGACGTCGAGTCACTGACCTCGCGGGACAGGTTCGCCGCCCACTCCCGGGACACCTTCGACGCGGTGCTGGAGCTGTCCGCCGACCTCGCGATGAAGTGCTTCGCCCCCGCCAACAAGATCGGCGACGCGAACGAGCCGTACATCGGCGACGACGGCAAGGTCGTACTGCCCGACGAGATCGTGAACGGCCTCGCCGAGTTCCGCAAGGCCGGTCTGATCGCCGCGTCGTTCGACGAGGAACTCGGCGGCATGCAGCTACCGACCGTCATCCGACAGGCGTCGGCCGTGTGGTTCCAGGCCGCGAACGCCGCGATGTCGTCGTACGGCTTCCTCACCGTCGGCAACGCCAACCTGCTCGCCGAGTACGGCACCCCGGAACAGATCGACACCTGGGTGCGGCCGCTCATCGAGGGCCGCTATTCCGGCACCATGTGCCTGTCCGAACCACAGGCGGGGTCGTCGCTGGCCGACATCACCACCAAGGCGGTCAAGGCCGACGACGGAACCTACCGGATCACCGGCACCAAGATGTGGATCTCGGCCGGCGATCACGAACTGACCGAGAACATCGTGCATCTGGTGCTCGCCAAGGTCCCCGGCGGCGGCCCCGGCGTCAAGGGCATCTCGCTGTTCATCGTCCCGAAGTTCCTGCCGGACGGCACCCGCAACGACGTCGCGCTCGTCGGCCTGAACCACAAGATGGGCAACCGGGCCACCACCAACTGCCTGCTGAACTTCGGCGACGGCACCTTCTCCCCCGCAGCGGAACCGGGCGCGGTCGGCTTCCTCGTCGGCGAGGAGCATCGCGGCCTGTCCTACATGTTCCACATGATGAACGAGGCCCGCATCGGCGTCGGATTCCTCGCCACCGCACTGGGTTACGCCGGCTACCAGGCGTCACTCGAGTACGCGAGGGTCCGCACCCAGGGCCGCCCCGTCGACCAGAAGGACCCGTCGACCAAGCCGGTGCCGATCATCGAGCACGCCGACGTCCGCCGCATGCTGCTGGCCCAGAAGTCCTACGTGGAGGGCGCGCTGGCCTTCGAGCTGTTCTGCAGCAAGCTCGTCGACGAGGCCGCCACCGCCACCGACGAGCAGCGCGCCCGCATCAACCTGCTGCTCGAACTGCTGACACCGATCGCCAAGAGCTGGCCGTCGCAGTGGTGCCTGGAGGCCAACAGCCTCGCCATCCAGGTACACGGCGGATACGGGTACACGCGCGAATTCGATGTCGAGCAGTACTACCGAGACAACCGCCTCAACCCCATCCATGAAGGGGCGCACGGCATTCACGGGCTCGACCTGCTGGGCCGCAAGGTCACCATGCAGGGCGGCGCCGCCCTGGCACTGCTCGCCGAGACCATCGCGGCGACCGTCGAGAAGGCCCGCGCGGTGCCCGGGGCAGCCGGCCACGCCGATGCCCTGCAAACCGCCGTCGAGCGGCTGGTGGAGGTGACCGCGCACATCTGGTCGTCGGGCGATCCCAAGCTGGCCCTGGCCAACGCCACGATCTACCTGGAGACCGCCGGCCACATCGTGATCGCCTGGATCTGGTTGGAGCAGTTGCTGGCCGCCCACGGCCGGACCGGGGATTTCTACGACGGCAAACGCGCTGCGGCGCAGTACTTCTTCCGGTACGAACTACCGAAGACAGGACCCCAGCTCGACCTGCTGGCCGCGCTGGACCGCACCACCCTCGACGTCGAACCGTCCTGGTTCTGACGCACCCCACCCCGCGGCGCGGCTCACGGTGAGCGGCGCCGGCACCAGCTGTAAGGGAGACCATGATGTCCGTTCTGGATCTGTTCGACACCACCGGCAAGGTGGTCATCGTGACCGGCGCGTCCTCGGGACTCGGCGTCTCGTTCGCCAAGGGTTTCGCCGAGGCCGGTGCCGACGTGGTGCTCGCCGCGCGCCGGGTGGAGAAGCTGGCCGACACCGCCGCCGCCGTCGAGGCATTGGGGCGCAAGGCACTTGCGGTCCCCGCCGATGTCGCCGATCCCGAGGCGTGCCAACGCGTGGTCGATGCCGCGATGGAGACCTTCGGCAAGGTCGACGTGCTGATCAACAACGCCGGCATCGGCACCGCTCATCCCGCGACGCGCGAGACCCCCGAACAGTTCCGCGAGGTCATCGACATCAATCTCAACGGTTCGTACTGGATGGCGCAGGCGTGCGGCCGGGTCATGCAGCCGGGGTCGGCGATCGTCAACATCTCGTCGATCCTCGGCATCACCACCGCCGGCCTGCCGCAGGCCGCGTACGCCGCGAGCAAGGCCGGCGTCATCGGCCTGACCCGTGATCTCGCCCAGCAGTGGGGCGCACGGAAGGGCATCCGCGTCAACGCGATCGCGCCCGGATTCTTCGAGACCGAGATGACCGACCACTACAAGCCCGGCTATCTGGAGTCGCAGATGCCGCGTGTGGTCCTCGGCCGCACCGGTCACGGCGAGGAGCTGGCGGCCACCGCCATCTGGCTGTCGTCGGCCGCTTCCGGTTACGTCACCGGCCAGACCATCGCGGTCGACGGCGGCGTGACGCTGACCTGATCCGGGCTCGTGGTTCGCAAAGCGAACAGCTGACGGAAGTCGGTCCTAGACTGGCCGCAATGGACCCCGCATCTGCCCCACAGCGCACCGGCGCAGCGTCCTCGGTTCACCCGACGCTGCGCGAACCGGTCAATCAGGTCGATCCGCGTGCCAAGACGCTGTGGCGGTTGCCCTCGCTGATCGTCGGTGTTCCGGCGACCATCGCGGCCGTCGTGGTCGCGGTGGTCGCTCCCGACGCCCGCTGGTATGCGGTCGGTGCCGCCCTTGCGGCCGCAGTGCTGACCGCCTTCTACACCACCGTCGTACCGTTGTGGCGGTACCGCTTTCACCGCTGGGAGGTCAGCGACGACGCGGTGTACTCGCAGTCGGGCTGGTTCCTGCGGCATCGGGTGATCATCCCGATCGCCCGTATCCAGGTCGTCGACACCGAGGCGGGCCCGCTCGAGCAGTTGCTCGACCTCGCGAAGCTGACGGTGACGACCGCGTCGTCGGCCGGCACGATCCACATCGCGGGGCTCGACGCCGACCTGGCGCGCGCCACCGCCTCAGATCTGACCATCCGCACCCAGGCGTTCACCGATGACGCAACCTGATCCGGTCCCCCCACCGCCCCATCCGGACCAGGGGTCGCGGCTGCACGTCGACGCGCCGGACGAGTGGCATCGCCTGTCGCCGTGGTTGATGGCGGTCGGTCTGGTCGAGGCGTTGCCGTCGTTGGTCCCGGTGCTCATCGCCCTGGTCTTCGCGGGCCGGTCCGCGCCGTTGCCGACCCTGATCGTGACCGTCGTGATCGTGCCGTTGGTGGCAGTGGTCCCGTGGTGGACGACCTTCTACCAGGTGACCGACGAACACGTCCGCGTGCGAACCGGGTTGCTGAACAAGAAGGTGGCCACCGCACGGCGTGACCGCATCCGTAGCGTCGATCTGACCGCCTCCCTGGTCCACCGGGTGCTCAACCTCCAGAAGGTCACCATCGGCACCGGCGGCGACGACGAGTCGTCTCAGGTCAAGCTGCGTGCCGTCACACTGGCCGAGGCACTGGCCCTGCACGACGAGGTCATGCCGACCGGCCCCTCCGGCGCGACGCCGGCGACCGAGACCGGAACGCCGCCGGCGCCGGCTGCCCCGCCCCGGATCCTGACGCGGTTCCGGTCGAGTTGGCTGCGGTACTCCCCGTTCTCGATGGGCGGCCTCGCGATCGCGGCGGCCATCGGCGGCCTCGGTCTCCAGATCGCCAACGACCTCGGGCTGTTCGAGGAGACGGCGGGCGCGGTCCGGGACACCTACGACACCGTGCGCGGGTTCCCGCTCGCACTGATCGTCGCGGCGGCGATCGTCGTGGTGATCGTCGTCGGCGCGATGTTCTCGGCGATCGGTTACGTGTTGGCCTACTCGGATTTTCGGCTCACCCGGCACCCCGACGGAACGCTGCGCACCGAACGCGGGCTCCTCACGACGAACGCGATCAGCTTCGACGAGAGGCGGATCCGCGGGTCGCACCTGATCGAACCGCTCCTGATGCGGCCGCTGAGGGGCGCCCGGCTGCAGGCCATCGCGATCGGCGCGCACAAGCATCCACTCCTCCTGCCGCCCGCACCGGTGGACGAGGCGATGCGCGTGGCCGGACTGGTCACGCACGAGCAGGCCGAACCGAGGGAGCCGCTCGGCGGACACGGCCGTCCCGCGTTCGTCCGACGGCTCAACCGCGGATTCCTCACCGGTCTCATCGCCTTCGTGGCGATCGCGGCCGCGGTCATCGCGCGCGCCATCCCCGTCGGATGGATCACGGTGGGCGTGCTCCTGGTCGTCGCGTCGACAGCGCTCGGTGCCGTGCGCGCGCGACACCTAGGTCATCGCCTGACCACACGGGCGGTGGTCATCGCACCGCCGACCGTCGCACGCCAGCGCATCGTCGTCGACCGCGACGGAGTCGTCGGCTGGGCGAGTCGGGCGTCGTTATTCCAGCGCCGCGCCGGGGTGTGCACGCTGATCGTCGCGACCGCCGCGGGCGCCGAGCACTATTCGCTCGTCGATGTCGACGAGTCCACCGCTGCCGCCATCGCCGACGACGTGACACCGGAGTGGGTGGCGCCGTTCCTGGTGCGTTGAAACGCTGCCACGTCACAGCCGGCGCGCCCCGACGACCGACCGAGACGTTCCGCGATTCCGGTCCGACCGCCCGAGCGGCTGTGGTAGACATCACACTCAGTTGAGTCAGCACTGACTGTTCTGGGGTCGACGAAGGGTCGGAATCATGTCGGGTGAACAGCGCGCCGCCGTGCGCACCAGCGGGGAGCCGGGAGGGGGTTCGCGAGAGCGCCCCAGCCGTCGCGCGGTTCTGCGGGGTTCGGCCGCCGCGGCGGTGCTCGCCGGAACGGCGGTGGCGCTTCCCCATGCGCAGGTGCCGTCGGCCGGGGCGGTGCCGCGGCCCGGGGTCGGACGCGGACGTGACGTCGCGATCTTCGGCGGCGGGATGGCCGGACTCGCGGCCGCCCACGAGCTCAGCGAGCGCGGTTTCCAGGTCACCGTCTACGAACCGGCCTATCTCGGCGGCAAGGCCCGCAGCTTCGACGTCCCCGGCACCGCGAGCGGCGGGCGTTCCGGCCTGCCCGGCGAGCACGGATTCCGCTTCTACCCCAGCTGCTATCAGCACGTGCCGGAGATGATGCAGCGAATCCCGGTGGGTCGCAGCAACGTTCGCGACCGCCACCTGATCAGCGTCGAGTCGGCGATGATCGCGTTCGACGAATCCGGGTACGCACCCACCACCGCGCCCGCGTCGCTGATCGGGTTCGCCGACCATGCGCACCAGATCGCCACCCTCGACAACCTGCGCAACGCGATGATCACCGGGCTGAAGTTCGTCGTCGACGTCCCGCTCACCGAACTCACCTACTTCGTCTCCCGCGAGCTCGTGATGGCGACCAGCTGCACCGAGCGCCGGCTCGGCCAATGGGAGAACCAGTCGTGGATGCAGTTCGTGAAGGCGAAGGGCAAATCCCGGTCGTACCAGCGGTATCTCGTCGGCGCCCTCACCCGCGCGCTGGTCGCGGCGAAACCCGACACCGCGTCGGCGCGGACCATCGGGCAGATCGGCCTGGCCCTGGCCACCGCCGCCAGCGGCCTGATCCCGCAGTACCGCTCCGACCTGATCCGCGGCGACGTCGACCGAATCCTCAACCGGCCCACCAATCATGCGTGGATCAACCCCTGGGTCGCACATCTCCGCAACCGCGGCGTGCGCTTCGTCATGGGGTCGGGCCTCGCGCAGCTGAACGTCGGTGGCGGCCGGATCACCGGTGCTCGTCTGGACACCGGACAGACGGTCGAGGCCGACTGGTACGTCGCGGCCATGCCGATCGACCGCCTCAAGCCGTTGTTGTCGCCGGCGCTGCTCGACGCCGATCCGTCGCTCGCCGGAATCCATGCGTTGCAAGACGATTGGATGGTCGGCATCCAGTACTTCCTACGCCGCAGATCCGACCTCCCGCCCGGCCACATCGCCGCTCTCGGCACCCCCTGGGCGCTCACCGGACTGTTCCAGGCCGCACCGTGGAACGTCGACTTCACCCGCACCTACGGCGACGGCACGGTCAAGGACTGCCTGTCCATCGACATCTCGGAATGGGAGAAGCCGGGTATCCTCTACGGCAAGCCGGCCAAACAATGCACCAAGCAGGAGATCGCCCGCGAGGTCTGGGCACAGATGAGCAGGGCGATGAACGCCGGCGGGCGAAAGATCCTGCGCTCCGAGGACATCGTGACGTGGTCTCTCGATCCCGGCATCACCTGGTCGGGCAACCGGACCTTCAACGCCACACCGCTGATGGTCAACACGAAGGGTTCGTACGAGAACCGGCCCAACGCGTACACCAAGATCCCGAATCTCTTCATCGGCGGCGACCACGTCCGGAGCAACATCGATCTGGCGACGATGGAGGGAGCCAACGAATCCGGGCGGCGCGTCACCAATGCGATCATCGCCGCCGCCGACAGTCCGGCGCCGAGCGCACAGATCTTCCCGCTGTGGGAGTTGCCGCTGCTCGAACCGCTCAAGCAACTCGACCGGGACCGTTACCGTGCAGGCCTACCGCACATCCTCGACGTGTGACCGGCAGGGCCGCGTGACCGGCAGATCGAGCATCCGGAGGTGAGCGCCTCCGCCGACGCCGCACGACCCGCCGTCCAGCACCGCAGCGGCGTGACGAGGACACGCATCCTCGACGCGGCGATCCGAGTGCTGGTCGAACGCGGGTACTCCGGCGCCAGCACGGTCGCGATCCAGCACGAGGCCGGCGTCAGCCGCGGACGCCTGCTACACCACTATCCGTCGCGGGAGGCGCTGCTGCTGGCCGCCGTCGGGCATCTCGCCACGACGCGGATCACCGAACTGCCGCATCGCGTCGACTGGCCCGACGACCCGATCGCGCGGATCTCCCTGGCCACCGACGTCGGCTGGTCGACGTTCCACCAGCCGTACTTCGTGGCGTCGATGGAGTTGTGGATCGCCGCGCGCACCAACGAGAACCTGCGCATCGCGATGCTGCCGACCGAACGCGAGATCGGCACGACCGTGCGCGAGGCCGTCGCCGGCTTCCTCGGCCCCGAACTCACGTCGTCGCCGAGATACGCCGAGCTGTACCCGATCCTGCTGACGTCGATGCGCGGCGCCGCGATGACCTACCTCATCGACCGCCGTGACCCCCGGTCGGACCCGAATCTGCCGCGATGGAAGGAACTCACGCGGATCTACCTCCTCGACAGGTGACACACGCTGCGCCGCGGGCCACCCGCTCGCCGCGGGAGCGCTTGCCCTGCGCGGGACCGGTCGGTTCCCGCGGGCGTCGGCGCGACGCGGGAACCGAAACGCTCCCGCGGAACATCCGCCCCCGAGAGGAGTTGTCCCTCGGACGCTCCGGCCCGGTCACGACGCGTGTCGGAGCCCCTCGAGCAATCGGTCCACGAACGCGACCTGCGCGGGGTTCAGCTTCGTGCGCGCGGTCTCCGGGTCGAACCACTCGGCCCGGTCGACCTCCGGGAACGACCTCGTGCGGCCAGACCGGGGCGGCCACTCCATCTCGAAGGTGTTGCTGACGACCTCGGACACGTCGAGGTCGCCCTCGACCGCGAAGGCGACGACGCGCTTGCCGCTCTTGAGCCGCACCTCGCCGAGGTCGGTATGCGGGGCGTCGGGCACCGGGGAACCGACTTCCTCGGCGAACTCGCGCCGAGCGGCATCCCACTCCGACTCGCCCGGGTCGACGAGCCCCTTCGGCACCGACCAGGCGCCCTCGTCCTTGCGCGCCCAGATCGGGCCGCCCGGGTGGACGAGGAGGATCTCCACGCCGTCGGGGTTCGTGTCGGCGTGGCGGAACAACAGGATTCCGGCGCTGAGTGGGGTCGACGAGGATCGCGGGGTCACGGATATATCTTCGCGGAAACGTCGCGGACACACGGATGCGCCTTCCCGGAAATACCGGGTCCGTACAAAACGAGGCATGTCGGTCCTCGGTGTGCTCAGGAACGGGAAGACCGGTGCACGTCCGGTCGACGAGATCCCGCCCTTCGTCAAACTCTTCCCGCTCGGCCTCCAGCACGTGCTCGCCATGTACGCCGGCGCGGTCGCGGTCCCGCTGATCGTCGGCGGTGCGATGGTCGGCGCCGGGCACCTCGAGTCCGGCGACATCGTGCATCTGATCATGGCCGATCTGTTCGTCGCGGGTATCGCGACGATCCTGCAGGCCGTCGGCTTCTGGCGGTTCGGCGTCCGGCTGCCCCTGATGCAGGGCGTGACCTTCGCCGCCGTCGGACCGATGATCACCATCGGCACCAACTACGGCATCACCGCCATCTACGGCTCGGTGATCGCCTGCGGCGTGTTCATGATCGCGGTCGCCCCGATCGTCGGACGGCTCATCAGGTTCTTCCCGCCGCTGGTCACCGGCACCATCATCCTCATCATCGGCGTCTCGTTGATGCGCGTCGCGGCCGGCTGGTTCGGTGGCGGCACCGCGTCGGGACCCGACTTCGGCGCCCCCGAGAACATCGGTTTCGGCTTCCTGACGCTGGCGATCATCGTGCTCCTCGAACGATTCGCCCCCGACGCGATCCGGCGCGTGTCGATCCTGGTCGGCCTGGTGATCGGCACCGTGATCTCGATCCCGTTCGGCATGACCGACTGGGACAAGCTGGGCGAGTACCCGTGGGTGGGCGTGCCGCAGCCGTTCCAGTTCGGGATGCCGACCTTCGAGGTCAGCGCGATCATCTCGCTGATCATCGTCGGCCTGGTGATCATGACCGAGACCACCGGCGACATCGTCGCGGTCGGCGAGATCGTCGACGAGAAGATCACGCCGCGCCGCCTGGCCGACGGCATGCGCGCCGACGGCATGGGCACGCTGCTCGGCGGCATCTTCAACACGTTCCCGTATACGGCATTCGCGCAGAACGTCGGCCTGGTGGCCATCACGGGGGTCCGCACCCGCCACGTCGCGACGTGCGCCGGCGTCATCCTGGTGGTCCTGGGCCTGCTGCCGAAGATGGCCGCGATCGTCGAGGGCATCCCGCAGCCGGTGCTCGGCGGCGCCGGCGTCGCACTGTTCGGCATGGTCGCGGCCAGCGGCATCCGGACCCTCGCCAAGGTGAAGTTCGACAACGTCAACGTGCTGGTCGTCGCGATCTCCGTCGGCGTCGCGATGCTGACCGAGGCCAAGATCTATTACACCGACCGCACCCTGGGCAACGCGCCGGTGAACGTCGTCCTCGACATCTACGCGAAGTTCCCGGACTGGTTCCAGACGATCTTCCACTCCGGTATCTCCGCCGGCGCGATCACCGCGATCCTGCTGAACCTGCTGCTGAACTCCCGCAGCGTGTCGTCGGACCCGGTCGACTATCACAACACCGGTGACATCGCCGTCGTCGGAGACCCGACGACCTCCGCCTCCGACGGCGTCCGCGCCCCGGCCTTCGACCCGCGCGACGCGCTGGCCGCCGCGGACCCCGACACCCCGCCGGAGACCCTGCGCTACCTGGCCGATCACGACCCGTCGCTGCACCGGTTCATCGTCACCAACCCGTCGGCACCGAAGGACCTGTGCGACGAGATCACCGATCTCGGCGACCCCAAGGTGATGCGCGTGATCGAGGCCTGGGACGGCAAGACCGCGGGGAAGTTCTCCCAGCGGGGTTCGTGACCCCACAAACCCCGCGGCCGACCGGCGCGACCATCCCCTCTCCGACCCGAAATCGGCCTATCGTGGGGTGCATGTCCTCCAGACTCGAACCCGGTCCCCTCGGAGAGGAACCCGACGACCTGCCCGTCGACGACGACGGTCTGATCGCCGATCCCGATCTGCCGCACGAATACCCGCACGAATCGGCCTTCGCCTTCGGCGACGCCACCCCCATCGGCGTCACCGAGCGCCTGGCCCGGGAACGCGCGGCCTACGAGGCGGCCGGCCCCGCCGATCGCCATCCGGGCCACGCGGTCGGCGGCTCCGCAGGCAGCACCGAGGGGCGCTGATGGAGGTCCTGTCCAGCCGGGTGCTGTTGCTCTCGGCCGATCCCGAGGGCCTGCAGGCGTTCTACCGGGACCGGCTCGGGTTGCCGATCCACCGCGAATACCCCGGCGGCGTCGTCTTCTTCGCCGGCAACGGGCTCATCGAGATCTCGTCGCACCTGAAGGCCGATGCGCCGAACCCGACGAGCGACGCGGTGCTGTGGCTGCAGGTCCGCGACGCCGAGGCCACCGAGAAGCAGTTCCGCGACCGCGGGGTGACCGTCCTGCGCGAACCGCGCCAGGAGCCCTGGGGCCTGATCGAGATGCACGCCGAGGACCCCGACGGACGACGGATCATCGTCGTGGAGATCCCCGCCGATCACCCGCTGCGCAAGGACACCCGGTAGCACCCGGCGGCGTCGAACGGCGCCCAACCCCCATGACAAACTGGACACCATGAGTTCCTGGAGCGCGCCGACCTGCACGGGCGGCCTGGATGCCACCGTCGAGCTGCCCGGTTCCAAGTCCATCACCAACCGTGCGCTCGTCCTCGCCGCGCTCGCCGAGGGCCCGTCGACGGTCCGCGGCACCCTCCGCAGCCGCGACACCAACCTCATGCTCGGCGCCCTCGAGGCGCTCGGCGTGCAGGTGCGCGTCGACCCGGCCTCCGACACCACCGTCTCGCTGGCCCCTGGTCCACTGCACGGCGCCGACATCGACTGCGGCCTGGCCGGCACGGTGATGCGCTTCCTGCCCCCGCTGGCCGCGCTGGCCCGGGGCGAGGTCCGGTTCGACGGCGACCCGCAGGCCCGGGTGCGCCCCCAGACCACGATCCTCGACGCGCTGCGCGGCCTCGGGGTCGAGGTCACCGGCGACCGGCTGCCGTTCACCATCTCCGGCACCGGCAACGTGCGGGGTGGTGAGGTCACCATCGACGCCTCCGGATCGTCGCAGTTCGTCTCCGGGCTGCTGTTGTCGGCTGCCCGGTTCGACGACGGGCTGGTCGTCCGCCACCAGGGACCGCCCGTCCCGTCGACCCCGCACATCGACATGACCGTCGACATGCTCGCCACCGCCGGCGTCGAGGTGGACACCTCCGAACCCGACACGTGGAAGGTCGCGCCCGGCCCGATCCGCGCGGTCGACTGGACCGTCGAACCCGATCTGTCGAACGCGGCGGCATTCCTGGCCGCGGCCGCGGTCACCGGCGGTACCGTGCGCGTCCCCTACTGGCCCGCGGTCACGACCCAGCCCGGCGCCCGCATCGCCGACGTCCTCGCCGCGATGGGCTGCACCGTCGAACTGCTCGACGGCACGCTGAGCGTCCGCGGACCCGAGGTGCTCAAGGCGGTACACCTCGACCTGCGCGACATCGGCGAGCTGACCCCGACCATCGCGGCGCTGTGCGCGCTCGCCGACGGCGAATCCGAGCTCACCGGCATCGCGCACCTCCGCGGTCACGAGACCGACCGGCTGGCCGCGCTGACCACGGAGATCACCCGCCTCGGCGGCATCTGCTCCGAGACCGAGAACGGCCTGCGCATCACCGGGACCACGTTGCACGGCGGCACCTGGGAGTCGTATGCGGATCACCGCATGGCGACCGCCGGCGCGATCGTCGGGCTGGTCACCCCCGGCGTGGTGGTCGACGACATCGAGACGACGGGCAAGACCCTGCCCGACTTCCCCGGCATGTGGCAGAAGATGTTGGGACAGGGGTGATCACACGCCCATGACTGCCATGCGCATGACGTCACGGTTCGCCTCCCCCGGGGTCCGCCGTTGAGCCGGCGGGCCGACAACTACGACGAATCCGATGTCCGGGTTCGTCCGGGCAAGGGAACCCGACCCCGCACCAAGCGTCGCCCCGCGCATGACGACGCGGTCGAGGGCATGGTGGTCTCGAAGGACCGCGGCCGCTGGGGCGTGGTCCTCGGCGGCGACCCGTCACGACGCGTCGTCGCGATGCGGGCACGTGAACTGGGCCGTACCCCGATCGTCGTCGGCGACGAGGTGGCGGTGGTCGGCGACCTGTCCGGCAAGCCGGACACCCTGGCTCGTATCGTGCGCGTCGCCGATCGCCGAACGGTGTTGCGCCGCACCGCCGATGACTCGGACCCGTATGAACGAATCGTGGTGGCAAACGCCGATCAGCTGCTCATCGTGACGGCGATGGCCGACCCGCCGCCGCGCACCGGCTTCGTCGAACGCGCGCTCGCCGCCGCCTATGCCGGCGGACTGGACCCCGTCCTGTGCCTGACCAAGTCCGACCTCGCCGACCCGGCGGAGTTCACCGCGGCCTTCGCCGATCTCGAACTGCCGATCGTCCGCGCGGGCCGGGACGACCCGCTCGACGAGGCGCTCGGCGTTCTGCGCGGCCACATCACCGCACTCATCGGACACTCCGGCGTCGGAAAGTCCACTTTGGTGAATCGTCTTGTCCCCGAAGCGGATCGGGCGACCGGCGAGGTGTCCGGGGTGGGCAAGGGACGGCACACGTCGACCCAGTCGGTGGCGCTGCCGCTGCCCGGCGACGACGCCGCGCCACTCGGCTGGGTGATCGATACACCCGGCATCCGGTCGTTCGGTCTGGCCCACATGGGGACCGACGACATCATCGCGGCGTTCGACGACCTGCGCGAGGCCATCGAGAAATGCCCCAGGGGCTGTACGCATCTCGGCCCACCGGCCGACCCGGAGTGCGCCCTCGACGATCTCGAGGGCCACTCCTACCGGCGCGGCATGGCGGTGCGGAACCTGCTCGCGGCGGTCAGCGGCGGAACAGCCGCCGACGACGCCGCTGTCGAGCCTGACGAATTGCCGTCCTGAGCCCGGTCGCCCGCGGCATGCCGGCGAACCGCTTCTCCGACGCCGTCTCCGGCGCGTCGTCGGCGGTGGCCCACAGGAACCGGTCCGGCAGGGCGAGCTTGTTGATGGTGCGCAGCGTCTGGAAGTACTGCTTCGCGAGCGACCCCGTGGTGTAGGGGATGTCGTACTTGTCGCACAGTTCCCGCACGCGCACCGCGATGTCGGCATACCGGTTGCTCGGCAGGTCCGGGTACAGGTGATGCTCGATCTGGTAGCAGAGGTTTCCGCTGAGGAACGCCAGCGCCGGCCCCGCGTCGAAGTTGGCGGTGCCCAGCATCTGCCGCAGGTACCACTGGCCCTGCGTCTCGTTCTCCAGCGAGTCGACGGTGAACTTCTCTGCGCCGTCGGGGAAATGGCCGCAGAAGATGACCACGTACGCCCACAGGTTGCGGATGAGGTTCGCGGTCAGGTTGGCCGTCAGCGTGTGCTTGAAGTTGGGACCGGACAGTGCCGGGAACAGCACATAGTCCTTGGCGACCTGCTTGGCGATCTTGCGGCCGAACTCCTTGATCTGCGGGATCGCGATCTCTTTCGGCTTCTCGCCCTTGAGGACCTCTTTGAGCTCGAGGTCGTGCAGGCCGATCCCCCACTCGAAGGTCGCGGCCAGCATCACGTTGAACAACGGCTGGAACAGCCGACGCGGCTCCCACGGCTCGTCACGGGTCACGCGCAGGATCTTGTAACCCACGTCGTGATCCATCCCGACCACGTTCGTGTACTTGTGATGGATGTAGTTGTGGGAATGCTTCCAGTGCGGCGACGCGCACACCATGTCCCATTCCCAGGTGGTCGAGTGGACCTCCGGGTCGTTCATCCAGTCCCATTGCCCGTGCATCACGTTGTGCCCGAGCTCCATGTTCTCGATGATCTTCGACAGCGCGAGGGCACCGGTGCCCAGAACCCACAGCGGACGCGAACGGCTGCCGAGCAACGCGAGGCGACCGGCCACCTCCAGGAGCCGGTGGGCGAAGATGGTGCGTCGCAGATAGGTGACGTCCCGCATCCCGCGGTCCGCCTCGATCTCACGGCGGAGCGCGTCGAGTTCGGCACCCAGCGCCTCCACGTCGGCATCGCTCAGGTGCGCGTACTCGTTGATGTCAGTGATGGCCATTGAATTCCATTGTGCCGGTTCGGTCAGTGCCGGGGCGCCCGGGGACGATCGCTCGGCACCGGGCCGGTCTGGGCCGGGTCTGTCGGATGAACACCCGCGGGCCGAACGCACGTCGTCCGACCCCCTCCGGGTCTTCGATCAGTGTAGCCCCGATCAGGCGGCCGCCTCGGAGTCACGCCCGCCCCGCAGCTCGGTGACGACCGCCTTGGCGCCGCGGCTCGAGCGACGGCGCGCGCGCAGGTTCTCGAGGGCCGTCCGCAGGCCACGCCGCCGGCCGGTCCGCTCGTCGATCGTCGCCCGGAGCCGGGCGTCCTCCGGAAGGCCCTGCTTGAAACGTCGCTCCGACGCGGTCTCCGGCGCGTCGTCAGCGGTCGCCTTCAGGTACTTGTCCGGCAGCGACAGCTTGGCGATGGTGCGCCACGACTTGGCGTACTGCAGCAGCAGCGGCCCGGTGGTGTAGGGCAGGTCGTACTTGTCGCACAGCACCCGCACCCGCTCGGAGATCTCGCGGTACCGGTTGCTCGGCAGGTCCGGGTAGAGATGGTGCTCGATCTGGTACGACAGGTTGCCGCTCAGGAAGGCGAGGATGAAGCCGCTGTTGAAGTTCGCGCTGCCGAGCATCTGACGCAGATACCACTCGGCCTGGGTCTCGTTGTCGACGTCCTGCTTGGTGAACTTCTCCGCGCCGTCGGGGAAGTGTCCGCAGAAGATGACGGCGTTGGACCAGATGTTGCGGATGACGTTCGCGAGCATGGTCGCGGTGAACGTCTTGGCGTAGGCGCGCCCGTAGCCGACCTTGTGTCCGGTCGTGGCCGCCACCAGCGACGGGTAGGCCAGGTAGTCCTTGGTCACCTGCTTGGTGATCTTGGTCAGGACGTCCTTCTTGTCACGCTCGAAGATCTCCTGTTCCTCGGGCGTGCGATTCTTCTTGCCCAGCTCGAGCTTCTGGATCGCCACACCGTACTGGAAGGCCAGCATCAGGATCGTGTTGTAGAGCAGGTTGCCGTAGTTGAACGGCCGCCACCGCTGGTCACGGGTGACGCGCAGCAGGCCGTAACCCACGTCGGCGTCCAGACCCAGCACGTTGGTGTACTTGTGATGGATGTAGTTGTGGGTGTGCTTCCAGTGCGCCGACGGGTCGGTGTTGTCCCACTCCCACGTCGAGCTGTGCACCTCGGGATCGTTCATCCAGTCCCACTGGCCGTGCATCACGTTGTGGCCGAGTTCCATGTTCTCGACGATCTTTGCGAGCCCGAGCGCGGAGGCGCCCGCCCACCAGTACCTCTTCTTGGTCGAGCCGAAGAGCAGGGCACGGCCCAGGAGCTCCATGCCGCGCTGGAAGCGGATGGTGTTGCGCAGGTAACGGGCATCGCGCTCACCCCGGCTCGCCTCGATGTCGGCGCGGATGGCGTCGAGCTCGCGGCCGAGCTCCTCGATGTCGGCGTCGGTCAGATGCGCGTACTCGGGGATGTCGGTGATCGCCATACGTGTGTCCCTTCTGGCGGTGGTGTGGACTGCCGTGGGTGCCGGTCGCCATCAGGGGTGGAGACAAACCGGACGACCCGACGGCGCAGTGTCGGATTACTCACCCTTACGTCTGCGTAACTTACGCAAGCGTAGGTTACGTGGCGCGCGTGTGTCCAGCGCCATCCCCCGGTGAGGGCACGGAATTTCACGGGGATTTCACACGAACGGGCGAACCCCGGCGCGTCGATCTCGGTCAGCCGGCGTGGTCGGCCCGGTAGTCGTCGACGTACAGCTCGTAGCCGATGAGGTCCTCGTACACCCCGGCGGAACGGGCGGCGAGCTTCTGACGGCTCACCTCGCGGAAGCCCGCGGCCCGGGCCAGCTTCTTGCTACCGGTGTTGCTGTCGGCGGCGAACAGCGTCAGCCGCCGGAACCCGAACTTCTCGAAGGCGTACTGGACAGACGCCGGAAAAGCTTCTCCCAGAACGCCTTTCCCGCGCGCGTCGGGATGGGTGTAGAAACCCGCCTCGGCGCCGGTCACCTCGTTGATGTGCAGCAGACTGATGTCACCGAGGTATTCGTCGGTCTCCCGGTCGGCGACGGCCCACGTACAGCTGAGGCCCTGCGCTGCGGTCCACCACTTGCGCAGCCGTTCGGCGGCGGCGTGCTCGAGTTCCAGCGGATCGGGCCGGGCGAACAGGTACTTCCGCGAGATCGGGTCGTCGAGCGTCTCACGGATGCGCGGGTCGTCGTACTCGGCGAGCGGCCGCAACCGGAACCGCTCGGTCTCGAAGACGTCGGTGCGCCACCGAGTCCGTGGCTCACGCGGATCATCCGCCCGCAGCGACCCGACCCAGGCGTCCCGGATCTGCCCGCGCACCTCGACGCCGTCGGGCACCGCGGCGTCGAGCCGGAACCCGCAGGCGTGGGCGACGCGGAGTGCGTCGATGTTGCCCGCCACCGTCGTCCATCGGACGACCTCCTTGCCGGCCTCGGCAAAGGCGTGGTCGACGGCCAGCAGCACGGCTCGTTTCATCACGCCCCAACCACGGGCGTCGGGGTGGAGGTCGAAACTCAGCTGGGTCAGCGGGCCGGGCCCGGCGATGTCGACGGTTCCGACGAACCGGCCGTCGAACTCGACGGCCCAGACCATCCGGTCACCGGCCGCCCAGGCCCGGGGCGCGTAGTCCAGGGCGAATCTCTCCGCTGCCGCGCGGCTGTAGGGTGCCGGGATCGGCGTCCACCGCATCATGGCCGGATCGGCCGCGAGTTCGACCATGCGGTCGAGGTCCCGGGGCTCGTGTGGCCGCAGTGTCACCCCGCCGTCGCTCAGGACGGGGATCTCGTCTGGGATCGGGACCGAGGCCTTCACGGGGTCAGGCCCTCACGCTCGGCCTCGACACCCGGCCGTGAGGCCGGTCGGACGGGTACCTGCGACTGTGACCACGCACGTGTCCGAGCGTACCGGCTATGCCACGGGTGCGCCCTGGTCGCAGCGAAGTGGCAGGTCAGACGTCGAGGGTGCAGTCCCCGGCCGCCGCGCTGATGCACGTCTGGATGCGTTCGCCCTCGACGTGCTCGGCGCCGGTCCGCAGATCGCGGACGCAGCCCTTGTCGAGCATGACCACGCAGCTCTGGCAGATGCCCATGCGGCAGCCGAACGGCATGATCGCACCGGCCGCCTCCCCCGCCTCGAGAAGCGTGGTCGCACCGTCGACGGTGGCGGTCTTCTCCGACCGCTTGAAGGTCACGGTGCCGCCCTGGGCGCCGACCGCGCCGCGCTCGAGCGCGAAGCGCTCGATGTGCAGGCGGCCCTCGAGGCCCGCCTCGGAGTAGAGCTTGTTCAGTCCTTCGAGGAAACCGCCCGGACCGCAGGCCCACACCTCACGCTCACGCCAGTCCTCGCACAGGGTCGGCAGCACGTCCGGGGTGACCTTGCCCTGGGCCCGCGTGTACTGGACATGCAGGTCGATGAGGCCGGAGGCGGCCATCTCCTCGAGCTCCTGCGCGAACAGCAGGTCGGCGGGCGTCGGCGTGGAGTGGATGAGCTTTATGTCGGTGTGCTGCTTGCGCTGGCGGACCATGCGCAGCATCGAGATGATCGGCGTCAGGCCACTACCGGCCGTCGCGAACAGGATCTTCTCCGGCAGCGGCTCGGGCAGCACGAACTCGCCGCGCGGCGCCGCGAGACGCACGACGGTGCCCGGCTTGAGTCCGTTGACGAGATGGGTGGAGAGGAATCCCTCGGGCATCGCCTTGACGGTGATGGCGATGGTCTTGTCGTTCGCCGACGCGTCGGGGGTCGAGGTGAGCGAGTACGACCGCCACGTCCACCGGCCGTCCATGAGCACGCCGATGCCGACGTACTGGCCGGGCACGTAGTCGAAGGAGAATCCCCAGCCCGGGCGGATGCGGATCGTCGCGGAGTCGTCGGTCTCGCGGGTGACCGAGACGACCTTGCCGCGCAGCTCGCGGGCCGACCACAGCGGGTTGGCCAGGTGCAGATAGTCGTCGGGCAGCAACGGGGTGGTGATGCGGGTCAGCGCCGCACGAGCCCACTTGGCCCCCCGGCTCCGCGCCGCGACCCCGGCAACCGGCTCTTCGAATCGCTCGAGGAAACCCATCTGACAACCGCCTTCAACTCTGATGTGTACCGCGGAGTCACCTTAACCTACGCAACCGTAGGTTGGTCGCCCACAGTTGTCCGGGTCACCCTGAGGCCGCGGTTTTCGTCACGGTTCGTGCGTCGGGCCGGCCGGTCCGGGCCGGAGGTCAGAGCAGCTCGAGAAGGTCAGAGCAGCTCGAGGAGGAACGGCAGCTCCTGGGTCGCGTACCAGGCGAGGTCGAAGTCCTCGACGTCGCCGACGGCCAGCTCGGCGTCGAGGTCACCGAGGTCGGCGGCGTCGATCACCACGACCGCGGCCCGCACCTTGTCCTCGGCCTC
This sequence comes from Gordonia aurantiaca, assembly GCF_039939235.1. Classification (NCBI taxonomy): domain Bacteria; kingdom Bacillati; phylum Actinomycetota; class Actinomycetes; order Mycobacteriales; family Gordoniaceae; genus Gordonia; species Gordonia aurantiaca. Next base: position 93,926 of record NZ_JBDUUF010000010.1, on the reverse strand, counting down.
CTTGACGTCGACGTGCACCGACGCGATGGCCTCGAGCGGGATCGTCCCGGCCACCTTGACGACGGCGTCGTCGAGGTCGGGACGCAGGGTGACCGCGGAGTCGTCGACGTCGGCGGCGATCACGACGCGCCGCGGCGGCAGGTCCGGGGTGATGCCCGGCTTGGTGACCCGCTCGTCGGCGGCGAGGTCCTTCTCGGCGTCGTCGTCGCCGGGCTCGGGCGCCTCACCGGCGAGCATTCGCAGCGACGCCCGGGCCGCCTCGCGCATGGCGACCTCGGAGAGCTCCTCGTCATCGCCGGAGAGGAACGACTCGCGCAGCGCCGGGGTCAGGGCGAACCCGGTGCCGCCGACCGGCCGGAACTCCCCGTCGGAGTTCAACTGCACCAGCATCGCCAACGTCGCCGGCAGATAGACCCTCATTCGACTTCGCTCCCTTGCGGTTCGACCGATACCCGCTCACCTTAGCCGGGTGCGGGGTCAGTCGGTGGTCAGCAACTCCTCGTACGACTCGAGGACGTAGTCGGCCATGGCGGGCAGGTCGCCGATCACGCCGCGGTCGGCGACGAAGGCGAACTGCAGGCGATCGCCGTACTCGACGACGCTGATCGACAGCGCGCGCTGCGACACCAGGACCGGCACGAAGTACAGCTCTCGCACGGGGACACCGAGGACGTAGCGATCGGAGATCGGCGCCGTGCTCATCGCGACCGGCACGTTGTACGAGCGGCTGTCGAGCGAACGGAAAGCGCGCGAACTGATGTCGGGGAACGGCACGACGCCGAGTTCGGGGAACCACGGGCTCGGACCTGTGCTCATGCGACGCGACGACTGCGCGTACCGATCGGCCAGGCCGGCGACCTGCGCCAGCCGCACCGTCGGATTCGCCTCCCCCACGGGCAGATCCGTGACGAAGCTGGGTTTGCCCACGGGAATCCAACTCGGTTCGGCCCCGGCCTCTATCTCGACACCCGGGTCGCGCGTGGACAGCGGCACCACGACCCGGACGGTGTCGGCGGGCGCGGCGGCCGGGTCCACCGACAGCAGCCACTTGCGCATGACCCCGGAGATGATCGCGAGCTCGACGTCGTTGACCGTGCAGTTGTGGTGCTCGGCGATCTTCGCGCACTCCCGGCGCGGCACCGAGCTCGTGATGAAGCTGCGGGTGGTGGTGCCCGAGTTGTTCAGCGGGCTGCGTGGGGCCGAATCGGTGAGCTGCCCGACCACGTCGCCGATGCGGCGCAGGGTCCCGCTGACCACCGAACGGGCCTCGGCGACCACGCCGTTGCCGTGGATCACCGTCTCGACGAGGTCGCCCGGCCGGGCCAGCGCCTCGGCGAGCGCACCGATCACCAGACTCGTGCCGCCCGGCGGGGAGCCCGGCATCCACAGCTCTTCCGGCAGGACCTCGGGCTGCGCGGTGGCATCGCAGATGACCTCGCTGATCTCCGGATGCCCCTCATGCTCGTCGATGAGGCAGCGATGGGACTTGGTGAGGATCGCCAGGCGTCCGTCGGCCAACCCCTCGATCAGGTACATCTCCCACAGCGGGCGCGTGCGGTCGAGCGGGCGAGACATGACGCGGGAGACGAGTTCGGCGAGATCGGCGGGGCCGCCCGGCCGCGGGAGCCCGGCCCGGCGGATGTGGAAGTTGATGTCGAAGTCCGGATCGTCGATCCACACCGGACGCGCCAGGCCGAAGGTGACCTCCCGGACGAGCTGCCGGTAGCGGGGCACGCGCTGCAAGCGGTTCTCGACCAGCGACACCAACGACACGTAATCCAGCGGCCGCGGGGAGACCGCCGGTCCGGTGCCGTTCGGTCCGGTGCCATCGTGCCCGGCACCCTTCGGACGGGCAGTTCCGTGTCGACCGGATGTCTTCCCCGACTGCCCGTTGCCCCCGGCCCCGGCATCCGTGGCGGGAGCGCTCGGGGAATCAGGCCTCGGGACCGCAGCGGGATCGACGATCAGCAACGCACCCAGATGGGTCGTCGAGCGGGAGTCGTCGAGGAAGTAGTACATCGCGTCGCGCGGCGACAAACGGGTGACCACGCCGCCGATCCTAGCCGCCTGCAGACGTTCGGGTCGGCTTCGCGCGACACGGTGAGCCGGACCGCGGGTGCGTTCAGTGGAACTCGAGTGCGACGAGCTGCCAGCGGTATTCGACCCGGCCGAGCGCGGGACGGGCCGTTCCGGGGATGACGGTGACGCGCGTGCGGCACGGCTTGCGTTCGATGCGGCCGGCGAAGGCGCGGATGCGTCCGCCGCTCGTGTAGGAACCGAACACCTCGGCGGCGCTCGTGTCGCACAGCTGCACGTGGACGCGCTGCAGGACGGTGCCCGGCGCCGAGGTCCGCACCGGTCCCGACGACGGCGGCCCGACGGGCTCGGCGACTCGGAACGCGTCGTGCCGGACCAGCGCCGCGACCTGATCGACGAGCGCCGGCGCCACCGTGTCGTGCAGATGGGCGGTTCCCCGGCGGCGATCGATCACCTCGAACAGCAGTCGGGAGGTGGCGATGGTGAAGCGGCGTGCCTCGACCGCGGCGGCGAGCACCTTCCGCGACGGCGCGGATCCCTCGTCCGGGAGATGCCGCACCCGCAGCGTCCCGACCCCGGACGTCCGGCGCAGCGGGTAGACGACCGGTCCGCTCCCACCCGGTTCATAGGCGGGTGCGGGCCGCACGCGGACCCGGGGCGTGCGGACGACGGACTCCGCCCCGGATTCGGTCGGGGTGTCTGGCCCGGGGGCTGACGCGGACTCGGCCGGAGCGGTGATCAGCGGCTGCATGAGGATTGGACGCAGCCACTCCCCTGTGCGGTTCCCTCTCCCCCGGAGTTTTTTCTGTGACCTACGCCGCAGGGCACTCACGCCGCAGGGGGCGGTGTAACCCCTGCGGCGGCGTCGTCAGCGGCGCTTCTTCGACTTCGGCGGCTTGGCGCGGTTGCCCTTGCTGTTGGCCCGCGCCGCGGCGCGGCGCTCGCGGCGGCTCGCGGACTCCGCGGCGCCCGACAGCTCCTCTTCCTCCGAGTGCACGACAGTGCCGCCGCCCTCGCCCGGGCCCGAGTACGTCACCGCTGCGTCGGTCTCGGGTGCGCCGGAACCGCGCAGTGCGGCGGGAACCGGCGAGCCGGTCGCGGCCGGCGCGGGTGCCGGGGTTCCCCCGGCGACCGCGGCACGCAACTCGGCGGCGTTCGGCAGCGTCGGCTGCGGTGTCGGCTGCTCGGTCTGGACGTGCGCGTTGAAGAGAATGCTCAGCGCCTCCTCCTTGAGGCCCTCGAGCATGCCCTGGAACATGTCGTAGCCCTCGCGCTGGTACTCGACCACCGGATCACGCTGGGCCATCGACCGCAGGTGGATGCCCTCGCGCAGGTAGTCCATCTCGTAGAGGTGGTCACGCCACTTGCGGTCCAGGACGCTCAGCAGGACGCTGCGCTCGAGCTGGCGCATCGCGCCCTCGCCCGCGAGCTCGTCGATGGCCTTCTCGCGCTTGTCGTAGGCGGCCTGGGCGTCGGCGACAAGGATCTCGCGCAGCTCGGCGGCCGAGATGTCGTCGCGCTCGCCGTACTCCGTCTCGCCGACGACCTCGCGCAGGTCGAGCTCGATCGGATAGAGCGTACGCAGCGCGGTGGTCAGCTCGTCGAGATCCCAGTCCTCGGCGTACCCCTCGGCGGTCGCCCCCTCGACATAGGCGCTCACCACGTCGTCGATCATCTGCTTGATCTGCTCGCGGTGGTCCTCGCCCTCGAGGATCTTGCGGCGCTCGGCGTAGATCACCTTGCGCTGCTGGTTCATGACCTCGTCGTACTTGAGGACGTTCTTGCGCATCTCGAAGTTCTGCTGCTCGACCTGCGTCTGAGCGCTGCGGATGGCCTTGGTGACCATCTTCGCCTCGATCGGCACGTCGTCGGGCAGGCGGCTCATGATGGCCTCGAGGGCGCCACCGTTGAACCGGCGCATCAGCTCGTCGGCCACCGACAGGTAGAACCGCGACTCGCCCGGGTCACCCTGGCGGCCGGAGCGGCCACGCAACTGGTTGTCGATGCGGCGCGACTCGTGGCGCTCGGTGCCGAGGACGTAGAGGCCGCCGACCTTGCGGACCTCCTCGGCCTCCTCGGCGGCCTCCTTGCGCGCAATCGCGATGGCCTCGTCCCAGGCGGCCTCGTACTCCTCGGGGGTGTTCACCGGATCGAGGCCGGCCTTGCGCAGGCGGGTGTCGGCGATGATGTCGGGGTTGCCGCCGAGCACGATGTCGGTACCGCGACCGGCCATGTTGGTGGCGACCGTGACCGCGCCGAGGCGACCGGCCTCGGCGATGATCTGGGCCTCCTGCTCGTGGAACTTCGCGTTCAGGACGCTGTGCGGGATCCCGGCCTTCTTCAGCTGGCGCGACAGGTACTCCGACCGCTCGACGCTGGTGGTGCCGACCAGGACCGGCTGACCGGCGCGGTGACGCTCGACGATGTCGTCGACGACCGCGGCGAACTTCGCCTCCTCGGTCTTGTAGATCAGGTCGCCCTGGTCCTTGCGGATCATCGGACGATTGGTCGGGATCGGGATGACACCGAGCTTGTAGATCTGGTCGAACTCGGCGGCCTCGGTCTCGGCCGTACCGGTCATGCCGGCGAGCTTGTCGTAGAGACGGAAGTAGTTCTGCAGGGTGATCGTGGCGAGGGTCTGGTTCTCGGCCTTGATCTCGACGCCTTCCTTGGCCTCGATCGCCTGGTGCAGACCCTCGTTGAAGCGGCGCCCCTCGAGCACGCGGCCGGTGAACTCGTCGACGATGAGGACCTCGCCGTTGCGGACGATGTAGTCCTTGTCGCGGTGGAACAGCTCCTTGACCTTGATCGCGTTGTTCAGGTAGCTGACCAGCGGGGAGTTGGCGGCCTCGTACAGGTTGTCGATGCCGAGGCGGTCCTCGACGAACTCGACGCCGGCCTCGTGGATGCCGACGGTCTTCTTCTTGATGTCCACCTCGTAGTGGACGTCCTTCTCCAGCAGCGGCGCGATGCGCGCGAACTCGACGTACCACTTGCTCGAACCCTCGGCGGGGCCCGAGATGATGAGCGGGGTGCGGGCCTCGTCGATGAGGATCGAGTCGACCTCGTCGACGATCGCGTAGTGGTGGCCGCGCTGGACCAGGTCGGCCAGCGAATGCGCCATGTTGTCGCGCAGGTAGTCGAAGCCGAACTCGTTGTTGGTGCCGTAGGTGATGTCGGCGGCGTAGGCCTCGCGGCGCTGCGCCGGGCTCATCCCGGTGAGGATCACCGCGGTGTCGAGACCGAGAAAGCGGTGGACGCGGCCCATCCACTCCGAGTCGCGCTTGGCGAGGTAGTCGTTGACGGTGACGACGTGGACGCCCTCACCGGTCAGGGCGTTGAGGTAGGCCGGGAGCACACAGGTGAGGGTCTTGCCCTCACCGGTCTTCATCTCGGCGATGTTGCCGTAGTGCAGGGCCGCGCCGCCCATGATCTGCACGTGGAAGTGCTTCTGGTCGAGGACGCGCCAGGCCGCCTCGCGGGCCGTCGCGAAGGCCTCGGGGAGCAGCTCGTCGAGCGTCTCACCGTCGGCGAGGCGTTTCTTGAACTCGTCGGTCTTCGCACGCAGCTCGGCGTCGGAGAGCGCTTCGAACTCGTCGGACAGCGCCTCGACGTGCGACGCGATCGCGTCGAGTCGCTTGACCATGCGGCCTTCGCCGACACGCAACAGCTTGTTCAGCACCGTGGATCGAGTTCCTCACCTGATAGAAAACACACGGAATCCGGCCCGTGCGACAGCACAGACCGGATCCCATGGTAGCCGTGTGAGCTGAGTGGACCCTGATCGGAGGTGAATCCCGGCCCGGGCTCTCGCGGCGGGTTCGTCCGGTTGACCGAACGATCAGGGCCACTCGCCGGCCGATCGCCTCGTCAGACGAGGCGGATGAGGCCGTAGTCGAACGCGTGCCTGCGGTAGACCACCGACGGCTTGTCGGTCTCCTTGTCGTGGAACAGGAAGAAGTCGTGCCCGACGAGTTCCATCTCGTAGAGCGCGTCGTCGACGGTCATCGGCACCGCGGAGTGCTCCTTGACACGGACGATCTGGCCGGGGGTGTGGTCCTCCACATCGCCATACGGTTCCTCCGACTCCGGCCTCTGATAGCCGTCGCCGACGAAGCCGTCGACCGAGAGCTGGTTGTCCCGCAGCGGCGGCGCACCGATCTCGGTGGCCTCGGCGACCGACTGCGGCCGGCGGTTACCGTGGTGCACACGACGGCGGTCCTTCACGCGACGCAACCTGGACTCGAGCTTGTCGAGACAGTTCTCGAGTGCGGCGTAGAAGTTCTCCCCGCATGCCTGGGCGCGGACGACCGGGCCCTTGCCCTTCGCGGTGATCTCCACCTTCTGACAGACCTTCGACTGCCTCCGATTGCGATAGTGCTTCAGCTCGACGTCGAATTCGAAGATCGTCGGATCGAATCGCTCGAGGCGCGCGAGCTTGTCGCCGACGTAGATGCGGTAGTGGTCGGGTATCACGACGTTGCGACCGCTGAACACGATCTTCGCGTTGGGCTCGGCAGGCTCGTCGGCGTCCTCGGTTCCGGGCGGACGGACGAACGCGAACTCCGGGTCGAAGGAGTCGGTCTGGGTTGATTCGGTATCGGGCTCAAGGCCCTTCTCCACGGTCGGCCTCGGGTCCGCGATTTTCGGTTCGCGCTGGCCTTTGCGGTGGATGACTGTGGACATTCAACTACCTCCTGAAGTATTCCCGGCAGCGTTGGATCATCGTGATCTGTTGTCGCACTGATGATTTGCTCGGCACCGAGGATGTGTCCATGCCAGCTGACAGCTGACACTCACCGACAGGGGCATCACCTCCCGAAGAACGGCCGCCGCGGACTCCAGACCTTCGTGGTCGTCTTCCGGCAACCCGTTGTACCCACGACCGTAGCCTCAACTTCGGGTCTCGGCCACGTTTTCGCCCACGGGCGTGGCACGGGTCGGGACAAGTCGGGCAGGAATGCTCCGACCGGATGAACACAAGGTCCCGCCCGGCTGGGGATCGGTGCGCCGAACCGTCCACAGCGCTCGCCGTACGGCACTCGCCGGGCCGTGGCCCGTCTACGGTGCGCGCATGTCCCGATCGCGTTCTCTCGCGTGGGGGCTCCGGGTGTCGCGCGCGGGCGCGGACCTGGTGTTCCCGCTGGTGTGCGGCGGGTGCGGCCGCCCCGGAACCCCGTGGTGCCCGCGCTGCGACAGATGGTTGCACGATGCACCGATCTCGGTGCGGCCGCGAGTGTTTCCCGGTGCGCCGGTCTGGGCGCTGGGCCGCTACCGGGGCGTGCACCGCCAGGCCGTGCTCGCCGTCAAGGAGCATGATCGTCGTGATCTGATCTCGCCGATGGGTACGGCGCTGGCGCACGGCATCCGCGTCCTGGCCCGCTGGGGTGAGCTCCCGGACGTGCCGGGCCTGACCCTGATCCCCGCTCCCACACGGCGTCTCAGCGCCCGGCGACGCGGCGGCGACCGCGTGACGGCGTTCGCCGAGCACGCCGCGGCGGCCCTGGGACCGCGGGTGTGCGCCGCGCCGATCCTGGTGACGGCCACGACGGCACGCGACTCGGCCGGACTCGACGCGCGGGCGCGGGCGCGCAACCTCGCCGGGGCGATCCGGCTACGTGGATCGAGACGTCCTCTGGCACAGCCGATCACGGCGGTACTCGTCGACGACGTGATGACCACCGGCGCGACCGCCGCCGAATCGGTGCGGGTCCTGCGTCGGGCGGGTGTCGACGTGGTGGCCGTCGTCGTCATCGCGGCGGCATGAGTCCGTCGGACCGAAGGCCCGTCGATCCCGGTCGGACTACGGCAGGACGGGGATCGCGCCGGGGATCATCGCCGGCTCGACCTCGGTCCAGTACTGGTCGGGCTGTCCGTTGTCGCTGCCGAGACGGAGCACGCCGCGCTGGTCGCCGAGATAGATCGTCGACGAGTTGGCGACGACGGCCCGCACGGGCGGCGACACGTTGCCGCTCAGCAGGCCGACGGCGGGGGTGCCGTCGATGGACAACTGGACGACCGGCGACTCGGGGGCCTCGCGCGCGATCACCAGGGTCGTCGGCGACGCCCAGTCGAGCGACACCGCGCGATTGCCGATGTTGTATGTGGCGATGCGCGGGCTGGTCAGCGACACTCTCCCCTCCGCGTTGGTCGACAGCACCGCGAAAACCACCTGGCCGCCGACGACGAGCGCCGCCCGGACACCGTCGGGGGCGATCTGCATCTCGGTGATCGCTCCACGCGCCACGGTCGGGATCGACGAGACCTCCACCGGCACGGTCTGGGTGCCGTCGTCGTCGCGCTGCCACTGCACCGGGCGACCGTCGACGACGACCCAGACGGTGTTCTCGTCGGCGCCGAAGGACGGACGGGTGATCGACGAGCCCTCGACGATCGGTCCGACGTCGCCGCCGTAGTCGCCGATGACGCATTCGAGCCGTCGGCCGGACCCCACCGCACGCACCGCGGCCACCCGGGCGCCATTCTCGGAGATGCTGGCCGACCGCACGTCGCGCGACGTCCCGAGGGGCCCGCGGACGGGGACCGCCGCGGTGTCGGTGACCGCCCGCAGTGCACCACCGGTGACGATGTTCAGGCCGACGTCGGTGGACGGCACCGCGTTGGGGTCGAACGAACGGACGTCTGCGGGCTGCCAGCCCGACGCGCGCTCGGCGGCGAGCGGCGCGCCGTCGGCGTCGATGACGTAGGGGCCGGAGATGTCCGCGCCGTCGAGGGTCCACACGATCTGCGCCGCGAGCACCGTGCGGTCGCGGTTGGAGGCGTTGCCGATCCCGCTGAGATCGATCCGCACCCCTCCCCCGGTCAGACCGACGACCGGGACGCGCAGCGTCGCCCCCGCGGGGAATCCGCTGTCGACCGCAGCGGCGAGGTCCGCGGCCGGACCCGCGACGAGCCGGTTGACGAGGACTGTCGGATCGGTCGCCTGCCCGGCGTAGAACCAGCGCGGATCGGGCACGAGGTGGCGGCCGGTGCGGTCGCTGAAGTACAGCGACACCGGCCGGTAGGTGATGTCGAACTGGTCGCGGTCGATCATCGTGCCGTTCGGCAGCGGCCCGTCGATGCGCCACTGGTCGCCCTGGCGGGTCAGGCTGATCGAGGTCTCCACGCGACCCGACGCCGGCAGCAACTGCCCGTCGGACTTCAGGGTGCCGACGTTGTCGCCGATCAGGCGCAACCGCACCGAGTCCTCGTCGCGCTGGTCGACGAAGATGCTGATCTCGTCGAGGATCAGGGCGTCACCGCGGTCGTCCCACTGCTGGGACGCGACCGGGGTCAGGAATGCCCGGGCGGCATCGTGCCCGGAGTCCGGGTCGACGGTCGACTTCAGGAACGCCCGGACGAGCGCCTCGGGATCCATGTCGGCCTGCGGGACCGGGGCGGCGTTGGTGGCGCCCTCGCGCTGGAAGGACTTGATCGGCTGCGGGGACGAGTCGTCGGGGATGGATCCGCAGCCGGCGATCACCAGCAGCGCCGCGAGCATCGTCGCCACCGCGGCCACCGATCGCCGGACACCCCCGCGGGCGCGGTCCGTTGTGCCCATGCCGCTCATTCGTCGTCCGCTTCCGCGTTCGGCCGTTCCGGCGTGGTCGTCTCGACGGTGGCCTGGGCCGCGGCCTGCGGGACCGGGGCCGGCGACTCGGCGGCGTCCTGCGGCCGCACGCCCTCCGCGCCGTTCTGGGTGCGCGCCGACTTCGACCGCGGCGTCGAGCCGACCGGCTTCAGCGGCAACGGCGACCCGAGCACCTTGTGGCCGCGGACCAGCGGCAGCGTCAGCCGGAAGCAGGCGCCCTTGCCGGGTTCACCCCACGCCTCGAGCCGGCCCTGGTGCAGGCGGGCGTCCTCGATGCTGATGGCCAGACCGAGACCGGTGCCGCCCGAGCGGCGGAACCGGGACGGATCCGATCGCCAGAACCGGTTGAACACCAACTTCTCTTCACCGGGCCGCAGACCGATGCCCTGGTCGCGCACGGTGATCGCGACGGCGTCGCCGTCGGAGCGCATCGTGAGTGTCACGGGTTTCCGTTCTCCGTGGTCGATCGCGTTGGCGAGGAGGTTGCGCAGGATGCGTTCGACGCGGCGCGGGTCGATCTCGGCCATCACGGGCTCGGCGGGCAGGTCGAGGATGAGTTCGGTGCCCGTCTCCTCGGCGAGATGCCGGACGGTGTCGAGCGCGGCGTCGATCGGGATCGCCATGTCCATGCGCTCGGCGGCGAGTTCGGCCATGCCGGCGTCGTGACGGGAGATCTCGAGCAGCTCGTTGAGCAGCGTCTCGAAACGGTCGAGCTCCTTGTCCAGCAGCTCCACCGACCGCTTGCGCACCGGATCGAGTTCGTCACGGCCCTCGTAGAGCACGTCGGAGGCCATGCGGACCGTGGTCAGCGGCGTCCGCAGCTCGTGGCTCACATCGGAGGTGAACTGACGCTGCAGCGAGCCGAACTCCTCGAGGTGGGTGATCTGCTTGGACAGGCTCTCCGCCATGTCGTTGAACGACATCGCCAGGCGGGCCATGTCGTCCTCGCCGCGGACCGGCATGCGCTCCTTGAGACGGCCGTCGGCGAAGCGCACGGCGATGCGCGACGCCGACCGCACGGGTATGACCACCTGCCGGGAGATGATCCAGGCGATTGCGGCGAGCAGACCCAGCAACACGACGCTGCCGGTGAGCAGGGTGCCGCGCACCAGGTCGACGGTGTTCTGCTCGGCGGTGAGCGGGAAGACCAGGTACAGCTCGAGACCCGGCACCGACGCGTTCGTCGGGGTGCCGACGATCAGGGCCGGCGCCTGGCCGCCCGACCCGTCGGGGACCCGGGTGTACTGGTAGGCGACCTGGCCGCCGCGGACCATGTCCCGCAGGTTCTGCGGGATCTCCGCGGTCGGGCCGACCCCGCTGGACGTGCCGCCCTCGGTACCCGGCACCAGCAGCACGGTGTCGAAGGCGCCCACGGTGCCCGACGACTGGCCGGTGTCGGCGTCACGGTCGGTGAGCAGCGACCGGGTCTGGCGCAGGCGGTTCTGCACCGACATGTTGCCCGCACCGCTGGACAGGTCGCGCTCGACGGAGGTCCGCGCGCGTTCGATCTCCTCGGTGGCCGCGGCGAGCTTGACGTCCAGGAGCCGGTCGGTGATCTGCGAGATCAGTACGAAACCGAGGATGAGCAGCACGACGACCGACAACAGCAGCGTCGAGGCGACGACCCGCAACTGCAACGAGCGCCGCCAGAGATGCCCGAAGGCACCTCCGACAGCGCCGGCAGCACGGGTGATGCGCCCGAAGGTGCTGTTGACCCGCCGTCTGGAACGACCGATCACGGCGGGCCGGCCTTGTAGCCGACCCCCCTCACCGTCAGCACGACCTCGGGATTCTCCGGGTCTTTCTCGACCTTGGCGCGTAGCCGCTGGACATGCACGTTCACGAGTCTAGTGTCGGCCGGGTGCCGGTAACCCCAGACCTGTTCGAGCAGGACGTCGCGGGTGAAGACCTGGCGCGGCTTGCGGGCCAGGGCCACCAGGAGGTCGAACTCCAGCGGGGTCAGCGAGATGGGCACACCGTCGCGGGTGACCTTGTGGGCCGGCACGTCGATCTCCACCGGACCGATGGACAGCAGCTCGGCCGGTTCCTCGTCGGTGCGGCGCAGCCGGGCGCGGATACGCGCGACGAGTTCCTTCGGCTTGAAGGGCTTGACCATGTAGTCGTCGGCCCCCGATTCCAGGCCGAGGACGACGTCGACGGTGTCGGACTTCGCGGTCAGCATGACGATCGGCACGCCGGAGTCGGCGCGAAGGACCCGGCAGACGTCGATGCCGTTCATGCCGGGGAGCATGAGGTCGAGCAGCACGAGGTCGGGCCGGATCTCCCTCACCGCGGTCAGCGCCTGCGTTCCGTCGCCGACCACGAAGGGTTCGAAACCCTCGCCGCGCAACACAATCGTCAGCATCTCGGCGAGTGCGGCGTCGTCGTCGACGACCAGGATGCGAGGCTTCATGCATTCAATGGTGACACCATCGTGATGAAAGCGTCGTCATCGACGCGCCGGACCGGACGTTCTGGCCCATTCCGTCGCACGCCCTAGACTCCCCCGGGTGGGTCAGTTGATTGCCGTCGAGGGCCTCGACGGTGCAGGTAAGAACACGTTGGTCACCGGTCTGGTGGACCGGTGGACCGCCTCCGGGCTCGGCGTGGCGACGTTCACGTTCCCGCGCTACGGACGGTCCGCGACCGCCGACATCGCGTCCGAGGCGCTGCACGGCGCGCACGGGGACCTGCGTGATAGCGTCTACGCGATGGCCCTGCTGTTCGCCCTCGACCGCGCCGACGCCGCCGGCGAGATCGTCGCCGCGCGGGAGGCCAACGACATCGTGGTCCTGGACCGCTACGTCGCGTCGAACGCCGCCTACAACGCGGCGCGTCTCGAACAGGACGTCGACGGCGAGGTGGTCCGCTGGGTGCGCGACCTCGAGTACGGACGCTTCGGCCTGCCGGTCCCCGACCGCCACGTGCTGCTCGGGGTGCCGGCCGAGGTCGCGATGCAACGTGCGCGCTCCCGTGCGGAGACGGACGCGAGCAGGGCCCGCGACGCCTACGAACGCGACAGCGAACTGCAACTGCGCGTCGACGCGGTGTACCGGCGTCTCGCGGAGATCGGCTGGACCTCACCGTGGCACCTCTACGACGGCGAGGACATCGACGCACTGGCCGAGCGACTCGTCCGCTGAGCATGGCGTCGATCTCGTCGCGGCGCAGGGGACGATGGCCCCGGGAACGGTCCCCAGTACGGGTGACGCCGGGTCATGTGAACGATCGGCACGCCGGTGCCCGCGCGCTGCCGCCGCGGATTCCCTTCGATAGCCTGGGTCAATGATTGCGGAGGGGGCCACATGACGTTTCCACCACCTTACGGCCCCGGACCCGGCCCGACGGGGCCACGCCCGGCAGGCCCGTACGCCGGGCAGCCGACTCCCGGGGGTTTCCCGCCCGGGCAGGTGCCCCCGCGACCGATGACGCCGACTCCGGCGTACCCGGCGATGCCCCCGCAGCAGGCCCGACCGTCTCCGCCACAGAACCCCCCGCCACAGAACCCGCAGGGCTCCGGCCCGTACGGCGCAGGTCCCTACCCGACGCCGCCCGGGACGTACGGCCCGGGCCCCGGCGGCCCCGGTGGGGGTGTGGGCGGGCATCCGGGCCCCTACGGTCCGCCTCCCCCGCGCCGCAATACCGGCGCGATCGTCGGATGGGTCGTCGGCGGGGTCGTGGTCGTCGCGCTCATCGCGCTGACCGCGACGCTCTCGGCGGTGAACTCGTCGGGGTCGGGCGACGCGGCGGTGGCGTCCGGGTCCAGCACGTCGTCGAAGACCGTGCCGGAAGACGGGTCGAGCACGACGCCGAGCCCGACGACCGGCGGCGGACCGACCGAATCCGGGGCCTCCGAGTACATCGCGGTCGGGCAGATCCGAGCCGCGATGCTCAACTACATCAACGCCCGCAACGCGCGGAACATCGAGCAGATGCGCGCCTCGGTGTGCACGCAGTCCCGCGAACGCATCTCGGCGCCGCCGGGGCCGGAGACCGGCAACATCGTCATCGACGGATTCCGCGAGACGATCTTCGACGGCAACGTCGCCCAGGCCGAGGTGGTCGCACACCTGGAGAAGGGCGACCGCCGGACCGCCCCCGAGCTGTCGAAGGAGCGCTTCCTCAAGGAGCGCGGTTCATGGATCTACTGCCCCGACGCCGAACCCGACATCGGTGCCTGAGAACCGGGGTCTGAGAACCGGGGCCTGAAAACGCCGCACACCCACCGCTTCCGGACGGAATCCTCCGCCTCTCGGGGTGGAGGATTCTGTCCATGAAGGGTGGGTGTGCGGACCATTCGGCTCGGCTCAGTAGCGGTAGTGCTCCGGCTTGTACGGACCCTCCACATCGACGCCGATGTACTCGGCCTGCTCCTTGGTGAGCTTGGTCAGCTTGCCGCCGAGGGCCTCCACGTGGATGCGGGCGACCTTCTCGTCGAGGTGCTTCGGCAGGCGGTAGACCTCGTTGTCGTACTCGTCGTTCTTGGTCCACAGCTCGATCTGCGCGATGACCTGGTTCGAGAAGCTGTTGCTCATCACGAACGACGGGTGGCCGGTCGCGTTGCCGAGGTTGAGCAGACGGCCCTCGCTCAGCACGATGATCGACTTGCCGTCCTCGAAGATCCACTGGTCGACCTGCGGCTTGACGTTGATGCGCTTGGCGCCCGAACGTTCGAGGCCGGCCATGTCGATCTCGTTGTCGAAGTGGCCGATGTTGCCCAGGATCGCCTGGTGCTTCATCTTGCGCATGTGGTCGATGGTGATGATGCCGAGATTGCCGGTCGCCGTGATGACGATATCGGCGTCGCCGATGGCGTCCTCGACGGTGACGACGTCGTAACCGTCCATCAGGGCCTGCAGCGCGTTGATCGGGTCGATCTCGGTGACCTGGACGCGGGCGCCCTGGCCGGCCAGCGACTCCGCGCAGCCCTTGCCGACGTCACCGTAGCCGCAGATCAGCACCTTCTTGCCGCCGATGAGGACATCGGTGCCACGGTTGATGCCGTCGATGAGCGAGTGGCGGGTGCCGTACTTGTTGTCGAACTTGGACTTGGTGACCGAGTCGTTGACGTTGATCGCCGGGAAGACGAGCTCGCCGGCGGCGGCGAACTGGTACAGGCGCAACACGCCGGTGGTGGTCTCCTCGGTGACACCCTGGACCGACTCGGCGATCTTCGTCCACTTGTTCTTGTCGGTCTCGAAACGCTTGCGCAGCAGGTCGAGGAAGACCTTGTACTCGGCGGGGTGATCGTCCTCGGCGGGCGGGACGACCCCGGCCTTCTCGAACTGCGCGCCGCGCAGCACGAGCATGGTCGCGTCACCGCCGTCATCGAGGATCATGTTGGCGGGCTTGTCGGCGTCGGGCCAGGTGAGCATCTGCTCGGCGGCCCACCAGTACTCCTCGAGGGTCTCGCCCTTCCATGCGAACACCGGCACGCCCTTCGGCTCGTCCGGGGTGCCGTGCGGACCCACGACGACGGCCGCGGCCGCGTGATCCTGGGTCGAGAAGATGTTGCACGACGCCCAGCGCACCTCGGCACCGAGAGCGACGAGCGTCTCGATGAGGACCGCGGTCTGCACGGTCATGTGCAGCGAGCCCGAGATCCGAGCACCCTTGAGCGGCAACACATCTGCGTACTCACGACGCAGCGCCATGAGTCCGGGCATCTCGTGCTCGGCGAGCTCGATCTCCTTGCGGCCGAAGTCCGCCAGGGACAAATCGGCCACCTTGTAGTCGATCCCGTTGCGGCTGTCGGCCTTCAGCTCGTCCTGAGCAGTGGTCATCTGATCCCCTTGTCGTTCGCGTCGGGCGCCACGGACGTGTGGCGCGGAATGCGTTCGATCCAGGCTATCCGACCACGCCCGCAGATCCCATGGTCAGGTGCACGGACCTGCCGAAACGGCGGTCCGCCGCAGGTCAGGCCGCGCTCTAGGTATCCCGGAACGGGTGCGGCTGGGCCGCCCGCTCCTCGTCCTCGCGCACCAGGTCGGGGTCCTCGATCAGATCCCCGACCTCGGGACGCAGGCGCAGGAAGATGATGCTCGCGATGAGCCCTCCCCACACGATGCCGATGGAGACGAGGAGCATGACGATCGCGGTCGCGCTCATCGGACGGTCTCCTTTCGCGGATGCGGGCCGGAGCCGCGCACCTTCTCGGGCAGTGGCGGCCACGGCAGGAAATCGGGATCGTCGCGGCCCTTCCACGACGGCAGGGTGAGCAGCACCGCCACCACCAGGATCAAAAGGACGCTGCCCCACCCGAACACGGTGGTGTACCAGGTCGGGTAGCCCTCGTAGCCGTTGACGATCACCGAGTGGGCCCGCTGTACCAGCATGATGGTCAGGAAGACCGGGGCCACGACGCCGACGAGGAAGAGCCAGATCCGGCCGACCTTGAACGTCGACACGGCATTCAGGTGGTGCCGCAGCATCTCACCGCGCCGCAGGACCCAGATGAGGATGACCGTCATCAGGATGGCCGAGGTGACGACGCCGATGTTGTTCGCGTAGTTGTCGACGGTGTCGAGGGTGAACAGCCCCGAGGTCGTGGAGAACAGGGCGATCGAGATGATGCCGCACACGAGGGACACGCTCACCGCCGCAGTTCTGCGCGACAGCCCCCATTTGTCCTGGATCGAGGCCGAGACACCGATCATCAGCGAGATCAACGAGGTGAAGCCCGCGATGACCAGGCACCCGAAGAACAGCGCGCCGAAGAAGGCGGATCCGGGCATCTCGGAGATGACCGCGGGGAACGTGATGAACGAGAGCGACGGGCCGGTGAGACCCTCGAGATCGCCGACGGCGATCTGCTGCTGGTAGGCGAAGAAGCCGAGCGCGGAGAACACGCCGATGCCGGCGAGGATCTCGAAGGACGAGTTGGCGAACGCCACCACCAGTCCGGAACTGGTCATGTTGGCCTTGCGTCGCTGAAACGAGGCGTAGGCGATCATGATGCCGAACGCGATCGAGAGCGAGAAGAAGATCTGGCTGTAGGCGGCGATCCAGACGTCGAGGTCTGTCAGCGCGTCCCAGTGCGGGGTGAACAGGGCGTTCAGCCCCTCTGCGGCGCCGGGCAGCGTGACCGCCCGGATGACCAGCGCGACGAATGCCACGGCCAGCAGCGGGATGAACACGACGTTGACCTTCTCGATGCCCTTCGCGACGCCGAGGGCGAGCACGACGAGCACGGCCAGCCACACCACGATGAGCGGGATCGCGACCCCGCCGACCAGCGTCGTGGACACCCCGGGCTCGCCGGCCTGCAGGTAGTCCTCGGTGAAGAAGGTCGCGGTGTCGTCGCCCCAGCTCTGCTTGAACGAGAAGAAGAAGTAGCTCAGCGCCCAGGCGATGACCGCTGCGTAGTAGACGCCGATGACGAACAGCAGCCCGGTCTGGAACCATCCCAGCGCCTCGACGGGCTTCTTGATCCGCCGGAAGGACAGCGGCGCGGTACCCCGAAAACGGTGTCCCACCGCGTAATCCAGGAACAGGATCGGAATGCCCGCGGTCAGCAGCGCGATCAGGTACGGGATGAGGAACGCACCGCCGCCGCTCTCGTACGCGACGCCGGGGAACCTCCAGATGTTCCCGAGTCCGACCGCGGACCCGATCGCGGCGAAGATGAAGCCCGAGTTCCGGGTGAAGGTGTCCCGGTGTTCTCCGACCGCCCTCGCAGATGTCACTGCTACCTCCTCGTCGCGTGTGCACTCGAGACCCCGGTCACCCCAGACTCTCCGATGCCGACGCTAGCGCACCGGGGAACCGTCTTGGGGCGGTTCGGCCCGGCGTGGCGGATCGGCCTCGGCGCACAGTGCGGACATGAAAAAGCGGACATGAAAAAGGGGACCCGGCCCGCGCACCTGCGGTGGGCGGGCAGAGTCCCCTTCCGGGATCGGTCAGCCGATGCTCCCGAAGGCGCGTCGGCCGGCTTCCTCCGCGTCGTTGAAGGCGCGGCTGACGTTGAGCACGCCGCCGTTCAGCGCCTCGAGCGCGTAATGGTTCTTCTGGAAGATCTGGTTGAAGGACTCGTGAGCCCGGTAGAAGGCGTCCTTGGCCGGGTCCTGACCCTGCCAGATCGTGGTGTTCAGTGCGTCGACCTGATTCTTCAGCTGGGTGTTCAGACGCTCGAGCTCCTCGAAGGCGCTCCGCAACTCCCCGCTGAGCTGGGCGATGACCGCGTGATTGACGGCGATTGCTGACATGTGGTGGTCCTTTTCTCGAGTGGTACGGGTCAGGCGAGGGTGCCGGCGCCGGGGGCAGAGCCGAACGCGTTGCCGGCGACCGCGTCCGCGTCCTCGCGGTCGTTGAAGTTGAAGCCGAGCGCGTTCCTGATCTCGTCGAGCAGCTGATTCATCCGCACGGCGTCGCCGTTCCAGTCCCCGTGCGCGTTGAGCAGCGCCAGGACCCACTTGCCGTCGGCATCCTGCTTCGACGCCGTCGAGTTGTCCGTGGCCCGCGCGATCCGATCGACGGCCGCCTGCATGTCCGCCACGAGGCCCTTGATCGAGGACACCGCCGACTTCGCCTCGACGGTCTCGATCCGGTAGCTGCCGTCCCCGCCCACGCCGCTCGCAGACGACCCGAGGACGTCATTCGCCCCCGGCAAGTTCAGCAAAGATTGTCCCTCCACGATGAATCCTCCTGGTGTGTAACGACATCGATGGCGATGTCTGGTGCGGGATCCGTGACACGAATTCCCCTGACAGTTGCCTCCCGCGGCTGCACCGCCTGCGGGATCCCCCCGACGCCGATCACGTCGACCACGTCCCTGTCGGGAGGGTCTCGACGAGCAGACGCACGGCCTGCGTGATCCGATGACCCGATCCCGGGGAGAGGGTGGTCCACACCCGACCGTCCGGAGACTTGCTGGGACTCGACACGACCCGCCCCCTTGCGGTGTCGAAAACTGCTACGGCCCCAGAAGATTGTGCGAATCGTCCGTCCTCGTCGGAGGTCGCGACGATCTCGGTGCGCACCCGGCACGACGCCAGCGCGGCCCCGGCGACCGCGGCGTCGGCGAAGGGTGCGCCGAGGGTGAAGAGCGCGTCGGTGATCTCGGTGCTCGTGCGGCACTCACCGAGTCGATCGACGAGTTCGTCGGTGGGCGCGGAAAACGCCGTGAACTCACATGCCGGCACGTCCTCGAACCGTGCGCGGATGGTGCCGGCGACGGTGTCGAGGTCGGCGGATTCGAGGACCGTGAGCGCGACCCGATCGCCATTCCGCTCCGCCAGCACATGCTCATATCCCCTGCGCGCCAAGCAGACCCGGCGGATCCCGTTCTGCGCGAAGGAACGCATCTCGATCTCGCGGTCGGGCTTGGACAGCACCCTCAGAACCGTCGCGAGCCACGGGACCGGTTCGTCGTGGTCGATCAGTTCCGAGGCGACGGTCGCCGGTTCCACGGCGTCATCCGCCCGATCGGACCGGAGGGTCGGATCCAGGACGACCGGCCACGTCTGCACCCCGAAACGCTCACCGAGGCCGCGCAGTTCGCTCACACCGAGGACGACCGGTGCGTCGTTGATGGTCGGCATCATGGGCGATCCCCCGGGTTTCCGAGGAGGAACCGTTCCTCCAGGTAACGCGGGTCGACGGTCCGCGGCGCCGAATCCGAGACATGGTGGACGACAGGCTTGTCCGCTGCCTCGACATCGGCCCAGGAGACCGGACCGTCGAGGTGTTCGGTCGCGCGCGACTCGGGAATGTCGTCGACGGCCGCACCGGACTCGACCGACACCGATCGGGCCGAGGCCCCGCGGTCGCCTGCTGCGGCCGCGACACCGGGTGCGATCGGCGGCGGCATCCCGGCACCCGCCGACGTAGTCGCGCCCGCGGCAGACGTCGCCGATGCAACCGCCTGCGGGGTCGCACCCGCCGCGACGGTCGGTGCGAGCCGGATCTTCTCGATGGGCGGCGTGTACGCGGCGCCGCCGCCGACCCCACCGATCAGCGGTGGGACGACGGGCATGTGCGGGGCGGCGACGGGCCGCGGTGCCGCTGCGCGCGCGGCCGCCGCCTTCTCGGCGGCGAGTGCCTGCCCCGAGACGAGTTCGGGCGCCCTCCGCGACGAGGGCCAGGGCTTCCCGACCGGTTCGGTGGCGTTCTCGTAGGCCTGCATGACCCGGGCGGCACGCATGCGCTGCTGGACCACGGCGCGTTCGGCCTCCGCCGCCGCACCCGCCATGATCGGGGCGACCGCGGTTGCGCCGGCGGCGATCTCGTGTAGCCGCTCGACGACGTCGACCTCGGCGAGATCGGGCATGTTCAGTCGAGCGACGGTCGTCGCCGCGGCCTGGGCCTCGGCGCGCGCGGAGTTCTCGGCGGCCTCGGACGCGGTCTCGGCGAACCATGGCACCAACTGGGTGAGCCGGTCGAAAACCGTGCTGGTGTGGGCGGCCCGCCAGTGCAGACCCAGCCTGGCCAGCACCGCCGCGTACTCGACACCGGCCTCGCCGATCTCGGTGGCCAGCCGCGCCCACGCGAGTCCCGCCTCGGCCAGCGGGGCGGGACCGGGACCCGTCCCCAGGTCGGTGGCCAGCTGCTCGCTGGACCGCAGATCCCAGTCGACACCGGTGAATCCGGTGCCCGGTACATGCGTGCCGGTCATGGGTCCCTCCCTTCGGCCGGGTCGCGGGTGAACGTGGGCTCGGGGTCGACCGTCGGGGTCGTCGAGCGGTCGGTCAGAGCTGCACCTTGAAGGCCGACGCAGCCTCGGCGTCGGTGTCGATCAGACCGGAGGCCTGGGCGCGCAAGGTGGCGGCGATCTTGCGCAGTTCGAGAACCCCGGACGCGGTGTCCTGGCCGAACTTCTCCGCCACCGTGGTGAAGCTCGCGGCAGCGGCGACGGAGACCTCGTCCCGCCCCTGCGCGGGAACGGACAGCGAGTCCCGGGCGCCGGCGAGCGCGAGCTCGAGTCGGTCCGCGATCTTGTCGAGTTCTCCTGCAGCCGCGGCGAGTTCGGCGGGCTGGACGCGGAGGTGAGTGTTGCTCATGCTTCCTCGATTCGTTTCGAGCCGGACGGTGACGGTGTGTCGAGACGCAGTTCGATGTACGGTTCCGGGCCCGTGTCGGCATCGGCGGTCTCGTCGTGCCCGATCACCGCGGGCGCGACCTGCGGGTCCTCACCGACCACCGCGCGCCCGTTGTCCTCGGTCACCAGGTAGTCGGGCACGGTGTGCTGCCCCTCCCCTCCGCCGGCCCCGCGGGCACCCGCACCGGCCGCACCCATCGGGGCGCCGCCCATGGGCATCGCGGCGGGCGTCATCCCGGCCGGTCGCGCGCCCGAGGCCGCACCCAGGCCCGGTTCGGCCATGGGTACGCCGGTGGGGACCGTCGGGCGCGCGGCACCCAGCGGTGTCATGACTCCGCCGATGCCTCCACCGCCGCCACCGCCGCCACCGCCTCCGCCGCCACCGGAGCCTGCCCTGGACTTCGAGGCGGATGCAGCCGACAGCGGCGCACCCCCGCCGCCGGCGATCGCGGACCCGGGTTCGGTGACGTTGAGCATCTTGCTGATCGGCTGCACGAGCGAACTCGGCAGTTCCATCGCGGTGTTGACCGCCGGCGAGACGGTGTCGAGGACGGAGCTGGCCAGTGAGAACGGCGATTGCCCGGCGACGCCGGTCGGAGCGCCGGTGACTGCGACGGGCGCACCGTTGACGGTCATCGCGGTCGTGGGTGCGAGGAGTTCGGCGCGGGTCACCGCGACCGCAGCGGTGGCCTTCGCCAGCCCCTCGGATGCGAACGTGGCCGCCAGTGCGAGGCCGCCACCGATCATCGGACCCATGATCACCGGGATGCACGTCGAGATCTTGGCGACCGTCTCGGCGATGATCGCCTGCACCATCGCCAATCCCTTGGCGACGATCGCGGCGGCGGTCTTGGTGTCGGTGGAGATGCCTGATCCCTGGGCGGCCAGCGCGGTGCTGTTCGCCCCGGCCTCCGTGGTCTTGACGGCCGCGGCCGTCGCGGTGTCGCCCACCCACAACTGGTCGGCGAGCTTGAGCGCACCCTGCCCCATCGACATCGCGGTCTCGAGCACCTTGGTGAGGCTCTCGAAGATGATCGTGGGGTCAAATCCGGCGCCGCTGAGGTCGCCGGTGCCGAAACCGCCGAGGAGGTCGGTCATCGGCTTGATGAACATGTCGAGGTTCGGCGGCTGGATGGGCGGGAGACCCGGCATCGGGGGCAGCGCCGGCAACACCGGCAGTGGCGGAATCCCCAGTCCTGCAAGGACATCGGCGACCATCCGATCGAGGATCGGACCGAGCGGGGTGGCCTCGATCATCTCCTGCACCGTCATGTGGGTGAGGGCGGGCACGTCGGGAACGCCGGGCAGGGGCTGCCCCGGCATCGGCGGCGGTGGGGTCACCGAACCGCCCGGAAGACCGCCGCGCTGCCCGCGTCACCGGCCTCGAACTCGGCCAGGCTCTGCAGGGTGGTCGACGCCGTCGCGGCATGCACGGCCGCCAGTTGTCCGACGGACATGAGGTGGTTGGCCTGCGCGACGATGAAGGCGGCGAGGAACTCCTGGCCGATCAGGCCGAACACCGGGACCATGGCCGCGGTGTTGGCGGCGGCGTCGATCGATCCGGCGGTGCCGATCGCGGTCGCCATCGCGGCGTTGGTCGCGGCGAAGCCCTCGAGCGCTTCGGGTGTCACCTTCACGTGGTCCATCACAACCCCCTTGTACGATCGGTTCTCGTCGGGCCGTCGGCCACGAGCTCGGTCATGTCATTGCCCTGCAGGCCGCGCGGCGAGCAGGTCGCCGAACGACTCGTTGAATTCCTCGGTCACGGCCGCAATGCGTGCATAGACCTTCTGCGCGGCCAGCGCTGCCGTGGCCACGACCTGTTCGCCGAGCCGCTCGGCCCCGAGGTCGTTGGCCCCGTGTTCCAGCCGGAGGTCGACGAGCGCGCCCTTGGCGTCGACCTCGGCGGTGACCAGACCGTCCGGCGACGTGACGCGCACCGAGATCGCCGTCAGCTTCTCCTCGAAGGAGCGCAGCCCGTCGAGTTGACGCTGCGCGCGTGCCTCGAGTTCGTCCATCCCCCAGCTCATCGGCGCAACCACGACGTCATCTCGTCGGCCTCGGAGTCGGCGCGCTCTTCCTCGGCCGCCAGATCATCGGGACGCGGGAGTCGCAGCGTGGAGATCACATCGCGGTCGACGCCGGCGGCGATGAGGTTCTCGCGCAAGCGGATTCCCGCCGACATCGCGGCCTGTCGGCACAAGCGGAGGATGTCCGCGGCCAGGACATCGGGATGCTTGCGGAGTTCGGCGGGGTCGATGCGGACGGCCACCGGCAGTCCCTGCGCGGTGGTCCGGACGGCCAGTGCGCCCGTGCGCGAACGCGCGTGCGAGTACTGATGCAGCGGCGTCCACGGATCGTCACCGTCACGCGCATCGTCGAGATGCGCCGATGCGTCGTCGATGTAGCTCATCGAAGTCGAACCCCCCTTCACGCCGAATTAGACGCAGGCGGGGGCCCTTCCGGTTCCATCGAATTCCTGTTCGACGGATATCGCCTCAGGTACCGGATCGCCGTGGCCGTGATCTCGTCACCGCCGCGGCGCCGCCCCGCCACGCACCTGGGTTCGAATGCCCGATCCTGCCATACCACCATCAACGCCACCACACGCCCGATCCGGCATGTCGGACGATCGCCGGTCACGCGTGTGTGGGATCTCGTCCGGAAGCCCCTCCTACCCTTCGGTAGACTCCCGCTCGACGCTGCCGGAGTTGGTCAGGGTGTGACAGGTCGTCGCACCGCGGATCGATCCCTTCGATCGTCGCATGTTGCCGGTGATCTCGCAGTCCGCAGATCACGATCGATGAACACGATCGACGGGTCGGCCCGGCCGCACGACCAGAGGAATCGGTGATGACGCACGAAAACCCGACGACGCCCGACGGCGCAGCTCCCGACGCGCCCGCGCCGCCGCCCTGGCTGCAGTTCCCGCCACCGCACGCGACGCCCGAACAGGGCGCGCCGCCGGCCCCGCCGATCCCGCCGTCCGTCCCCGCCCCCGGCGCCCCGGTCCCGCCGGCGCCGCAGTCCTCGCAGGCCCCGGCGGACGAGCACCTCCCCGCGACCGGAGGCGACGAGCTTCCCGCCTGGTTCACCGACGGCCCGATGCCGTCGGCCACCGGCGCCGGGCCACACCAGGACCGGATCCCCGCGCCCGGCCAGCACCCCTGGCCCCAACCGGGGCCGGTGCCCCCGACCCCGGGGACACCGGGATTCCCGGCCGGCGCCCAGGGACCGCAGATGCCGCCGGTCCCCGGCGCCTTCCCGCCCCCGCCGCCCGAAGTCGGCCCGCATGGGCCGCACGCACCGACGGGCCCGGCTCCCGCGTTCCCGGCCCCGCCCGACCATGGCCCGCAGCCTCAGGGACCCGAGGCCACCACGCCCACCGCCGCACCGCAACGCCCGGCGGTCCAGAACCAGGTCACACCGATCCAGATCCCACCAACCCAGGTCCCACCAACCCAGGCCCCACCGACACAGTTCACGCCGGGCGGTCCCGCGCCCGCGTATCCGGGGCAGCAGATGCCCGTATACGGACCCCAGAACGGGCCGTCGCTGGACGAGGTCGCACTCATCCGCAAGGCTCGGCGTGCGCCGAGCCGCGGCTGGCGTCGCGCGGTGCACACGCTCTCGGCCGGCGCCATCAACCCCGGTGAATCGCAGAGCGATCTCGCCTATCAGCAGCTGCTCGAGCGGGTGAACCGACCCGTGCGCGGCGACTACCGGATCGCGGTGCTGTCCCTCAAGGGCGGTGTCGGCAAGACGACGACCACCGTCGGCCTCGGCTCGACCTTCGCGTCGGTGCGCGGAGATCGTGTCATCGCCGTCGACGCCAACCCCGACCTCGGCACGCTCGCCCAACGTGTCCCGCAGCAGACGCGTTCGACGGTCCGCGACCTGCTCGCCGACCAGAACGTGTACCGCTACTCGGATGTTCGCGCGCACACCTCGCAGGCGCCGAGCCGCCTGGAGGTCCTCGCCTCCGAACGTGATCCGGCGATGGCCGAGGCGTTCAACGAGGAGGAGTACCGCGGAGTCATCACGATCCTCCAGCGCTTCTACAACATCATCATCACCGACTGCGGTACCGGGTTGAGTCACTCGGCAATGAACGGCGTTCTCGCACTTGCCAATACGATCATCCTGGTGAGCTCCCCGGCCCTCGACGGTGCGCGCAGCGCCGGCGCAACCCTCGACTGGCTCGAGGCTCACGGCTTCGGCCATCTGGCGTCGCGGGCCGTCGTGGTGCTCAGCTCGTCGCGGCCCGGCTCCTCGACTATCGACACCGACCAGCTCGCGCAGCACTTCCTGACGAGATGCCGTGCAGTGCACAAGATCCCGTTCGACGACCATCTCGCCGAGGGCGCGGACGTGGACCTCGACCTGATGTCGAAGTCGACGCGCCGCTCCTTCGTCGAGCTCGCGGCGACCATCGCCGACGACTTCTCGGGCCCCGACATCCCCCGTGAGGAGCCGTTCTACGGCGGCTAGGCGTTCGGCGGGGCCGGCCGCCGCCCCGACCACCGGCGCCGCGCCAGGTGCACGGCCATCGGTACCGCGACGGTGAGCACCGAGGCGACGATGAAGAGTTCGATGTTGTCCCGGATGACCGGCACGTTGCCGAGCAGGTGACCGAGCGCGATGAGCCCGGCGGCCCACGCGAAGCTGCCCAGCACGCTGAAGAACGTGAACACCCGGTGCGACATACCGCTGAATCCGGCGATCAGCGGGGTCATCGTGCGCACGATCCCGATGAATCTGCCGAAGAACACCGTCAGCGGGCCGAAGCGTTCGAAAAGGCATGCGTCCGGGCCACGTACCCGGGCCCGACCCGCTGCATCATCCGCCCCTCGACCACCCTGCGCCCGAGCCGGCGTCCGATGAGGTAGCCGCACTGATCGCCCGCGATCGCCGCCGACGGGACCAGGACACACAGCAGCCACAGCGGCGCGAACGGGTCCGGTTGCGCCGCGAGCACACCCGCGGTGAACAACAGCGAGTCCCCGGGGAAGACGACGCCGACGAGCAGGCCGGTCTCGACGAAGACCAGCACGCACAGGGCGACCAGCCCACCGGTGGCCACGAAGGACTCGACGTCGAACGGATTCATCAGGGCAAGCGTAGTTCTCGACGTCCACTGTGACCCGATCCGGAAGGGCGCGGCCGACGAGTCGTCACCAAGGCATCACTCGCCGGCCACCCGGGTCGACGTTGGGACCGACGGCCGGCAGGCGAAGTCCCGCGAGTTGCGGTTTACTTCACCTTGACCTGCCGTACACCCGAGCGAAGGGGGAAGCACAGTGCCGTCCAAGGCCCCCGCTCCGTCGAAGAACCCGGCGCTGCGCCCGGTCTCCGACAACGACGTGCGCATCGAGTACCGCACGATCCACGGCTACCGTCGCGCCTACCGCATCGCCGGCAGTGGCCCGGCACTGCTGCTGATCCACGGCATCGGCGACAACTCGTCGACCTGGGACGAGGTCATCCCGATCCTCGCCCAGCACTACACGGTCATCGCACCGGACCTGCTCGGCCACGGTGAATCCGACAAACCGCGCGCCGACTACTCGGTGCCGGCGTTCGCGAACGGCATGCGCGACCTGCTCGTCGTCCTCGGCCACAGCAAGGTCACCGTCGTCGGTCACTCGCTCGGTGGCGGTGTGGCGATGCAGTTCTGCTACCAGTTCCCGCGGTTCGTCGAACGGCTCGTCCTCGTCGCCGCGGGCGGCGTCACGCGTGAGGTGAACGCAGCGCTGCGCCTGATCTCGCTGCCGGTCGTCAACCAGGCCCTCTCGGCGCTGCGTGTGCCCGGCGTGCTCCCCGGACTCAAACTCGGTGCCAGGCTGCTCGCCGCGGCGCCGACACCCCCCGGGGTGCCGGCGGCGTGGATGCCCAGACGTCTGCTCGCGGACCACGAGGACCTGACACGGGTCCTCGCCGGACTCGCCGACCCGACCGCCTTCGCCGCCTTCCTGCGCACCCTGCGCGCGGTAGTCGACTGGCGCGGTCAGTCGGTCACCATGCTCGACCGCTGTTATCTCACGTCCCATCTGCCGGTGCTGCTGGTCTGGGGGGACGACGACATCGTCATCCCCTACCACCACGCCGAGCTCGCACACTCCGCGATGCCGCATTCGGAACTCGAGACCTTCTCCGGCTCAGGACACTTCCCGTTCCACGACGATCCGGAGCGGTTCTGCCGGGTGGTCATCGACTTCATCAACCGACACGAACCGGTGGTGTTCGACGCGAAGGTGTGGCGACAACTGCTGTCCGAGGGCGCCCGTCCGGGAGACTTCATCGACGACGCGGACACCCTGGAGATGGTGCGCGACGCCCTGGAAGACGAGCGCAACGCGACCTGACACGCACCCGCGCCCGCGGCGCCCGTCGGTGGCGTGTGCCACGATAAGGCCCATGACCTACCCGGGGGAGGGACACGACGGCACCACGCCGTTCCCTTCGCAGCCATCCGACCACGACTCGAGTCCCGGCTTCGCCGTGCCCGGATACCCGGCCGTCCAGCCGTACCCGGCGCAGTTCCAGACTCCGCACCCCGCCAGCGTGCCGTACGGCGCGCCACCGATCCCCGAACAGCCGCTGGTGGTCATCGGCGACATCACCTGCACGCAGAACTTCGTGATCACCCCGTCGGGCACCTGCCCCGTCCAGGGCACACAGTGGGCGGTCACCGACATGTCGCACACCACCGAACGCATCTCGCAGACCGGTCTCGTGCTCGCGCTCCTGGGGTTCTTCCTGGTCTGCGTCCTCAGTCTGCTCTTTCTGCTGATGAAGGACCGCGTCACCACCGGCCACATCCAGGTGGTGGTCCGCGGACCCGGCGGCTTCGTGCACGTCACCAACATCCCGGCACACTCGCCGTTGGCCATGGCCGACGTCACCGGTCGTGTGAACTACGCACGCTCACTGGCCGCTCCCGCCTGATCCGGGCCGGCCTGACCGATTCGAAGCACGCTCTCCGACAACACAACCCACGACCGAGAGGACACCGTGACCAACCCGGACAGCCCCGGCGACCAGCCGCAGGATCCGTTCGCCGAGAAGCCGGATCTGTTCAAGAAGACCCTGCCGGCGGAGGCGGCCCGGGCCGCGGATTCGGCGCCATCCGCCGATCCGGCCCCGTCTGCAGATCCGTCCACCGATCCGACGCCGACCACGCCGACCTTCGGCGCCACCTCGTCCTCCAGCAGCCCGGAACCTGGTACCCCGGCCTCTGGTACGCCGCAGGACGCACCTGCGCAGTACGGCGCCGGGTCGTACGACTCACAGCCCTTCGGCACCGGGGCCCCCTACGGCGCGGCCCCGCAGTACGACGCGCAGTCCTACTCGTCCCAGCCCTACGGAGCTCAGCCCTACGGCGCAGGGCCGTACGGTGCGCAGCAGCCCTACGGAGCTCAGCCCTACGGAGCGCAGCCGACCTACCCGGCCGCTCCCTACGGCGTGTACCCCGGAGCTCCCGACCCGACCGCACCCTTCGGTCGCGATCCGATGACCGGCGAACCGCTGTCGGACAAGTCCAAGGTCGTCGCGGGCCTGCTGCAGCTGTTTCTCGGCGGGCTCGGAATCGGCCGCTTCTACATCGGCGACAACACCACCGGCGCGATCCAGCTGGCCCTGACCGTCATCGGGTTCCTCACGATCTGGATCTTCCTCATCGGGCTCATCCCGCTGCTGATCGTCAGCATCTGGGCCCTCGTGGACGCGATCGTCATGTTCACCGGCAACGTCCGCGACGGCAACGGACTCAAGCTCCGGACCTGACGGCCGCCCGCGAGCTCTCCGCCCGCAGGCAGCGGTTCTAGCCGCCGCAGCAACCGGTCGACCCGCGCACATCGCGGGTCACCGCGTTGCGGGCGGCGAGTTCCTCGTCGGCGGGGTAGTCGACGCCGACCAGGCACAATCCCCGAGCCTCGGCGACGGGCACCTGGGCGCTGCGGACCTTCTCCTCCAACAGCCCCCGGCACCAGGCGGCGTCTCGGCGGCCGTCACCGACGGTGGCCACGGCGCCCACCAGGGACCGAACCATCGACCAGCAGAAGGCATCGGCGCTGACCTCGCCGACCAGCACACCGTCGGCGTCCCGCGTCCACGAGAATCGCTGCAGATCGCGGATCGTCGTCGCCCCCTCGCGGCGCCGGCAGAAGGCCGCGAAGTCGTTGAGGCCCAGCAGCTGCGCCGACGCCTCGTTCATCCGGTCGACGTCGAGCGGCCGGCGCCACGACGCCGTGGTCCGCGCGACGATCGGTTCCGGCCCCCACTTCCGGTCATCGAGACGGTACCGGTAGTGGCGTCGGAGCGCGGAGAACCGCGCGTCGAACTCGTCCGGCACGATCCGCACGGACTTCACCCGGATGTCGTCCGGGCACATCTTCGCCAGCCGGCCGACGAGGGTCGACGGATCGCCGGCGATCGACCGTGTCCGCAACGCCGACTCCGGGACGTCGGCGTGGGCCACCTGACCCGTCGCGTGGACCCCGGCGTCGGTCCGCCCGGCCACCGTCAGCCGGACCGGAACGCGCAGGATCGTCGACAGACGTTTCTCGAGTTCCTCGCACACGCTGCGTTGTCCGACCTGCCGCGCCCAACCGGCGAAGTCGGTGCCGTCGTATCCGAGGTCGAAGCGGAGACGAACGAACCCGCCGGCACCGGGATCGGTGCCGACGGGCTCGTCACGCAGTTCTCGACTCAGTCGACTACTTCTCCTCGTCGGACGAAGCCTTGGCCTCCTCCGCCTCCACGGCGGTGGCGGCGGTCGACTCGTCGTCGACGGCCTCGGCGACTGCTTCGGCGTTCTCGACCTGGGCGTCGGTGGCCTCGGCCTCTGCGGCCTCGACCACGTTCTGCTCGTCGGCGCCTTCGCTCTCGGCAGTGGCCTTCTTGGAGGCGGCGACGCGGGTCGCGCGAGAGGCCTCTGCCGACGCGGTGGACTCACGCACCAGCTCGATCACTGCCATGGGGGCGTTGTCGCCCTTGCGCGGCAGGGTCTTGATGATGCGGGTGTAGCCACCGTTGCGATCGGCGAAGAACGGGCCGATCTCGTCGAACAGCGTGTGCACGACGTCCTTGTCGCGGATGACCTTCATGACCTCACGACGGTTGGCCAGCTTGCCGGCCTTGGCGTGGGTGATGAGCTTCTCCGCGTAGGGGCGCAGGCGCTTGGCCTTCGCTTCGGTGGTGGTGATGCGGCCGTGCTCGAAGAGCGAGGTGGCGAGGTTCGCCAGCATCGCTTTCTGGTGGCTGGCCGACCCGCCGAGGCGGGCACCCTTGGTGGGCTTGGGCATTGTCTTCTCCTAGGAGGACTCCCGATCACTCGATACGGAAGTCAGGGTTTGGGCGAGCGTGACAGCTGCCGCGACGAGCGACTACAGCTGTTCGGTTTCGGCGAAATCCTCACCGGAATCGGCGTCGAACGACGCGTCATCCGACCACGTACCGGTGGCCGGGTCGTAACCGGCGACCTGCGACGGATCGAAGCTGGCCGGGCTGTCCTTGAGCGACAGACCGAGCGCGTGCAGCTTGACCTTCACCTCGTCGATCGACTTCTGGCCGAAGTTGCGGATGTCGAGCAGATCCGACTCCGTGCGGGCAACCAGCTCGCCGACGGTGTGAACACCCTCGCGCTTGAGGCAGTTGTACGAACGGACGGTCAGCTCGAGATCCTCGATCGGCAGGCTGAACGACGCGATGTGGTCGGCCTCCGCCGGAGACGGTCCGATCTCGATGCCCTCGGCCTCGACGTTGAGCTCCCGGGCGAGCCCGAACAGCTCGACCAGGGTCTTGCCGGCCGACGCGAGCGCGTCGCGCGGGCTGATCGAGTTCTTGGTCTCCACGTCGAGAACGAGCCGATCGAAGTCGGTGCGCTGCTCGACACGGGTGGCCTCGACCTTGTACGTCACCTTGAGCACCGGCGAGTAGATCGAGTCGACCGGGATACGGCCGATCTCGGCACCCGACGCCTTGTTCTGCACGGCCGGCACGTAGCCGCGGCCCCGCTCGACGACGAGCTCGATCTCGAGCTTGCCCTTGTCGTTCAGGGTGGCGATGTGCAGATCGGGGTTGTGCACGGTGACACCGGCCGGGGGCACGATGTCGGCGCCGGTGACGGTGCCCGGACCCTGCTTGCGCACGTACATGGTGACCGGCTCGTCCTCGTCGGAGCTCACGACCAGGCCCTTGAGGTTCAGGATGATGTCGGTGACGTCTTCCTTGACCCCGGGGACGGTGGTGAACTCGTGAAGGACACCGTCGATCCGGATGCTGGTGATCGCAGCACCCGGGATCGAGCTGAGCAGGGTACGACGCAGCGAGTTACCGAGGGTGTAGCCGAAGCCCGGCTCGAGCGGCTCGATGACGAACTTCGAGCGGTTCTCGGCGATGACTTCCTCGGTGAGGGTGGGTCGCTGTGAGATGAGCATTTCTTCGTTTTCTCCTTTGGCCGCCCGCTATATGACGGCCTCGAGGGTGAACCGAACAGCCAGGTGGCTGCCGGGGTTTGTCGTGCTCGAGTGACTACTTCGAGTAGAACTCGACGATGAGCTGTTCCTGCAGCGGGACCTCGATCTGGGCACGCTCGGGCACGTTGTGCACGAGGATGCGCAGGGTCGAGGGCACGACCTGCAGCCAGCCCGGGACCGGACGCTCGCCGATGAGCTCCTTGGCGATCTGGAACGGGACGGTCTGCAGCGACTTCGGACGGACGTCGATGATGTCGTACTGGCTGACGCGGTAGCTGGGGACGTCCACGCGAACACCGTTCACGAGGAAGTGTCCGTGGGTGACCAGCTGGCGGGCCTGACGACGGGTGCGCGCGATGCCGGCGCGGTACACGACGTTGTCGAGACGGGTCTCGAGGATCTTCAGCAGCTCGTCGCCGGTCTTACCGGAACGACGGTTGGCCTCTTCGTAGTAGCGGCGGAACTGCTTCTCGAGCACGCCGTAGGTGAAACGGGCCTTCTGCTTCTCCTGCAGCTGGAGCAGGTACTCGCTCTCCTTGATCCGCGAGCGGCCGTGCTGGCCGGGCGGGTAGGGGCGACGCTCGAACGCTGCGTCTCCGCCGATCAGATCGACGCGAAGACGACGAGACTTCTTGGTTGCGGGGCCGGTGTAACGAGCCATGTTTCTCTGTTCCTCCCTTTCCCGCTAGACCCGACGCCGCTTGGGCGGACGGCAACCGTTGTGCGGCTGCGGGGTGACATCGGAAATGGTGCCGACCTCGAGGCCGGCAGCCTGCAGGGAGCGGATGGCGGTCTCACGACCCGAACCCGGTCCCTTGACGAACACGTCGACCTTCTTGACGCCGTGCTCCTGGGCCTTGCGCGCAGCGTTCTCGGCCGCGAGCTGGGCCGCGAACGGGGTGCTCTTGCGCGAGCCCTTGAAACCGACGTGGCCGGACGACGCCCAGGAGATGACATTCCCGTTGGGGTCGCTGATCGACACGATGGTGTTGTTGAACGTCGACTTGATGTGTGCGTGGCCGTGCGGGACGTTCTTCTTATCGCGACGGCGGGTGCCCTTCTTCGGGCCTGCGCTACGTGACTTCGGAGGCATTACTTCTTCTTCCCGGCGATGGTCTTCTTCGGGCCCTTACGAGTGCGGGCGTTGGTCTTGGTGCGCTGTCCGCGGACGGGCAGGCCACGACGGTGGCGGAGGCCCTGGTAGCAACCGATCTCGATCTTGCGACGAATGTCGGCCTGCACCTCGCGCCGCAGGTCACCCTCGACCTTCACCGAGGATTCGATGTACTCACGCAGCTTCGCGACGTCTGCGTCGGTCAGATCCTTCGCACGAAGGTCGGGGCTCAGGCCCGTCGCCTCGAGGATCTGCTTGGAGGTGGTGCGTCCAACTCCGTAGATGTAGGTCAGTGCGATCTCCAGCCGCTTCTCGCGGGGGAGATCCACACCAGCAACACGTGCCATGTGGCGTTTCCTTTTCGGTTCTCAGAGGTCTGCTCCCAGTCCGTCCCGCGAGTTGCGTGTGAACCGTGTGTCCACACCTCGCGGGCTCCGGCCTCTGATCCGGAGGTAGGCGGTGACGCGTCTGTCGCCGCTGGTGCTGGGAGGTCTTCTCCGACTATTCAGTTGTCTGTGATTCAAGCGACCCGGATGGGTGCGCGTGATCAGCCCTGGCGCTGCTTGTGGCGCAGGTTCTCGCAGATCACCATGACCCGGCCATTGCGGCGGATCACCTTGCACTTCTCGCAGATCGGCTTGACGCTCGGCTGAACCTTCACGTCAATCTCTCCTGATCAGCTCGCCCGCGCGCACGCCTCTACACGGCACGTGGGTGTCGGTCTCCTCCCAGACGGATGTCCGGGAAGTCTTGTCCCGGCCGGGCCGGGAAAGTCTCACTTGTAGCGGTACACGATCCGCCCACGACCGAGGTCGTAGGGCGAGAGTTCCACGACGACCCGGTCCTCGGGCAGGATGCGGATGTAGTGCTGCCGCATCTTGCCGCTGATGTGGGCGAGAACCTTGTGCCCGTTCTCCAGCTCAATACGAAACATCGCATTGGGCAGGGGTTCGATCACTCGACCCTCGACCTCGATGGCCCCGTCCTTCTTCGCCATGTCCTCCGCGATCCTGGTCGTGTCCGCGACACCCGGTTGGTGCGGCGGCGTAGACCCGGTTGAATTCGTGTCTGTCCGTTATCGTGTTTGCACCGGTCCGACGAGGACCCGCGCCCGGTGCGAGCGATCCGGACCTGCGTGACGACACGCGAAGACCGGGTACGCGATGCGCACCGACGTTCTATGTTACGGGAATCTGCAGGACAGGCCAAATCCCCGCAGCTCGGCACTGCCGCGGTGTCAAGCTCGGCACTGCCGCGGTGTCAGTCGGAACGCTCGTCCGTCGTCACCGGACACGAGTCTCACTCACCCGGACCCGATTCGTTCGACCGCACCCCCACCGATCCGGGTTTCTGCGGGCCGGATTCGTCCGGCAGCCGGCCGGCCCACCCCTGCCACAGCGCATACAGGACCTGGATGACCATCAGGCCCAGCCAGAAGGAGTACCCGGCAAAGCACAACCAGTCGGACCACCCGTCAGGCGCCTCCACGAAGACGTAGTCCACCCACCCGAACAGAAATGCCACCGTGAACAACTGAAACCGCAGCGGTATGCCGGTCTGGCGGCGAACCCAGGCCATGGGCCGAAGAACCCACGACAGCGGATACAGCACGCCCGCGACCCCGGCGTCGACCAGTCCTTGCGCCGCCCTGGACATGGCTCGTCGCATCATCGCCCCCCCTATTTGGCATCCGCAAGGATTGATACCAGATATCAAACTGTGGTGGGGGGCCGTGCCCGGGTCATGGTGAAGGCGGCTCCCGGGACGGCCGTACTGGCAGACTGGTCGCATGGTGGCATTTCTCGTCCGCACCGCGAGCACCGCGGTGGCGCTGTGGGTGGCGACGCTCATCGTCCCGGGCATCGACTTCGTCGGCGGCGACAACACCGCGCAGAAGATCGGGATCGCGCTGGTGGTGGCGGTGGTCTTCGGCCTGGTGAACGCCTTCGTGAAGCCCATCGTCCAGTTCGTCTCGATTCCCTTCTACATCCTCACGCTGGGCCTGGTGCACATCGTCATCAACGCGTTGATGCTCGAGCTCACCGCGTGGATCACCCGCAACACCACCCACTGGGGCCTGGAGGTCGAGAGCTTCTGGTGGTCGGCGATCTTCGGCGCGATCGTGGTCTCGGTCGTCGGCTGGTTGCTGGCACTCGTGATGCGCGAACCGGCGGACCGATGAGCGGGCACGGCGCCGTCCCCGCGCGCGTACAGCCCCGGTTCCGGCGCCTCGCCGTCCTCGCGGCGTTGGTCTCCGCGATCGCCCTGGCCCTCACCGCGTGCGGCAACGACGACCCCGTCGACCAGCAGCGATCGGTCACGGTGGTCGGAACGGGGCAGGTCAGCGGGGTGCCCGACACGCTTCGCGCCGAGGTCGGGGTGGAGGCCACCGCCGGAGACGTCACGACCGCACTCGACGAGACCAGCGAGAAGGTGAAGGCCGTCACCGACGCGGTGGTAGCCGCGGGCGTCGAGCGCAAGGACATCGCGACCCGGCAGGTGTCGGTGTCCCCGCAGTACTCGAGCCCCGCACCAGGCGGCACCGGCCAGATCAGCGGGTACGTCGCCACGAACTCGGTCCGGATCACCATCCGCGACATCTCCGATGCCTCGCAGGTGCTGGCCGCGGCCGCGACCGCCGGCGGCGACAGCACCCGCATCAGCAACGTCTCGTTCGCGATCGACGACAATTCCGAGCTACTGGAACAGGCCCGGGAGGCCGCCTTCGACGACGCACGTGGCCGGGCCGGGCAGTACGCCTCGCTGGCAGGCGATTCCCTCGGCAAGGTGCTGACCATCAAGGAGACGACGAGTGGCCAGGAGCAGCCGGCCGCACCCGGCGCCTACGAACGCGACGTCGCCGCGGCGCCGGTGCCGGTCGAACCGGGCGAACAACAGCTGACCTTCACCGTCACGGTCACCTTCGCGCTCGACTGAGCGGCGCACCCGCGCACCGCACTCCGACACCGCGCCTGAATTGCCCGGAGCGCGAACCCTGTTCGCCACAGACCCACAACGACTGGGTTTCAACGCCTCGTCGCGGGGCAATGCCGGACCTATGGTGACCCGGTCGGGGTGACCGTACGGGGGACGATCAGAAGGAGACGGACCGGTGTCGAAGAACAAGATGACCAGACAAACCCGCACACGTACCCTGCCCGCTTCCGGCCTCGCTGCCGCCGCGGTTCTCGCAGGGCTCGGGGTGACCGCCCCGGCGGGAGCCGCAGAACCGGTGGCCCTCGAGATCTCCGGTGAACTGGAGATCGCCCCTGATCTCGAGATCCTGGAGATCAGGGCCGATGCAACGACGGACGCGGACGGCAAGACCACGGGCACCTACGAGGCGACCCTGCTGGCCGGCGACGACGACAACCCACTGCCCGTCAAGGTCAAGGGCCCGATCACCTGCATCCACACCGGCGAGAACGTCGCATCGCTGGTCTACCCGATCAGTTCCACGGTGCCGAACCTCGTGCCCGGTGCGCTGAAGGACGCGTTCGCCGTGCAGATCACCGTACGCAAGGGCGTCCAGGACAAGGTCGGCGTGAACGGACCGGCCCCGACCGATTCCTTCGACGGCTGCAAGCCCGCGGCCACCCCCTTCGACTTCGACGGCGACATCGAGATCAAGTAGCGGGCGACCGGCATCCGGCGACCTCACCTCCCGCTCGGCCACGCCGGTCGGTTTTGGCATGCTGGATCGGTGCGAGCCGTCATCCAGCGAGTCAGCCAAGCCCGCGTGAGTGTCGACGGCGAGGTCGTCGGTGAGCTCGACATCCCGGACGGCGGGTCGGGCATCGTCGCGCTCGTCGGCGTCACCCACGACGACACCCCCGAACACGCCGCGAAACTCGCCGACAAGATCTGGCGCCTGCGGATCTTCAATGGCGACGAGGGCCCCGAGAAGGCCGCAGCGGACGTTGACGCCCCGATCCTCGTCATCAGCCAGTTCACGCTGTATGCGAACACCCAGAAGGGGCGTCGGCCGTCGTGGAACGCCGCGGCGCCCGGACCGGTGGCCGAGCCGCTCGTCGACGCGGTCGTCGAGGAACTGCGCAAGGTCGGCGCAACCGTGGCGACCGGACGCTTCGGGGCGCACATGCACGTCGATCTCACCAACGACGGTCCGGTGACCTTGATCCTCGACGTTTGAGGTCTTTGTCATCACGATCCGGGCCGGGCAGACGACTAGGGTCGTACCCGTGGGACGAATAACCGCTCGACGCCGCGTCACCCGCATCCGCCGCGATGCGGAGACGACGCAGCGCGCCGACACGCTGGCCGTCGAGGAGCCACTCGAGATCCGCGTCGGCGGGGAGCCCCTCGCGGTCACCATGCGCACGCCGGGCAACGACTTCGAGCTCGTCGCCGGCTACCTCGTCTCCGAGGGCGTCATCAACCACGGTGCCGACTACGTGAACGCGCGCTACTGCGCGGGTACCGACTCGACCGGCGCCAACACCTACAACGTCGTCGATGTCTCGTTGGCCGCGGACGTCGCGCCGCCGCAGCCGAACCTGGTCCGCCACAACGCGACCACCAGTGCCTGCGGGGTCTGCGGCAAGGACAGCATCGATTCGGTCCACACCGCGTCGACCTACGAACCCGACACCGATCCGCTGATGGTCGACGTCGACACCCTGCTCGCCCTTCCCGACCGGTTGCGCGCCGAGCAGAACGTCTTCGACAAGACCGGCGGCCTGCACGCCGCGGCCCTGTTCGACGCCGACGGCACCCCACTCGTCGTCCGGGAGGACATCGGGCGCCACAACGCCGTCGACAAGGTCGTCGGCTGGGCGGTGCTCGCCGACCGACTGCCCCTGCGCGGCACCATCCTCCAGGTGTCCGGCCGGGCCGGCTTCGAGTTGGTGCAGAAGGCCGCGATGGCCGGCATCCCGATGCTCAGCGCCGTCTCCGCGCCGTCGTCGCTGGCCGCCGACCTCGCCGAGGATCTCGGGATCACCCTCATCGGGTTCTCCCGCGGCGAGTCGATGGTCGTCTACACGCGGCCGGACCGGATCAACATGCGGGTGACCACGGCCTGACGCCACACGGTGGCCCCGCCGTCATTCCCCTCCGGAGGCAGCCAGTTTCAGCAACTGTCCAGCGGTGGCGTCGGGAAGGTATGCCCGCGAGATCGCCAGCCCGATGCGCGGCAGGTCCGACTCGTCACGGAATGCCAGGTACACGGGCTCGTAGCGGGGGTTGAACTTCTTCTTGAACGTGTGCAGCGATCGGAACCCGTAGTACGGCTCGAGGGCCGCACCGAGCGCGTCGAGCAGCTTGTCCAGGGGTTCCGGATCGAAGTCACCGGTCCGCGCCAACGGCGCCCCGGACAGCGAGATGAACTGCGCCCCCTCGTCTTTGAACGCGACCGCGGACGACGCGATCAGGTACTCGACGACCGGCCCGAAGCCATCGGTACGGCGCCGCATGATGTCGAGGGTCCAACCCGCGACCTCACCGCCGGGTGCGTACACCGGCAACCACGACAGCACGCCGTGCACGTTGCCCTCCGGGTCGACGGCGAGCGCCACCTTCACCGGCGGGTCCATCGCCTCCTCGACGCTGCCGAGCGTGAAACCCATCTCGGGAAGCCCCTTGTCCCCCACCCACTCCTCGGAGATCGCGCGCACCTGTGTCTTCACCGCGAACGACTCGTCGGCGAGGGTCACCATCCGCATCGAGATGTCCTGCTTGGCCGCCTTGTTCAGCGCCGACCGCACGTGCTGCCACGGCTTGCCCTTGAACTCCAGCCCCGGCAGGTCGACGATGGTGTCCTCGGCGATCTGCACGCTGCGCCAGCCTCGTTCGACGGCGATCTGCGAGGTTTCCGGACCGACCGAGAACAGACATGGTGTGGCGCCGGCCGATTCGGCGAGATCGATGAACGCGCCGATGGCGGCAGCCCGCCGTTCGGGCGCGCAGACCGGGTCCGCGAGGGCCACGTGGGTGCCGACGTGATGCTGATACGTCACCACCGACGTGCCCTGGTCGGTGAAGTGATACGAGTTGCCCGGCCAGGTCGTCATCCACGACATCGTGCCGCCGCCATGGGCTCGCAGCAGCTGCTTGACCCGGTCCACGGGGTCGGCGTCCGGATCGGCCCCGAGGGCACCGACCCTGCCGACCCGCCACGGAACCGCGAAGGCGAACCGTCCCGGGACGAGGATGGCCAGCAACACCGCCCACAGCAGGGACGTACCCAGGGTGACGGCACCCTCGGTGGACACATCGGTGAACGCGACGAGCACGACCGCGACGACCGTGGCGATCACGTTGAGCGCGGCGAACACCACCGCCACCCACCAGGCCCACCGCTTCCCACGGCGCAACTGATCGGCTATCGCCACGTTGATCACCAGACCGACGAGCATCGCCGACAGCGAGTCGTCGCCGGAGTCGGTCGGTCCCAGCGGGCCGCTACTCGGGAAGAGGAAGACCATCAGGTTCGCCGCCGCAATCACCAACAGCGCGGCGCATCCGAGCATGCGGACCTCACGACGGGTCCGCGGGGTGTAGCCGCGCTCGTTGGTCGCGAAGAACCGTTCCCCGACGACGAGCATGATCGCCGCAGCCAGAACGTATTCCACCGACGCGAGGGTCCCCTGGAAGAGGAACCCGATGGCGACGATCGCGCCGAGCAACACCCGGACCCGCAGGCGCCACGGGGAACGGACCGTCGCCGACGCCACGGCCACGGCAGACACCACCAGCGCGCCGACGCCGGTCGCGCGGGAGTCGGAGAGCTCCTCCGCCCACCGCCAGGACGTGACCTCGGTCGAGGCGAGCCAGATGAACCCCGCGGTGAGCAGACAGGCGGTCAGATGACCACCGACGCCGACCAGCACCACCCTCACGGTGCCTAGTTGCCATTCCGCCCAGCCCATTCCGGCCAGCACGACGATCAGCGAGATGGCGTAGAGCCACGGACCGGGTTCGACGAACGCCGAACTGATCGGCGTCCACCACCTGCCCTCGCGGAGTGCGGGCAGCCCGAAGGCGACCTCGCGATACCAGGACTTGTCGTTCGCACGGCTCCACAGCGAACCGGTCACGATCCCGACGACCAACAGGGCGATGAAGAGCGCGGCGGTGAACGGCAACCGCCGGGCAGCAGCGGACCACGACACGTCGAAGTGCATTGACCAACATTACGACCGGCGACCCGTTCGCGCTGCGTATCGACGTCGGATAGTCCCCGGTTTGACGGTGTCCGACACCCGCCATAGCCTGATCGCAAACGTTCTCGCAAACGTTCTCGCATCCCCGGACGAAAGGACGCCGATGTCCCCCACGATGACGACCACGCCCGCCCTGCTGCGGAGCCTGATCGACGGCCGGTGGGAAGAGTCCGGGGGCGAACTGGTCTCCACGAATCCCGCCCGACCGGATGAGGTTGTGGCGCAGGGACCCCGGGCTTCGCTCGAGGATGTGTCCCGCGCAGTGGAGGCGGCGCGAAGGGCCGCGCCATCCTGGTCGCACACCCCGGTCCACGAGCGCGGCGCCGTGCTGGTCCGCGCCGCGGGCCACCTCGAGGCCGATGCCGACACCCTCGGACGGGAGCTGTCCCGAGAAGAGGGCAAGACCCTCGCCGAGGGCCGCGGCGAGGTGCTGCGCGCGGCACAGATCCTGCGCTACTACGGCAGCGAGGGCGACCGCTCGGCCGGCGAGCTCTTCCATTCTCCCCGCCCCGGCGAACGAATCCTCGTGACCCGCAAGCCCGTCGGGGTCGTCGGGGTCATCACCCCGTTCAACTTCCCCATCGCGATCCCAGCGTGGAAGATCGCTCCGGCGCTCGTGTACGGCAACACCGTCGTGTGGAAGCCCGCCAACACCGTCCCGCTCCTCGCGACGAGACTGGCCGAGGCGCTGGTCGAGGCCGGCCTGCCCGACGGGGTGCTCAATCTGCTACAGGGCACCGGCGAGCTCGGTGGCGCGATCGTCGACCATCCCGGCATCGACGCGATCACCTTCACCGGGTCCACCGCCGTCGGACGCGAAGTCGCCTCCACGGCCGCGCTTCGCGGCGTACCGGTCCAGGCGGAGATGGGCGGCAAGAACGCCGCGGTGGTCCTCGCCGACGCCGACCTCGATCTGGCGAGCGAACAGGTTCTGTTCGGCGCGTTCCGGTCGACCGGCCAGAAGTGCACCGCCACATCGCGATTGATCGTCGTCGACGAGGTCGCCGACGCCTTCATGGAACGGTTGATCGCCCGCCTGGACGCCTGGATCGTCGGCGATCCCACCGACGAGAACGTGCACATGGGTCCGGTCGTCGGGCCGCAGCAGGCCGCGCGCATCCGGGCCGGCATCGGGGCATCGGTGGACCGGGGCGCGCGATTGGCCTATGGCACCGACCTCGACCTCCCGCCGACCGTCGACCCGACCTGTTTCATCGCACCGACCGTCCTCGAACTCCCCGACGAACCGGCCGCCGGGGCCGATCCGGCGTGGCGCGAGGAGTTCTTCGGCCCGGTGCTCGCAGTCCGGCGCGCACGCAACACCGGCGAGGCCGTCGACTTCGCGAACGACAGCGAATTCGGGCTCAGCGCATCGATTTTCACGCAGGACGTGTCCTACGCCCTCGACGCCATGGAGCAGCTGAAGGTCGGGATCCTGCACGTCAACTCGGAGTCCGCGGGTGCGGACCCGCATGTGCCCTTCGGTGGGGCGAAGAAGTCGGGGCTCGGCCCGAAGGAACAGGGCACCGCCGCGCGGGAGTTCTTCACCAGCACCACCACCGTCTACCTGCGCGGCGGCCGACGGGGGTGACGAGACACCTCGCGTGGACGGCAATCGGAGGCGACGGTACGGAATCGAGCGCTGACCAACCGGTCATGACGCCGCGCGGGGCGGCGTCATTACCGACGGGGTCATTAGGGGCGCGGTGTCAGGATGCGCGGTCCGTCCTCGGTGACCGCGACGGTGTGTTCCCAGTGGGCGGCGCGCGAGCCGTCGTCGGTGACGACGGTCCAGTCGTCGTCGAGGACCGTGGTGTCCTCGGTGCCCAGCGTCAGCATCGGTTCGATCGCCAGGACCGATCCGATCACCAGCCAGGGCCCCTTGCCGGGTTCGCCCTCGTTGGGCAGGAAAGGATCCAGGTGCATCTCGCGACCGATGCCGTGCCCGCCATAGCCGTCGACGATGCCGAAGCGGCGGCCGAACTCCTTCTCCGCCGCACGGGTGCCGAGCTCGATCGCGTGGGAGATGTCCGTGAGACGGTTGCCCTCGACCATGGCGGCGATGCCGGCCTCCATCGACAGGCGCGTCGCCTCGGAGAGTTCGGCGTCGGCCCGGGAGAGCTCCCCGACGCCGAAGGTCCAGGCCGAGTCGCCGTGCCAACCGTCGAGGATGGCGCCGCAATCGATCGACACGAGGTCCCCCTCGGCGAGAACGACGTCGGCGGAAGGGATTCCGTGGACGACGACATCGTTCACGGAGCTACAGATCGACCCGGGAAAGCCGTGGTAGCCCTTGAACGAGGGCACGGCCCCGGCCTCCCGGATCACGGTCTCGGCGATCTCGTCGAGTTCGAGTGTGCTCACACCCGGCTTCGACGCGTCGCGCACGGCCACGAGGGCCTTGCCGACGACCGCGCCCGCCGCGGCCATGGCGTCCAGTTCACCCGCGGAGCGGAACGGGACGCGCTTGCGCTTGCGAAAACCCATCGGCGGACGCTGTCGTCGTCGGGATCAGGCGACGCCGGCGCCGATGGCGCTCAGCACGCGCTGGTGGACATCCTGGATGTCGCCGACCGCGTCGATGGTCTTGACCTGGTCGCCGTAGTACTCGAGGAGAGGTGCGGTCTCCTTGTTGTAGACGTCCATGCGGTTGCGGATGACCTCTTCGGTGTCGTCGGCGCGACCGCGGGCGAGCATGCGCTCGACCACGACCTCGGTATCGACGACGAACGACAGCACCGCGTCGAGCGAGGCGTCGAGGTTCGCGAGGATCTCGTTCAGCGCGTCGGCCTGCTCGGTCGAACGCGGGAAACCGTCGAGGATGAAGCCCTTGGCGGCGTCGGGCTCACCGACACGTGCGCGCACCATGTCGACGGTGATCTCCGACGGGACGAGGTTGCCGGCGTCGAGGTACTTCTTGGCCTCGATTCCGATCGGGGTGCCCTGCGAGATGTTGGCACGGAACAGGTCGCCGGTGGAGATGTGCGGGATGCCGAGCGCTTCGCTGAGCAGCTCCGCCTGGGTGCCTTTGCCTGCTCCGGGGGGGCCGAGAATAACCAGTCTCACTTCAGGAATCCTTCGTACTTGCGTTGCATCAACTGACTGTTGATCTGTTTCATCGTGTCCAGACCCACACCGACCATGATCAGCACGGCCGTGCCCCCAAATGGCAGGTTCTGGATGTTGCTGCTGTTACCGATCTCGAGGAAGAGGTTCGGCAGCACCGCGATGATACCGAGGTAGATCGAGCCGGGCAGGGTGATGCGGCTCAGCACGTACCCGAGGTATTCCGCGGTCGGGGCGCCCGGTCGGATGCCCGGGATGAAGCCACCATACTTCTTCATCTCGTCGGCGCGTTCCTCCGGATTGAAGGTGACCGCCACGTAGAAGTACGTGAAGAAGATGATCATCAGGAAGTACACCGCGATGTAGACCCCGTTGCTGGGATCGGTCAGGTACTTCGTGACGTAGTCCTGCCAGGTCGACTGCGTGCCGTCGGGGTTGCGCGTGAGCTCGACGATCAGCTGGGGCAGGTACAGCAGCGACGACGCGAAGATCACCGGGATGACGCCGGCCTGGTTGACCTTCAGCGGCAGGTAGGTCGAGGAGCCGCCGTACATCTTGCGGCCCACCATCC
Organism: Gordonia aurantiaca; assembly: GCF_039939235.1. Classification (NCBI taxonomy): domain Bacteria; kingdom Bacillati; phylum Actinomycetota; class Actinomycetes; order Mycobacteriales; family Gordoniaceae; genus Gordonia; species Gordonia aurantiaca. The sequence continues at coordinate 50,850 of NZ_JBDUUF010000010.1, read as the reverse complement.
GCTTGGCGTACTGGACCGGGATGCGGCGCTGGCCCTGCTCGATGAAGACCACGCCGGCGACGATGAGCAGCGCTGCGACGCAGACGAGGGCGAAGACGAGACCACCGCGGGTGTTGAGGATGGTGCGACCCTCGGCCGGGATGCGGGCGGCGATACCGGCGAAGATCAGCAGCGACATGCCGTTGCCGATGCCGCGCTCGGTGATCAGCTCGCCGAACCACATGACGAGCGAGGCGCCTGCGGTCATGACGAGCACGATGATCGCCAGACCGAAGATGCTGGTGTCGTGGATGACCTGATCACTCGTCGAGCACGACTGCGGGAGGAGCTGCCCGCGGTCGGCGAGCGCGACGATGCCGGTGGACTGCAGGAGTGCCAGGGCGACGGCCAGGTAACGCGTGTACTGCGTCATCTTGGCCTGGCCGGCCTGGCCTTCCTTGCGCAGCTGCTCGAACCGCGGGATCACCACGGTGAGCAGCTGGACGATGATGGAGGCCGTGATGTACGGCATGATGCCGATCGCGAACACCGACAGCTGCAGGAGCGCGCCGCCGGAGAACAGGTTGATCAGCGAGTAGACGGAGCTCGACTCGCCGGCCGAGACCTCGTCGAGACACTGTCGAACGGCCTGATAGTCGACACCCGGCGACGGAACCGTCGCGCCCAGGCGATACAGGACGATGATGCCGATGACGAAGAGGATCTTCTTCCTCAGGTCAGGCGTCCGTATGGCCGCGAAGAGGGGGGAAAGCACTAACTCCTCCTAGTAACGACCACGCGAGGCGTACGTTCCGGGTCGGTCCTGACCCTTTTCCCCGTGTGCTCGGCAATCGACAGTGTTCGGTATGCGGCGATCCCGTGCGGGTGCGGCAGACAACGTCTGAAACTCTACAGTGGCGCCCCACAGCGACGCCGAAACGCCCCGGTCGGGCGGCAGCAGTTGCTGCCGCCCGACCGGCGGTTTCACATCGTCAGAGTTCGGTGACGCTGCCTCCGGCAGCGGCGATCTTCTCCTTGGCGGAAGCGGTGAACTTGTTGGCGGTGACGTCGACCTTCACGGTCAGCTCGCCGTCGCCGAGCACCTTCACCAGCTTGTTCTTGCGGACAGCGCCCGCGGCGACGAGCTCCTCGACGCCGATGGTGCCGCCCTGCGGGAAGAGACGCTCGATGTCGCCGACGTTGACGACCTGGTACTCGACCCGGTTGCGGTTGGTGAAGCCCTTGAGCTTCGGCAGCCGCATGTGAATCGGCATCTGGCCGCCCTCGAAGCCGGCGGGCACGTTCTTGCGTGCCTTGGTGCCCTTGGTACCGCGACCGGCGGTCTTGCCCTTGGACCCCTCACCGCGACCCACGCGGGTCTTGTCGGTCTTCGCGCCCGGAGCGGGGCGAAGGTGGTGGAGTTTGATGGTCATTGCTTAAACCTCTTCGACTGTCACGAGGTGGCGGACCGCGTTGATCAGGCCGCGGTTGACCGGCGTGTCCTCGCGCGTGACCGACTTGCGGATGCCCTTCAGACCGAGGGTCCGCAGGCTGTCACGCTGGTTCTTCTTGGTACCGATGGTGCCCTTGACCTGAGTGATCTTCAGCTGAGCCATGATCAGACCCCCTGTCCCGCGCGAGCGCGCAGCATACCGGCCGGGGCAACGTCCTCGAGGGGCAGACCGCGCCGGGCCGCGACCTCTTCCGGACGCTGCAACATCTTGAGTGCCGTCACGGTTGCGTGTACGACATTGATGGCGTTGTCGGAGCCCAGGCTCTTGGCGAGGACGTCACGGACGCCCGCGCACTCGAGCACGGCACGCACCGCGCCACCGGCGATCACACCGGTACCGGGGCTGGCCGGGCGGAGCATGACCACACCGGCAGCGGCCTCACCCTGAACCGGGTGGGTGATGGTGCCGCCGATCAGCGGCACGCGGAAGAAGTTCTTGCGAGCCTCTTCGACGCCCTTCTGGATCGCAGCCGGGACTTCCTTGGCCTTGCCGTAGCCGACGCCGACCATGCCCTGGCCGTCACCGACCACCACGAGAGCGGTGAACGAGAAACGACGTCCACCCTTGACCACCTTCGAGACGCGGTTGATCGTCACGACGCGCTCGAGCTGGTTGCGGTCCTGGTCGCGGCCACCGCGGTCGCGACGGTCACGGCCGCCGCGGCGCTCGTTGCCGCCACCTGCGTTGTTCTGGTTGTTGTCGCCGGCGGGTCCGTTTCCGCCGTCACGCTGACGTCCGGGCATCAGAGGTTCCCTCCGGTCGTTTGGGTGTAGCTGGTGAAGATGGTCATCAGAACTTCAGGCCTCCCTCGCGGGCGGCGTCGGCGAGCGCGGCGATACGGCCGTGGTAGTCCTTGCCACCACGGTCGAACACGACGGCCTCGATGCCGGCGGCCTGCGCACGCTTGGCGATCAGTTCACCGACCTTGCGGGCCTGGGCGGTCTTGTCCCCACCTGCGGCACGCACGTCTGCCTCGATCGACGAGGCGGCGGCCAGGGTGTGGCCGGCCAGGTCGTCGATGAGCTGGACGTGGATGTGGCGCGAGCTGCGCTTGACCGCGAGACGCGGACGAGCCGGGGTTCCGCTGACCTTCTTGCGGAGACGGAAGTGACGGTTGGCGGTCGCCTTGCGGCGACGCGTCGACACGTCCTTGCCGAGGGGCTTGCGGCTGGTCTTGGTAGCTGTGTCACTCATGGCTTACTTACCCGTCTTTCCGACCTTGCGACGGATCTGCTCACCCTCGTAGCGAATGCCCTTGCCCTTGTAGGGGTCCGGACGACGCAGGCGGCGGATGTTCGCCGAGATCTGGCCGACTTTCTGCTTGTCGATACCCGAGACCGAGAACTTGGTCGGGGACTCCACGGCGAAGGTGATGCCTTCGGGGGCCTCGATCGGCACGGGATGGCTGTAACCGAGGGAGAACTCGAGGTCCTTGCCCTTTGCCTGGACGCGGTAGCCGACACCGAAGATCTCCATCTTCGTGGTGTAGCCCTGCGTGACGCCGATGACCAGGTTGTTGATCAGCGAGCGGCTCAGGCCGTGCAGCGCGCGGCTGCGGCGCTCGTCGTCGGGGCGTGTGACGACGATGGAGTTGTCTTCCTTGGCCACCTTGATGGGCTCGGAAACGGTGAGCGACAGCTCACCCTTGGGGCCCTTGACGGTGACGTGCTGGCCGTCGACGGTGACGTCGACGCCGGCCGGGATCTCGATGGGGTTCTTACCGATACGCGACATGTCGTATTCCCTCCCCTACCAGACGTAGGCGAGGACTTCGCCGCCCACGCCCTGGTTGGCTGCCTGGCGGTCGGTGAGCAGACCCGAAGACGTGGAGATGATGGCCACGCCGAGGCCGCCCAGCACCTTGGGCAGGTTGGTGGACTTTGCATAAACCCGGAGACCCGGCTTCGACACGCGGCGCAGTCCGGCGATGGAGCGCTCACGGCTGGGGCCGTACTTCAGGGTGACGACGAGGTTCTTGCCGACCTCCGCGTCCTCGACGCGGTAGTCGGTGATGTAGCCCTCGCGCTTGAGGATCTCGGCGATGTTCACCTTGATCTTCGACGACGGGAGTGTGACCTCGTCGTGGTACGCCGAATTGGCGTTGCGCAGACGCGTCAAGAAGTCTGCGATCGGGTCAGTCATGGTCATGGTTGACCGTCAACCTTTCTCATGGCGGTTCCCATGCAGCGCCGATCAGCGGGAAAATTCCTCTGACCTGCGGTGGGCCTTCCACGAAGTGGATAGTTTCTGAAGGTTCTCGCCGCCGATGCCCTTGGCTTTTCGCCGGCACCGGAGACTATTCAGTTGTGTCCCAGGCACCTGAGGTGCACAGGCAACCGCTCTAGTGTAGGGAATCTGCTGCTCAGACCCAAATCGCCCCCGCTCGGCCGATCGCCGGGGCGCTTCACGGAGCCCTCAGCGAAGCGCGAAGCCCTCAGCGAAGCGCGAAGTCGTACCGCGAGGTGGGCACGACGTCGAGGTTGCGATCGGCGCCGAAGCGTCCCACGCTCGCGAGCATCCGGGTCATCCGGCGTTCGAGTTCGGCCTGGTCTCCCCCACTGCCGTAGAAGGCATGGATGTCGTCGACGGCCGCCACCGGAAACAGCTCCTCCACGATCGCATCCACCTGCGGGGTGCCCGGTGTGAGCGCCCGCTCGACGATGTTCTGGTGGTAGCCGAAGGTCGCCTGGGTCTCGATGGCCACGGTGGTGTGCTCATCGAGCCAGATGCGCAGCCATTCCTCTCTGTCCAGTTCCGCCGGACGCCGGAGGAAGGCGATGTTCGACAGGGCGTCGGCGCGGCTGCCGTCGGCGGGAACGTTCGGGTCGAGCGGAGTGCGCTCGGTGACCGCCCAGGCGCCCACCACGCCGGCAATCGCTTCGACCGCGTCGAGGACGGGGCGGATGTTCGACGCGGGGTCGTCGTCATCGCTGTGCAGGGTCACGACCGCTTCGATCGGCGGGTCGAGCTCGCTGATGCGCATCGCGCCGGCGACCGGGTCGTCGGAGATGTTGACCTGCACACGCTCCGCCCCGGAGCGTCGGCACACGTCGAGGAACTTCGCGCTCGACAACGCGTCGAGAACGTCGCCGGCATCCGGTAACCGTGTCAGGGCGACGATCGTCTTGGGCATGCCCGCACGCTAACCAAACCCGGGGCCGCGCGACCGGGGATTCGGCGACTGGATCGGTTGACCATCTCGGTTCCGGGTGGTCGGTGGACCTCGGCGACCTCAGATCAGCGACGACAAAGGCCCTCCTCGAGGGAGCGACTGGGACACGCCCGACAGGCGGGATGCGCAACCGCGCACTCCATCGACGCGGCCTTTGCGAGGGACAGAGACGGGCCTGCACTCCCCCGCCACACGAGGAGCGACAGCGACGGGGCCCGACGGGCCGCCGACGCCGAACTCCCCGACCCCGCAATCGAAATGAGGTCGCACGCGGCACGGTTCCGGCTCGGCGTCATCGGGCGAGGTCGCCGAGCCGAATCGAAGTCGCGTGCGACATCGACCAACAGATCAGTGACCGGTGATCCGCCGTCCTCGCCGCGGTCGGCAGCGTTCCGGCCCCGACTCGACGGTCACGACGTGCGCCTGACGCCCCGCATGCGCCGCGAGGTCCGGGAAGCCCTTGACCGGCTGGTGCATCGGGAGCAGGACGTAGTCGGCATCCCACGGGTAGCGGCCGTGGTCGTCGGGCCAGACCACCTGGAGGGTCGGGTAGTCCGGGAACAGCAGGTTGGCGAGGACCAGTTCGTCCTTGTCCACCTGCTCGATGAGCCGCACCGGCACCGGGATCGACCGGAGGCGGACCGGCACGCCGCCGGCGACGAGGCCGCGCCAGTCCTCCCGATGCAGGAGTTCCCCCAGTTCATCCAGTACCCGCCGGGCGAGGGTGGCGTCGAGTCCGTAGATCGCGAGTTCCGGGATGGAGTGCAGCGACAGCCCCGCCGTATAGGAGTGGCCACATTCGGCGGAACCGGCCTCGGCGCCGGCCGACGAGTCGACTGTCCCTTCGCCGACGGAGGTCACCTGCCAGCCGCAACGGCGGATTGTCTCGATGGTCGAGCGGATGACGGGGTTGGGATGCCACCGGGGCAGACCTCGGATCGCGGCAGCGTGGTCTGACATTGATCGCTCCTTTGTTCGAAGGGTGCGGCCATGACACCACGCGGGTCTGACAATCCGATACGGTCGGCTCGCGCTCCGGTGACCGAAACGTCGACCCGTCGACACCGGGACCGACGATCCCGGATCCAGGGCACGTGAGCTGGCCGGGCCCGCACTCGTCACCCCACCGGCAGCGCGCCCGGCCGGTCACCTCGTCGCGTCGTGCCTCGCGGCGGTCGGACATGGCAGTGCTTGCCTCCGCCGGCCGCGTCAGCGACCGTCACGGCGGACGCGTCAGGACCGACCGTCAGCCGGGGTCCGTGCCCCTCACGGCCGTCCGGATCACTGCCCGCCATCGCCCACCGCGCCGGCAAGCGCACGGTCACAGCGCACGGTCACAGCGCACCGCCATGGCCCCCGACCACGGCCGACCTCATCAGCACCCGCCACCGCGGACGTGCGAGCGCCACTCATGATGACCGTGCCGACGCCCGCCACCGCCGACGACGCATGCGCCACCTTCGTCGCCCGGCGGCGTCCGGCGCCGTCGACCGGTCGCCGTCAGCCGGCGTGCAAGTCACGCCCTGCCGCGACGCCCGCCGGCTCAGAGTTCGGGACGTCGAGTGTCGTACGCCGCCCGGTATCCGACCCGTCGCCCACCATCGCGGGCCACCACCACGAATGTCCGGACCACGATCGTGAGCAGTGCGAGGCCACCCAGGATCGCCAGTGTCACCGCGGTCATCATGGCCTCCTCACTCATGGCCACCCAGGTCGTCATGAAATACGTTGTGCCAGAACAGATACCCGCGCTCCGTGGATGTCTTCACCGACATCCGTCCGCGGTTCCTCATGTCGTCGAACATGGTGCGCCGTCCATGACTTCGAGCGCCACTGATTTTTCGGCCGCTCGACCACCGGATGACCGACGTGGCCGACATGACGGGTTCCCGCACATCTCTTCCTCCCCCCCGATCACCGGAGTGGCAGCGAACGGGGGACGGAATCGATATGCGCGAACCCGTCTTTCACACTGTGCAGTTGTCAACAATCGTGTGCGGCCCGCGTCTGACGAGAATCCCCGACCGTCGTCGCCGGGGACTCGGTTCGTCGCCTTCGTGGCACCGGATCCGCCGCGTGTGAACTTCTTGGCGTAGGTGGGTGATCTGGTGATGATCGGCGCATCGCCAGCTGGTCGCTCACGCGATCAGCAACCAGTCCTCGGTTGTACCCGACGGCCGTTACGGGATTCGTGACCCGTCGTCGGGACCGGCACGGCAGGTCCGTCGCGGTCCGGTCGCGTGCACGACGACCACCTGTCGAACATCGGTGATGCGACACGTCGACTGCCTGCCGCTCGGTCTCGAGAGCGAGGTGCCGACCGTCATCTCCGGAGACCCCACGGCCCGTGCGTCGCGACGGTCCCACCACATCGCCTCACGCGACAGATCGCCGTCATATCAGGCGATTTCACGCACAGTAGATCTCCTCGGACGGTCCTGTAGCCCGCTTGCCGCTCCCGGGCCGGACGTCCGGCCGAGGACCCGCGGAGGCGTCGGCGGGTCGCCGCACCTCCGGAATCGGGTCACGAGCCGCCGACCCCGCTTGCCGCAGGTGCGCGCCGACGCACCTCCGCACGACACTTGGCAGAATGGACCCGTGATTTCCCTGTCCGCCGGAGAGAACCGCCCGCTGCCGTCGTCGGCCGTGACGGTTTCGGTGCGCTCGGCGTCGCCGGTCAACACCTCGGCGATCCTGCTCACCGACACCGGTCGCGTCCGCTCCGACGCCGACCTGATCTTCTACAACCAGCCCACCGGTCCCGGTGTCGCCTACCGGTCGCAGGGCACCGTCGACATCGTCACCATCGACACCGCGGCGCTGCCCCGCGAGATCAGCACGGTCGTCGTCGCGGCGAGCCTCGACGGCACCGGCCCGACGACGTTCGCCACCGCGGGCTCCATCACCGCGACCCTCGACGGGGGCGGCGAGGAGCTGACCTTCACGCCGACGAACCTCACCAGCGAGGCCGCGGTGGTCTGCATGGAGATCTACCGCCGCAACGACATCTGGAAGGTGCGCGCCGTCGGGCAGGGCTACGACTCCGGGCTCACCGGTCTGGTCACCGCGTTCGGGATCGAGGTCGAGGACTACCCGACTCCGGCGCCTGCACCCGGCCACCCCCCGCGGGTCACCGACCCGCAGCCCTGGCCGCCCACGAACGTCCCTGCGCCACTGTCACACACGCCTGCGGTCACACCGACACCACCGGGGACGCCTCCACCGATGTCGCCGACCCAGCCGGCCACACCGCCACCGGTTTCGCCACCCCGGCCGGCCACACCCCAACCGCCCGTCACGCCACCCCGACCTCCGGTCACGACCCAACCCGCGGGAGCCCTCATGCACTCCGATCTCTTCGCCCCCGACCATGCCGAGGTCAACGGTGTGGGCATCCAGAAGCAGGGCAGCAAGATGTGCCGCGTCGGACTCAACGGCGAGGTCATGGCCCGCGCCGGGTCGATGGTGGCCTATCAGGGCGACCTTCGCTTCGAGGCGCTCGGCTCGGGCGGCTTCGGCCGGATGATGCGGCAGGCGATGACCGGTGAAGGCGTCCCGCTGATGAAGGTCAGCGGCCGCGGTGACCTGTTCCTCGCCAACGCCGCGTCGGAGGTCCACCTGATCGACCTCGACGGCAGCGACGGTCTCACGATCAACGGCGCGAACGTCCTCGCCTTCGACCCGACCCTGAGCTACGACATCAAACGCGTCCAGGGGGCCGGCGCGATGGGCAACGCGGGCATGTTCAACTGCGTGTTCACCGGCCGTGGCCGTATCGCGATCACCACCGACGGCACACCGGTGGTCCTCAACGTCGACTCCGCCACCCATGCCGACCCACAGGCCGCCGTCGCGTGGTCGTCGAGCCTGCGCACCTCGATCAAGACGAACGACTCGTTCAACCTGGGCACCCTCATCGGCCGCAGCACCGGCGAGCGCTTCACCCTCGCCTTCTCCGGGCAGGGTTTCGTCGTCGTGCAGCCGTCGGAGTTGCCGCCGGGCGGGTTCATCGGAGGCACCGGCGGCGGTGGCGACGCCGGCGTCGGCGGGATGCTGGGCGGGTTCCTCGGGCGGTGACGGCGCGCGTTCCGTAGCGAAAATCGGCGCTATACCCCAACTTTCGCTACGAAATCCCGGTGGGCGGGTTACCGTCGGGACCTGACGTCAACCCGCAGGAGTTCGACGATGCCCGAAGCCTCCGCCACCGTCATCATCAAACAGCCCGCCGAGACCGTGTGGGAGTACTGCCTGGTGCCGGAGCACGTCGCGGCACTCACGCCCGGAGTCGTCGCGATCTCGCCGGTGTCCGACGGGCCGGTCACGGTCGGGACCGTCTGGCGCGGCGAGATCAAGGCGCTCGGCCGCACGATGGACTGGGTCGGCCGGTTCACCCGCGTCGACGCCGGCTCGGCCACCGAGTTCAGCTCCACCGACTCGCCGTTCGGGTTCCGCATCCGGGCCACCTTCGCCGAGCACACCGACGGCGTCCGCCTGACCTATCGCATCCACAACGACGGCGTCGGCGGCCCCATCGGACGGGTGGCCGACGCGATCGCGATCCGCGCCTTCCAGCGCGCCCTGTCGGCCAGTGCCCGGAAGCTGCCGCGGCTCGTTGAGGACTGGGCGGCGACCCGCTGACAACATCGGAGCAATACGGACAAAAGGGACTGTAGTCCGGACGGACGATTTGTGACATCGGGCCGCTTTCCCGTCACGCCGCGGTAGGCGATACACATATCGCAGAAGCGTCTTCCCGACTACCTGATATGTTGCGCGACAACAGAAAACAGAATCGTATATGTTGCGCGATCTTTGTTCACCACGCCGCCTCGTCACGAGTACGAAGCAGTCGAGAAAATTCATTCGCCGATCCAATCGCCATTGACACGATCAGCCGCTACCGTCAGTTCAGGCGAGTCCGTCGCCGTGAAAGCGGTGCCTCTTGAGTCACAGGAGGTTCTCGACGGAAAAGCGATGCACTCGGTCCCAGCCCCGAAGCCGGCGAGTGCGGGTTCTGCGTGGGAGCACGGCGAGCACGCACCATTTCGTCCGAGGAGTCGACGACGTCGACCCCCTCAGGCGAGCCCTGCGCCCGGACTCGTCGACTCGTGACGTTCGGTGACCGAAGGCCAGCGAAGAATGACAACAACCCACAAGCGATCACACCGCCTGCGCGCTCTCGCCGCAGTGGTGGGCGTCGGGCTGGTCGTCTTCTGCGGCGCCAACACCCCGGTCTCGGCCGACCCCGGCGACTCCGGCGGCCCGTCCAACTCGGATGCCTCCAATTCCTCCGGCGGGCAGTCCGCCGACACCCCGCGGGACACCCGTCCCGACCACGAAGGTTCCGCGGGTGTTGCGAGCGACGACGGCGAAGGAGCCTCCGGGGACACCGACTCCGGGGGCACCGACTCCGGGGACACCGACTCCGGGGGCAACGACAGCGGGGGCACCCACGCCGAGACCGATCCGACGCCGGGCGGCAACACCCGGGGCGACGACACCTACGAGATCGGCCCGCAGCCGGGCGACACCGACCAGTCCCCCGCTTCCACCGACTTCGGGTCGACGAGCTCCGGCGCGCCCGACAGCTCTCCCGGTGACACCAGCGCACCCTCGGCGTCGGAACCGGCCGTCGGCGAATCGCCCGCCGCCGCCGAGGTGGCCACCGATCCCCAGCCCGGTGACACCGAGACCCGGCCCGCACCGAACACCCCCACGGAGGACAAGCCCGCACGCCGACCGACCGAGGACGCGACCCACGATGTCGAGGCGCACGAGTCCCCCGGCGACGCCGCCGGGAGCCCGGACACGGCGTCGGTCCCCGGGTCGGAGCCCGGTCACCCGGATGCCGCGGTGATGGCCGCCCTCATGCCGGACAGCCCGCCGAATGTCACCCCGAGAATCAGCGCGAACACATCGACGCCAACCGTCGTCGCCCTGGGACCACATCCCAAGCGCACCGGCGCCATCGGCCTGCTGGCGTTCCTCGGCTTCAACGTCCTCGGCAGCGGGACCACCGGGGCGGTCAGCCCCGCACCGTGGACCCTGGTCTGGTGGGTCCGCCGCTTCGGCACCGTCGCGCCCGTGAGCATCGCCGCGCCTCCCTCCGCGCCCACCCACGGACTCCTCCTCGACGATCCGCGCGCCACAGGCGACACGGGCACGATCAGCGCGAGTGAGGACCGCACCCCATCGCCGGAACCCGTGCCGTCGTTCGCCGCGCTCCCGGCCGGTGTCCTCAGCGGCGCGGTCACGTTCCGGGATCCCGACGGCAATCCGCTGCCTGCGACGCCTGTCGGCCTGACCGCGGTCGGCGACACCACCTATCGCACCGAACTCGGCGGGATCTGCACGGTCGACCCGCTCACCGGCGGCTACACCTACTCCCCATGCCTTCGGGCGCGCGTGGCCGCGTCCGCCGACGACGCCTCCGAATCGGCCCGGTTCGACCCGCTTTTCCTCCGGGCCGGTGGACCGTACGGCACGTCGGTCCGCCTCGGGCTCGCGGTCGACAGCCCGTACTCGGCCGGACAGGTCACCGTCCCCGGACGGCAGATCGACGACATCGTCGCCGGCCCCGCCGGGACCTGGTTCGTGACCACCCACGACGGCGACCGCACCTTCCTCACGGTCGTGGCACCCGACGCCACGTCGGCGACCATCGTCCCGATCCCCGGCGAACCGGCGCAGGGTGTCCACGGTGTGGTCCTCGGACCCGACGGACGCGCCCACCAGGTGACGCAACTCGACGAGATCGTCGGCGAGGACCTGAGGTCCACGGTGCGCATCACCTCGGTCGACGCGTCCGGCTCCGCGCGCACCACGGCGCGGCTCCCGGGGCGTCCTCGGGGCGGATTGCAGTTCGGCCCCGACGGAACCGGATACCTCCTGACGTTCGACGAGGATCCGACCGGCCTTGGCACGACCCATCTGACCTCGGTCGCACCAACCGGTGAGACCGTCTCGTCCCCGGTCCCCGGCGGGGACGGCCATCTCCTCGTGACGGGCACCGGCGATGTTCGCGTCGCGGTCGTGGGAACCAGGCCGACGATCCTGCACAGGCTCCCCTCCGGCGACCTGGTCCCGACGGCGGACCCCGAGGTCCCGGAGGGCGGCATCCTGTGGGACCACCGCGAGGTCGCGACCTACTTCGTCACCCACGTCGACGACGCCCCCCGGCCCCACAGTGCCCTCACGGCCCATCGCGCCGACGGCACGACCGTCACCCACGACGCACTGCCCGGCCGCGTGACCTCGGTGGTGTCCGGCGAGCACGTGGACCACGTCCTGTCGGAGTCCGCGGGCGCCGCGCACATCACCACCCTCGCCGCGGACGGCCGTCGCTCGGTGGTGGACTTCCCCGGGATGGTCACCGGTTCGTCCGCGATCGGCCCCGGCGACGCACTCTTCGCCGCGCTGACCGACCCGCTGACCGACGAGACCATCGTCGTCACCATCGGCCCGGACGGAACCGCGCGTCCGGTCACCTCGACCGTCGGTCTCGCCGAGGTACACACCAACCGGCTCGGCGACGTGTTCGTCGTCGCCACCACGATGACCGCCGACGGCCGCGACACGTCCACCGTCACCGTCGTCCGCGCCGACGGTCGCACGGCGATCGCGACCGGCTTCGACGGAACCCCGATCTCGGTGCAGTTCAACCGGTTCGGTGACATCGCGATGCCCGTGTTGACCACCGACGAGACCACCGGCGACGCGCTCACCTCGTTCGCCGTCATCCGGCCGGACGCCACCGTGGTCGCCTCGCCCGCGGTGGCCGGCGAACCCGCAGGCGAGCCGACGATCGCCGACGACGGGACCTCGTTCGTGACGCTGACCCGGTTCGACCGGTCGACGCGCCGGCCGAACAGCACCGTCGTCTCGTTCGGCCCCGACGGCCGGGCCGCGGTGGCCGCCGAATTCCCCGGGCACTCGCTGCGCGGGCCGGCCATCTCCGCGGAGGACAACCTGGCCGTCGTCACCCACGACGACGGTTCCGCCACGATTCGGGTCCTCGGCGCCCGTCGACACCGATCCGGACACGCGTCCCCGACCAAGGTCTTCGACGTCATCCCGCACGTCGTCGGCGTCGACCCCACGACGGGCACCGTGACGGGCACCCTCGACGACGGGGCACCCGACGAGAGCGCGCTGGGATTTCTCACCACCGACGCCCAGGTCCAACTCGATCCGGTCACCGGGACGTTCGTCTTCACCCCGACCCCCGAGGAACGTGCCGTCGCCGCGGGCCCCGACGGGCCGACGACGCACAACTTCACCGTGCTCGTCTCCGACGCGAACGGCGCGTCGACGGTCCTGTCGGTGACCGTGCCGGTCAGCCACTCCCCTGCGCTTCAGTCGCTGGATTGAAGCACACCCCGACACGTTCGACCGCCGCGGCCGCGGGGCAGGCATGACCTCTATCACGAGTTCCTTTGTCAGGCAAAGCAACTGACCGTTTTGTCCCGTGGTCATCGCCGATCGTCGGGCGTATCGTCGTCGGTGCAACACCGTGACCGCACGCCACACCTGCCCGCACCGCAACCGCGGCGCGGGGAGTTCGCACGCCTTCGACACCCGCTCAGGTGCATTCATGCTCGAAGCCAGCGCATCCGCGACCGTCGGGCAACCCGTCGAGACCGTATGGGCGTACGCACCGCTCCCGGAAACCTCGCCGCCCATCTGCCCGGCGATGTCGAGATCACGCCGCTCTCCGACGGACCGCCGAGGATCGGGGCGATCTGGCGGGGCAGGACCGCGATCCTCGGCCGAATCCTCGAGTGGACAGGCGAGTTCACCCGAGTCGACATCTACAAGGACGCCGGGTTCCAGACCATCGAGGCCGCCTTCGGGTTCCGCGCGCATCTCTCCCTGGAGGGGACCGCCGCCGGCGTATGCATGACCTTCCTCTTCGAATCACGGGGGTTCGGCGGTGATTTCGGCACGATGGCCGACCTGGCCGCACTGCGCATCTACCAGCGCCGACTCAACGAGTCGTTCGCACGCATCCCCGAAATGATCGAGAAGTGGGCCGTCGAGCGGTGACACCCGGTCGAGAGCTGCCCATGCGGCACCGCTGTCGATCGTCGAGCACGGTCGAGGAGCGCGGTCTGACCAGGTTGCAGCGCAGCATCTTTCGTGGTCTCGAATCGAAATGACACAGAATCCGGGAAACCCGGCCACGACTCGACCGCGATAGTCCGATCGGGTGACTTCGGCGGGAACGACGATCACCGCCGATGTGTCCGGCGTACGGTTCCTCGAAACCGGTTGACTCCCCCCGAGATCGGACTCCCGATGTCAACGAGCCATCCGGCCACATCGGCTGTCGAGGGGGACAAGATGCACATCTCGCCTACACGCATTCGCACCGTGGCGGCCGCAGCGGCGGTCGGCCTCGTCCTCTACGCCGGTAGCGGCGACCCGGCTGTGGCAGAACCGTCGGGGACTCCCGACTCGTCCTCCACGAGCGAGAACTCCTCCGCAACCGAGACGCACGATGTCCAGACGGACAACGACAGCGGGATGGGAGAGCAGCGTTCGGACCCCGGCGACAACGACGCCCCGGACGAAAGCAGCACCGACACCGGCCACGACGCATCCGACGACGCGGGCGCCGTGGGTATCGACACGATCGAGCCCCCGACCATCTCGCCGGACGCCACCTCGCCCGACGCCACGGGAGCGCCCGACCCCCCGGACGGCGAGCCGGGGTACCCAGAGAACCCCCAGGCCCCCGAGCTGTCCGCACCCGCTGCCCCAGCGCCCTTGCCGCCGGCCGGCCATCCCGCCGTCGATCCTCCGGGCGCCCCTGCCCCGAGCGCGGTCGATCGTGGTGCCGCGACGCCAGATATCGAGCAGCAGGAGACCGACAGCGATCACGAAGAGAATCGGCGCACCTCGACGCCCGAGACCCTGCTGACCGAATTGCATGAGGTCGCGGCACCGGCCGTCTCCCCGTCGCCAGACCTCTCGACGGGCGCCGACAGCAGATCTGCACCGAACTTCACAGCTCCACCCGATGCGACCACCTCGGCGACCGCATCAGCAGGCCCGATCCGTGCACATGCCGTCTCCGGATTTCTGGCCTTCCTGGGGCTGCCACTGCTCAGTGGAGGAGCCACGAACGTCGTCCACCCCGCCCCGTGGACGCTTCTGTGGTGGGTCCGTCGGTTCGGCTCCGCAGTTTCGGCCGAGGGACGGAGAGAGCCCGCCCCACCGACGGACATCCGTTCGACCGGTCTCGCGCCGGCGGGTGCGACCCCGGCTCTCGGCGTCCTCGATCTGCAGCAAGGACCGCAGACCGAGGTCGTCTCCGTCCCGGCGCCGTACACGCCGTACTTGTCGGCAGCGGGCTACTACTCCCAGGAATGCTGTTCATACCCGGCAGGGACCATCCTGACCGCCGTCGAGAGATGGGGGGTTCTCCCGGGCGACACGACCGGCGCGTGCTGTTCCGCACCCCTCGAGACGGTGGTCGTTCTCTACGACCTGCCGACCTATGATCCCGTGACGCTGATGCCCATCTATCCCACCGCCCATCGGGCTGTCCTGCTACGTCCCGGGGAGTCGATCACGGTGCCGGATGGTCAAGAGGCCGTGGAACTCTACTTCTACGAGGGAACCTTCGTTCCCATCGAACCATCGGACGGCACCGGTGACGAAGGCCCGGGCGACGAACAGCCCGGCGACGAAGACCCCGGAGACCAGGGACCCGGAGACGGACAACCCGGCGACGAACAACCCGGCGACGAACAACCCGGCGACGAACAACCCGGCGACGAACAACCCGGCGACGGACAACCCGGCGACGACGACCCCGGTTCGGGAAACGGCGGAGGGGGCGGCCCCTGGGGCGGAATAGACGAACAGAGCTGGGAGGCATTCGAGACCATTGCCGGTCGTCTGCCCTACGTGGGTCGGTTCGTTCATCTCGTCGGCGTCGGAATCAACGCCATACAGTTGCTGTCCGCGATCCAGGAGGGCAACCGGGAAGAAGTGATCGACGAGGTCACCGACATCTTCGGAAGTGCTGTCGGGGTCGTGTTTCCCCCCGCGGCCGAGCCCGTGACCTCCGTTCTGAGGCCGATCCTCAACTTCTTGTTCTGACGCGCCCGACCTGTTCCGACGCCCCGGAAACGACGAAACGACCCCACCTCCGACAGGAGGCGGGGCCGTTCGAGGTCTATAGCCCGACGTCGCGTCAGCCGTGACCTCGCGCTATGGATTCACGAGCGCGAAGTCACCAGCTGGACTTCTGGACGCCCGGCAGCTCGCCCGCGTGAGCCATCTCGCGCAGGCAGATGCGGCACAGGCCGAACTTGCGGAACACCGAGTGCGGACGACCGCACTTGTTGCACCGGGTGTAGGCCCGCACGGCGAACTTGGGCTTCTTGGCGGCCTTGTTGACCAGAGCCTTCTTTGCCATGTCAGTTGTCCTTAACGTTGTTGTCCTTGAACGGGAAGCCGAGGGCGCGGAGCAGCGCACGGCCTTCCTCGTCCGTGCGGGCCGACGTCACGACGGTGATGTCCATACCGCGCGGGCGGTCGATGTTGTCGATGTTGATCTCGTGGAACATCGACTGCTCGTTCAGGCCGAACGTGTAGTTGCCGTTGCCGTCGAACTGCTGGTCGCTCAGACCGCGGAAGTCGCGGATACGCGGGAGGGCGATGGACACGAGTCGGTCCAGGAACTCCCACATGCGGTCGCCACGGAGGGTGGCGCGGGCGCCGATCGGCATGCCCTCACGCAGCTTGAACTGCGCGATGGACTTGCGAGCGCGACGGATCTCGGGGCGCTGGCCGGTGATCTTGGCCAGGTCCTCGACGGCGCCGTTGATCAGCTTCGCGTCACGGGCGGCGTCGCCGACGCCCATGTTCACGACGACCTTCACGACGCCGGGGATCAGCATCACGTTCGAGTAGTTGAATTCCTTGTTCAGCTGGTCCTTGATCTCCTCGCGGTAGCGAGTCTTCAGACGCGGCTGGACCTTGGTCTCGGTAGAAGTCATGTCAGATGTCCTTCCCGCTCTTGCGCGAGATCCGGACCTTCTTGCCGGTCTCCGGGTCGACGCGGTAGCCGATGCGGGTCGGGTTTCCGTCGGAATCGACGACCATCACGTTCGACACGTGGATCGGCGCTTCCTGGATCACGATGCCGCCGGAGGAGGCACCGCGCTCGTTGGCCGACGCGGCGGTGTGCTTCTTGATTCGGTTGACGCCCTCGACGAGGACCTTCTGGGTCTTCGGGAAGGCCTGGATGACCTTGCCCTTGGCGCCCTTGTCCTTGCCCGAGATGACGATCACGGTGTCACCCTTGTGCACCTTCATGTCAGATCACCTCCGGAGCCAGCGACACGATCTTCATGAACTTCTTCTCGCGCAGCTCACGGCCGACCGGGCCGAAGATGCGGGTGCCGCGGGGGTCGCTCTCACCCTTGAGGATGACGGCGGCGTTCTCGTCGAAACGGATGTAGCTTCCGTCCGGACGACGGCGCTCCTTGGTGGTGCGCACGACGACCGCCTTGACGACCTCGCCCTTCTTGACGTTGCCGCCGGGGATGGCGTCCTTGACAGTGGCGACGATGACGTCGCCAATGCCGGCGTAGCGCCGCGAGGAACCGCCGAGCACGCGGATGCACAAGATTTCCTTGGCTCCGGTGTTGTCGGCGACTCGCAGGCGAGATTCCTGCTGAATCACTCGTAGTCTCCTTGACCTGGAACTTATGTACGGCGGATTTCCGACCCGACGCACACGGTCTGTTGCCCACCGAACACACGCCTGCCTGGTGTTTTCCGCCAGGCTGTGACACCTGGACGGTCCGCCCCAGTGGGTTCGCGTGCCGGCTTGCGACACAGCAGTGCCGCAGGCAACCCCACAAGTGTAGGGGAACGCCCAGGTCGGGGCCAAATCCGGACCCGAAGCCCATCGCCGCAACACTCCCCGCTCACCGTTCGGGGGAGATGTCTCGAGAAATTTCTCACGCGAGACCCATCCGGGCGGTCGTCCCACTCGAAGCACACACGGGACGAGACCAGCCGCACCCGACCGGTCGAGAAGAGATCGATCGAGTGCAGCGCTCCCGGCGGCCACACGGCTCGTGTGGCGTTCCAGGGGGCGACATCCGACAGGTGTGGTGAGTACCCGGGGGAAATCTGCCGCCCAGGACGGGCAGGTCCGTTCACTCACCTGTCGGGGCCGAGCAGTCCCGTGTCCGAAACGCGCGATCCTGGCCCGCCGAGTTCGACCATCCGCCTGCCGGGGCGCTCGTCGACAGGGAGGCCTGCGTGACCACAGACGACGCGATCCGGCAGCTCAGCCGCACCGGCTCCACTTCCGGCCCGAAGCCGACGATTCCGATGACCGCCGCGCAGCGCGGCATCTTCTACGCACAGCAGCTCGAGCCCGACGTCCCGCTGACCATCGACGCCTACATCGAATTCCGTAGCGGCACTTATGGATCGGACGAGACCGGCGAACCGGTCGACATCGATCCCGACATCATGCAGCGTGCAGCAACTCTCACCGAGTTGGAGACGGAAGCCTCTCTGCTGCGGCTGATCCCGGCCGACGACGGTGAACCCGTCCTGACCATCGACTGGTCACGTCGTGTGGTCGTGGGACGACAGGACTTCTCCGGCACCGAGGACCCCCGTGCCGAGGCGCTCGCCTGGATCGACGGGCACCGGTCCAAGAGTCCCGACCTGTTCGAGGATCCGCTCCTCGACACCCATCTTCTCAAACTCGGCCCGGGACACTCGATCTGGTACTGCCGCGGCCATCACATCGGTTATGACGGGTATGGGGCGATGTACCTGATGCTGCGCGTGTCGCAGCACTACACCGCGCTCGTCAACGGCACCGCGCCACCCGTCGCCGAGACCGCGTCGATGGCGCTGATCGCGGAGATGGACCGCGAGTACCGGGCGTCGGAGAGGTTCGCCGCCGACCGTGAGTACTGGGCGCAACGTCTGGCCGACCTCCCGGAGATGGCCACCCTGACCCGGCGCTCCGGGCCCGCGGCGCCGCTGTCGAAAGTCCACTCCCGGGTGCTCGACGATGAGCTGGTCTCCGGTATCCGGGCGCTCGCCCGCGCCCACCGGGTGCGTCCGGCGGCCGTCATCACCGCAGCGGCCGCCGCCTACGTGGCCCGCTTCACCGACCGCGACGAGGCGATCCTCAGCCTTCCGGTCGCCGCGCGCGACCGCGACATCCTGCGCACCTCGGCCGGCATGATGTCCAACGTCGTGCCCCTGCGCGTGGGGATCGACGACGACGCGACCGTGTCGGATCTGCTCGAGGCGGTCACCACGGAACTCAAGGGCGCGGTGCGTCACCAGAGATTCCGGCACGAGGACATCGTCTCCGACATCCTGGGCGGGTCGGGCCGGCGCCGTGGCTTCTTCGGGCCCCTGGTCAACGTGATGCTCTTCTTCGAACACGTCGACTTCGGTCCCGTCCGCGGCGAGCTCCATGCGTTGTCGACCGGTCCCATCGAGGACATCTCGATCAACGTCTACGACAGTTTCGGCGGCGGCATGAGCGTCGACCTCGAGGCCAACCCGACGATCTATCCCGACGACGAGATCGCCGCACACCACCGCCGCCTCGTCGACTTCCTCTCGGCACTCGTCACCGTCTCGCCCGATACCCCGGTGTCCCGGCTGAGCGTGCTGTCCGGCACGGAGTCCGCACGACTCGCCGAGATGTCCGCGGGCCATCAGGTCGATCTCGGCGAGCCGACCCTCGTCGATCTGCTCGACGCGGCCGCCCGTGCACACCGCGACGCGACCGCCCTCGTCGATGCCCGTCGCGACGGAGCCGCACTCACATATGCGGAGTTCGACGCCACGACACGATCCCTGGCCGGCGCACTGCAGCGGCGCGGTATCGGCCCGGAAAGCGTTGTCGCGGTGGCTCTCCCGCGCAGCGTCGATCAGGTGGAGGCCCTGCACGCGGTCGTCCGGGCGGGGGCGGCGTTCGTGCCCATCGATCCGGAGGAACCACCCGACCGTCTCGCGCACATCCTCGACGTGGCCACCCCGGACCTGATCATCACGGAGAGCGGCTTCGCCGAGTTGCGCGCCGACCCAGGTCATCAGCTCATCCGCCCCGATCTACGACCCGATCACACCGCCTACGTGCTCTTCACCTCCGGGTCCACCGGGAAACCCAAGGGCGTGGCCGTTTCCCATCGTGCCGTCGTCAACCGGCTGTCGTGGATGCAGGACCGTTATCGGCTCTCCGTGTCGGACCGGGTGCTGCAGAAGACCCCCGCCACCTTCGACGTCTCGGTGTGGGAGTTCTTCTGGCCGTTCCTCACCGGCGCATCGCTCGTGGTCCCCACGCCGGACGGCCACCGCGACCCCTGGTACCTGCGCGACGTCGTCGACGAATACCAGGTCACCACAGTCCATTTCGTCCCGTCCATGCTGGCCGAGTTCGCCGCGGCGCTGACCATCGACGATCACGAGAACGCACTGCCCGAGCTGCGAGGAACGCAGACGGCGACGGCCGCGGACCCGGCGACCACCACCGCGAGCCTGGCGTCCCTGCGCCGGATCTTCACCAGCGGCGAGGCACTCACCCCGTCCACCGTCGCCGCGACCGCGGACCTCACCCCGGCGGCCGTCCACAACCTCTACGGCCCCACCGAGGCCGCGATCGACGTCACCCACCACGACGACTGTCGCGGCGACGTTCCGGTGGTGCCGATCGGCCGGCCCGTGTGGAACACCACCGTGCACGTGCTCGACCACCGGTTGCGTCCGCAACCCGTGGGTGCGGTCGGCGAACTCTACCTGGGCGGGGTACAACTCGCCCGCGGCTACCGCGCGCGCCCCGACCTCACCGCCTCGCGATTCGTCGCCGCACCCGACGGCCGACGCCTGTACCGCACCGGGGACCTGGTGCGGATGACCGACCTGGGCGAACTCGAATACCTCGGCCGCACCGACTCGCAGGTCAAGGTCCGGGGCCGGCGCGTCGAACTCGGCGAGATCGAGGCCGTCATGAGCCGCCTCGGCGGCGTGGACGCCGCCGCGGTCGTGGTCCGTGACGACCTCGTGGCCGACGGTCCCGCTCTGGCCGGCTACGTCACCGGCGGCGACGGCCTGCGTGACCGCGACCTGCGTGCGGATCTCAAGACCATGCTGCCCGAACACATGATCCCCACCGTGATCACGGTGCTCGACACATTGCCCACGACCGCCAACGGCAAACTCGACCGACGCGCGCTCCCCACCCCCGAACTGCGCACCGACCGCGAGTTCGTCGCGCCCGAGACACCGCTGGCCCGGTTCGTCGCCGGCACCGTCGCCGAGGTCCTGGGATCGGACGCGCGATCGCGGACCCCCGTCTCCCTGCGCGACCGCTTCTTCGACATCGGCGGCACATCGCTGTCGGCGACCCGGGTCGCCTCCCGGCTGTCGAAGGCGACCGGCAGACGGATCGGTATCCGCACCATCTTCGACGCCGAAGACATCGGCGGGATCGTCGACGCCCTCGGTGATCTCGGCGTCGAGCTCACCGACCCGGCCGCGGGCACGACGACGCGTCCGACCACGCAGCCGCCGGGCGCCGAGGACCCCGGTGTGCCGGTCCCCCTCTCCCCCGCCCAGCATCGCCTCTGGCTCGCGACGCAACTCGACCCGGACGCCGCGGCCACCTACAACATGCCGTTCACCGTCCGCCTGGTCGGCACGCTCGACACCGAAGCACTGCTCGGGGCACTCGACGACGTCGTCGCACGCCACGAGCCGTTGCACAGCATCGTCGTCGACCACCACGGCGTCGCGTGCGTCTCGCCGCTGCCGGCCGAGTCGGCGACCCTCGACGTCCCGATCGTCCCGGCGGCCGGGCTCGCCGAGTCGGACCGCGAATTCGCCGCCCGCCCCTTCGATCTCGGCACCGACCTGCCGATCCGCGCCCGTCTGGTCCGCACCGCCGACGACGATCACCGGCTGAACGTCGTGGTACACCACATCGCCGCCGACGGGTGGTCGCTCGCTCCTCTCGCGAGCGACCTCGCCACCGCGTACCGGGCTCGCCGCGCGGGCGCCGAACCGGCGTGGCCGCCGTTGCCCGTCCACTATTCGCAGGTGAGCGCCGAGCGGCACGCGTGGCTGTCCGAGAGTCCGGACGCCGCATCGGAGCTCGAGTTCTGGCGCGAGACACTCGCCGACGTGCCGGCCGAGACCGAACTACCCCTCGACCGCCCCCGCACGGGACGCCACGAGGTCGCGTCCGCGGGCGCATCGGTGACCGCCATCCTGCCCGCCGAGACCCATCGCGCGGTCCGCGACCTCGCCGCCACCGGCGAGGCCACCGTGTTCATGGTGTTGCACGCCGCACTCGCCGCACTCCTTCGTTCGCTGTCGCAGAGCTCCGACATCGTCATCGGCACCCCGGTGGCCGGGCGCGGCGACGCCGACCTCGACGGCCTGGTGGGCATGTTCGTCAACACGCTCGCGTTGCGGACGACGGTCGACAAGAACGCCGGTTTCGCCGAACTCCTCGACCGGGTCCGGGACACCGACCTGAGCGCCTTCGACAACGCGGACCTGCCGTTCGACCGTCTGGTCACCGAACTCAACCCGGACCGGTCGTCGTTGGTCCACCCCTTCTTCCAGGTGTCCCTCGCGCTCGAGGACCGCTCCGCGATCCGCCTCGACTTCGCCGGACTCGCCGCCACCGCATCGCGGATAGACACCGGCCACACCGCGTTCGATCTCCAATTCACCTTCACCGAGCTGTACGACCCCGACGGGCAGGCGGCCGGACTCGGTCTCGAGATCGGTTATGCCACCGAACTGTTCGACCGGAGCACGGTCGCCGCGCTGGCGTCCCGCCTCGATCGCATCCTGGAGGCGGCCGCGACCCGGCCCGGCACCGCGGTCGGCGACCTCCCCGTCCTCGACCTGCACGAGCGTCTCGATCTCGTACCTGCGGTCGGCGAAGGACACCGGCCGGTCGAGCATCTCACCGCCCTGCTGTCCGCGGCGGCCGACTCGTCGCCGCATCGCATCGCGGTCACCGACGGGGACCGGTCGCTGACCTACCTCGAACTCGACGCCGCGTCGAACCGTCTCGCACGCGTCTTGATCGAGCGCGGCGCAGGTCCGGAAACCCATGTGGCCGTCTCGCTTCCCCGCGGTGTCGACTGGATGGTCACCATGTGGGCGGTGGCCCGCACCGGCGCTGCCTGGGTGCCCGTGGATCCGGCTCATCCCATCTCGCGGATCGCACACATGCTCACCGACTCCGCCGCACTGCTGCTGATCACCGATCGGGCGTCGGATCCACGGCCCGCGCTGCGTCAGGAGTCCGGTACCGACGTCGGGCTCCTACCGCCTGCGCTGGTCCTCGACAGCGCCGAGACGAACGCGGACGTCATGTCGAGGTCCGCGGCGCCGATCGAGGATGCGCAGCGCCGGGCCGCGATCGACATCGACCAGCCCGCATATCTCATCTACACCTCCGGGACCACGGGCGTCCCGAAGGGCGTGGTGGTCAGCCATCGGGGCCTCGCCGATTTCGCGGCGCAGCAGGTGACGCAGTACCGGATCACCCCGGACAGCCAGACCATGCACATGGCCTCACCCAGCTTCGACGCGACGGTCCTCGAGATCCTGATGGCGGTGGCCGCCGGATCGACCATGCACATCGTCCCGCCGGGGGTCGTCGGTGGCGCCGAGCTCGCCGAGATCATGCGGAACGGCCATGTCACCCATGCTTTCCTCACCCCGTCGGTGCTGACCACCATGTGCCCGGATGACGTACCCGACCTCGAGGCGCTCGTCATCGGCGGCGAGCATCCGAATCCGGAGGTGGTGCGGGCGTGGTCACGTGGACCACGGCTGTTCAACGCCTACGGCCCCACCGAGACCACGGTCGTCGCCGCAGTGTCGGCACCGATCGATCCCGGCTACACGATCCTGACCATCGGCCGCCCCATCCGTGGCGTGTCCGTCCTCGTGCTCGACGAGCGGCTCCAGCCGGTCGCGCCCGGCGCCATCGGCGAACTCTACGTCGCCGGAGACCATCTCGCCCGCGGCTACCACGAGGTGCGGCCGCTGACGTCGAAGCGCTTCGTCGCCAACCCGTACGGCGATCCCGGTGAACGGATGTACCGCACCGGCGATCTGGTGCGCTGGACCTCCGACCACGAACTCGAGTTCTGCGGACGGACCGACCACCAGACCAAGATCCGCGGCCACCGCATCGAGCTCGGCGAGATCGACGCGGCACTCGTCGCCGACGACTCGATCCGCGCCTCCGTCACCATCGCGCACGGCGAGGGGCATCGCGCGCATCTCATCTCCTACGTGACCCTGGCACCCGACGCCCCACACACCACCGCCGACATCCGTGAACGTCTCGCGGACCGGTTGCCGCGCTACATGATCCCGTCGATGGTCATCGAGCTCGACGAGATCCCGACCACCCCGATCGGCAAGGTCGACCTGCGGGCGCTCCCCGACCCGGACACGGTCCCGGTCGGCGGCGGGGTCGGGTACGTCGCGCCGGTCACCCCGACGGAACGGGCGGTGGCCGACCTCATCACCGACCGGCTCGACCTGCAGTCCGGGACCGTCGGCCGCTACCACGACTTCTTCGACCTGGGCGGCAACTCGCTGCTCGCGACCCAGATCGTCGGCGCACTCGTACATCTCACCGGACACCGGGTCGCGGTCCGGGAGGTCTTCGACCACTCCACCGTGGCCGGGATCGCCCGTCTCGCCGACGGCCGCGACGCGACGACACCGGTGACCGACGGTCCGCGGTTGACGCACGATCCCGCCGCGCCCGCCGAGCCGGGGCCGGCGCAACAACAGTTGTGGTTCCTCAACCAGCTCGCCCTCGGCGACGACCGGAAATCCGGGACCTCCCCTGAGCAGGAGAGCGAAATCGACTCGGCCACCGCAGATTACGCGATCGCATTCGCCCTGGACCTGCGCGGCGACCTCGACCTCGACGCGCTGGAGGCGTCGATCCGCCACACCGTCGACCGGCACGTCATGCTGCGCACGGTGTATCCCGACCACGACGGGCACCCGGTTCTCGACGTCCGGGCGGCCGACGAGGTGGTCGTCGAACTCGGCGTCGCCGAGACCTCCGCGGAGGACTGGCGGACCAGCGCGAGGGAGCTGGCACGACGCCCCTTCGACCTCACCACCGACCTCCCGCTCCGGACCGCCCTGTACCGCATCGACGGTGACCCCGCCCACCACGTGCTGGCGGTCGTCATCCACCACATCGCCGCCGACGGGTGGTCGATGGCGCCGTTGCATCGCGACATCGCCCACGCCTACGCCGAGGTCCGTCGGACCGGTTCGTACCCCGGGACCGAGACCACGTCCGCCGTGGACTATCTCGACTACCTGCGGTGGCAACGTGAGATCCTCGACCGCAGCGACGATCTCGCCGGATGGTGGCGCTCCGAGCTCGACGGCGTCGACACCCGTCCGCTGCTCATCCCCGACGCCGAGCCGGGCGTCGAGCGCCGCGCCGAGGTCGTCGAGGTCGCCTTCGACACCCCCACCCGACGTCGGTTGACGGAGCTCACCGACGGCCACGTCACCGAGTTCATGGCGGTCCACGCCCTCTTCGCGGCGCTGCTCCACCGGCTCCATGCCGTCCCCGACACGCACGTTGCGGGAGCCGCATCGGACATCGTGATCGGCACTCCGGTCGCCGGCCGCAACGACCCCCGCCTGGCCGACGTGGTCGGCATGTTCGTCAACTCGGTGGTCCTGCGCACCCCCGTCGACGGCAGCGCGGGATTCGCCTCGCTGCTCGACTCCGTGCGCCACCGTGACCTCGAGGCGCTGGCCCGCGCGGACATGCCCTTCGAACAGATCGTGTCGATGCTCAATCCGCCCCGCACCGAGCGGCATCCGCTGTTCCAGATCGCCCTCGTCTTCGACACCAGGCTGAAGGACACGGCGGAGACACCCGGCCCCGTCTTTGCCGATCTGGGCGCGGGCACGCCGGGCCTCGAGGTCTCCGCAACCGAGATCGACACCGGCTCCGCACGTTTCGACCTCGAGCTCCGTATCCGCGACGGGCACGCCCGGTTCACCTACGCGACCGACGTGCACACCCGGGAACGCATCACGGCGTTGGCGCAGATGTTCACCTCTCTCGCGCGCACCGTCGCCGACCAACCCGAGACGGCGTTGGACGATCTTCCGCTCGCGTGCGCGGCGAGGGTCCCGGAGTCGGCGGCCTCCCCGGTCCGTCCCCGTCATCTCGCCGACATCGTCACCGCCACGGCTCGCCGGCACGCGCACCGGATCGCCGTCGAGGACGGCGACCGCCGGCTGACGTACGCCGAACTGGACCAGACCTCCGACCGCTGGTGCGGCGCGCTGCGGGACCTGGGCATCGGCACCGACGACGTGGTCGCCGTCGCCCTCGACCGCAGCCTCGACTCGGTGATCGCGACGTGAGCGGTGGCCAAGGCCGGCGGCGCGATCCTGCCCGTGGACGCGCGCTACCCCGCCGACCGCGTGACCCACATGATCGCCGACTCCGGCGCCGCGCTGGGTATCACGAACGCCGACCTGCTCTCGCACGTCCCGGACGACATCCGATGGGTGTCGCCGGCGTCGCTGGACGCCACCGCCTCCGGCCCGCGCGACACCACGCCGGCACCCCGCCACACCGACTCGCTCGCGTACATCGTCTACACCTCGGGCTCCACCGGGAGACCCAAGGGCGTCAGCGTCACCCATCGCGGGCTCGCCGCCTTCGCCGAGGCCCAGCGGGAACGCTACGACGTCGCCGCGGACGACCGGACACTGCACTTCGCGTCTCCCGCCTTCGATGCCGCGATGCTGGAGTTCCTGCTCGCGTTCACCGGCGGGGCCACGATGGTGATCGTCCCGCCCACCATCTACGGCGGCGACGAACTCGTCGAGTTCATGCACGCGCGCACCGTCACCCACGCGTTCGTCACCCCGGCGGCGCTCGCGTCGGCACGAGCCCATCCGCTGCCCCACCTGTGCACGCTCGGGGTCGGGGGAGAGGCATCGACCCCGGAACTCATCGCGCGGTGGGCGCCCGGCCGGAAGTACATCAACAGCTACGGCCCGACCGAGACCACGATCGTCGCGCTCATGTCGGAGCCGCTCCGACCGGGGGCACCGATCACCATCGGCTCGGCGATCCACGACTGCACCGCGCTGGTCCTCGACCACCGGCTGCGACCGGTCCCCGACCACGTCCCGGGCGAGCTGTACCTCGCCGGACCCGGGGTCGCGCGCGGATACCTCGGCCGTCCCGGCCTCAGCGCCACCCGGTTCGTCGCACGCCCGGACGCCGACGGCGCCGTGATGTACCGGACCGGCGACATCGCGCACCGCACGGACGACGGCGCGCTGATCTACCACGGACGCTCCGACAACCAGGTGAAGGTCCGCGGTTTCCGGATCGAACTCGACGAGGTCGGCTCGGCGCTCGCGGCCGTCGACGGCGTCGACTTCGCGACCGCCGTCGTGCGCGGCGAAGGCGCGTCGGCAACCCTGGTCGGCTACGTCACACTCGCCGAGCCCGCGCCCGGCTCCACGTCCCCCGCCGGCGACCCCCGGCCGGACGCCGACGCGGTGCTCGAGAACGTGCGGCGCCGGCTCCCCCGTCACATGGTGCCGTCGGCCGTCGTCGTACTCGACTCGATCCCGTTGACCAGCAACGGAAAACTCGACCGGTCCCGGCTCCCCGACCCGGCCGCCGTCCGACGACCCCGCACGGCCCGGGCGCCGCGCACCCCGGCCGAGTCCGCGCTGGTGCACCTCGTCGCCGAGGTCCTCGACCGACGACCCGACGAGATCGGTGTCGACGACGACTTCTTCCTCCTCGGCGGCACGTCGCTGCAGGCGACGACCCTCATCAGCCGGATCAACCGCATACACGCCGGCGAACGGCTCCGGGTCCGCGACCTCTTCGACCGCCCGAGCCCCGAAGCGCTCGCGTCGTTGCTGACGCTCGCCGACGAACCGGCGACGACCGTCCCGGCGGCCGTGCGGCGTCCGGAACGGTTTCCGCTCGCACCGGCGCAACGCCGACTCTGGTCGATCTCGGTGGCCGATCCGGACTCCACCGAGTACCTGATGCCGTTCGTCCTGCGGTTCCGCGGTGACCTCGACATCGCCTCGCTGCGTGGCGCGCTCGTCGACGTGGTGGCACGACACACCAGCCTGCGTACGGTGTTCGAGCCCGGTGACGAGGGGCCGACGGGACGGGTCCTCGACGATCCGGAGGCGGTCGTGGGCGACCTCGCCGTGCGGAGCACACCGGACATTGCCGCCGAGATCAGCCGTCTCGCAACGCAACCCATCGACATCACCCGCGCCGCGCCGATCTGCGCGACGCTCGTCGCCGACTCCTCTGACACGCGGACCGAACCGTTCCTCGTCCTGGTGATCCATCACCTCGCCGCCGACGGTGCGTCGCTGCCGATCCTGGTCGCCGACCTCACCCGCGCCTACGGGCAGCGCCGACGGGGACGCACCACCGCCTGGGGACCCGCCGACCTCGACCACCGCGATCACGCCGTCGAAACCGCCGGCGCCCCGGCCCGCGACTACGAACTCCGCTTCTGGGCGGACACGCTCTCCGACGCGCCGGCGGAGACCACCATCGCCCCCTCGGCGCCGCACCCGCACGCGTCGAGCGGCGCCCGGTCGGTGACGTTCGAGATCCCCGCCCACACCCGAGCCGGACTCGTCGCCTTCGCCCGGGAACAGTCCACGACGCCGTTCTCGGTGCTGCACACGGCGCTCGCCGTCCTGCTGCACCGACTCGGCGTCGGACGCGACCTCGTCGTCGGCACCCCGGTGGACAACCGGGGTGCCGACACCGGCCGTGACTACCGCGGCGTGGTCGGGATGTTCGTCAACGTCCTGCCGTTGCGGACGGTCCTGTGCCCCTCCGACACGGTCGCGGACCTGGTACGGCGCGTCCGTGACGCCGACGTCGACGCACTCGACCACCGGGGCCTGCCCTTCGACGACCTCGTCGCCGCGCTGAACCCGCCGCGCGTCGACGGGCGCCACCCGCTGTTCCAGGTGGCGCTGTCGGTGCACGACCACGCGACCGGCGAGTTCTCCGCCGACCCGGGCGGCGCACCCGCGATGACCGTCGACATGGGCGACGGGGTGAACGCGTCCATCGTCGAATTCGACGCTCCGGCGGCGAAGTTCGACCTGCAGTTCACCGTCACCGGGATGCACGACGGCCAGGCGGCGATCCAGCTCACCTATGACACCGCGCGTTACCGGCACGACGACGCCGAACTGCTGGGGACGCGACTGCTGCGGGTCATCCGCGGCATGCTCGGCGATCCCGGGCGCGCCGTCGGCGACATCCGGGTCACCGACCCGCTGGAGGTGGCCGACCGCTCACCCGCCTCCGGCCGCCCCTGCGCCCCGCCCTCCACACTGGACCGACTCTTCGCCGAGGCGGTACGGCGCAATCCCGACGGACTCGCCGTCATGTGCGGGACCGGAGACGAGCAGGAGGCCCTCACCTACCGAGAACTCGACGCCCGCTCCAACCGGTTGGCGCGCGTCCTGCTCGGGCGTGGCGTGGGCGCGTACGCCGAAGATGTGGTGGCGATGGCGGTGGAACGGTCCGTCGACGCCGTCGTGGTCATCTGGGCGATCGTGAAGACCGGTGCGGCGTATGTACCCGTCGATCCCCACTATCCGTCCGAACGCATCGCGCACATGCTCGCCGACAGCGGGGCACGGCTCGTCGTGACGACCACGTCGGCGCGTGCGTCGCTCAGCACGACCGGGACCGGGGAACCGGTGCCGGCGCTCGTCCTCGACGACCCGTCGACGGCCACGCGTCTGCATCACTCCTCACCCGCGCCCATCGGAGACCCCGAACGCGGCCGGCCGATCCGACCCGACCAGCTCGCCTACATCATCTACACCTCCGGGTCGACCGGCCGGCCGAAGGGCGTTCTGGTGCCGCACTCCGGGATGCGCGCGGTGCACGACGAACTGGCCGAGCGGATGAGTCCGGAGCCGTCATCACGCGTGCTGCACTTCGCCTCCCCGAGTTTCGACGCATCGGTGCTGGAATTCCTTCTGGCGCTGGCCGGTTCGTCGACCCTGGTGATCGCCGACCCGCTGGTGTACGGCGGCTCCGCGCTGAGCGACGCCATCACTGCGGCGCGGGTCACGCATGCCTTCATCACGCCGGCCGCGGTGGCGAGCATGGACCCTGCGGCGGTCGGGTCGCTGCGGATGCTCGCCGTGGGCGGCGAGGACTTCGGCGCCGACCTGGTACGACGCTGGGCGCCCGGGCGGACGCTGATCAACGTCTACGGCCCCACCGAGACCACGGTGATCGTCACCGGCAGCGCCCCCCTCACCCCGGCGAGCACGATGACGATCGGCACACCCAACAACGGTGTGGGCGCCCTCGTCCTCGACGACCGCCTCCACCCCGTCCCGACCGGCGTCGTCGGCGAGCTCTATCTCCTCGGCGACCAGGTGACCCGCGGCTATCACCGGCGACCCGGCCTCACCGCGACGCGGTTCGTGCCGGCGCCCATGGTGACCGGGCCACGCCACGCCGGGCGCCGCATGTACCGCACCGGCGACCTCGTCCGGTGGACGGAGGACGGCCGGCTCGTCTACGTCGGGCGCGGGGACACGCAGGTCCAGATCCGCGGCTTCCGCGTCGAACTCGGCGAGATCGACGACGCACTCGCCGCGGAACCCGATGTCGACTTCGCCGTCACCCTCGTCGACGGCACGGGCGGCGCTGCGACACTGCGCAGTTACGTCACCCCCGCGAACGGCCACCCGCCCGAGCCGCTCGATCTCCGACGCCGCCTCGGTCGCCGCCTGCCGCGGCACATGGTGCCGGCCACGGTGACGGTGCTGGACGTCATACCGCTGACGCCGAGCGGCAAACTCGACCGGCGGGCGTTGCCCGCGCCGGACCCCGTCCCGCGCCGCGCGCCGGCACCCGGCGGCGAATCGCAGGTCGCGCGGATCTTCGCCGAGGTCCTCGAGGTCGAGGTCGGCACCATCGGCGCCGACGACGGTTTCTTCGACCTGGGCGGGAACTCGCTGCTGGCCACCACGGTCACGGCGCGCCTCGGCGAGCTCACCGGCAGACAGGTCACCGCACAGACGCTCTTCGGTGCGCCGAGCCCCGCCGAGCTGGCCGCCGCACTCGGGCTCGCGGGCGAACATCGCATGGCGACGCCTCCTGTACCGACGGGATTGGAACCCCTTCTGCCGCTGCGCCGGTCGACCGGAGACGCGGAGCCCGCGCCCCTGTTCGCCGTCCACCCGGCGATCGGTCTCTCGTGGGCGTTCGCCTCGATGCTGCCGCACCTGCCCGCTGGGCGTCCGCTGTACGGGCTCCAGCACCCGGCCCTGTCGGGCGGCGGATGCGTGCGCACGATCGACGAGCTCGCCGCCCGCTACATCGCGGCGATCCGGACCGTGCAGCCCACCGGTCCGTACCACCTTATCGGGTGGTCGATCGGCGGACTCGTCGCTCAGGAGATGGCCGTCCGGCTGACCGACGCCGGGGAGGAGGTGGCGCAGCTCGTCCTGCTCGACACCTACGTGCTGTCCGCACGCCCCGACCTCGACGCCGACGCCTCCGTCACGGAGCTGATGCGCGAGTTCGGCCTCGACCCGGCCGACCACGGGACCGCCGAGCCCGCCGATCTCGACCCCGCCCGCCTCGACCCCGCCGCCGTCAAGCGCATCCTCGACGCCGCCGGAGGCGCGCTGGGGAACCTGGACGAGCAGACCCTCGGTGTCGTCGGCGAGGTGTACCGCAGCGCCACGTCCGTCGCGCGCCGATGGCGGCCCCGCCCCTACGGCGGGGACGTGGTCTTCGTGACCGCGGCCCTCGATCCCCGGCCCGGCCCGCGCGCGGTCGACGGCTGGCGATCCACCATCACCGGCCACCTCCACGAGGTCGAGGCCGCGAGCAGCCATGCACGAATGCTGCTGCCGGAGAACGTGTCCACCTGGATACGTGCCATCGGTGTACCGCCGGGAACGCCGGTGTCCACCACCCGAGAGGAGTTGTGATGTCCAATCCGTTCGACGACACCGACGGGGTCTTCCGGGTGCTCGTCAATCACGAGAACCAACACTCGCTGTGGCCCGACTTCGCACCCGTCCCCGACGGCTGGCGGACCGTGTTCGGTCCGGCCGGGCACGACGACTGCCTCGACTTCGTCGAGAACAACTGGCACGACATGCGGCCCGCCGGCCTCATCCGGCAGATGGAGGGCTCGTCGGGAGACGTCCATGTCGGCGGACGGGACAGCGAGGTCACCCGTGGGGCGGCACGGCATGGCTGACACGACGACACCCGACGCCCTCGAACTGCGCGGCCTGCGCAAGACGTTCCGGACCGGATTGTTCGGCCGTGGCCCGCGCGTCCACGCGCTGGGCGGCCTGGACCTGACGGTTCCCTCCGGGACCGTCCACGCACTGTTGGGTCCCAATGGCGCAGGCAAGACCACGGCGGTGCGGGCCGTGGCGACGCTGCTGCGGCCCGACGAGGGGACCGTCCTGGTGGACGGGGTCGACGCGCTCGCCGAACCCGCGGCGGTCCGGGAGATCATCGGGGTGTCGGGGCAGTACGCCGCCGTCGACGGCAACCTCACCGGTTACGAGAACCTCCGCATGGTCGGCCAGCTCTACGGACAGACCCGATCGGAGGCCGGCACGCGAGCCCGTCGGCTCATCACCGAACTCAATCTCGACGATGCCGCCGACCGCCCGATGCGCACCTACTCCGGCGGCATGCGACGGCGCCTCGACCTCGCCGGAGCCCTCATAAACCAACCGTCCCTCGTCATCCTCGACGAACCCACCACCGGTCTCGACCCCCGCGGACGCCGCATGATGTGGGACGTCATCACCCAGCAGGTCCACAACGGCGCCACCGTACTCCTCACCACCCAATACCTCGAGGAGGCCGACGCCCTCGCCGACCAGATCACCGTCATCGACCACGGCACCATCCGCGCCCAGGGCAGCGCGTCGGAGTTGAAGGCGGCCACCGGCGGGTCGATCCTCACCCTGGAGATCGCGCCCGCCGACGACGGCCGTCCCGTCACGGACAACCACGTCGCGGCGGTGCTGTCCGAGATCGGGATCGGACACCCCGAACGCCTCGACGACGAGCCGGTCGGCCCCGGCGAGCACGGGCCGCGATGGTCGGTCGCCGTCGACGGTGGCACCCGCAGTGCGGTGGCCGCGGTCAAGGACCTGTCCTCCGCCGGCATCGACGTCCTCGACGCCTCGGTGAGCACACCCACGCTCGACGACGTGTTCCTCGCACTCACCGAACGGACCGAGGAAGCGGCGAGCGATCTCGACCACGAATCCGCTTATATTCCAGACGAATCAGACACAACAGACGCCGAAGGGCACATAAAACCCAAGGCGGACAACAAATTCGATCGTTCGGATGACATCACGGTCCCCGACACGGCGGAGCTCGCGCACTCCCAGCACTCGGATCGATCGGAGAATGTCCATGTTCACTGACACCGCGGTACTGGTCGAGCGGAACCTGCTGACGGTGAAGCGAATACCAACTCTGCTGATCAGCGCCACAATACAACCACTCATGTTCGTGTTCCTGTTCGCCTATGTCTTCGGCGCGACGTTCGGCGGCGGCTCCTACCGCGAGTTCCTCATGGCGGGCATCTTCACCCAGACCGTCGTGTTCAACGCGGCCTTCACCACCGTCGGCCTGGCGAACGACACATCCGACGGGATCGTGGACCGCCTTCGCTCTCTTCCGATGTCACGGCTCGGCGTCATCAGCGGGCGAGTGACCTCGGACATGGTGCTGTGCGTCGTCGGACTCGGCGTGATGGTGCTCTGCGGACTCGCCATCGGATGGCGGGTCCAGGGCACCGCGGGCGACGCAGCGATCGCATTCGGCATCATCGGCCTGTTCGCACTCGCCATGGCCTGGGTGGGCGCGGTGACCGGCTTGGGAGCGCCGAATGTCGAAGCGGCACAAAGCATCGGCTTCCTGTGGATGTTTCCGATCACCTTCCTGTCGAGCGCGTTCATCTCGGCCCAGAGCCTCCCGGGACCCCTGCGGGCCATCGCCGAGTGGAACCCGGTGACCGCGGTCGCCACCGCCTGTCGGCAGCTCTTCGACAACGAGGCGCCACCCGACTTCCCGGCCGCAACCGGATGGGTCGCCGACCACGCGGTCGCCTATTCGGTGGGGTCGTCCCTGGTGATCCTCGCCGTGTGTGTGCCCGCGTCCCTTTTCCTCTACCGCCGTTCGGCAAATCGCTGATTGCGGCGATCCCCGGAGATGCACCACCGGTTTTGGTTACCGTGGAGCGGTGACGTCGGACGCTGGCGGCGCGACCCCCGATGAGTATCTCTCCGCCCGCCCTCCGCACGGACGGGGACACGAATCCCAGCTGTTGCGCGACCTGATCCACTCGGCCTCCCACGGGGACCGGGCAGCCTTCACACGTCTCTACGACCTGACCAGCTCCCGCATCTACGGACTGGCCTTCCGGGTGGTCCGCGACCGCGAGTACGCGGAGGAGATCGTCCAGGAGGCATATCTCCAGTACTGGCAGAAGGCCGCCGAATACCACGCGTCCCGCGGATCGGTCATCACCTGGATGATGACGATCGCCCATCGCCGCGCCGTCGACCGGGTCCGCACCGAACAGCTCCAGCAGACGCGGATGTCCCAGTACGGCGCGGTGTCCGTGGAAACCCCACGCAACATTCCGCTCGAGGTCGTTGTCCACGCCGACGAGGCGCGTACGCTACGGACATGCCTCGGCGAACTCACGGCATTGCAACGGAGTTGTATCGAGATGTCGTACTTCGGGGGGCTGACCTATCCGGAGGTGGCGCAGCGAACCGAGACCCCTCTGCCGACCATCAAGTCCCGGATCCGAGACGGTCTGCGCCGGCTGAGGCAATGCCTGAGGACGCAGGAGGATGTCTGAACTGACCATGACCTCAATGGACGCGGACCCTGGTGACGAGATCTCCGCCTGGCTCGACGACCACGTCGAGCTGTATGCGCTCGACTCCCTGCCCTCGGACGAAGCCGCCCGCTTCGAGCGTGAACTGGCGGCGCTCCCCGCCGACGAACGCTCGGCCTACGAGGAGCGGATCACCGAGGTCCACGTGGTCATGGCCCGCTACTCCTCCGGCTACGCACTGAGGCCGCCGCCCGAACTCCGTCGGCGTGTGCTCGCACAGGTCTTCGACGACCCCGGGGACCTCACCCGTCCCGACACGTCCGGCGGTTCCTCCGTGCTCTCGGTTGCGCGGCGACGCGCGAGGTCCGCGCTCGCCGCGATCCTGCGGAAGGCCTGATCGCCTGCCACCACCGCGCTCCGGAGGCCGCACTCCGCCGGCCGCGGGCCACGGCGCCGCTGTCCCGGCGGCGCTGTCCCCGGCGCCGCTGTCCCGGCATTCGAGACCGGGTTCTCGGAATCGAGTAGCGAATCGCCGGTCCCCGACGATGCCTAGACTGATGGCACGTTCGCCGGCCGTCGCCATGGTTGCGATCGTGGCCGACGGCAGCGACCTGACGAGGGGTGATGGTGTGAAGAGTCGGTGGTGGATCGTGGTTCTCACGGCGGGAGCGGTCCTCACCGCACTGTTCGCCCTGCCGGCGGCGCCGGCCGGCGCCGCGTCCCCGTCGCGCATCATCGACGTCTACGACGACGGCCAGCAGCAGGACACTCTGATGGTCCATTCGGAGTCGATGAACCGGACCGTCATGGTCACGGTGCTCACACCGCGGGACCGGAAGCGGCCCGCGCCGGTCCTCTATCTCCTCAACGGCGCCGGCGGCGGCGAGGACTCGGCGACATGGGATGCGCGTACCACCTACAAGCGCTACTTCGCCGACAAGAACGCGTACGTGGTCACCCCGATCGGCGGCGCGTTCTCCTATTACACGGACTGGCAGCGCGACGACCCGGTCCTCGGCCGCAACAAGTGGCAGACCTTTCTGACCAGGGAGTTGCCGCCGCTCATCGACGACCGGTATCCGACCACCGGCAAGAACGCGGTCGCCGGGATCTCGATGGCCGGCACCTCGGTGCTCAACCTCGCGATCGCCGCGCCCGGACTCTACGAGTCGGTCGCCGCGTTCAGCGGTTGCGCGCGGACCAGCGACCCGGCCGGTCAGCAGTACATCAAGATGGTCGTCGAGGATCGCGGCGGCGGGAACATGGTGAACATGTGGGGACCGCTGAACGGTCCCGGCTGGCGACAGAACGACCCGTACCTCAACGCCGAGAAACTGCGTGGCACAAGGGTTTACATGACCAGCGGGACCGGCGCGCCGGGCACCCACGAACACCTCGGAGCACGGGGCGTCGAGGGTGACGGGTTCGCCCTGGCCAACCAGGCCATCGTGGGTGGCGCCATCGAGGTCGCCATCGACATCTGCACCCGCCAGATGGTCCATCGAATGCACCAGCTCGGCCTGCCGGTGCATGTGAACCTGCGGCCGAACGGCACCCACTCATGGGGCTACTGGCAGGACGACCTGTACGCGACCTGGCCGAAGATCGAGCGCGACCTCACCGCCGCCGGCTGAGCGGGCCCGCCTCCCCGGGGCGAGGACCATTCGGACCCCCATCGTCGAAGCGCTCTGCGCGGGAAGCGGTTCCGTCACGCCCCGCGCAGGTTCCACACCCGCTCGACGATCGGGCCCGAGGGCTCCCGGGAACACGAGAGATCGCCCGCGGCCGGGCCGACCACGGGCGATCTGACACAAGGAACAACCCGCGCGAGCGGGCGCCCGGGAGGCCCGGGCGCCGGCTCACCAGCGGTCGAGGCTGGTGAAGCCGTCCTGGAGCGCCCGTGCGAACAGGTGCGTCTTGGTGGGTGCGGGGCGCCCGACCGCGGTGTACTTGGCGCGGATACGTGCGAGGTGGGTGCTCACCGTCGAGGCCGAGATGAACAGGCGTGCGGCCGCCTCCTCCTTCGACTCGGCGGCCAGCCATGCCAGGAGCACCTCCACCTCGCGGTCGGAGAGACTCGGCCGCGGCAGGCTCGCCGGCTTGGGCTCGCCCACGGTCCGATAGTCGGAGAGCCGTGAGACCCCGGCTGCCTCCGGCGACCCGACGCGACGCGGATCCGCCCCCCCTCGCGGAGGTACGGTGCGAAAAACTCCTGTAGTGGCCGTCACTGGTCCATCCCCTTGTGTGTCCGGCGTATCGCCCGCGTCCCCGACTCCGCATGCTCTACGCGCCATTCCCGATGCTCCAAAACTAGAGCTCCGGTCCCCTGCCCGGTAGACCCAGAAATGGGGACTTCTGTCGTCGTCAAGCGGTTCATCGACTGATTCCCGCATGATCACGCCTCCCCCTTCACTGATTCCGCAGTGAATCGCTGCCCCTGGATCGACCGAAATCCCTCAATCCGGACGGTTCACCGCCCGCCGGCCCCGGTGCCGCTGGGGAACCGGGAGCCACCCGTCCTCGACCGCCCGCTTGAAGAGATCGACCTTCGTCCTGGTCGGGCGGCCGGCGTCGGCGTACTTCTGCCGGATGCGCTTCAAGTACTCGTTGACGGTCTCCGCCGACACCCCGAGTGCCTCGCCCACGCGTGCCGAGGTCTCCCCCGACGCGTAGAGCGCCAGCACCTTCTGGAGTTGGGGCGACAGGTCGACCGCCGCGAGCTCGGGGTCGCCGTCGATGGCGGCGGCCCATTCCGTCGTGAGGACCGCACGCCCCTCGGCGGCGGCCCGGATGGAGTCGATGATCACCGACTCGTCGGCCGACTTGAGCACGACGCCCAGGGCGCCCGCCCGCGCCGCCGACCGGAGCAACGCCGGATGCTCGCCCGAGGTGTACACCACGGTGGCGACCCCCGCGTCGGTGAGGGCGTTCACGTTCTCCCGCGGCGTGGTCCCGTCGTCGAGACGCAGATCCAGCAGCACCACGTCGAGAGGCATCCCGGCGAGCACCCCGGCGACCGTCGACGCCGAGCACACCAGGGAGATGTCGTCGACGGTGTCGAGCACCCGCTCGATCCCCCAGATCGGCGAGCGGTGGTCGTCGACCATACCCACGCGTATCACGCGTCTGCCACCGGACCCCGCGTCGGTCATCGACGACGCCCCCCTTTCTCGCTGAGATGCCGTTTCCGGCCTCTCAGCAATTACACAGCTTCGTCCGCCCTCGTACCGGCGAACCTATCGGACCATTCCGACAAGAAAGTCAGTCAGATGCCATACCTGCAACAACTGGTCTCTTTTTGTCACAGATGTGGTCCCCGAGATGGGGGACATCGGGCGATTCAGCCCTCTTCACGCAGGCCTCATGCGAAACTGGAACACGTTCTAAGAATGCGGGGACAAACCGATCGACAAGCGAGGAGAACCGGTGAGCGCACCTTCGACGCACGACATCCTGGGCACCACGGTGACCATGCCCGTGGAGATCCGTCAAGCCAGGTGCTTCGTCGCCGCGTTCACCGCCGACACCGCCGCTGTGCAGCGCGCCATCGACAGCGAGTCCGCCCGGCCCGGAACGCTGCGTCCGCTGCGCATCCGCCCCGGCCGGTCGATGTGCATGATCGTGTTCGTCGACTACATCGACGGCGATCTCGGGCCGTACAACGAGTTCGGGGTCTGCTTCCTGGTGGAGGACCCGGCGCAGCCACCCGCCTCCCCGATCGCGGCGCTCCGCTCGCTCGTCCGAGGCGACGCGCGCGCACTCGTGCACCGACTGCCGGTCGATGGCGACTTCACCCTCGCCGCCGGGCGCGGCATCTGGGGTTTCCCGAAGACGCTCGCCGACTTCGACGTCGACCACGCCTCGCCGGGCCGGCGCGGACGCGTCGAGGCCGACGGACAGCTCATCGCGGACCTGCGGCTGAAGCCCGGTCTCAAGGTCCCCGACACGACCGCCGACACGGTGCTCCACGCGTACTCCCAGCTCGACGGTGTCACGCGGCTCACGCCGTGGCGCCTGACCTCGGTGACCGGCACCCGAACCCGCATCGGCGGCGCGAGCCTCGTCCTCGGCGATCATCCGATCGCCACCGAGCTCCGATCCCTGCGAC
Source organism: Gordonia aurantiaca (assembly GCF_039939235.1). Classification (NCBI taxonomy): domain Bacteria; kingdom Bacillati; phylum Actinomycetota; class Actinomycetes; order Mycobacteriales; family Gordoniaceae; genus Gordonia; species Gordonia aurantiaca. Next base: position 12,102 of record NZ_JBDUUF010000010.1, on the reverse strand, counting down.
TCGGCAGGCATGCACTCATGACCAGCTCGGTGGACCGCATCACCATGCGGTTCGAGGACCCCGTCGTCGTCTGAGCCGCGGTCGCGGGACCCGGGTCCGCCGACGCCCACCCACGCCGGCCGTGCGCCGGGGACAATGGCGGGATGAGCAACCTGGAGACCGAACCGGCCGAACTCGACTGTCACGGTTACGCCGGGGTGGCGACCGCCACGGGCTCGCTGCACCTCGAGGTCCTCGCCGCGCGCGACGTCCCGCTCGGGGGCCCGCGCGCGATGACGGTCCACCGGACCCTGCCGCAGCGGTCGCGGACGCTCATCGGCGCGTGGTGCTTCGTCGACCACTACGGTCCCGACGACGTGTCGCTGACCGGCGGCATGGACGTGCCGCCCCACCCGCACACCGGATTGCAGACCGCCAGCTGGCTGTTCACCGGAGAGGTCGAGCACCGCGACACGATGGGCAACCACGCCATGGTCCGGCCGGGTGAGCTCAACCTGATGACCGCCGGGCACGGCATCGCCCACACCGAGGTGTCGACACCGGACACGACCATCCTGCACGGGGTGCAGCTGTGGATCGCGTTGCCCGCCGAGGCCGCCGACACGCCACGGGATTTCGCCCATCACCGACCCGACGACGTCGTCGTGGGCGGGGTCCGCCCACGGTATTCCTCGGGGACCTCCTCGGCGTGCGTTCGCCGGTGCACACCTTCACTCCCCTGCTCGGCGCGCAGCTCGACTTCGAACCCGGCGCCTTGGTGGAGATCGACGTCGACCCCGCGTTCGAGCACGGCATCCTCGTCGACACCGGCACGGTCGGCGTCGACGGCACCGACGCCCCGGCGCTGGAGCGGACCGAACTCGGCTACCTCGGTCTCGGGGCGTCGCATCTCACGCTCCGCAACGTCGGCGACGGGCCGGCGCGCATCCTCCTGCTCGGCGGCGCCCCGCTCGGCGAGGACATCGTGATGTGGTGGAACTTCATCGGGCGCAACCACGACGAGATCGTCGCGTTCCGCGAGGAGTGGATGGCGCACAGCGAGAGGTTCGGGCAGGTGGAGGGCTACCAGGGCACGATCCAGCACCTGCCCGCACCCGCGCTGCCGCATTCGCAGCTGCGTCCCCGGCGGAACACGCCGGGGCGTGCGTGACGACCTTCTTCCTGGTGCACCGGGGAGAGCTAGTGCACCGGGGAGACCCGGCCCCGCAGGCCGTTGCGGATGTGCCGCCGGCCCCAGGTGCGGGTCTCGAGGTCGTAGGGCAGCAGGACCGCCCAGATCAGCCAGCCGGTCACCAGCCACATCGGGATCATCAGCCACAGCCTCACGACCATCGCGTACTCGCCGTGCAGCCGGTAGGTTCGCGGCCCGGCCATGGTGTAGCCGAGGTTCGACACGGGGGTCGCTTTGGCGCGTCGGTACGACTGCGCGGCGAGCATCGTCGGGAGGTACCACGCGGTGAAGCCCTTCTTCTTGAGCGCGAGATACAGGTCGACGTCCTCGAGGACGTTCGTGGCGCGCACCTGCAGGTCCCGCGCCGCCTGCCAGGCACTCTTCCGGACGGCCATGTTGGCCCCGTAGAGATTCGGACGCTCGCGACCCCGTCGCGCCCGCGGGTCGGCCGCCCGCTTGCGCAGCGACCGTTCGAGCCGATCCCCGAGCGGGACGTCGTACGGGTACGTCGGGCCGGACACCCCCGCGATCTCCGGGTGGGCGTCCATGAATTCGATGACCTCGCGCGACCACTCGGGATCCACGCGGGTGTCGGCGTCGATTCGTCCGAGCAGGTCACCGCGCGCCTCCTCGAAGCCGCGCTCACGCGCCCAGATGAGCCCAGGCCTCGGCTCGGTCACCACCCTCACCGGCAGCCGGTCGGCGTACGATCGCACGATCTCCAGGGTGCGGTCGGTGCAGTTGTTGTCGACCACGATGCATTCGTCGACCGGACGCTCCAGCCCCGCAAGGGACTCCAGGCATCCCCCGATCGTTTCCTCCTCGTTCAGCACAGGGATCACCACACTGAGACGTACCAATCCAGACCTTTCGACCGTGTTTCGGACATGGCCGGGACCAGGGACCCGGCATCGACTATGGGCCGTACCCATCAGATGGCATGGCAAACCCGCGACCGGCCACACCACACCCGATCCCGGGGTCGACCCGTGGACACCGCCGGGCAGGTTAGTCTCGGCTCACTGCCAAACGGGCCAATCCATAGGTAGTAAGCCGAGCGAAGGGAAGTCAATTGAAGATCCGGAAGTCCGCCGCCGTCGTCGCGCTGGCCGGAGCCGCTCTGTTCGCCACCGCCGCCTGCTCCGACTCCTCGGACAGCGTCGACGAGGCCACCAGCAAGGTCTCGACGGCCGTCGCGTCGGCCGCCTCGGAGGTCTCCACCGCCGTCGAGGACGCCGTCGACGAGGTCACCGGGCTGAGCACGAGCAAGGCCCAGGAGATCCTGCGCAAGGCCGTCGACCCGGCCACCCCCGCCGAGGAGATCGACTCCGTCGTCGACACCTCGGATCCCGCGACCAAGGCCGCGATCATCGCGTTCGCCAAGGGGTCCTCGGCCGCCGGCTACACCCCCGACATCTACACGGTGAAGGAAGTGAAGAAGGACGGCGACAAGGCCGTCGCCACGGTGGAGGTGAAGAGTCCGCACGCTCCCGCGCCGGTCGACATCAACCTCACCTACGTCGACGCCGACGGATGGAAGCTCAGCGGCGACGCCGTCACCCAGCTCGCCAGCCAGGGACAGGGCCGGTAGCCGCACCCGAGGCGAACTGCGACGCCCACCGCACCTCGTGCCCGTCGGTACACTCGCGCACATCGGCCTGCGCGAGTGGCCGGCGAGCGAGGAGGAGCCGTGGGCGCCGACAATTCCACCCAACCGTTCCCACCGGCCGTCACCGACCGATACGAGCGGTGGCCCGCGGTGAACGATCTCGACGAGACGTCCCGGCCCGCCGACACACCGGCTCCGCCGGCCGGCCCGAGGGCGCGGACCCGTGTGGAATCACGCGGATCGCTCTTGTCATCCCGCCGCGCCCCGGTGGAGCACGCCCCACTCCCGCCGGTGGGCGATTTCTGGGACCTCGAGAATCCCGGGACCGACGGCCTCTCTCCGGCCGCGCGGCCGGAGAGAGGCCGGAACACCGGCGTCGCGCTCGCTTTCCCTCATGCGGTCCGACGCCCGGCGCCGACGCCCCATGCCCCGCCGACGCCCTATGTCCCGCCGCGGACGGACCGCACGGTGGCGCCGGCGGCGTCGATCGCACTCGCCACCGGGCTGGTGTCGATTCCGCTGACCCTGGCCCTCGGCCTCGGCGCGGTCCTCGGCATGATCGCGATCGTCGCCGGCGTCGTCGGCATCCGGAAGGTCAACAGGTCTCCGGCGAGCACCAAGGGCACCGGCCGCGCGGTCACGGGCATCGTCTGCGGCGCGGGCAGCGTGCTCGTCGGTGGCCCGATCCTGCTGTTCCTGGCCGTTCTCGTCACCCTCTGACGGCAGGCACCGATATTTGTCACAATTTCACTCAACCGTACGGACCACACTTCGTCGCGCCCCGCCTGCGCGGTCTGGTTCGGGGCCGTACACTGCTGCGAGAGTTCACCTTCGACGACCACGACGACGAGAAGCGGTGTGCGTGACCACGATCTGCAGCAGTAGGACCGTCCGGATCGCACTGGCATTGGCATTCGCCACCGTCGCCGCGCTCGCAGGGCCGTCCGCGGCTTCCGCAGAACCCCGCGCAGGGTCGTCGATCACGTCGAAATCCGTGTCCGTCAACGATTCCCGCCAGGTGCACCTCACCGTGCACTCGGCGTCGATGGGCCGCGACATCGAGGTCTCCGTCCGCGTGCCGCGGGACACGTCCACGCCGAGTCCGACCCTGTATCTGCTCAACGGGGCCGCCGGCGAGGATTCACCGACGACAAAGGCCCGCGCGAGGTACAACTCCTACTTCGACGACCGCAAGGTGTTCGTCGTGATCCCGCTGGACGGCGCCCATTCGTACTACACGGACTGGCTCCGCGACGATCCCACCCTCGGCCGCAACAAGTGGCAGACGTTCCTGACCGAGGAGCTCCCGCCACTCATCGACGAGGAGTTCAACACGACCGGCGCCAACGCCGCCGCGGGCATCTCGATGTCGGGTACCTCGGTCTTCAATCTCGCGATTGCCAAACCCGGCCTGTACCGCGCGATCGGCGCGTACAGCGGCTGCGCGCGCACCAGCGACCCGCTCGGCCAGCGCTATGTGCGCATCGTGGTCGAGGGCCGCGGCGGCGCAGACGCGACGAACATGTGGGGGCCGCTCGACGGCCCGGGATGGCGTTCCAACGACCCCTACCTGAACGCGCACAAACTGCGCAGCACCAAGGTCTACATGACCACCGGCACCGGCCGGATGGGTTCCCACGACCGCCTCGACGACGAGATGATCGGCGGGGACGCACTCAAGCTCGGCGATCAGGCCGTCGTCGGCGGTGTCGTCGAGGCCGCGGTCGACAGCTGCACGCGACAGATGGCCAAGCGGCTCGACCAGCTCGGCATCGAGCACACGACGATCCTGCGTCCCACCGGCACGCACTCGTGGGGCTACTGGCAGGACGACCTGCGCAAGACCTGGCCGATGATCGAACGCGATCTCGCCGGACACTGAGACCCCGTCCGACCGGGCACGCAGGCCGGGCACACCGGCGTCGCCCCCCGACCCCGGGCCCGGTCGACAACCGAGCCGCATTCCGGCTGCGCCGCTGCGATCAAGCAGCCGCTGCGATGGAGCAGGGCGGTGGGTCGTCCCACACCCCGACACTCACGGCGCCCGGGCAGCACCATGCCCCGAACCACGGTGCCCGGACTGCACGGTGTGCCGCACACAGCACAGTGACCCACACGGCACAGTGCCGCACACAGCACAATCCCGTACACAGCACAATCCCGTACACAGCACAATGCCCGCGCCGATGACCGGCGCGGGCACTGGGTCCGAGCTGTTGTGGTTTGTGGGATCTAGCCGGCGGCCTGATCCTCTTCCATGGCCTTGATGAGACTGGCCGGACGCAGATCGGTCCAGTTCTCGTTCACGTAGTCCACCGCTTCTTGCCGACTTCCGGGACCGAACACCTGCTTCCACCCGGCCGGGATGTCGGCGAAGGTCGGCCACAGCGAGTGCTGGTTCTCGTCGTTGACCAGTACGTAGAACTCGCCGTTCTCGTCATCGAAAGGGTTCGTCATAGTCGACTGTTCTCTCCATTGTCTCGGAACCGTGACACGTCGGCGCGATGGCCACGGTCACACTTCACCATACCGCGCACGTTGCGCCGCACGCTAACCGATGGGTGCAGATGGGTCGAACAACCGACAGCGGACTCCAGCGGCAATGACGCAGGTCAGCCTGCGGGACGGAGGTGGCGGACCGGTGCGATCTGCTCCGCTCCCGCCTCGGCCTCCACATGGCGACCCAACCATGCGATGGCGCCGCTGATGACGCGCATGTCCTCGGCCGGCGACACCGTACGCAGGTCGTACGGCAACAACGACATCAGTGCGGTGTACAGCAACGCCGAGGCGTCCACCTGTTCACCGATCTCCGCGACCCGTTCGGCGAGCGCGCCGTACGTGATCGGGTGACCGGCGAGGCGCACCGCCACCATACGAGGCGTCATCAGGCCTCGATACTCGATGTCTGCCAATAAAGCATCCATATCCATGCCCGTCCCTTCCCCCCCTTGCGAGCAACATCATCTGATCAGACGACGTTGGTTGAGATGATTCCTTATCTGCCGCCTTTCGGAAAGTGGTAGAGGGGACTTTGTGTGTAAACACCCTGTGCCGCTACTCACAGTCGATCGGGTTCAGCCCGAGTAGCTGCTGCTCAGCCACCCGTCTGCGACGCTACCAGCCGATTCGGGTGTTACTGGTGTGGCTGCTGTTGCGATCGGATAACCGTGTGATGAATGGACGCCACAGAACCGAACGCATCCGACATCCCGCCCGGACAAACGGTTGTCGCCCCATTCCGTCGAGACGCGATCGATATCGGAGTGAGATGTGGAAAGGGGTGTCCCGGCCGCCGCCCGCGGCCGGGACACCCCTCTCGCCGTCCTCCGGCGGTCGTCAGTTCTCTCCGGTGAGCATCTTCGCCACCACCGGACCGATCTGCGCCCACGCCCGAGTGGTCGTCATGTTGTCGTGTGACGACCACACGTCGAACACCTCGACGTCGCCGGCAACCTCGCGCCAGTCCGCCGTCGGGTCCTCGCGGACGTGGCGTCCGAGACGGGCCGCGAAGTAGACGAGGCGCCCGTCGTAGCGACTCGGCGTGTGGGTCCGGACCAGGGTGCCGGACCGAGCGGCACTCGCGATGATCGCCTCCAGGCGCGACGTGAGCTCGGCCGGGAATCCGGGCATCGAGGCCAGCGCCGCGACCGGGTCGGTCGCGAACTCCTCGTCGCCGAGGTCGACCTCGATCCCCATCCCGGCGAGAACCTCGCCGAGGTTGGCGACGACCTCGTCCTCGCCGACCTCGACCAGCTGCAGGTGGCTGTCGAGGAGGACCAGCGAACCGACCTCGTGTCCGGCCTGCTGCAGCTGTGCCGCGATCTCGTGGGCGATCAGACCGCCGAGCGACCAGCCGAGCAGGTGGTACGGACCGTCGGCCTGCACCTGTCGGATGTGCTCGACGTAGGTCGCGGCGATCTCCCGGATGGTGGCCGGCAGCTCGCCGCCCGACAGCACGGGCGACTGGATGCCGTACACCGGCCGATCCTCGGGCAGGTGGTCCAGGAGTTCGCGGTACGACCATGCGAGACCCGTGAACGGGTGCACGCAGAACAGCGGCTTGCGCTCTCCTTCGGTCCGCAGCGGCAGGAGGACGCCGAGACCGTCGTCTGCCGTGCCCTCGCCCCCGGCGGATTCCGCCAGTCGGGCCGCGATCGCCCGCGGGGTGGCGTCGGCGAAGAGCGTCTGCAGCGGCAACCGCCGTCCGGTGCGTTCGGTCAGCACCGACACCAGTCGGGCGGCGATGAGCGACTGTCCGCCGAGGTCGAAGAAGTTGTCGTCGACACCGACGCGCTCGGTTTCGAGCAACTCCTCGAAGACGTCGACGACCACCCGTTCGAGCGGAGTGGACGGCGCGACGTACTCCGCACGGCCGCCGAACTCCGGTTCGGGCAGCGCCGACCGGTCGATCTTGCCGGCGCCGGTCAGCGGGATCTCGGCGATGGGCACGATCGCCGCCGGGACCATGTGGGCCGGCAGCGTCTCACCCACGAAGGCCGCGAGTGCCGACGGGTCCGGATCGGCGCCGTCGACCGGCTTCACGTACGCGGCCAGTGCCGTCGCCCCGCCGGGGCCGCTGGTGCCGAGGACGTGCGCGAAGTCGACGTCGGGATGCGCCAGCAGCGCCGACTCGATCTCACCGAGCTCGATGCGGAAGCCGCGGACCTTCACCTGGAAGTCCGACCGGCCGAGGTAGTCGAGCACCCAGCCGTCGTCCGTGCGCCGCCACGCCGCGATGTCACCGGTGCGGTACATCCGCTCGCCCGGCGCGCCGTACGGGTTCGGGACGAACCGTTCGGCGGTGAGCTCCGGCCGCCGGTGGTAGCCGCGGGCAAGCGACGGACCGGCCACGTACAACTCGCCGGCCACTCCGGCGGGCACCGGGCGCAGATGTGCGTCGAGCACGAGCGCCTCCACGCCGGTGACGAGACCGCCGATGTCGACCGGATCGCCCGGCTGCAGGTCGCCGGTCGCGGTGACGAAGATCGTCGCCTCGGTCGGGCCGTAGGCGTTGACGAACGTCCGTCCCGGGGCCCACCGGGCCACCAGGTCGGCCGAGCACGCCTCGCCGCCGACCACCACGACCCGCAGGTCGTCGAGTCCCTCGGACGGCACCGACGACAACGCGCCGGGCGTCATGAAGGTGTGCGTGACGCGATGGTCGCGCAGCAACTCGGCCATCTCGTCGCCGCCGAACACGGTCGGCGGGACGATCACCATCGTCGCGGCCGACCCGAAGGCCATCAGGAACTCGAGCACCGACGCGTCGAAGCTCGGCGACGACACGTGGGTCGTCCGGTCCCCTGGTGCGAGGCGGAACCGCTCCCGCGTCGCGGCCGCGGTGTTGCGCAGGTCTCGCTGGGTCACCACGACGCCCTTGGGCAGGCCGGTCGAACCGGACGTGTAGATCATGTACGCCGCCGACTCCGGCCGCAGCGGGTGCGGACGGTCGGCGTCGGTGACCGGGTCCGACGACATGGCCGCAGACTCCGCCTCGAGTTCGGCGCCGTCGAGGACGAGCCACCGGAGACCGGAGTCGAGTTCGGAGCGGTGGGCGTCGACGGTCAGGCCCAGCACAGCGCCGGAGTCGGTCAGCATGTGCGCGATCCGCTCGACCGGGTAGCCGGGGTCGACCGGCAGGAAGGTCGCACCGGACTTGGCGACCGCCCACACCGCGGTGACCGACTCGATCGAGCGCGGCACCGCGACGGCGACGACCTGCTCGGGTCCGGCGCCGCGCGCCAGCAACAGCCGGGCGAGGCGGTTGGACCGTTCGTCGAGCTCGCGATAGGTCACCCCGACCTCGCCGGAGATCAGCGCGAGCGCGTCCGGGTCGACCGCGACCGCGTCGGCGAGCAACTCGGGCAGCGTCCGGCTGCCGAGGTCCGCCGCGCCGCGGGCCGGGACGAGCTCCCGACGGGTCTGCGGATCGAGGAGATCGATGCCCGACACCGCGGTCTGCGGTGCGCGGGCGAAGCCCTCGATCACCCGGACGACCGTCGCCAGCACGCCGTCGGCGCGCTCGGCGCCGACCACGCCGTCGAGGAACTTCAGACGCAGCGACAGCGTGCTGTTCTGTTCCGCGACGAGTGCGAGCGGGTAGTGCACCGCGTCGTTGCCGGACAACCCGGTGACGCGCATGCCGTCGATGTCGGTGCCGCCCTCGGCGCCCGAGCTCGGGTACGACTCGAACACCGCGAGGGTGTCGAAGACGGTGCCCTCGCCGGCCGCGGCCCGGATCTCGGGCAGCCCGACGTAGTGGTGGTCGAGCAGCGCGGCCTGCTCCCGCTGGATGCGGCGCAGCAGGTCGGTCACCGTCTCGCCCGGTTCGAGCCGGACCCGCACGGGCAGGGTGTTGATGAACAGGCCGAGCATCTCCTCGACGCCGTCGATCTGCGGCGGGCGGCCGGAGACCGTGGCGCCGAAGGTGACGTCGTCGCGGCCCGCGAGCGCGGCCACCGTCAGCGCCCAGGCCGCCTGGACGACGGTGTTCATGGTGAACCCGTGGTCACGGCCCAGTGCCACCAGGGACTCGGTGACCTCGGGATCGAGGTGCACCTGCAGTTCCCGGGACTCGCCGGGTTCGTCACCGTCTTCGCCGACGACGATCGTCGGCTCGGCGCTGCCCTCGAAGGCCTCACGCCACGCGTCCAGGGACCGCTGCGAATCCTGCTGCGACAGCCACACGAGGTAGTCGCGGTAGGCACGCGGACGCGGCAGATGAGTGGTGTCGCCGCGGGTCGCGTAGAGCGTGAACAGCTCTCGCAGCATCAACGGCATCGACCAGCCGTCGAGCAGCACGTGGTGGTTGAGCACGATGAGCCGGAACCGGTCCTCGGCGAGCCGGACGAACGTGAACCGGATCAGCGGCGCCGTCGTCAGGTCGAAGCCCTCGACGCGGTCGGCGACGAGCATCGACTCGAGGTCGGCCTGCTGCTCGGACTCGGAGAGGTGCGTCAGATCGACGACGCGCCACGGGACCTCGACGCGTTCGTGGACGATCTGGACCCCGGCACCGCCCGTCTGGTCGAAGGCGACGCGCAGGTTCGGGTACCTGTCGAGCAGGGCCGACGCGGCGGCCCGCATACGGTCGGCATCCACCGCCCCCTCCAGGCTCAGCATCAGCTGGACCTGGTAGAAGTCGGTCACCCCGGTGGCCTCGTCGGCGAGGTCGCCGGCCAGTCGTGCCTGGTAGAGCAGGCCTTCCTGGAGCGGCGAGAGCGACCAGACGTCGGCGATCGCCGGGTAGCGCGACTCCCAGGTGTCGATCTGGTGCTGGTCGACCTCGACGAGGTCGAAGTCGGACGGCGTGAAGCCGCCCGCCCCCGGCTGCCGAACGTGGTCGGCGAGCGCCTCGAGGGCGGTGACCCACAGCTCGGCGAACCGCTGGACCTCGTCGCGGCCGAGGATGCCGGTCGCGTAGGACAAGGTCGCGATGAGCTTCGCCGAACCGAGGGCGCCGACGGCCGAGGCGTTGATGTCGAGGACCGCGGGCACGACCATGTCCGCATCTCGTGCACCGGCGAGATCGACCGGCTCGGTACCCGTCGCGGTGTCGGCCCCTTCGGGTGCGCCGCGACGGCCGAGGTAGTTGAAGCCGATCTGCGGGGCGTCGAACTCACGCAGCTCGGCGGCGGTGTCCGGGTTCAGGTACCGGAGCAGTCCGTAGCCGATGCCGCGGTCGGGCAGGGCGCGCAGCTGTTCCTTGACGGCCTTGACCGCGCGGGCGAGGTCTCCGCCGCCGGACAGTGCGGCGGCGGGATCCGTGCCCGTGACGTCGAGGCGAACCGGGTACTGCGTGGTGAACCAGCCGACGGTGCGGGACAGGTCCGCGCCGGGCAGCACCTGTTCCTCGCGTCCGTGGCCCTCGAGTGTGACCAGGACGCTGTCGGCCTCGACGCCGCGCTCGGCGCGCCACACCGCGGTCGCGAGCGCGAGCGCGGCGAGCAGGCCGTCGTCGACGGTGCCGTGGAACGCCTCGGGCAGCCTGGTCAGCACGGCCTCGGTGACCTCGGCGGGAACCTCGACGTGGAGGTTCTCCACCGTGCTCACGACATCGCGCGCCGGGTCGACCGGACGCGCTCCGAGGAGCGGATCGCCGTCGCGCAGAACGTCGCGCCAGGTGTCGAGTTCCGCGGTCCGATGTTCGCCGCGGGCCTCGTCGGCGAGCCCGTGAACCCAACGGCGGAAGGAGGTTCCGACCGGGGCGAGGGCGACGGTCTGACCACTGGCGAGTTGTCCCCAGGCGGTGACGAGGTCGCCGGTGAGGACAGGCCACGAGACACCGTCGACGGCGAGGTGGTGGACCACCAGCACCAGCCGGCCGGACTGCTCGGTGTCCTCGGACACCATCCAGACCGCCTGCAACAGCACGCCGTTTGCCGGGTCCAGCCGGTCGGCCGCCGCGTCGAGTTCGGCGCGTGCGGTCGAGGTGAAGTCCCCGGTGTGGTCGACGCGGTGGACGAGTCCGGCGGCGTCGATCGTGCCCGGCTCGAGGATCTCGAGGCGCGGGCCCTCGGCAGCGTCGGAGACGAGCCGGGTCCGGAGTGCGTCGTGGTGGTCGAGGACCGCCTGGACGGCGCCGACGAGGTGGGCCCGGTCGACGTCGCGCGGGAGGTCGAGCACCGTCGCCTGCGAGAACCGGTCGTAGTTGCGCCCGTGCTCGATCATCCAGTGCATGATCGGCGTGAGCGGTGCCTCGCCGACGCCGCCGCCGGGCAGTTCCTCCAGCACCGGGATCTGCGCGCCGGCCTCGGCGACGCGGGCCAGGGCGGCGATCGTCTTGTGCTCGAACACCATTCGCGGAGTGAGGACGAGTCCGGCAGCCTTGGCGCGGGCGACGAGCTGGATCGACATGATGCTGTCACCGCCCAAGGCGAAGAACGAATCGTCCACACCGACCCGCTCCACACCCAACAACTCGGCAACGATACCGGCCAACACCGACTCCGCATGCGTCGACGGAGCCCGATACCCGGCAGCACGATCCTGCCGCTCCGGAGCCGGCAACGCCCTGCGATCCAACTTGCCCGACGCGTTGAGCGGCAGCGCATCGAGCGCCAGGATCACCGACGGCACCATGTACTCCGGCAACCGCGCCGCCAACGCCGACGTGACAGCGTCGATGTCCACCGACTCCCCCGGCGTGGCGACGACATAACCGACGAGCTGCTGGGCACCCGGCACGTCCTCGCGCACCACGACGACGGCCTGCGCCACCTCCGGCTGGTCCAACAACGCAGCCTCGATCTCACCGAGCTCGATCCGCAGACCACGCAACTTCACCTGGAAATCGGTACGCCCGATATAGACCAGTTCC
>NZ_JBDUUF010000009.1:0-192334 GCF_039939235.1 Gordonia aurantiaca | reverse complement strand
CATTCACAAGAATGCTCGACGCCAAAAATGGCATCAGACAATTCATCATCACACTATCGAGTTCTCAAAGAACACACACCCACCAGATACTCACCCACACAAGAGCTTTCACCAGCAAGCCGGAGTTCAGGTCCCGATCGAACCGCCCCGGGACACGAAGTATCCCGAACCAGTTGATCAGGGGCGGTCAGCTCGAACCCGGTCTCCTCTCCCCGTCCCGACCCTCTCGGGCCCGGTGGGGCGGCGCCGTGGCGCGCTGACTCGCAATAAGTTACGCACTCGCGGCGAAAACTCCAAATCGCGAGGTCAGAGACGATTTGTGGCCGTCCCTCGCGTGGTCGGGCCCGCCGGCCACCCGTTTCGGGTGTCGGCTACCGCCACGGGGTGACAGAACACGACCGAACGGTGGATCGAAGCCGGCCCGTGACCCGACCCGTTCTCGCGCGACGCGAGCCGGCAGTACCTCAGCCCGGCAGCGTCTCACCACCGATGGGTGCGAGGACCTCGCCGGTGTAGTAGGACGACAGCTGCTCGGACGCGAAGAACACGTACGACGGCGCGATCTCGTCGGGCTGGGCGGCGCGCCCCATCGGAGCCTGCCTGCCGAAGTCCTTCACGGCGTCGGCGGGCATGGTGGCCGGGATCAGCGGGGTCCACACCGGGCCGGGCGCGACACAGTTGACGCGGATCTTTCGGTCCATGAGCGATTGCGCCAGCGAATAGGCGCGAGCACCGCTCCCTTGGTGGCCGAGTAGTCGATGAGGCCGTCGTTTCCACGCAGCCCGTTGATCGACGACGTGTTGATGATCGCGCCGCCCCCGGTGAGGTGTGGCACCGCCGCGCGCGTCGTATGGAAGAAGCTGTGGATGTTGACGTCGAACGTGCGATACCACTGCGCCGGGTCCACCTCCAGGAAGTCGTCGACGACCTGCTGGTACGCCACATTGTTCACCAGGATGTGCAGGCCGCCGAGTTCGGAAACGGTCCGCTCGACGATCTCGGCGCAGAAATCGGCGTTTCCGAGGTCTCCGCGGTATGCCCGGGCCGCACAGCCCTGCGCCTCGATGAGATCGACGGTGTGTTGCGCATCGTCGTCCTCGGACAGGTAGGCGATCGCGACGTCCGCGCCCTCCTTGGCGAACGCGATCGCGGTCGCACGTCCGATCCCCGAGTCGCCGCCGGTGACGAGCGCGGTCTTGCCGGCCAGCAGATCGCGTCCGCGGTAGTCGCGCATCTCGTCATGCGGCCGTTCGGCCATGTCCCCGGTCTCACCCGGGTACGGGATGGTCTTGGGTTCATGGGCTGAGCTGTCGTGATCGGCCATGTCCCGCGGGTTCCCAGCACCCGGTGCAGGGAAACCCGACAGGCCGCACGCCATCTCGCCGATGGCAGAAGAAATCGCGGGGTCGGGGGTCGGGTTCGCAGGCTGGTGCACGCGATTCTGACCGAACCCGCGACTTTGCGGGGGGTCGAATCGCGGCGAGTTGGATCAGGGGTGCTCGTCGGGGATCTCGGCGTCGAGTTTCTCGTCGAGGGTCTCCCCCTCGCGCTGTTCACGCGGGGTGGTCCCGCTCCGGTCGGCGGCCGCCCAGTCCTCGGGCACATCGACACCGTCTCCCACCGGGTCCCGGTCGAGGTGGTCGGCGTCGAGGTCCTCTGCCCCCACCGTCGCGGTGAGGTCGGGGTTCACGCCCTCGGTCGCAGCCGTGGCATCTGACGAGTCACCGTGTTCGCTCATGGCCACCGCGTACCCGGCGGGCCGGCAGACAAACAACGAATGTGACCAGTCGCCGGATACACCGGCGAACTCACAGTTCACGCGTGCGAAGTGTGAGCCGTTCGGCTGCTTCTCCCTCCTGACGATGGTTAGGTATCATCAACCATCCGCCCGAGACCGCCGGCTGAGCAGTCTTCAGCGTGCGATTTTTCTCGAGATTCCGCGTGCCTCCTCGAGCCCAAGGGGTAACCGTGCCAAACACCGATGACCGATTCCCAGACGATTCCCGGATACGCCATGTCGGGAGTTTCCGCTTCTGGTTCGACACCGAGACGTGGGAGTGGTCCGACGAGGTGGCCGAGATGCACGGGTACGCACCCGGCGAGGTCACCCCGACGACCGAGCTGCTCGCCGGCCACAAGCATCCCGAGGACCGGCACGCCTTCGACGAGATGGTCCTGGAGATGCTGCGTCGCCGGACACCGTTCTCGAGCCGGCACCGCATCATCGACACCTCCGGTCAGGTCCACCACGTGGCCGTGGTCTCCCAGCAAATGGTCGACGAATCGGGCAATCCGGTCGGCGCCGAGGGGTTCTACCTTGATCTGACCGGATACGACGAGGAGGCGGTCAAGGATCGGGTCGACGAGCACGTCGCACGGTTCCGCCAGAATCAAGGCGTCATCGAGCAGGCCAAGGGCATGATCTCGATGGCCTACGGCGTCAGCCCCGATCGCGCGTTCGAGGTGATGCGTTGGCGGTCCCAGACCGCCAACGTGAAGGTCAACGAACTCGCCAAGAACATCGTCTCGCGGGTCCACAAGTACGTCGTGCTGCCCGACCCGGCACGCCGCTCATTCGATCATCTGTTGCTCAACGCCCACGAACCCGAGAACTGAGCACGTCACCGGTCGTCACACCCATCCGCACACCGGGTTTCGCCGAATCGTGTTCAGGGTACCGACCTGAACACGTGCCGACGCTCGTCGGCACATCGGCGGCACGACGCCGCGCACACGCGGCCACCCCCGGTTGAGACGACAGCCGTTCATGGCCTCGAGTTGGATGGACGGAGCAGGTGTGAACGGACGGCAGATCAATCATTCCGGTGGTGCGGCGACGCTCACGACGACAGGGGGCGGCGCCGGCGTGAATCCCCCGTCGTCCACCCTGGTCCGGGTCGCCTCGGTTCCCGCATCACACGTCTACGTCCGGCATCTCTCGCCGGTCGACAGCACGGTCAGCACCTTGGACACCGGACCGGTGTCGGTGACCCGGCTGCCCGACACGGTCCCGGCCGACGGGGCAAAGGGTGCCGGGTGGCTGGTGGCCGCCGCTCATGCTAGATCCCGGTTGGATCTCGCAGCACCACGACGACTTCGACGTCTTCCACATCCACTTCGGCTTCGACGCGATCGAGCCCTCGGTGATGGCCGCGGTCGTCGCCGAACTCCGCAGGCACGGCAAACCGCTCGTGTACACCCTGCACGATCTGCGCAATCCGCATCACCCCGAACCCGGTGCGCACGAAGAGGTGCTGGACATCCTGGTCCCCGCCGCCGACGAGCTCATCACGCTGACCCACGGCGCAGCCGACGTGATCTCCCGCCGCTGGAACCGGTCGGCGACGGTCATCGGGCACCCGCACGTCATACCTCCGGCCCGATTCACCCCGCGCGAACCCGTCACCGACGACTTCGTCGTCGGCGTCCACGCGAAGAGCGTCCGCGCCAACATGGACCCGCTGCCGGTGATCCTCACGCTGCTCGACGCCGCGTCGGACTATCCGGACATGACCATTCGGATCAACCTGCACGACGAGGTCTTCGTACCCGGAAGTCACTGGTACAACCCGGATTTCGGAACCGCAGCACTCGCACTGTCGCGGCATCCGTACGCCGACGTGCGGGTGCATGAGTACTACGACGACGACCAGCTGTGGGATTACCTGCAATCGCTGTCGGTGTCGGTCCTGCCCTACCGGTTCGGCACCCACTCCGGATGGCTCGAGGCGTGCCACGACCTAGGCACCGCGGTGATCGCCCCGAACTGCGGGTTCTACGCCGAACAGAAGAGATGCTTCACCTACGAGTTCACCGAGGACCACTTCGATCCCGACTCCCTCGCCGCGGCCCTGGGCCGGGCCTATGACAACCGCCCTGTGCCCGCGCTGTGGCCGGAGCGCCGCGCGGAGCGGATGTCGATCGCCGAACAGCACGCCGCGTTGTACGCGAGGGTGCTCCATGGGTGAATCACTGCGGATCGCGATCATCGCGTCCAGCCGCCACCCGATCGCGCAACCCTTCGCCGGCGGGCTGGAGGCCCATGTCTGGCATCTGACGCGCGCGCTGACGCTCGCCGGACACGAGGTCACGCTCTTCGCCGGCGCCGGCAGCGACCTGCCCGTCGACTCCGACCGGCTTCGGGGAGAACTCTTCGAGCCGTCGGCGGCGGCCCGGGCCGATGTGTCGATGCCACCGGACGAGGTGTTGCACGAGCATCACTCGTACCTGTCTCTGATGCTCGAATTATCCGCCGACCCCGACCATTTCGACGTCATCCACAATCACAGTCTCCACTACCTCCCGGTGGCGATGGGGCCCGCGGTGCAGACGCCGATGCTCACCACGCTGCACACCCCGCCGACCCCGTGGCTGGAGTCCGCGCTGACCCTCGCGCCCGGCACCCGTTGCGTGGCGGTCAGTCGGCACACCGCACGGTCGTGGTCACATGTGTTGGGTCCGATCCCGGTGGTGCACAACGGGGTCCAGCTCGACAACTGGTCCGTCGGCCCCGGCGGCGACGACCTGGTGTGGTTCGGACGCCTGGTCCCCGAGAAGGGTGCCCACCTGGCCATCGAGGCGGCCCGACGCACCGGGCGACGGCTGCGGGTGGCCGGCCCGATCAGCGACGTGACCTACTTCCACGAGCGGGTGGCCCCCGCGCTCGGCGACCGCGTGCGCTACGAGGGCCATCTGCACCAGCGCGATCTGGCCCGACTGGTGGGTTCATGCGGTGCCGCGCTGGTCACCCCGGTGTGGGATGAACCGTACGGCCTGGTGGTGGCCGAGTCACTGGCCTGCGGGACCCCGGTGGCGGCCTTCGCCCGGGGCGGGATCCCGGAGATCGTCGGGGACGCGGCGGGCCTGTTGGTGCAGCCCGACGACGTGGACGCGCTCGCCGAGGCCGCCGAGGAGGCGTTCTCACTCGATCGCCGCCGGGTGCGCAGGCGTGCGGAGGAACGTTGCTCGGACCAGGCGATGATCGACCGCTACACCGCGATCTACGCCGAAATGGTCGCGGGACGGCGGTCGAGCTCCGCGGTGTCGCGCGAGAGGGTGCCCGCATGATCGGCTACTACGTCCACCACCAGGGTCGCGGGCATAGTTCCCGGGCGTCGGCGATCGCCGCACAGCTCCCCTCCGACGTCGTCGCGCTGACCAGCGCGGACCTCGACGACCCCGTCTTCGCCGAGGTCATCACGCTCGACCGCGACGACGCCGCCCCGAGTCCGGTGGACGTCGACGTCGACGGGCTGCTGCACTGGGCGCCGCGCAACGACCCCGGCCTGCGCGGGCGGATGGCACAACTCGCGGCGTTCGTCGCGGAACGGCGACCCGCCGCAGTGGTCGTCGACGTGTCCGTCGAGGTCACGTTGTTCCTGCGTCTGCTGGGCGTTCCGGTGGTGGTGACGGCGATGCCGGGTGTCCGCGACGACCTACCGCATCAGCTCGCCTACCGGGCCGCGGACGCCATCATCGCGCCCTGGCCCGCAGACCTGTACCGCCCGGCGTGGCTCGCCGCGTTCGAGGACAAGACCGTCTTCACCGGTGGGATCTCCCGGTTCGACGGGAGGCTGCCCGTCTGCCATCCCGGTTTCGCGGCCGACGTGCTGGTCCTGACGGGCGCGGGTGGCGACTGCCGCTCGCCGCATCCCGCGACGCGACTCGCCGAGGAGGCGCCGGACCTTCGGGTGGTGACCCTCGGACCGACCTTCGGCACCTGGGTCGACGACCCGTGGCCGTTCCTGTGCAGTTCCCGTGTCACCGCCATCAGCGCAGGTCAGGGCAGCGTCGCCGACGCCGCGACGGCGGGGCGACCCACCGTCGTCCTCGCGGAGGACCGCCCGTTCGCCGAGCAGCGGGCCACCGCGGACACCTTGGCGCGCTCCGAACTCGCCCTGGTCGCCACGTCGTGGCCCGAGACGGACCGCTGGCGGTCGATCGTGGAGACGGCGGGCGATCGCGCACCCGCCTGGGATCGCTGGGAGACGGCCGGCGCCGCCGCCCGGGCCGCGCGCGCCATCGAGACGGTGGCACACCGGTGAGCGAGGTGTCCGTATCGCCTCCGGAACCGGCCGCCGTCGCGGTGATCACCATCGTGTCGGGCCGACACCTCCACTTGCGCCGGCAGCTCGAGGCGTTGGCGCACTCCACCGTGACACCACGCGTGCACGTCATCGTCGCCATGGACGACCCCGACATCGACCGGGTCGTCGACGAAGTGGCACCGCGAGGCCACCGGACACGGGTGATCCACCTGGATCACCCCGGCGACACCCTGCCGCTTGCCGCAGCGAGGAATTCCGGTGCCGCCGAGGCGATCTCGTTCGCTCCGGGGCTACTGGTGTTTCTCGACGTCGACTGTGTCCCCGCGCCGGACATGATCGAACGCTACGCCCGGTCCGCCGCCGGCGCCGGTGACACCAAGTTGCTGCACTGCGGGCCGGTCACCTACCTCCCGGCAGATCAGCCGACCTTCGACGCCCGGGACCTGCATCGATCCACCTCGCCACATCCCGCCCGTCCTGCCCCGGAAGACGGGAGCATCGAGGTGTCCGAGGCGATGACGTTGTTCTGGTCGTTGTCCTTCGCCGTCACTCCGGCGGCATGGCTGGAGATCGGCGGCTTCCACACCGGTTACACCGGCTATGGCGGCGAGGACACCGACTTCGCGATGTGCGCACGGGACAAGGGTTTCCGGATCGCCTGGATCGGTGGCGCGCACGCCTACCATCAGCATCACCCCGTCTCGGACCCGCCGGTCGAGCATCTAGCCGACATCCTGCGCAATGCGCGGGTGTTCCACGAGCGCTGGGGTTCATGGCCGATGGAGGGTTGGCTACACGGCTTCGCGGAGCGTGGCCTGGTCGAGCATGACGCCGACGCCGACGACTGGCTGATGACCGAGGTCGCCGAGCCCTGAGCCGGCGGTTGTGGGTTTCCGCCTGCCCCGGACCTCAGCCGCGGATCTTGGAGAACCGGATCGTCACCGCACCCGGGGCCTGCCCGTCCAGCGGCTCCTCGTAGGTCACGGTATGGGTGTCGGTGACCGTCTGCACGATCCGCCAGCCGAAGGTCGACTCGTCCAGCATCACACCGGGGACGAGCTCGCCACGGACCTCTCCCGCCACCCCGTTGTCGTTCATCTGCAGAGTGATCTGCATCGTCGACCCCTCCGCGGCGGCGGCGATGATCTGCGAGCAGATCTCGTCGACCGCGACCTTCGCGTCGATCACGTCGTCGAGAGGCCAGTCCTCGATGTACAGAGCCGTCTCCACGACCGCACGAACCAGCGCCAGACGATCGGTGGACGCCGGGACCCGAAGGACCGTCGGCGTCCCCCCGTCGACAGACAGCTGGGAAGTGGCATCAGGATCGGTCATCAAATGAGTCTTCTTCTCACGTCTAGTGGTGTGAATGTTCACCGGTCGGCTCATGAGTGCCCCACGCTGCTGTACTCCAAACGCGGCGACGGACATCCACGCGTCGTCGTGTCGACCGTCTCACCGTGAGGACACGTTAGCAGAGCCTGACCTGCAGTGACAGGTCGAAAACCCACCCCGGCGCGGGCCGGGCGCGTTTCGGAGTGGGAGTCACGCGGTACCCGGGGGACACGGCGCGCATCACCGCGGCCTTTAATCCGGCGCATCCCGCCACGAATTCCACCGAGAGGACCCGACATGCCAGACCTCACACCGGAACGCGAGATCGCCTCGAGGGAGGCCATCGCACGACGCCCCGAGCGTGCGTCGCGCGGACTGAAGGCGCTCGGACTGCTCGGATTCGGTTGTCTCGGACTGATGCTGGTGCTCGGCGGCACCGCGATCGCCGCGGGCGCGAGCGACCGCGACTTCACCGTATGGCTCGCCGTCGGAGCCGTGCTCGCCGGGATCGTCGCGGTCGTGTTGCTGCTCGGTACCCGGGGGCTGCTACGACGCCGGGCCGGCCGGGACGGCGAACGAGCTCACCAGGACCCGATCCAGCCGGAGACCACCGCCGAAGAGGCCGAGCGATACGAAGAACGTTTCCACGGCTTTCCGACCGGACACGCGGGCAAGCGCGCACGGGGTCGCGAGGAGCGCATCGAGGACGAAACCATCCGGGAGGGTACGGAACCCGACCGCACACCGGATCCTGCCCGGCCGGGGTCAGGACCGCGAGACGACGAGGGAAAGGCCTGACCATGCGAGCAGTGACCTGGCAGGGCAAGCGGCACGTGTCGGTGGACACCGTGCCCGATCCCCAGATCGAGGAACCGACGGACGCGATCATCAAGATCACGTCGACGAACATCTGCGGCTCGGATCTGCATCTCTACGAGGTCCTGGGTCCGTTCATGAGCCCGGGTGACATCCTCGGTCACGAACCCATGGGGATCGTCGAGGAGGTCGGCCCCGAGGCCGGCGACCTGAAAGTGGGCGACCGGGTGGTGATTCCGTTCCAGATCGCTTGTGGCTCTTGCCTTTTCTGCAACGACGGCCTGATGACGCAGTGCGAGGTCACCCGGGTTCGAGACCAGGGCATGGGCGCGGCGTTGTTCGGCTACTCCCAGCTCTACGGATCGGTTCCCGGCGGACAGGCTGAATACCTACGGGTTCCGCAGGCGCAGTTCACGCACGTCAAAGTTCCTGCGGAGAACCCTGATTCGCGGTACGTCTATCTGTCGGACGTGCTGCCGACCGCCTGGCAGGCGGTCGCGTATGCGGAGATCCCGCGAGGCGGCACGGTGACGGTGCTCGGCCTGGGACCGATCGGCGACATGGCCGCACGGATCGCCGCCCACCAGGGAGCGCGGGTCATCGGGGTCGACCGGGTGCCGGAGCGTCTGGCGCGGGCACAGGCCAGGGGTACCGAGACGATCGACTTCGACGCGGTCGACGATGTCGGGGATGCGGTGCGCGACGTGACCGGCGGCCTGGGCACCGATTCGGTGATCGACGCCGTCGGCATGGAAGCCCACGGCTCCCCGGTCAACAAGTTCATGCAGCATGCCGTCGGCCTACTCCCGGATTCCCTGGGGCGCAAGGCGATGTCGGAGGCGGGCGTCGACCGCCTCGGAGCGTTCTACTCCGCGATCGACATCGTGCGACGCGGCGGGACGATATCCCTGTCCGGAGTGTACGGCGGCACCGCCGATCCACTGCCGATGCTGACGATGTTCGACAAGCAGGTCCGGCTACACATGGGGCAGGCGAACGTGAAGCGCTGGGTCGACGAGATCCTCCCGCTGCTCACCGACGACGATCCGCTCGGCGTGGACACCTTTGCGACGCACGAGATCCCGCTCGAGGAGGCGCCGGGGGCGTATGAGAAGTTCCAGAAGAAGCAGGACGGGATGGTGAAGGTCATCCTGAAGCCGTAGGGCAGCCCGGGGTCGGCGGACCTTCGTCCGGGCGGGAACGCCGATCGGGGCCGAGGGCCCACACGCCCGGGGGTGAACCCCCGGCGTGAACCCTCAACCCCGATCGGACGAACCTCATCCCGTCATGCGTGCGCCCGCGACGTCGGAGTACCAGTCGTCGTCGGAGACCTCGTCGCGCAGGGTCTCGAGGATGCGGGTGAGCAGCCTCGAGACATGCATCTGCGAGATCCCCACCTCGCGCGCGATCTCGCTCTGCGACATCGATTTGAAGAACCGCAGAGTGAGGATCGTGCGCTCGCGCTCGGTGAGCTTGGCCAGCGCGGGTTGGAGGGTCACGAACTCCTCGACCATGTCGAGGCGGTCGTCGTCATCGCCGAGGGTGTCGGCCAGCGTCCAGCCGTCTGTAGACGTGCCGGCCTCGGCGTCGATGGAGCTGGCCGTGTAGGCCGAGCGCGCCACCATTCCCTCGATGACCTCGTCCACCGGCAATCCGAGATGTACCGCGATCTCGCTGGGTCGCGGCGACCGACCGAGGCTCTGAAGCAGTTCCTCACTGGCTTTCGCGATGTTCAACGAGGCTTCCTGTGCGCGGCGTGGCACCCTGATCGACCACGTGCTGTCCCGGAAATACCGCTTGACCTCACCCATCACGGTCGGGACCGCGAAGGCGAGGAAATTGTTGCCACGTTCGACGTCGAAACGATCGACCGCATGCATGAGACCGATCCGCGCCACCTGGCGGAGATCGTCGACCGGTTCGCCTCGATCGGAGAACCGGCGTGCGACGTGATCTGCGAGCGGAAGGCACCGCTCGATCACCTCGTCGCGTTTCTTGGCACGAAGAGCTTCGTCAGACTCGTTGCGAATGTCTCGCAGCATCGGAAGAACGTCGCGATAATCGTCGTGCTCGGCTTGTGTCGCCATAGGAGTCACCACCCAGAATTTTTCTGATCACGAGGATCGAATGGGCCGAACCGCCCGAAATCCAGCATGGAGCCGATGTGCGCACGCGACTCGACACACATCAACGTAAAGACAACCATGTTCCGGCCGTCACGTCCAGTCGGGTGAGTACCCATTGAGGTCACGGGAAGGTAACGGCCGCCGGAAAACGGCAACGACACCGTAAAGGCCTTGTTCGCGGCGGGTCGAGGTCCGTAGGGTGGGTGACAACGGTTCAGGGCAGAGCCGGGAACGAAGCGAGAGGGCGACCAGGGCCCTCCGTATGACAGACATCACGGCTTATCTCCGCAAAGGAAGATCGTGAACTTGGGATCGGCCGTAATCGGCCGGGAGACAACGGTTTTCACCGCCTTGAGCATGAAGATCGGCACCACCACCCAATCGAGATGAGCACTTTCATGCCCCTCACCACTTCCACGACGTTCCGTTCCGTGTTCGACGCCGTAACGGATTCCATGTCGTCGCGCACTTCCACTCGCCGCTTCGATTCGACGAAGTCCTATTGCGTCCAAGGCTTTTCCGGAAGCATCGACGCCGAGACCGCCGCCGACTTCGCCGCCGCGCTCGACCGGGTCGTCCGCGGCCGCTGCGATGGGATCGTCCTCGACTTCACCGCGGTGAACTTCTTCGGCAGCGTCGGCATTGTTCTCCTGCGCTCGTTCGTCGACGACACGGCCGGACGGTCGATCCCGGTCGTCCTGGCCGGCGGACGCACCGTGTCCCGTCCACTCGAACTGGGCGGACTGTCGCCCACGGTCCGCATCTTCGAGACCCTCGACGAAGCCGGACGTGTTCTCGCCGAGGGCGGGATCGGACCGAGCACGGCCGAGTTCGCCGTACCCGAGTAGGCCCGAGAACCACCAGTCCCGCTCAGCGCTTGTCGACGATCTGACGCGCGATGTCCACCAATTTGGTGTTCGATTCCTGTGACAGCCTCTTGAGCAGGTCGAACGCGGCGAGGGCGTCGATCCCGAATCGTTCCATCAGAATGCCCTTGGCCTGACCGATGACATCGCGGTTGGCGAGGGCGCTGTGGAACTGCTGGTCCTTCATCACCGCATCCCACGCGAGAGCGGCATGCGTCGCATAGACGACACCGATGTCCTCGGCGTGGAGGTCGAATACGCGCGGTTCGTCGGCGAAGACATTCAATGCGCCGATCTTGTTGCGGTTGGCGAAGAGCTGGAACGACAACACCGACCGCAGCGGGATCTCGCCCACTGCACGCCGCCGATATGCGGGCCAGCGCTCGTCGGTCTCCAGGTCATCGACCCGCACGATCCGCTCGTGCAACGCCGCCGAAAGACATGGCCCCTCCAGCGTCTCGGCCTGGATGCGGTCGTGGATCTCGACGTACTCGTGCGTGGATCCGAGCGATTCGATCGAGCGGCGATCGGTGGCGACGGTGAGTCCGGCGTATTTCGTGCCGGGGATCTCGGCGAGTGCCCCCTCGACGATGGTCTTGGCGATCACCTCGTCGTCGGCCTCGTCGGCGTGTAGTTCCCGTGCGAGCTGAGCGATCCGCAGATGCACCTCGTCGTTGTTCTCGTCGGTCAACCTCGAGCTCCTTCCCGTCGGTCGGCCCGATCGTGCCCCGGCCCCGAACACACATACCCACGAATGCGTCTCCCGAACCAACCCCGGACACCCGACCCTATGCCCCGCAAGGCCGGTGAATGCGATGTCGGGGTCTCTGAATTCGACTTCTCGCCAACGCCTGCGCTCTGGCAACCTGACATCATGCTCCCGATCCTCGACCTCCACGATGCCGCCACCGACGCGACGACCTTCCGTGCCGCGCTTCGGGAAGCCGCCCACGATCACGGATTCTTCTACCTGACCGGGCACGGGGCGCCGCAGGAGACGCTCGACGAGGTTCTGCGACTCGCACGCGAGTTCTTCGCGCTGCCGGTCGAGGAGAAGAACGAGATCAGTCAACTCCAGAGCCCCCAGTTCCGTGGGTATTCCCGGCTCGGCGGCGAGCTGACGAACGGCCAGGTGGACTGGCGCGAGCAGATCGACATCGGTCCGGAGCGCGAGGTGATCCCGGATGCCGAGGGCTACTGGAATCTGCAGGGACCGAATCTGTGGCCGGCGCGCCCGGCGGGATTCCGGCAGGCGTTCGAGAACTGGAGTGACACCCTCTCTCACGTCGGACTGCGCCTGCTCCGCCACTGGTCGGTGTCGCTCGGCGCGCCCGAATCGTTCTTCGACGCCGCATTCGCCGAACTCCCGGCCACCCTGCTCAAGGTGGTGCGCTACCCCGGAAGCGCCGACCGCACGCAGGGCGTCGGCGCGCACAAGGATTCCGGCGTACTCACGTTGCTGCTGGTGGAGCCGGGCTCCGAGGGTCTCGAGGTCGAGACCGCGGAGGGCGCCTGGATCGAGGTGCCGCCCGTCGAGGGCGCCTTCGTGGTCAACATCGGCGAGTTGCTGGAAGTCGCGACCGGCGGATACCTGCGGGCCACCCGGCACCGGGTGCGCGCGCCCCGGCCCGGCACCGATCGCGTGTCGATCCCGTTCTTTCTGAATCCGGCGCTCGACGCGGTCATCCCCATCATCCAGCTGCCGCCGGATCTGGCGGCGTTGTCACGGGGCGTCGAGGCCGACCCGAACAACCCGATCTTCAACACCTATGGCGAGAACGCCTGGAAGTCACGCACCCGGGCACATCCCGACGTCGCGCAGCTGCACCACGGGATCGAGCCGACGCAACCGGCGTCGGCGTACTGAGCCATGTCGCGGTCCGAGCCGACTCCGCCTGCACGGCCTTGCTCTGCGTGGTTTCGGTCTGACCGAGCAGCGCCGTCTGCGATCCACACCCTGTCCTCGATGGTCTCGGCGTGTTCGGCGTGCGCGAGCCGTGGCGTTCTCCGAGGTGGTCCGTCGGGGATCGGTGAGCGCTGCCCAACGGCGCGTTGCTCCCGTCGCGCCGGCGGCGCCGAGATCCCGGCGTGAGCGCGAACCATGTCGTCCACAAAAGGATTTCGACTTGACCCCGAGGATGACCACCGACGCCGCCGCCGTCCCGACACCCTCGGATACGCAGACCGCGCCGGAGGCAGCCGACTCGGTCGCGGCAGTGGTCGCCGCGGTTCGCTACAGCGCGAACTCGACGGCACACCCCCACCGAGGCACTGCACGCCGTGTCCACATCACGCCGTGTCCACATCCGGACTCCTCGGAATCCTCGTGCCGGCCGAGCACGGGCCCCGACGTCCGTGACGACGTGGTTCAGACCGTGCCGCGCACCGGAGCGTGCTCGTCGAGCAGCGGCGGCGCCGAGCGGTAGGTCGGCGGGGTGACGCTCATCCGGATCGGGTTGGCCACCGAGCGGATCGGCCGCTGCCCTCGCGGATCGTCGATCTCGACGACCGGAGCGAGGCCCAGCCGCTCCGCGAGCGCGACGGCGTCGGCGATGTCGTTGAGCGGACCGCACGGCACACGCCGCTCGGTCAGCGCGTCGAACCAGTGGTCGGCGTTGTCCTTCGACAGCTCCTCGTTCAGGATCGGCACCAGCACATCGCGATTCGCCACCCGGGCACTGTTCGACGCGAACCGCTCGTCGGTGGGCAGATCGGGCCGGCCGAGCACCTCGCACAGCGCGGCGAACTGCCGGTCGTTGCCCACCGCGAGGACGAACGGCCGGTCGGCGGTGGTGAACACCTCGTACGGCGTGATCGACGGATGCCTGTTGCCCATCGCCTTCGGCACCACGCCCGCGGCGACATACGCGGACGTCTGGTTGACCAGCGCCGAGAGCAGGGACGACAGCAGATTCACCTCGATGCGCTGCCCCTCGCCGGTGCGGTCCCGATGCCGCAGGGCGGACAGAATTCCCACGGTCGCATGCAATCCCGTGATCACGTCGACCACGGCGACGCCGACCTTCGTCGGGGTCTGCGGATCCGGTCCGGTGATGCTCATCAGACCGCCGACGGCCTGGATGAGCAGGTCGTATCCCGGCAACTGGTTGTCGCCGCCGAATCCGGTCACCGAGCAGTAGACCAGGCCGGGCCGGCGTTTCGCGAGCTCCTCGTAGCCGAGACCGAGCCGGTCCATGGTGCCCGGCATGAAGTTCTCCACGACGACGTCGGCCCGGTCGACCAGACCCCGCGCCTGCTCGAGCCCTTCGGGGTCGGACAGGTCGATCGCGACCGATTTCTTGTTCCGGTTCACCGACAGGAAGTACGACGACTGGTCACCGACCCAGGGCGGACCCCATGATCGGGTGTCGTCGCCGGCTCCGGGCCGCTCGACCTTGACGACCTCGGCCCCCAGGTCGGCCAGCAGCATCGTCGCGTACGGCCCGGCGAGCACCCGGCCGAAATCCGCGACGACGAGCCCGTCGAGGGCGCCGCGGCCGGATGCGCTCACCGGAAGGCGTCCTGGCCGGTGAGGGCACGTCCGATCGTGAGCTGGTGGACCTCGGAGGTGCCCTCGTAGGTGAGGACGGACTCGAGGTTGTTGGCGTGCCGGATGATCGGGTATTCGAGTGTGATGCCGTTGGCGCCCAGAATCGTTCGGCATTCGCGGGCGATCTTGATCGCCTCGCGGGTGTTGTTCAGCTTGCCGGTGCTGATCTGTTCCGGGCGGACCTCACCGCGGTCCTTCAGTCGCCCCAGGTGGTAGGCGAGCAGGTGTCCCTTGCCGACCTCGAGGGCCATGTCGGCGATCTTGGCCTGGGTGAGCTGGTAGCCGGCCAGCGGCTTGTCGAACACCTCACGCGACCGGGCGTACTCGATGGCGGTCTCGAGGCAGTCGCGGGCGGCGCCGATCGCACCGAAGACGATGCCGTAGCGGGCCTCGTTGAGCGCGCTCAGCGGTCCGCGCAGACCGGCCGCCCTCGGAAGCATCGCCGAGCCGGGCAGGCGCACGTTGTCCAGGACGAGCTCCGAGGTCACCGACGCGCGCAGCGACATCTTCTTGTGGATCTGCGGCGCGGAGAAGCCCGGGGTGTCGGTCGGTACGACAAAGCCACGGATGCCGCGTGCACCCTCTTCGAGGTCGGTCTTCGCCCACACGACGGCGACATCCGCGATGGAGCCGTTGGTGATCCACATCTTGGTGCCGTTGAGGATCCAGTCGTCGCCGTCGCGCCTGGCGTTGGTGCGCATGCCGCTCGGGTTGGAACCGAAGTCCGGCTCGGTGAGGCCGAAGCACCCGATGGCCTCACCGGCGGCCATGCGCGGAAGCCATTCGTTCTTCTGCTCCTCGCTGCCCCAGTGGTGGATGGAGAACATCGCCAGCGATCCCTGCACCGAGACGAGGCTGCGGATGCCCGAGTCGACGGCCTCGAGCTCCAGGCAGGCCAGGCCGTAGGCGGTGGCGCTGGTGCCCGGGCAGCCGTAACCCTCCAGATGCATGCCGAGTGCGCCGATCCGGCCCAGCTCCCTCGCGATCTCCCGCGCCGGGATCGTGGCCCCCTCGAACCAGTCGCCGATGTGCGGACGGAGGCGCGCGGTCGCGAAGTCCCGCACCGTGTCACGGATCGCGATCTCCTCGTCGGTGAGCAGGGCATCGAGCGCGAACAGCTCGGTCAGGGTGCTGGGACTGGACATCGGGACCTCCGGGATGTCGTTTCGGGCGACTGTCGTCGGCACAATGAGAACGTTTGCGAGAACGTTTGCATGGACTAACGTAGGTGCTTCGCAGCAGTTCGTCAACAACGCAGTTGGACAACAACGCAGTTCGACGCGGTGCACGATCAGTCTGGGCAGAATCACCTGCGCAGAACGCCGGGGCACCCACTTCGGAAAGGGGACCGCCAGTGGCCAACGGTCAGCAGCGGACGCCGACGCTCAAGGAGATCGCCCGGCGCGCCGGCGTCCACGTGTCGACGGCGTCGCGGGTGCTGCGGCAGTCCGAACCCGCCGACGGATGGTCCGAGTCCGCCCTGCGGGTGCGCCAGGTGGCCGAGGAACTCGGCTACCAACGCAATCTCTGGGCGGCGAGCCTGCGGACCCGCAAGACCACCACCATCGGCGTCGTGATGACCCGCCTGACCGACGGCGTGGTCGCCACGACCTATCAGGGCATCGAGCAGGAGGCCACCCGGGCCGGCTACTCCGTGCTGCTGTCCAGCCCGCCCGACGACCCGGAGGCACAGCGCGCGGCCATCGAGCTCCTCGTCGGCCGCCAGGTCGACGGACTCTTGCTCAGCGGCCTGCACCGTCCCGGCAAGGACTTCATCGCGTCGCTGCGGGTCGGCGACGTGCCGATGCTGGCCCTCACCCGGCACGCCGACGCCGGCCTGCCGTTCGTCGGCGGCGACGACGTGCGCGGCGGAGCGCTCGCCGCACGGCACCTCATCGATCGCGGATACACCGACCTCGCGGTCATCACGGGTCCATCACATGCGACGACGGCCACCGATCGCCTCTCCGGCTTTCGCGCCGAGGTCGAGCAGGCGGGCCTCGCCCTGCCCGACGACCGGATCGTCGCGTCGAGTTTCGAGGTCCGGGGCGGCACCGAGGCGGGCCTGGCCCTGCTGGACGCGCCGAACCGTCCGCGCGCGATCTTCGCGGTGTCCGACACGATCGCCGTGGGCGTCCTCGGCGTGGCCCGCGACCTGGGGTTGCGTATCCCCGAGGACCTCGCGCTCATCGGCTACAACGACATCCCGATCGCCGCGCAACTTCCCGTTCCGCTGTCGACGATCCACTCCCCCGCGCACGAGATCGGCGAGGTCGCGGTACGCACCCTGCTGGACCTGACCGCCGGACGTGAGGTCGAATCCCGGCGACTGCCCGTCGAACTCGTGGCACGCGGCACGACCTAGCCGGCCGGACACGTTCCGCGGGACAGCTCAGAAATGTTGCGCACCACCGTCGATGGATATCTCCTCGGCGGTGATGAACCTCGCCTCGTCCGATGCGAGGAAGGCGACTACGCCGGCGACCTCGTCGGGCTCCGCGGCGAACTGGTTGAGAAACGTCATGCCCATTCCGGCCAGACGCGGATTGGCCCTGTTGGTCTCCTCGATACGCGCGACCATCTGTCCGGAGCCCATCGGCGTGATGACCGCGCCTGGGTGGACGGTGTTGACGCGGATGTCGTGCTGTCCCAGCTCCGCCGCGAACGCCCGGGACATCCCGACGAGCGCGTGCTTGCTGGTCGTGTAGTGGACCATGAACGGCTGCAACTTCTTTCCGGCCAGCGAACTGGTGAGGATGATCGAGCCGCCGCCGCGGTCGATGAGATGGCGGGCGGTGGCGGTGACGGTGTTCCACACGCCGGTGACGTTGACGTCCATGGTGTCGCGAAAACTGGCCGGGGTGACCTCGTCCCACGTCTCCGGGATGCAGATACCGGCGTTCGCGACCACGACGTCGAGACCGCCGAACGCCTCCACTCCGTCGTCGGCAGCGGCCCTAAGTCCGTCGAGATCCCGAGTGTCACAGCGGGTCAGGACGGCTTTCACGCCCTGCTCCTCGACGAGTCGCCGGGTCTCGTCGAGATCGTCCTCGGTCGCGGAATCGTAAGGCACGCCGGGCAGCGGTCCCGCGAGGTCCACTCCGACGACATGCGCCCCCTCGGACGCCAGGCGCACCGCATGTGCGCGACCCTGTCCGCGTGCCACACCGGTGATGAATGCGACCTTGCCCGTCAGACGTCCCATGGCCACCTCGAAAGAGTCGATGTCGGAAACCTCGTCGGCGACCCTACAGAAAACCGCACCCGGGCAGGCGGTTTCGGCGCACCGAGGACACGTGCAGCGCCCGGCGTGCCCGCGGGCCCGGGGATGGACGGCCACGCGGCGATGCGCTGATGATGGACTTCCGTTGTTCCCATCGCGAGGAGTCCGGCGATGCCCATCGGCCGCAGCCCCGACTCCCGGCGGATCGCGATCCGCCCCTGGGTCATGGACCATCGCGAAACCACGGGTGAGATCGCGGGCGCCGGTGCTCGATGGAGGCGTCGATGTGCAAGCTGGTTGCGACCGAGATGGCCGAGCGCGTCACCAGCGAAGCCATCCAGATCCACTGCGGCGCCGGGTACACGACGGACTTCGCGGTCGAAAGGCAGTGGCGCGAGCCCGTCTCACGAAGATCTTCGAGGGCACCGGCGAGATCCAGATGCGCATCATCCCCGATGAGCTGCCGGGTAGGGCCGGGTCGTGACCACGGCCGTCGCGGAGGGTGCGGGTACGCGCCGGCGGGGACGGCCATAGGGATGCCGGCGGGGCCGGATCCAGGGGGTGCCGGGGCCGGGTCTAGGGGGTGAGTCCGAGTCTGGCCTGCGCTTCACGGAGCATGGCGACCACCGCCATGCGCACATCGGTGCGGTTCTCGATCGGCCGGTCCCACGGGAAACGCATCTCCACAATGCCCTCCGGCACCGTGACGTCGAAGATCGCGGTCGCTGCGTCGTATCCGGTCATCGCCGCTCCGGTCGCATCAGGCCGGTCGCCCAACGCCTTGGCGATGACCAGAGAATCCTCGGCGTGGTCGGTGTTCATGTGGTGGCACACCCCGGCGACCGCGGCGTCGCCGAAGACGTCGTCACCACCCTGCGCATCAACGGACATGGTTCTGACCTCCCCGTTTGCGTCGTATCCGGTTCACTGCCCCCCGATTTCCCGGGACCGTGTTTGACCCGTCGCGGCGTCGGGCATGCACTGCGCGGAAGGAGCACGCCACCCCGGTGCTTCTCCACGCGGCCCGCCGGGCGCCCACCCCTTGACGCCCGGCGGGCCTTCCCAGGTCAGGAAGCCTCCGCGGAGCCGGATGTCGAGATGCGGCGTGGCACCACCTGTCCTGGCACCGCATGTCCCGACACCGCATGTCCGACACCCCATGTCCCGGCGCGGCGTCTCATGTCGGTGGCACGTCATGGTGCGGCACCTCATGGCGCCGCACGGAATCGCGCCACCCAGTTCTCGAAATGCCCGACATCGCCGCCGTTCGCCTCGAACCAGCGCCACGGGCCGCCCTTGAAGCCGGCGACCGTGTCGATGACCAGGTCGATCGCCTCCCGAGGGGTGCGGAGAATCGGAGCATCGAGTGTGGTCCCGGCCGGGACGCGGTTGCGATCCCGCAGACGGGCGAAGACACCGGCGATGTTGTCCTCGGTGCGCTGGTAGTCGGCGATGATCGCATCCTCGCTGACACCCGCGAGGAGCCCGGCGATCGCGACGATCACCCCGGTGCGGTCCTTGCCTGCCGCACAGTGCACGAGTGTGGTTCCGGCGACGTCGAATTCGTTGAGGGCGGCGGTCAGACGGTCCGCGCCGGTGCGGACCATCGCCGTGTAGATCTCGGTGAGCGCCATCTGGGCGATCCGGTCGACCCGCGCGCCCGACGACACCTGCTTGTGGACGTGACGCACCTCGGAGGGCCAGGTCACGGCCTGGGCGCCGGGTTCGGAATGGTCGCGGAGGTCGAGGACCGTCGTGGGCGGCCACGGGACCCCGACGGGCGGCTCGTCGTCGGGATACGGGGCGTCGGACCGGATCAGGACACCGTGCCTGGTGGACCCGCCGGAGACGAGCGGCAGTCCACCGAGGTCACGGATGTTGGCGAGCGAACGCGGAATCCGATCGGCGTCGGACTCGTCAGCAGTGGAGAAGGTCACACCGGCCTCCCTCGACCTCACTCGGCACACAGATCGGTCTCACCGTACAGCGCTGCCGTAACGTTGCGGGCCCAGAGCCCTTCCGGTGTGGCCGGAGGCGTAGCGACGGGACGGACACCCCACCGAGAGACCAGGGAGCTCGACGATGACCGAATACCATTCCTACGTGCCGGCCGAGGGGCACGGGCTTCGCCATGACCCCTTGAATGCGATCGTCGCGCCGCGGCCGATCGGCTGGATCTCGACGGTGTCGACCGACGGGGTGCGAAACCTGGCGCCCTACAGCTTCTTCAACCTCTTCAACTACCGCCCGCCCATCATCGCATTCTCGAGCGTCGGCTGGAAGGACACGGTCGCGAACGCGAAGGCCACGGGTGAGTTCGTGTGGAACCTCGCGACGGACGAACTCGGGGAGCAGATGAATGCGACGTCGGCCGCGGTCCCGTCCGCCGCCGACGAGTTCGAGTTGGCCGGCCTGACACCGATCGAGTCCGATGTCGTCGCACCGCCTCGGGTGGCCGAGAGTCCGGTCGGTTTCGAGTGCAAGGTCATCGACGCCTTCGAGTTACGCTCCGCCGCGGGCGTTCCCGTCGGCTCGTGGATGACACTGGGCGAGGTCGTGAAGGTTCACATCGCGACCGACCTGCTCGACGAGGAGCGCACCTACCAGACCGCGAAGGCCCGACCGCTGCTGCGCGCCGGCGGTCTCGGTGACTACTTCCTCCCCAGCCTCGACCACAGCCGGTACATGGAGCGACCGAAGCCCCTCACCAGGTGACCCTGTCCGATGACACCGGCGAGGCGACGCTGCCGAGGTGACACCGGCGCGGCGGGTGACCGGTGGAGCGGGCGCACCGGTCGGTGACCGCGGCATGGGTCGGGTTCAGGCAGAGCCGAGGGCCTCGGCGTACGGCATCCCGGCTCGGGCTCCTACGTGGGCGACCGACAGCGACGCCGCCTGCACGCCCCGGCGGGCCGCGGCCACCAGATCGGCCCCGGACGCGAGCGACGCTGCGAAGACCCCGTTGAGGGTGTCCCCGGCACCGGTGGTGTCGCGGACCTCGTCGACCTCTCCGGCGGGCAGGCGGGTGGTCGCCCCACGCGGATCGGCGACCAGCGCCCCGTCGCCGCCCAGTGTCACCACGACCGATGCCGTGCTGTGCTCGGCGACGGTGGCGGCCATGCCCTCGACGGCCGGCTCCGCCACGCCTGAGAGATCCGGCGGGAGCAGGGCGTACAGGTCCGCGAGCTCGCCGGCATTGGGGGTCAGGACCGGCGCGAGCGCGAGCAGTTCGGCGAGTTCCGCCGAGACCGGAGCCGGGTTCAGCACGCACGGTATTCCGTGCGCGGCGGCGGTTTTCACGGCCGCCACGACGGCTGCGGCCGGTATCTCGGTCGAGACGAGCACACAGCCGGCCCAGTCGACGGCACGTATGACGGCCGCGCGGGCATGATCCGGGTCGACGGCCGCGTTGGCGCCGGCGCCGACCGCGATCTGATTCTCCCCCTTCGGATCCACCATGATCAACGCGGTACCGGTGACCACGTCGTCGAGGACGGTCACGTCGGTGACGTCCACGCCCTCGCTGCGGAGCTCGGCAAGCGCGTCGGCACCCATGTCGTCTGCCCCGACCGCCCCGCAGAAGCGGACCTCGGCGCCGGCGCGCGATGCGGCCACCGCCGCGTTGGCGCCCTTCCCGCCGCCGTGGCGCGTCATCGTGGGACCGACGACCGTCTCGCCGGGCCCCGGCAGACGATCGGCGGCGACGACCAGGTCGACGTTGACCGCTCCGACCACGAGCACCCGTGGTGCGGTAGCGGTCATGAGCGCGTCGCGTCCCGGCGCGGCAGCACCCAATCCGGTCGCGGGAAGTGGCAGGTGTAACCCGACGGATACCGCTGGAGGTAATCCTGGTGCTCGGGTTCGGCCTCCCAGAACGGGCCGGCCGGCTCGATCGTCGTGACCGCTTCACCCGGCCACAGCCCGGAGGCATCGACATCGGCGATCGTCTCGCGCGCGATGCGCTCCTGCTCAGGGGTCAGCGGGAAGATCGCCGACCGGTAGCTCGTCCCGACGTCGTTACCCTGGCGGTCGAGAGTCGTCGGGTCGTGGATCTGGAAGAAGAACGCCAGGATGTCGCAGTAGGTCGTCACGGTCGGGTCGAACACGATCTCGACGGCCTCCGCATGTCCCGGATGGTTGCGGTAGGTGGCGTGATCGTTGTGCCCGCCGGTGTAGCCGACACGGGTGTCCAGGACACCCGGCTGCCTGCGTATCAGGTCTTCCATCCCCCAGAAGCAACCGCCGGCCAGGACGGCGGTCTCGGTGCCGGGACGGATGGTGATCTGGCCGGTGTCGGTGCCGCGGTGTTCGTTGGTCAAGATTCCTCCTGTCGCCGCCCCCGGTCCGTCGGGCCGACGGAGCGCGGGGCGTCACCACCCACAACAACACGATGCCCCGTTTTGGTCCCGGCTCACCGGGACCCGCGGTGTCGGCTTGCACGAGTACACCCACCGCTCATCCCGATCACGGCGAACCTGCCTGATCTCCCTCCGTGCGGCTCCTTCCCGCGCGCTGTCGAGTGCCGGCTGCACGATGTGAGACCAATCGATGCAGGTGGCGAATCGGGTGCACACCGCCCGTCCTACCCTGATGACCGCCAGACGAGCACTGGCGGTCAGGAGTTCTCAACGTGACGATCGAGCACGGCGACGTCGCCTCCGACGTCGAACCCGACGAGGGTTATCAGCGCGGCCTCACGGCACGTACCGTTCAGATGATCGCCATCGGCGGCGCGATCGGAACGGGACTGTTCTACGGGTCGGGCGGCGCCATCGAGAAGGCGGGACCGGCGCTGGTGCTGGCCTACGCCCTCGCCGGCCTCGCCATCTTCATCGTCATGCGGGCGCTGGGCGAGCTCCTCATCTACCGGCCCATCTCCGGTGGCATCAGCGAGTACGCCGACGAGTTCCTCGGCCGGTTCGCCGGCTTCAGCCAGGGGTGGACCTACTGGGCGGTATGGACCACCACCTGCATGGCCGAGATCACCGTGGCCGGCAAGTACATCAACTATTGGTGGCCGTCGATCCCCGTCTGGGTGACCGCACTCGTCGCGTTGAGCATCCTGTTCGGCGCGAACCTCATCTCGGTCGGGCTGTTCGGCCGCGCCGAGTTCTGGTTCTCGGCGATCAAGGTCACCGCGATCCTCGGGATGATCGTCATCGGCATCGGCGTGCTCCTGCCGATCTCCGGCCTCGGACCCGAGACCGGCCCGTCGATCACCAACCTCTGGAACGACGGCGGCTTCTTCGCCACCGGTTTCAGCAATGCACTGCTGAGCCTGCAGATCGTCATGTTCGCCTACGTCGGCGTCGAACTGGTCGGCGTCACCGCGGGTGAGGCCCAGAACCCGCGTGTCACCCTGCGCAAGGCGATCAACTCGGTGCCGTTCCGCATCGGCATCTTCTACGTCGGCGCGATCCTCGTCATCCTGTCGGTGCGCAGCTGGAAGGACTATCACGCCGGAGAGAGCCCCTTCGTGTCGGTGTTCTCCTACATCGGTATCCCGGGCGCGGCGGGCATCGTGAACTTCATCCTGCTCACCGCCGCCCTGTCGTCGTGCAACTCCGGCATCTACTCCACCGGCCGCATGTTGCGCTCACTCGCCCACGAGGGCGACGCACCGAAGCGGCTGACGAAACTGTCCGGACGCAAGGTCCCCGCGGCGGGCATCACGGCCAGCGCCGCGATGATGGTGATCGGCGTGGTCGTGAACGTCGTCGACCCGGAGCATGCCTTCGCGTACATCACCGCTGTCTCCACGGTCGGCATCATCGCGATCTGGTCGACGATCCTCCTCTGCCAGCTGGCGTTCCGGCGCAAGGTCGCGCGGGGTGAACTGCCGGCGTCGGACTACCGGGTCCCCGGCGCACCCGTCACGACCTGGCTGGCGCTCGCCTTCCTGATGCTGGTGTTCGTGCTGCTGTTCTTCGACGAGGACGGCCGGATCGCGCTGGTCGTCGGCGCCGTGTGGTTCACATGCGTCGGGCTCGGTTATCTGGCGTGGACACGCACCGCCGGGCGGCCGGCGGGCCGGGAGGTCTGACAAGCGGCTCCCGACCGGCCTGCGCAGAGGGATCGACTCGAACCGTTGTAATCTGCGCCACCCCCATTTATTGTTTGTCATACAAACACTGGCGCGACAGGGGGATCAGCGATGGCGACCACCGGACGGGCCAGCAGGGAAGCGGGCAAGGCCACCCGCCAGGCCCTGCTGCGCGCGGCCGCCGAGGTCTTCGCCGAGCGCGGAGAGTCCGCATCGGTGGCGCAGATCTGTCAGCGGGCCGACGCCTTCCCCAATCAGGTCACCTACTATTTCGGTTCCAAGGAACAGCTCTTCGTCGAGGTCGCCTGCGCCGGCATCCTGCGCGCGGGGCGCAGGGCCGAAGAGGCGGCCGCCGACGCGGCGACGGTTCGCGAGTACACCAACACCCTCGTCGGCACCCTGCTCGGGCCGTGCGGTCGCGACGTCGAATTGTTCACCACCGCGATGTTGCTGGTGGCCCGCCGGACCGACCTGCGACCCCTCATCAGCGACACCCTGAGCACGCTGCACGAGCGCGGCGAACAGGCACTCATGGCGACACTCGTCCGCACCGGATGGGAGTTGCGCGCCGGCATCGACGTCGAGGCCCGGGCGTTCTGGTCCGCGATCTTCGGTCTCGCGGTCCAGAAAGCCGCGACCGGATCGGACTTCGGGTACCGGCTCGAGGACGCGGTCGCGGTGATCTTCACGAATCTGCAGATCCCGGAACGGGTTCTGGATCGGCCACTCGAACACTCATCCCAGGAGGCACGATGACCCAGTCCGCGACACACATCCACCCGGAACCGCACGTCACGCACAGCGTGTTCAACCAGGCCCCGCCGCGGGTCGACGTCAACGAGTACGAGCTCGACCGAGTTCTCGTCGAGGCGGTCGGGCGTCACGACGGCGCCTGGGGCGACGCCGAACTCCGCGAGATCGGCGCACTCGTCGGGAGCGAGTCCTTCAAGCACGACGCGCACCTCGCGAACACCATCACCCCGGTTCTGCACACCTTCGACCGCTGGGGCCACCGCATCGACGAGGTCGAGTACCACCCGTCGTATCACCGCATCATCTCGTCCGCGATCGCGCACGGCGCCCACACACGCTGTTGGGAGGACCCGCAGCCGGGTTCGCACGTCGTCCGCGCGGCCGCGTTCATGCTGTTCGGCCAGATCGAACCGGGGCACGCGTGCCCGGTGTCGATGACGCACGCCGTCATCCCGTCTCTGGAACTGCAACCCGACGTCGCTGCCTCATGGGTCCCAAAGGCGTTGTCGCGCAAGTACTCCCCCGACCTGAGTGCGGACAAGGAGTCGGCGATCTTCGGCATGTCGATGACCGAGAAGCAGGGCGGTTCCGACGTGCGCGCCAACACGACGATCGCCGTGCCCGCCGGCGCCGGCGGCCCCGGCACGGAGTACCTCCTCACGGGTCACAAGTGGTTCTGCTCGGCACCCATGTCCGATGCCTTCCTCGTCCTCGCCCAGGCACAGGGCGCCGGCGGCGAAGGGCTTTCGTGCTTCCTGCTGCCCCGCGTCCTGCCGGACGGCACCCGCAACGTCTTCCGTATCCAGCGGCTGAAGAACAAGTTGGGCAACAAGTCGAACGCGTCGAGCGAGATCGAGCTCGACGGCACCGTCGCGGTCATGATCGGCGAGCCGGGCCGCGGGGTCCGCACGATCATCGAGATGGTGGCCCAGACCCGCCTGGACTGTGTCCTCGGCTCTGCCGCCGGTATGCGCCAGGCCGTCGCCGAGGCGCTCTGGCACGCCCGCCACCGCGCCGCATTCGGCGCGACCCTGGCCGACCAGCCTGCCATGACCGCCGTATTGGCCGATCTCGCACTGGAGTCCGAGGCCGCGACGACCACCGCGATCCGCCTGGCCCGCGCCCACGACGAGGATGCCGACGAGCAGGAACGCGCCTTCCGTCGTCTCGCCACCGCCGTCGCCAAGTACTGGATCTGCAAGCGCGGACCGCACCACGCATACGAGGCCCTCGAATGCCTGGGCGGCAACGGTTACACCGAGGACTTCCCGCTCGCGATGCGCTACCGCGAACAGCCGGTGATGGCCGTGTGGGAGGGATCGGGCAATGTGATCGCGCTCGACGTCCTGCGCGCGATGACCCGCGAACCGGAGTCCGTGGCGGCATTCGACGCGGAGATCACCAAGGCCCGCGGCGCCAACAGGACTCTCGACGCCCACCTCGACCGGGTGCGTGACCAACTCGGTGAGCTCTCCCGCCTCGATCCCGCGGGCGCACAGCGTCGGGCGAGGTCGACCGTCGAGGCCATGGCCCTGGCGTTGCAGGCGTCACTGCTGGTGCGCTACAGCCCGGCCACCGTCGCCGACGCGTTCATCGCGGCGCGCCTCGGACCGGACCGCAGCTTCGAGTACGGCGCACTGCCGGCGGGCACGGACCTGGGTGCGATCCTTCAGCGTCACTGAGCGGACCGGACCCGCAGTCGGGACTCGGTCGGCTCGGCGACACCCTCCACAGTTCGATTTCGCCGAGGGACCGATCGCCCGTCCATCGCTTACGACCCGTGCCGCACACCAGCAGAGTGCGCATTCGGTCCGAAGGCACTGTCCAGCGAACATGACGTCATATCGCGGATCGCGACGCTCACCGCGCCTCCTCCGCCGCTGCGAGGATCTGCCGGCGCAACGGCGAGGCGGTGTTGGGCAGCCACATCGCCCGCACCGGCGCGAACGGCGGGTCGGTGAACTCGACGATGCGGATGGAGTTGCCGTAGATCCAGCCGGGTTCGTTGGTGACGAACGCACAGGCCTGCGGGTGGGCGATCACCGCGGTGTGCGGCGGGGTGCCCAGCAGCGTCGACAGGATGATCCGGGGCTCGAAACCGGCACGGCGACACATCCCGACGAGGATGTCGGTGTACTCGTACTCGTGTTCCGGGCCCCACACGACGATCTCGAAGTCGGCAAGGGATGCCATGTCCACCCGGTCGTGCGCCGCGAGCGGGTGATCGCTGCGGACCGCGAGGCGCAGCTCGTGGTGGGCCGCGATCGTCGTCGCCATGTCCGGAGGCGCCGCGACACCCCGCCCCAGTGCCAGGTCGATCGAACCGGCCAACAGCTCGTCACGCATCAGCTCGGCGAAGACCGGCCGCACCGTGATCGGCACCGACGGGTCGGCGAGCACGACCGGCTCGATGATGCGGAAGACCTCCGACGACGCGAGGTCGGGCGCGTGGCCGATGACGAACGGCGACGGGGCGCCGGCGTCGACGCGCCTGACCTGCGTCGCGAGCTGTTCGCCGCCGGCGAGCAGCGGCACCGCGCCGCGATAGAGCGCCTCGCCCGCAGGCGTCGGCGTC
This sequence comes from Gordonia aurantiaca, assembly GCF_039939235.1. Classification (NCBI taxonomy): domain Bacteria; kingdom Bacillati; phylum Actinomycetota; class Actinomycetes; order Mycobacteriales; family Gordoniaceae; genus Gordonia; species Gordonia aurantiaca. Next base: position 165,000 of record NZ_JBDUUF010000009.1, on the reverse strand, counting down.
AGACTCCGCCGCGACCGGGAGAACAGCTCGACACCCAACTGCCGTTCGAGCTCCCTGATCGCCGACGACAGCGCCTGCTGGCTGATGAACAAGGCGTCCGCGGCGACCCGCAGACTGGGTGCCTCCATGACGACGACGAACATCCGAAGACGACGAAGGTCGATGTCGCGGAGTCCGGCGTCGGCCACACCATTCATCAACCATCTCCTGTCAGTTATCCAGATTGATGTGATTGTAGGTTGACCTTCGAGCCAATATGCTCGGTTTGCGCGGCACTGTTTCCAGATGCCAGACGCGATTTGGGTTACCTGCTGGGGTCCCCCCGCGGAGGGGACGGGAGGACCCCGGCAGGGACACCCCTTCTCCTCGGAACCCCTGCTGGGCAATGTCTCGGAGTGGACGCATCCACAGTGCTACAACTCCGATTAAGTGTCCTTAATCTGGACTACACTCGGCCTGTCCGACATCGCCCGGTGCCGAAACCCCTCTCTCGGACCTCCGGCCCGGCACCCACCGATTTCCGGAGTCGCGCAGGTGAACGAAACGGCCGGCCGCAGGGAGATCGCGCGCGGCACCGCCATCCATGACGAGACGCATCACGTCTTCCAGCAGATCACGCTGCGTGAACGCCACATCCGCTACACCATCGCCGCACTGGTGCTCGTCTTCGGCGTCGTCGGGTTCATCGGGCTCTTCAGCCCTCAGAGCGCCCAGGGTTCGGTGATCCGGTCACTCATCATCGGCACCGCCGCCGCCACCACGCTCCCCACCGCGATCATGGTCAGCCGCATCCATCTCGGCGAGATGTGGTGGACCAAGCGATCACGGGTTCGCGGCTTCAACACGCTCTTCGTGATCTATGCCGACGTCGGCTTGTCCATCTGCCTGTTCGCCACCGCCGACCCCGCACTGGCCCTCTACTTCTGCGCCCTGTTCGCCGTCGTCGGCTCGTACTGCGCGCATTTCGTCCGGCCGGTGGTCGCGTATGTGCACATGGCATTCTCCAGCCTCGTCACCTGCGTCCTCGGGATCAACACCTGGTTCGACGGCAGTTCGGGACTGCTCGCCTTCTCCACCACCCTCGCGCTGCTCGTGGCGGTGAACGCGACGGTCACCCTCCACCAGGGATACACCTCGGACCTGCAGAAGACGCTGAAACACCAACTTCGGATGGCCAATACCGATCCGCTGACCGGACTTCTCAACCGCCGCGGATTCATCCTGGCCACCACGACCCTGTTGCGACGTGGTCCGGCAAGCCATTTCGCCTTCGCCATCGTCGACGTCGACCGGTTCAAGCGCATCAACGACGACCACGGCCACGCCACCGGCGACCTCGTGCTCCAACGGCTCGCCGGGATCCTCGAGGATGCGGTCGACGACCCCGCGGTGGTCGCCCGACTCGGCGGAGACGAGTTCGCGATCGCCATGCAGCTCGACGAACCGTCGGCACGCGTTGTCGCCGAACAGATCTGCGGCCGGCCCATCGAGCTCGGGGACGGGAACCGGGCCACCGTCAGCCTCGGCCTCGCCGTCGGGCCGGTCCCGGGCGGCCGGTTGATCGACGACGCCGCGACCACCCGCATCCAACAGGACTTCGCGCGCGCCGACGCCGCCCTGTTCGACGCGAAGGCGACCCGGCGCGGGACCTACGCGATCGCCCCGGCAGCCGAGGCCCCGCCGCCGGCTACAGGATCACCCCGGGGTTGAGGATGCCGTCCGGGTCGAGCGCGTTCTTGATCCGCGCGGTCAGTTCCATGACGTCGGGCCCGAGCTGACCGGGCAGCCACCCCTTTTTCAGCCGGCCCACACCGTGTTCGCCGGTGATGGTGCCGTCCAATGCGATCGCGAGGTCCATGACCTCGCCGAACGCGTGTTGCGCCCGGGCCGCCTCGTCGGTGTCGGCCGGGTCGAACACGATCAGCGGGTGGGTGTTGCCGTCGCCGGCATGTGCGATGACCGAGATCGTGACCTCATTGTCGGAGGCGATCCTCGCGACGCCGTCGATGAGGTCCGGTAGCGCGGGCAGCGGGACCCCCACATCCTCGAGCAGCAGCGACCCGAGTCGCTCGACCGCGGGGATCGCCGCCCGACGCGCCGCGGTGAAGGCCTCCCCCTCGTCGGGGTCGTCGGTCGCGAACACCTCGCCTGCGCCGTTGTCCGCGAACGCGCGTCGGATCAGTTCCACCTCCGCGGCACCGGCCGCGCCCGGCGCGTCGGACTGGGCGACGAGCAGTGCGCCGGCGCCACGGTCGAGGCCCATCCGCAGCATGTCCTCGACGGCGTTGATCGAGACCGAGTCCATGAACTCGAGCATCGCGGGCCGGATCTGCGAGGTCACCGCCAGCACCGCCCGGCTCGCGTCGTGCACCGAGGGGAAGATCCCGACGACCGTGCTGGCCGCCGCCTGCGGCGGCAGGAGCCGCAGCGTCACCTCCGTGATGATCCCGAGGAGCCCCTCGCTGCCGACGAAGAGCTTCGTCAGGGGCAACCCGGCCGAGTCCTTGAGCCGCTTGCCACCCAGCCGGACGGCGCGTCCATCGGCGAGCACGACCTCGAGCCCCAGCACGTAGTCGGTGGTGACGCCGTACTTCACACAGCACAGACCCCCGGCGTTGGTGGCGACGTTGCCGCCGATCGAGCAGATCTCGAACGACGACGGATCCGGCGGATACCACAGGCCCTCCGCGGCGGCCGCGGCCTTGACCTCGGCGTTGTACAGGCCGGGCTGGACGACCGCGGTCCGGGTGGCCCGGTCGATCCGCATGGTGCGCATTTTCTCCGTGGACAGCGTGATCGCGCCGTCGACCGCGGTGGACCCACCAGACAGGCTGGTGCCCGCACCGCGGGTGATGATCGGAACCCGGTTCACCGCGCACCACTTCACGGTTTCTTCGACCTCGGCGGTCGTCGTCGGTCGCACCAGGGCGAGCGGGGTCCCGGCGTCGGGATCTGCCGCGCGATCCTGCCGGTATCCGGCGAGGATGTCGGGATCTGTGATCACCATCCCGTCCGGGAGGAGGGCGGCCAGCGAACTCGGATCGGCGCTCATGCGTTCAGCGTATTCTTTCCGGTCCGGCCGGCCGGTTTCCCGGCGAGGGCGTGCCGCACGCCCGCCGACGCGCTGACGTCGGGCGGCACCCTCTTCCTGCTGCGCCCCTCTACCCTGGCAGGGTGTTCGAAGTTGGCGAAAGCGTGGCCGGCTTCACCATCGACGAATTCATCGGCGGGGGTGCGAGCGCGGACGTCTTCCGTGTCCATCGCGACGACGGCAGCGGGCCGGTCGCGCTGAAAGTGCTGCACCCGAACGCATCCGACCAGTCACGGGTGCGGGAGCGCTTCGAGCGCGAGTTCGGCATCGCCTCCCTGCTCGACCACCCGCACATCGTGTCCATGCACTCCCACGGCGAGATCGCCCCGCCGCCGGGTGCGCGGCACCGGTCCACGATGTGGCTGGCGATGCAATACGTCCCGGGCCCCTCGGCCGCCGCGCTGGTCCCCGGCGACGACGACGAACCGGATGTCGGGACCATCCTGCGCGTCGCCGCCCAGATCGCCGACGCCCTCGACCACGCCCACCGCGAGGAGGTCCTCCACCGCGACGTCAAACCCGCCAACATACTGTTGTCGCGCAAGATCGGCCCCGACGCGCCGGACGACTCCCCGGTCGACGCATACCTGTCCGACTTCGGGATCGCCCAATTCCTCGACGACACAAGGCCTCTCGCGCGCAACGGGCGCGTCCAGGGATCGATCGGCTACGCGTCCCCGGAACTGCTGCAGGCACAGAAGCTCACCCCGGCGACCGACATGTACGCCTTCGCGTGCAGCCTCGTCGAATTGTTCACCGGCACACCGCCCTACCCGCGTCACACGTCGTTCGCGATCACCTACGCCCATATCCACGACACGCCACCGAAGCTCACTCGGCGTCGTCCATGGCTGCCGTCGGCGATTGACTCGATATTCGCCAAGGCGCTGGCGAAGGCACCCGAGGACCGGTACCGGACGTGCACCGAACTCGTCGAGATCCTCACCCGGCTGCTGCGGGATGTCCCGGTGCCCCGGCCGCCCTCCCGATCGCGCTGGTGGGGTCTGCCGCGCCGTCCCTGAGCGCGGGCGGGCCGCCCCGGCTCAGAGACCGGCGTCGCCGAGCCTGTACACCCGCACCGCGGTGTCATGGAAAATGCGTCGCACCGTCTCGTCGCCCCACCGGGACACGCAGTCCAGCAGCGCGCCGATGAGGACGTCGATGGCCGCGTTGGGCCGGTCGATCGGATAGTTCGACCCGAACATGATGCGGTCGGAACCGAAGTGGGTGACGACGTGTTCGACGAACGGACCGATCATCTCCCCCAGCGTCGACTGTCCGCCGATGTTGCCCCAGCGCTCATGGCCGTATCCGAGAACCGGCATCGCCATGCCCGACAGTTTCACCACCACGTTCCGGTACGACGCGAGGGTGGTCATACGTTCCCGCCACAGCCGGTAGATGTCGGCGCGCGCGGCCGCCGTGGCGCCGGTGCGGGTGCCGATCGGCCCGAACACCCCGGCCGGCATCCCGAAGTGGTCGAGGACGATCGTCGTCTCCGGATATTCGCGGGCCAGGACGACCACGTCGTAGAGCTGGTGGGAGTAGACCGCGGCCTCGAAGACGAGTTTCCGGTCGGCGATCTCGGCGAAACCGTCGAGGAATCGCGTCGACGAAAGGATGTTGTCGCTGTCGCCGCCGGACCGCACCTTCGGATCGGGGTGGCGCGTGGCGACGAGCCGGACACCGCGGACCTTCGACGACACCGTGAGCTGCTCGTCGAGGACCGCGCCGAAATCGGGATCGCGGGGATCGCCGTGCGCGACGATCCCCGCGAGCGGCGGCGCGCCGTCGCGGCCGAACGGCAGCCGCTGGATGTAGCGGGTCTCCTCGACGGCGGTGCGGTGTGCCGACGTCTGCTCCTCGGCCGGCAGCGCCCTGCGCCAATGCGACTCGACGTGCACCACACCATCGATGGGCACCCCGAAAACGGTCGGGACGAGGGCGCAGTCGGTGGCGTACTGCGGCGGCTCGTAGGGTCGGGCGACCGTCCTGGGGTTGAGCACGAACTCGCGGTCCGCACGCGAGGCGAGCAGCGGGAAGGCCCGGTCACCGAGACGGGGGATGAGTCCGGAGAGCCTCGACGCATGGGTCGCCGCCCATGGCGTGCGGCGCGGATTCCAGTGCTGCACGTGCGCGTCAACGATGCCCGACAGGACATCATCGAGGGACGTCATGGGAGTACCTTGCCACACTGGATCACGGTCCGACATGCGATGAAGGATCGTGAATTCGGTGGTGCCGAGGGACTAGTCTGGGATGTCTTGACAGACGCGGGAGCCGAACGCCGACGGAGGTTGTCCAGAAGGAAATGGCGAGTCACACACGCCACGCGTTGCACCAGCTCCGGATCGAGGTCAACCGCGACCCGGACCGGTTCGTCACCGACGTCTACACCCGCATGTTCGCGATCGATCCCGACCTCCGGGATCTGTTCGGCGTGTCGATGGTCGCCCAGCATGTCGCCTTTCACCGCGTCATCGACCACGTCCTGGAGGCCATCCCCGCCGAGACCGGCCACACCGAGCTGGTCGAGTTCCTGGCGCAGCTCGGGCGTGACCACCGCAAGTACGGTGTCGAGCCCGAGCACTACCACGTGATGTACAACGCGCTGATGGGCGAGTTCGCCGAGCTGATGGCCGACTACTGGGACCCCGAGACCCAGCAGACCATCTCGCAGGCGATGATGCTGGTCACCGGCGTGATGCGGGGTGCGGCGGAGACCGCCACCGATCCGGCGCGGTGGACGGCCGAGGTGGTGGAGAAATACCGGATCACCCGCGACCTCGCGGTGGTGCGCCTCATCGCGCACTCACCGCTGACCTTCCGGCCCGGCCAGTACCTCGAGGTGCACGTCCCGCAGTGGCCGAAGGTCTGGCGCAACCTGTCCCCCTCGATCCCGCCCAACCCGGCCGGGGAGCTCGAATTCCACGTCCGCGCCATCAAGGGTGGGACGGTGAGCTCGGCGATCGTCAGCGACACCCGTGTCGGCGACGTGTGGACCCTGGCCCAGAGCCACGGGACGCTGCACGTGGACAGGCAGCACCCGGTACTCATGGTCGCCGGCGGAACCGGCCTGGCGCCGCTGCGCGCACTGCTCATCGAGATGTCCAAACGCGTCGACAACCCGCCGACGCACATCTTCTACGGGATGCGCTATCCCGGCGAGCTCTACGATCTTGCGGTCCTGCGCCGGATCGCGTCGACGAATCCGTGGCTGCAGGTCACCGCGGTGTCGGAGCACGAGCACGACCCGTGGTGGATCAACTCGGTCGCCTCCCCGGCCGAACTGGGCATCGAGCACCACATCGGCACTCTCGCCGACGTGGTCCCGCGCGTCGGCAACTGGGAGAACCACCAGGTGCTCGTCGCGGGCTCGGCACAGATGATCGAGGCCACCCGACGGAAACTGATCATCGCCGGGGTGCGGGCCAGCCGAATCCAGCACGACCCGGTGTTCTAGGGAGTCCTCCGCGACCGACTCAGCGAGAACCGGGTCCGTATCGCGGGGCCTCGCGGCTCACCGTCACGGTCTCGGTCTCCGTCTCGGTGATCGTGACCGTGGCCTGCTCGGGCGCCTCCTCGGTGACCGTCGTCGTCCGGGTCACCGGACGCGCCTCGCTGGTGACCGTCGTCGTCCGCTCGCGGACCTCGGTCTCGGTCTCGGTGACCGTGGCCGCGTCGGCGGTGACCGTGACCGCCGCCGGGGTCTCGGTGACGGTCACCGGGGTGGGTTCGGGGGTGTCGGCCTCGGCTGCGACAACCAGGGTGAGCGCAAGAGCGCCGAGGAAGACCGCGGCGCCGATCGCGGCGCCGACGAACCACCAGCGCCGGCCCGTCGATGCACGATGCGGAGCAGGTTCGGGCGCACCGAGCGCAATGGCCGCGGCGTCGGCGGCACCGAGTGCCGACGTGAGCGCGGGGTTGTCGGCGACGGTGACCGGCCGCTGGGCGGCGTATTCGATCGCCGGTGCGATCCCCGGCACCTCGGCGCCCGGACCGGCCACGACGATGGACGAGATCTCGCGGCCTCGTGGCAGCCCGCCGATCGCGTCGGCGAGGCGCGATGCGCCGTCGGGATCGGTCACCGGACCGAGCTGACCGGCCGTGAAGTCGGCGGTGCCGAGGACGGCGCCCGACGTGGTGTCGACCGTGGCCAGCGTGGTCCCGGCCGCCGGGGCCGCGTCGCGGTCGAGGTCGACGACGGCCACGACGCCCCCGCGGGTCGCATGCGTGCAGGCGATCTCTGCGAGCGCCGAGGCATGACCGGTGACGGTCACGTTCGCGGCCCACTCGGGTGCACCCGGCGTGGCGGGCGCGAACGCCCGTGCGAGGTGCGTGCGCACCTCCTCGCGCGAGACCGAGACACCGATCCGGTCGACGACCACGGGGACCGATTCGACGAGTTCGACGATCGCGGCCTCGGCCCCCGGTGCGGTCGAGTCGGGCAGGTCGACCAGGTTGCTGGCCAAGACGTGGCCATCAGCGTCTCGGACGACCGATGCGATCTGATCGTCGACGACGGAGATCCCCAGAACCACGGATCCGGGCAGCCCGCCCCCCTCCGGCCCCTGGGTCATCGTCACCTCCGCGTCGTCGTTGCCCTGGAGCCTAGTCGCTACCGGCGATCGCGTGGCAGCGGGACCTTGACCCGTCAACCGTCCGGACCACTACGGGCTCGCCGGAGGCCGACGCGGGGCGACGTGAAGAAGACGTGGGTCGTCAGGCGGTGAAGTCCTCGATGAGGGTGTGCTGCTCCACGGCCGAAGGGGCCTGCATGCCGGGTGCCTGCTTGTCCGAGTGGGAAGCGCGGAACGAGTCCGACTTCAGCCAGGCGAGGAAGTCCTCCTTGGAGTCGAACTCCATGGTGCTGACGTAGGGCAGTCCGTCCGCCTCGGGACGCATCAGCGTCGCGCGGTGCAGGCCCGGCACGCCCTTCAGCGTGGTGCGCATGGATTCGGTGAACGCCTTCTCGAAGGCCTCGGCGTTCTCGGTGACGTCGATCCGGTTGGTGACTACGAACATTCGTCGACTCCTGGTCTGGGGACAGCGGGACCCCGACAGTTTACCGACACCGTGTCGGTAAATCGTGCGCGGCCCCGTCACCCGAGCCGCACCACCGGCCATGTCGACTGCCGAACCGACCTGGCGTGCCACGGCCGGACACTTGCACGCCGGGCGTATCGCGGTGCCGTATGCCACCGATCCACATGCCACCGATCGACCTGACCGGAAACGCTGCGCGCCGACCTCACTGCACGACCACGTGCCGACCGGACGTTCGTCGTCGACGACGATGACGCAGGTCTGACGTTCGTAAGTCGACGACGATGACGCACGGTCACGGACCGCTCGATCAGACCGACTCGGCGGCCCGCTGGGTGTAGGCGGCGGCACGGACCGCGGCGTCGGACTCGAGTCCTGCGCCGAGCGCTCCGCCGACGGTGGCCAGCGAGCAGGTCAGCCACGCGACCTCCAGGTAGTCGAGGACTCCGGGGGTGTGGCCGAGTGCGCCGCCGAACACCTGCGGCACCACCAGGCACGCCGCTCCGACGGCCGCGAGGACGAACAGCGCGAGGTAGAAGGCCGCCACACCCAGCACGACGGTGATGACGGTGACGAGGTTGAACATGACAACCTGCTCACGGGCCTGCGGGGTGGAGGCGCGTTCCCAGAGGTCGGCGCCGACGATCAGGGTCGTGGTGATGGCAACGATCGAGCCGACGGCGACACCCGCGAGCCGCACCCACCCGAAGGTGTCCGCGAGCAACCAGATGTCGGCGGTCACGAGCGCGAACACGCCGGCCGCGATCGCACCCGTGAGCGCCTTGGTGAGGCCGAGCGCGAGGCGCCACGGCCGGTTGGCGCGGACCATCCCGGTGAGCAGCCGGAGGTTCCCGGTCAGCACCCGCGCGGTGAAGGCGATGCCCTCGTCGTCGGTGTCGGTCCCGAGTTGGCGTACCCGGTGTCGCAGCGGCGATCTCGACGGCGACCGGCGGTGCTCCCGCATGTCGTCGGGGTTCGCGCCGAGAAGCTGCCCAAGCAAACCGGTGAGGGTCTCACGCGCACGCTGACGGAGGCCGGCGGGACCGAGCGCCGGCACCGAGACCACCGCGACCCCGTGAACCGTGTTCGCGTGCGCCACCACGGGCCGTTTCCCGACGTGCAGCGGCAGATCGGTGAAACAGACGATCAGATCCCATTCGCGTTCGAGGAGAAGACTTCTCGCGGCGTCCACGATCTCGGCATCGGTCGCGGGCGGCCGCACGAGCGCCGATTCGACGATTTCGACGACCCAGCGGGCACCGGGGAACAACGACTGCACGTGAGCGGCGAGGTCGGCGTCGAGGAGCTTGCGCGCCAGGCCGATCGGCTGTCCGGGCGCGGCCACGATCCCGAGCACGACGACCGGCCCCCCACCGGGGTCGTCCGCCGACCTGGCGGCGGGAGAACTCTGCACCCCGTCGACCTTGCCCGCGACTAGGCGCCCTGAAACCTGCGCGCCAGCGCCCGCAGCGTCTCCTCGATCCCCTGACCGTTCTTCTCGTCGTAGCGGAGCAGTTCCATCACCTTGGGGACGGCGAGCGTCGAGTAGTCGAAGGTCTCGGTCACCTGCGTGGTGGTCGGCGAGAGCGCCTCGAGATCCCATCGCCAGCGATGCCCCATGGGGTGCCTCCACTCCACGACCCTGTCGGTCCGGACTTCGGTGGCCGTGGACGTGATCGTGTAAGGCACCCCGAACTGCCTCATCCGGACACTGAATCTGGCCCCGTCGGTGAGCTTTTCGGGCCCCTTCACCGGCTTCTTTCGGACCGTGCCCGAACCGTCGAGATCTGGATGCCGATGCGGGTTGACGATGAGCTCGAAGATCTCGGCGGCGGGCGCGTCGACGACGACTCGCCGAGAGACGCGGTGTGGGCCCGTATCGACGGTGGTGACGAGGTCGGAAGCCATGTCCTCAACCTACGCGGATCGACCGTCGAGCAAGTCGGAATCGGAACTTGATTTATTCGAATGATGTGTCAGTCTTGTTGGAGTTCGTTTGTCTGCCGACTGGAGCGCAGTCGCCGGCGGCATCGTCACACAAGGGGGACCCGATGACCACGACGCAGCCACACCATGCCGATCCCGACTACGAGGTCGCGATCATCGGTTCCGGGGCAGGAGGAATCTGCGCCGGTATCAAGTTGCAGCAGATGGGGATCGACGACATCGTCCTCATCGAACGCGCAGACGAGATGGGCGGCACCTGGCGCGCGAACACCTACCCGAACGTGGGAGCCGACCTCCCGTTTCTCGCCTACCAGTTCTCGTTCGCCCCGAAGGGCGACTGGGATCACTTCTTCGCCAAAGGGCACCAGATCCAGGAGTACCACCTCGGACTCGCCAGAGAGGCCGGGCTCGACCGGAAAACCCTGTTCAACACCGAGATCGTGAAGGAGGAATGGGACGAGGCGAACCACCGATGGCTGCTGCACACCGCGGCCGGCGACGTCATCACCTCGAGGTTCCTGCTGAGCGCGATCGGCGCCTACATCAACCCGAAGGACAAACCAGACATCCCGGGACTCGAGGACTTCCGCGGCAAGGTGATGATCCCCGCGGACTGGGATCACGACTACGACTTTCGCGGCAAGCGGGCGGCGGTGATCGGGGTGGGTTCGAGCGCGGTCCAGATCGCGCCGGCGCTGGCGTCGGAGGTGGAACACCTCGACATCTATCAGCGCACACCGCAGTGGTACTTCCCCAAACCGGACTTCCGGACACCGCGCTGGATGCAACGCGCACTGGGGATGCCGGGGCTGGCTCGCGCGGTCCACGAGGCGGTGTTGTTCTTCCTGGAGCTCGGCCTGCGGGTCCTGATCTACACTCCCCCGAGCCTGTTCGCACCCGGCGCCACCGTCTTCGACCGTATCGCGCATCGCCTGTACGACTTCTGGTTGTGGCTGTGCGTACGGGACAAGAGCGTTCGGGACAAACTCCGGCCCAAGTACGGCGCCGGTTGCACGCGAGGCACCCTGGGCGGGGGATACCTGTCGATCTTCAACCGCAGGAATGTCGAATTACACACCACACCCATCGAACGCATCGAAACCGATGCCGTGGTCACCCGGGACGGGGTGCGGCGGCCCATCGACCTCCTGGTCCTGGCAACCGGTTACGAGATGTTCTCCGACCCCGAATCCTATCGAGAGGGAACGGTTGTCGGGCACAACGGATTCGACCTGGGTCGCTACTACAACACGGTCGGGCTGCGCGCCTATCACAGCACGGCGGTCTCCGGCCTGCCCAACCGCTGGATACTCGTCGGCCCATACTCGTGGACCGGCACGGCGTTCCACTACATCCTCGAGAACGCGACCCGGCACATCACCGCCGTGCTCGCCGAGGCCAAGCAGCGGGGCAGCACACGCGTGGAGGTCACCCGGGCGGCGCAGGACGCCTTCCATGACGACATGGTCCACCGGGGCCGAAACCTGGCCCACTATTTCGGCGTGCACTGTGCGGGTTCCAACACCTACTTCGTCAACTCGCACGGTGAGGCCGTGTACGTGCGGCCGTGGACCATCTACCAATCCCGGCGTCGCAGTGTCGGTTTCGATCGGCACGACTATCGTTTCTCGTCGCTCGGCCCCGCCGCACCGTCCGCTCCGGCCGACGCGCTGGTGGGCGCCGGCCGGACAGACACGGACGACATCGACACCGACAACGACGACGAGGTGCGGGTGTGATGCAACCCCTCGCGCGTTTCCGCTTCGCAGCGACCCGTCCGATCACCGCCGACGAGGTTCCCGACTTCCTCATCGAGGCACCGTTCCGTACTCACGTCGTCTACGACTTCCCCGATCTCGACACCGGCGAACTGTGGAAGGTCGTCTCCTCCGACCGGATGTGGTCGTGGTTGCCCACGGTCTGGGGGTGCCGGTATCCACCCGGCGACCCGATCGGGCCGGGCACGGTCCGCGACTTCCAGATGTACATCCACCATTGGCTCATCTACGCCCAGCGCGAGCGGATTCTGGTGTGGGAAGCAGGTGAGCGTCTCGTGTACACCGCCACGGACGCAACGCTGCCGTTCTTCGGCACGTGGTGCGAGGAGTACATCGTCGAACCGCGGGCGGGCGGCGGTTCCCGGCTCCGATGGACCATGGGCGTCCGGGTCCGATTCCTGGGCAACGTCACGCTGCGGTTCCTGACGCGCCCGATGCAGGCGGTGTTCCGCTTCGGACTTCGCGGCCTGCCTCGCGAATCGGGCATGGGATTGTCTGATGTCGTCGAGCACCGGATCGGCAGGTGAGGAGAGGCCGGCACCTGCCGATCCGGCAGATCCGCCTATCGATCCAGCGAGCCCTCGTCGACGAGCGCGACGGCCGACCCCGCAGGCGTAGATCCGCGCCCGGGACGCCTCAGGCTCGTCGGAACGGCACCGCCGCCGGGCCTCCGGCCGTGATGGGGAATGGGCTGCGCCATGGGTGCCGACGGCGGGAGATCGGGCACCGGGTGCATCGTCCGCCGCGCGACGAATTCGGCGTGCAGCTCACCCGGCCGTCGAACACCGTTGGCGGCGAACGCTTCCCCCGGTGTCCGGGTCACCGGCTCGTGCGGCGGAACGTCTCGGAGCACCGGTTCCACCACCGGGTGGGTCGCCGGCGAGATCCATTTCAGCAGTGCCAGCTGACCGGTCACGCTCAATGCGGCCACGTGGAACGACAACCGCATGACCGGAACGATCAACGCGCGGGTGAGTCGCGACTGCCGGATTCCCGCAAGCCGGAGTTGCCACCGCGGCATCGTCGCCAGCGTCGCCGCACGAAGCCCCCGGCTGATCACCCAGCCACCCGGCCGCAGGAAGAACCACATGCGCGGGTACATGACATGGGCATCGAGCAGGTGCTCCATCGCGTACTGCGTGGCCTCGCTTGCGGCGAGACGCGGACGCATGGCCTCGAAGTACCGACGAATCCCTTCCCGCGTACGTGGCACCGCCGACGGCGCGCACGTCTGCAACTCGGCGGCGATCGCGCACTCCTCCCAATATCGCGATTCCTCCTCCCCGGTGAGCCGTCCCGGACCGAAACGCTCGTACGCATAGAGGATCGAGTGCCAAGCGGTGAGGTGGATCCACAACTGCTGCGCCGGGTCGTTGGCGTCGTACGGACGACCGCTCACCGGTTCCAGACCGTGGATCTGAGCGTGGATCCTCGTCAGCATCTCGGCTGCGCGAACCGCGGTCCCGGAGTCGGCAAACGCCACCGTCGCAAAGTATTTCAGGGTGTTGTCGTACCGCTGCCGCGGTTTGGTGAAGATCTTCGCGGTGTGGTCGACCGGCGCCACCAGAAACGGATCGAGTTCTTCGATGACGACCGCCCGTTGGAATCCCACCGTCAACGACGTCGGGTACGACCACACCTTCCAGGTGACCGACCCGGGTCCGAAGAAACCGTGATCTGCAGGCCGTGCGGCGACCCCACCACGCTCGACCCCTTGCATGTCCGCCATCTGTATTCCCCCCCCGTCTGATTACTACGTTCACGTAGTAATTTAGGCCACGCGGCGGCCGACCGCCAGACCTGACGCGAAAATCGTTGAGGGAAAACAGAAGCTCGGATCAGTTCCGCTTCACGAACGTCGCCGCGAGCTCTCGGACCACACCGACGAAGCGGTCCGGGGTGAAGGACTCCGGATCGGTCAGCACCAGCACACCGGCTTCCTCGAACGACGAGACGACGAAGTGTGCGAGAACCTCGACGTCGACACCGGCGTGCCCGGGCATGGACTCCAGTGCGGCGGCGACACCCTCGACCACCGCACGCCGAGCCCGATCCCGCACATCCTGAACCCGTCGAGGCAGCCCGGGCACGTGGATCAAGATGCATCGCCAACGCTCCGGCGCCTCACGCACCGCGCCGAGATAGCCGTCGAACAGGGCGGCGAGGTCGAACCGCGTCCCCACATCGGAGACCTCGGCCATCACCTGCCGGAGCTGGTTCATCGCACGACGCTTCTCCCGGTCCAGCAGGGACTCGAGGACCTCGTCGCGGTTGGCGAAGTGCGTGTAAACCACCGGTTTGGTGACGCCCGCCCGGGCGGCCACCGCGTCCATGGTCACCGCAGACAGGCCGGAATCGACGAGGACCGACAACGCCGCGTCCAGCACCTGGTCACGGCGTTGCGCCGCCGGAACCCGAGGCGCATAGGGCCGCCGCCTGCCTGCCACGATGCCTCCCACGCCACACCTATCGGTCGAGAGCGATCCTATCGACCCACGCCGGCCCCGCGGGCCGGCGCACGGACCCCATTGAATCTGACATGTCAGTCCGGTAAATTCGCGAGCACTCGGCGCGAACCTGGACGACCGACCAGGTCCGCCGCGGCTCGTCTCTTGGGGGAAACAGGCTCATGACCGACTTCATCGTCTCCGGCGCAACGGGATTCATCGGCTCCCGGTTCGTCCGGCAACTGCTGGAAACCGATCCCGAACACCGCGTCTACGCCCTGGTGAGACCGGCTTCGATTCCGCGGTTCGCCACCCGCACCGCGGGGTGGACGGGCCGCGACCGGCTGATCACCGTCGCCGCGGACCTGGCACAGCCCGGACTCGGACTGTCCGACGGGGCACTGCCCGACACCGTCGAACACGTCGTCCATCTCGGCGCGATCTACGACATGGACGCCGGCGCCGAGGAACAGTTGCGGGTCAACGTCCTCGGCACCGAGCGGATGATCGACATCGCCGAGTCGACCGGCGCGCTGATGCACCACGTCTCATCCATCGCCGTGTCCGGGGACCACCGCGGCCGGTTCACCGAGCACGACTTCGACAAGGGACAGGGATTCCCGACCCCGTATCACCAGACCAAGTTCGCGGCCGAGGAGCGGGTGCGTTCACGTCCCGGTCTGCGGTGGCGCGTCTATCGACCGGCGATCGTGCTCGGCGACTCCCGGAACGGGGAGATGGACAAGGTCGACGGCCCGTACTACATGTTCAAGTATTTCCGTCTGGCCTCGAAGCTGCCGCAACGCGTCCCGCTGCCCCTTCCCGATCTCGGCCAGCTCAACGCCGTGCCGGTGGACTTCGTCGTCGATGCGCTCACGGCGCTGGTCACCTACGACCCGGAGGCAGAGAACCGCGTCTTCCACCTCGTCGACCCGAAGTACCGCAACACCACCGATTTCTACAACGCCCTGGCACCGGCACTGTGTGCACCGCACGCCGTCGACGCGCTGCCGCCCTCGGTGGGCCGGACCGCACTGGAAATCCTCGGGCGCGAACCACTCCGCTCACTGCGCGACGGCATCGCGCGACGCGAGGGCATCCCGCCCGCGGTACTCGACACCGTCTCCCTGCCTGCCCACTTCACCACCGGCGAGACCTTCGCGACACTCGGCCGACTCGGTGTCGAGCTCCCGGAGATCACCGAGTACGGTCCACGGCTCTGGGACTACTGGGCGCGGCACCTGGATCCGGCGCGGCATCGCCGTGATCCCCGACAAGGACTGCAGGGAATCAACATCCTGATCACCGGTGCGTCGTCGGGAATCGGCGCCGCCACGGCAAGAGAGTGCGTCGCGCGCGGCGCCACCGTGTTCATGCTCGCCCGCGACGTGGAGACGCTGTCACTGCGCCGCACCCAGATCGCCGGGACCGAGCCCGTCGACACCCGTATCGGGCGGGGTCGCGCGTACGCGTATCCCTGCGACATCACCGATGCGGGAGCCGTCACCGAGGTCGTCGACGACATCCTCGACGCGCACGGCCGCATCGATGTGGTGGTCAACAACGCCGGGGTCTCGATCCGCCGGTCGGCGCGGCTCTCCCTCGCGAGGTCGCGGGATCTGCGGCGGACGATGGAGGTCAACTACTTCGGCGCGCTCAACGTGATCGACGCGGTCGTCGACCACTTCCGTGCAAACGGCGGCGGACACGTCGTGAACGTGTCCAGCATCGGGGTCGGTGTACACGCGCCGAGGTTCGGCGCCTACCTGGCATCGAAGGCGGCCCTGGAGACCTTCACCGATGTCGCGGCGAGCGAACTGCGTTCAGACGACATCACATTCACGACGATCCGCATGCCGCTCACCCGGACGCCGATGATCGAGCCGACGAGTGCCTACGAGAATGCCCGGGCGATGTCGACGGACAAGGCGGCGGCGATCGTGCTGCGGGCGATCATCGAGAGACCGGTCCTGATCGACACCCCGCTGGGCACCTGGGCCCGGCTGGCGCGGTTCGCGGCGCCGGGACTCAACCGACAGGCCCGAAACCTGGGTTACCACATCACCTTCGATCCGGCCGCCGACCGGGACACCGCCGCCGCCCCGCAGCCCAGCCGGGCGCACAAGGTGCTGCATCGCACCCGACACACGTTGGGCGCCAAGGTCCGTCCCATGTATCGGGCGGCATCGCGATCACCGCTGCGCCGGTATTCGCGCCGCGTCGCCAACGCGGTCCCGGGCATCACGTGGTGAGGTGAGCGAGGGTCACGTCAGGCGTCCGCCGGCCACCCGCCGTAGAGGAGGAAACGGGCGAAGGTGGATGCAGACGCCTCGATGTCGATCTCCTGGTCCGGCTCCAACAGCACCGGGATGAGGAGACCGACCAGGCCGGACACCACGATCTCTCCGACGACCTCTACGTCGATATCGCCGCGAAGGTATCCGGCGTCGACTCCCTCTTGCAGGTAATCCGCACTGAGAGAACTCATCCGGTGGTAGTACGAGAGCATCTCCTGCAGCGCGGCATCGTCGACGCCCGGGGCCTCCATGGTGAGGAAAGCCAGCTCCGCGGGGCGCCGCACTGCGTATTCCAAGATGCGCGCGGCCAGGCTCCGGAGCTCGTCGGTGAACTCCTCGAGGGTTGCGGCGGGAGTGCGGTGCAGTTCGACCACCGCGACGATGTCGTTGACCTCGCGCGTCATCAGGGCGGCGAGCGCGTCCCGCTTGTTGTCGAAATAGTTGTAGAACGTCCCGTGGCTGACCCCGGCACGCGCGACGACATCGCCGACGCCGATCTCCCGGTAGCCGCGTTCCACGCAGAGAGCGAGGAAGGCGTCGAGCAACTCGGTCCGACGCTGCTGGGTGCGGTCGCCACCGCGGGTCGCCGCGGTGGACATCTGTTCCCTGGTCACCGGCCGGCCTGCCTCGCCACGATGCCGCGGCGGGCGACGTCGGTCGCCGTGCCGACCAACAGGTCGCGGAGGGCGGGGTCGGTCTTGCCCTCCACCGAAGCGACCACACCGGGAATGGTCAGGCTGGTGAGCAGCCGCGCGAGAATCGGCCTGCGTTCGTCGGGAACCTCGACCCAGCCCCGGTCGACGGCGATTCCCAGCGCCCGGACGACCAGCGAATTCAGGATCGCCTCGAGTCCCACGACGCGTTCGCGCAGGTCCTTGTCGATGGCGTTGGCCTGGACGGCGATCAGGCGGATGAGTGCCGGGTCCTCGTCGATGAGGCGGTACAGGCGCCGGCCGATCGTCGTGATCTTGGCCGCCATGTCGTCGAGCGACTGCGGGTCGGAATCGAACAGCGAATCCGGATCGACGGTCGAGAACAACCGGTCGATGGCGTTGTCGAAGACGAGGTCGAGCAGTTCGCGCTTGCTCTCGATGTACCGGTAGATGGTGCCCTGGCCGATTCCGGCCTCGCGCGCGACATCGGCGATCGTCGTCGCCTCGTACCCCTTGCCGGTGAAGACCTTGTACGCGGCCTCGACGATCTCACCGCGACGTTTCTCCGCCAGCCCCGCGACCGGGGGCCGTCCACGCTTCTGCGTCGGAGCCGAACTATTCGCCGGTGTCGTCATTCGTCCTCTCGCTGTCCTCGGGGACGCGGGGCGTCGCCCTGGCCAATGCGTGCCCGGCCAAGAATGCCACATAGGCGATGGTTCCCGCTGCCCCGATGGTTCGGGTCCGGCGACCTGCGATGGCCAGTCCGAGGACGGTCTCGGTGGTGCCGTTGGCGAACACCCAGGCGCGGGTTCCCCGTGGGAAGACAGGCCGGGTGATCGGCTCGAACAGCCGCGGGCTGGTGAAGTGGGCGAGCCCCGAGCCCGCGAGGCCGATGCCCACGAGTCGGGCCGATGCCGAATCGGCGGATCGCGCTCGGATGACGACGGGGCGGCGTGGCGTGCGTCCCCGGACGATCTGATCGGCGACGCGACGTCGACTGCGGATATGCATACGGTGCTCCTGAAGGTGAGTGGTCGATGGGTCGGCCTATCGGGGCTCGGTGGGAACGGGCGCGGTGTCGTCGGCATCGTCCAGCACCCCGAAGTCGGAGATCAGCCGCCGGTCGTCGCGCTCGGTGACCGCGACGTCGAGGACCACCTGCGACGGCGCCTCCTCGGGCCGTTGCACGCTCCGAGAGATCTGGTTGCCGACGACGACGAACCGGTAGGTCGCGCCGTCGGTGCCCGGGTCGCCGGTGGACGAGATGAGGTGGGTGGCCAGCACGTCTCCGCGTGAGATGAGCTTCGCCTGCTGCATGACGCCCCGGATGAGGTCCACGGCCGACTCGTACTTCTTCGCGAACTCGGGCGTGATGCCCTTCTTCATCTCGGCCACGAAACCGTCCGGGTCGGTGTAGCTGAAGTTCATCGATCGCGTCGCGTATTCGGCTGCGATCTCGGCCGCGGCCTGTCGCGCCCGCTCGTGCGCTTGATCCTCGGCGACACGCTGGTTCACCGAATGCAGCGAGATCGAGACCCAGGCCAGGCCCGTCAGCGCGACGAGCAGGAGGACGGACAGGACTCCGACTAGCGGAGGGCGTGGGAGACGCCGGGGTTCGCGCCTGTCCACCGGGCCGATCGGGGGTGTCGTCGCATCGCCTTCCGCGGGGTGGATGTCATCGGCGGATTCACCTACCACCACGACCGATTCGTCGGTGTCGTGGGCTTCGTCGGTGTCGTGGGCTTCGTCGGCGTCGTGGGCTTCGTCGGCGTCGTGGGCTTCGTCGGTGTCATGGTTGGCCACGGACGCCTTGGCTGCGGTCGTCCCATCCGGGGCCGATTCCCCCGTGACCGATTTCTCCGGGGCTGTCTTCTCCGGGATGTTCTCCTGTGCAGTCGCCTTCTCGATGGTCGTCATCGTGGCCCTCCTCGGGTCGGTGGTGGGTTCGGGGTCTCCTCGCCGCTGATGGCAGGCACCCGGATGGTCACGCGAGCGCGGCCGTTGCCCGGGAACACGCTGCGCCAGAGGTCGGTGATCGCGGCCGCGTCGACGCGCCAGGACCGCAAGTGCTGCGTCGCCGGTCGCAGCACGGTGGCGATGAATCCGAAATCGGGTGCGAGGGTGTCGAAGTAACCGGCGATGCGGTCGACCACGGGTCCGATGGTCTCGTCCCAGGTCGTGTCCGCAACGCGGCTGTAGGCGCCGAGGGACGTGATCAGGTGGCCCATCTGAGGCTCGAGATACGCCATCGGGGGTGCGGTATCGCCGAGCTCGGCGCCGATGTCGGCCTGACCCATCGACCGGGTGAGTCGCTGCGCGTTGACGAACAGCCGGCGCAGGGCGTCACGTTTCTCGGTGATGGTCTGTGCCATCAGCCGACCCGCTTCGCGCAGGTTCGCGGCGACCGCGGGGTCTCCGAAGGCGTTTCCGAGCACATCCGCGATGCGACGCATCTGCTCGGGGTCGACCTGATCGGCCAAGGTGCCCATGCGGGTGAGCATCTCGCTGACCGTACTGCTCACCCGGACCTGTTCGGGTGGGATACGGTCGCCGCCGGACAGGTACGGCCCGGAATCGGAGTCGGGCCGGAACTCGAGGTACTGCTCCCCCACCGCCGAGAGATTGGCGATCTCGACGGGACTGTCGACGGGCACACGGGTGCCCGGTCGCAATTCCGCGGTCACCTCGACATGGTCGCGCCGGGTGCGGATGTCGACGATACGTCCGACCTCGATCCCTCGTAGAAGAACCCGGGAGGATTCCATGAGGCCGCCGGTCTCCGGGATCGTCATTTCGATTCGGATCGGCTCACGCATCGGGTCCATCCGGAGCACACCGACCGCGAGGTACCCCACGCCCAGCACGGTGAGAGCGATCAGCAGGACGATCGAGAGCCGTCCGGTCATCTGCCTCATAGCAACCCCAGTCCGCGCAGGATGTCGGTCACGTCGCGCGCGCGCTCGACGTCTCGTCCGGTGTCGGTGACGCTCACGATGTCGAGCGATCCACCGCGCAGGAACGGGACGAGGCGGTCTCGGACCAGAACAGCTGCCCGATGAGCGTTCTCCGCGACCGAACGGTCGGCGTTCGCGATGGTGACCAGCCACGGGTCGACGGTCGCCAGCATTGATGTCAGCTCCTCGTGGACGGGATTCAGCACACCGGCCACCCCACGGCCCAGACCTCCGACCGCGATGATCAGGTCCACGACGCTGAGCAGGGTGTTCGACAACCCGCCCAGCCGCGTCTCGCCGTGCGTCAAGATCTCGTCGATCCGGTGCCGTTGTGCGGCGACGGTGGCCGCGACCTGATCCGCGCGCTCGAGGATCGCCTGGATCGGCCCGGTGTTCTCACCCAGGCCGGTCACCGCGGCGGCGCCGGCCGCGGCGATCCGCCGCAACTCGGCGGACGGGACGTCGAGGGCCCCGTTGACATCCCTGATGGCCGACTGGAGCCGGGTGAGCGTCCCGCCGTTCACGAGGTTGCCCACGGTCGTCAGCATCGTCTCGACGTTGATCGGGGGTTCGGTGTGGTCCAGCGGGATCATCGACCCGTCGACCAGCACCGCGTCCCCGACAGGATGGGTCGGCGGGACCAGTGCGACATAGATGTCGCCGAGGAGCGTGGTCTGGCGCAGCTCCGCGCGGGTACCGACAGGGACTCGGCGCGTGCGGTCGAGGTCGATCACCGCGATCGCGCGGTCACCGGCGAGTTCTGTCGACACGACGGTGCCGGTTTCGACGCCGTCCATCAGGACCCGCGCGCGGTCCGGCAGATTCAGCACACTGGCGAACTCGGCACGGATACGGATGGTCGCATCGGTTCGCCCCCCGGCGCCGAGCGGGATGTCGGTGAGAGTGGGTCCGCACGCGCTCGCGAGCAGGCACATCACCAGTATCGCGGCGGCACGACGCAACAGTGCAGGACGCGAACTCATCAGCGCCACCCCGCAGCACCGAGAACGATTTGCACGACGCCGAGATCCACGACCTCGCCACGGTTCGGTGCACGCGGGCAACCCGGCGGATTCCGCAGTGCGCGGCACACTTCACCGACCGATTCGGCGGACAGACGGACGGTCGGCGGGTGATAACGGATCCGACCGGCCCGCAGGTCGTCCGCGTACAGGGTACGCAGACTGTTTCCCACCGAAGGAAGTTGCTCCAGAACATCTTTCACATCTCCGGCACGCGCCGCGAAGAGGTGCACCGCCGGCACGATCCGGTCGGCGGCGTCGAGCAGCCGGTCGCCGTGGCGGTCCAGGACCCGGTCGAGGACCGGCAAGAAGTCCACGGCGAGGTCGATAGCCGCGGCGAACTCCCGGGCGAAACCCCCGAACGTGTCCGCCGTGATCGACAGATTGCGCACAGCCTGCTCGAACTCGGGGAACCGCTCGGTGAAGCTCTGCAGGAGGACATCGAGATTGTCCACGAGACCACGGATCTGGCCGTCCATCCGCCCCGGATCGGGTAGGGCACGCGAGAGCGACGCGAACAGTTCCGCCGCGTCGGGGCCGGTCCCCGACACCGCGGCGTCGGCCTTGCGAACGAGTTCGCCGATCACGTCGGCCCGTTCGCGATCCACCTGCCCGTGTTCGTCGACGCCGAGAACGGCCGAGATCAACGCGTTGGTGGCGTCGAAGGACTTGCTGATGCCCAGTGGCGTCCTGGTCCGGGACTCGGGAATGCAATGGTCGCCGGAGAATTCGGGTCCAGCGGTGTAGGGCTTGGTGAACTCGATCCGACGATCGGTCACGATCGAACCGTCGATGGCCACCGCGCCCACGTCGGCGGGCAGACGGAGGTCGTCATCGACCTGCATGGTGATGCGCACGCCTCCACCGACAGAGGTGATCTCGTCGACCGATCCGACCGGTACACCCATCAGGGTCACCGCATTGCCCGTGTACACGCCGATCGAGTCGTCGAACTCGGCGCAGACGGTGCGGTGGGAGAACCGATCCGCGACGACCCCGAAGAGCGGCCTGGCGGCGACTGCGCCCACGGCGACGAGGGCACAGCACACGATGAGGACCCCGACGACGATGTTCCGGCGCGAGTGTGGTGACGTCATCTAGCACCCCCGCTCCGGGCTCGGGATGCACACGATGATCGCGGATTGCGGTGACCGCGCGGTCTGTGCGGCCTGTTCGCCGAGGAAACCCCTTGCTGCATCGAGGAAGTCGTGGATCGCCGCGATGGACTCGTCGAGGGACGACAGGCGCGCCGCGAGCTTGTCCATGATCGCGACGGCGTCGTCGACGGGCTGCTCCAGTGCCTGCGCGTAGGCGAGAATCGGCCGGTGGAGGAAGGCGAAGACCCGCTTGAGCCTGTTGAACACGCGAACCACGAGATCGCGCTGCACCCCGAGCTTCACCCCGATCGTCCCGAAGTTCCGCACGAAGGTCAGCAGGATCTGCCGGTCCCTCGTCGTGGCGCGCACGTATTCCTCGGAGACCCGCAGTCCCGTCGCCAACTGGTCGGCGCGGGTCGCCACGGTCGAGGCGAGGCGCGAAGAGTTCTGCAGCACCTCGCGGATCGCCTGTGGCCGGCCGGCGAGCGCGGCATCGAGTTCATCGAGGGTGTCGCGCAGCAGCGCGCCGTCGAGCTGGGCCACGCGGGGTGTCGCGATCTCCATCACCGACGACATGTCGAAGGTCGTCTCCGTCCGCGTCACCGGGATGATGCCGTCGCCGATGTCGGTGTCACCGACCGTGGTCAGCTGGACGAAGCGCCCACCGACCGGAGTGAGCAGCTTGATGGCGGCCCCGGAGGAATCTCCCACGAGAACGTCGGATCTCACGTTCAGTACCACTCGCACCCGATCGCCGTCGAGGCTGACGGTGTCGACCTTGCCGACGCTGATGCCTGCGATCCGGACGTCATCGCCGGCGCGCAGGCCGTTGGCGTGGGCGAACTGCACGGTTACCGAGCGATGGCCGGGCGGCGCCAGGTAGAGCAGCGCCGAGGCGGCGAGCAGCGCCACCACGACGACGATGCCGACACAGCCGATGCCGACCTGGACACGACGATCGTGGTCGGCGGTCCGCATCGGACCTCGGCCCATCAACTCTGCGATGAGATCTGATGCGCGGTCGGTCATCGGCATACTCGCAATTCCTTCCCTCCGACCAGGAGTCGGGGCAGCGCCGTGGAGGTGAGTTGTCCACGGCTACACGTCAGGCCCGCAGACGGATGGGTTCCGACGGCTGAGTTGATCGCCGACAGCAGCGTCGGGATCGTGCCGAGCGCCTCGACGATCTGTGGGGTGGCGGGGAGTACCCGACGCAGGAATGCGTCGAGCGGTCCGTAGTTGTAGTCGTAACTGCCCGACATCATCTCGAGCAGTTCGGTGGCGGGCACCAGGGCGCGGTCGGCGTCGTGCAAGGCGCGGTCGACCTCGTCGATGCGGCCGGTGAACTTGGTGACCGCCCCGTTGAGCACGGTGATGAGGCCGGCCACCCGGGCCGAGCGGCCGCCGATCTCGTCGGCCACCGCACCGAGATTCGCGATGAGCGTGAGGATCACGGCTTCCCGGTCGCGGGCGAGTGCGGTGAGCCGGTCCAGGCTCTCGAGCACCGGGGCGTACCCTCGTCCATCGCCTTCGAGCACGGTCAGGATGTTCGCGGCGAAATCGTTGAAGGCCGCGGGATCGAACGAGGCGAGGAGCGGACCCACACCGTTGAACAGTCGGGTGATGTCGAAGGACGGGATGGTCCGTTCCAGCGGTATGACCGCGCCGTCGTCGAGCCGCGACTCGGTGGCCTCGTGCGGTCCGGGGACCACCTCGAGATAGCGCTGGCCGATCAGGTTCTGGTATCGGACGGCGGCTCTCGCCGATCGTCCTGGGCGATGTCCGCGCTGCACCTCGAAGGTCACCACTGCGTTCCCCCGGTCGATGGCGATGTCGCGGACCTCACCGACGAGAACCCCGGCCTGGCGGACGGGGTCGCCGGAGAAGAGCCCGGAGACATCCGAGAACACGGCCCGGTAGGTGGCCTTGTCTCCCGGCAGCGGCCGCGAGATCGCGGTCACGATCCCCCAGGACATCAGCGCCACCACGATGCCGAACGCCGTGAGACGGAGGATGGGAGAACGCATCTCGGTGGTCATTGGGTTCCTCCGCTGGAACGCAGGACCGGACCGATGCCCTGTGGGAAGACGTCGAACAGCACCTCGAGTTCGAGGTGGGGACGATCGGGCGCCCCGGTGAAGGCGAATTCTGTGTCGGCGAGCAAGTTGCCGATGCGGTTGTAGGCGTCGGGGATCGTCCCCACGGACAGCACGAGCGGCAGTCCGATGTCGAGTGCTACCGCGATGATCGTGCCGAGGCTCGTGCGGTGATCGGCGAGGATCTCGGCGACGGGAAGCACGAGGCGGCTCGACAGGCCGCTCACAGCGGCGATCGTGCGCTTCTGCCCCGCCGCCGTCTCCAGAAACCGACTCGCATCCATGGTGGTGTTGACCACGCCGATGGTCGGTGTGAGGACCGCCCGGATGCCGTCGAGGATGTCGGTGGTCTCGCCCAGGAAATCACGCACGCTCATCGCGCGTTCCTCGCGGGCGTCACCCAGGAGGGTGAGGTAGGCGCGCGCCGTCCGGGCGATCGGTCCCGCATTGTCGGCCAGCCCGTCGATCGCGGCCAGCATCTCCGAGGAGGTGAAGGCGTCGGTCAGCGTGGTCGTCCGGTTCATCACACCGGTGACGGTTCCGACGGTGGCATCGCCGGTGATCCGCAACCGCTGCCCGCTCCGCAGCGGCTCGCCTCCCGGCCCGTTCGAGACCAGTTCGATCGCCGTCGTTCCGAAGAGGTTCGCCGACGAATAGCCCGGTTCGACATCGGAACCCAGGCCGGATGCCTCCGCGGGGTCGATCGAGAGGCGCACCTGCTGGGTTCCGTCGGCGAGCGCGGTGATCTCGTCGACGGTACCGATGACGAAGCCGCGGTGCTTGACCGGCGCGCCCACCATCAGCCCGTCGCCGACCTGGTCTGCCTCCAGCAGGAGTTCGAAGCGATCGTCGAATCCGCCTTGCGCATGGGTGCCGAGCAGCGCGGCCACTGCGCACAGCACCGCGATGGTCATCACGCCGCGCAGGAACAGGCCGCTCGCGCTCGGGTCGCGAGGTGACCTCTCCCAGCCGCCGAGTGGATTCATCCCGAGATCGCAATCGTGTTGGTGAGGCCCCAGAACATCAGCGTCAGCACCATGTCCGCGCTGACGATCACCACGAGGCTCGCGCGGATCGCGCGGCCCGACGCCACGCCGACGCCCTCCGGGCCTCCTGAGGCGAAATACCCGAAGTAGCTGTGGATGAGGATGATCAGGACGACGAACACCACCGCCTTGACCACCGAGTAGACGATGTCCGAGCCGCTGATGAACTGGCCGAAGTAGTGTTGGTACGCGCCGTCGGACTCGCCGTGGACGACGATGACGACGAACGCGCACGAGACGTATCCGAGGATCAGCGCGATCAGGTAGAGCGGGACGATGGTGATCGCGCCGGCCACCATCCGGGTGGACACCACAAACGGAATCGAACGAATTCCATTGGCCTCCAACGCATCGACCTCCTCGGAGATCCGCATCGACCCGATCTCCGCGGTGATCCGGCACCCCGTCTGGGCGGCGAAGCCGACCGCGGCGATCATCGGTGCGAGCTCCCTCGTACTCGCATAAGCGGAGACGAGACCGGTGAGGGGACCCATGTTGACCATGTCGAGCAGCGCATACCCCTGGATGCCGATCGACGCGCCGACCGCAACGCCGAGGAATGCGAGGACCGCCAGGGTCCCGCCGCCGACGATGATCCCCGACGACCCCAGCGTCATGTCACCGATCAATGCGGCGATGTGTCGCCGATAGTGCAGCGCTGCATGGGGAATCGCGCCCAGTGACCGCGATACGAAAGTCGCCTGGTGCCCGGCCATCTGAAACGCGCGGACCGGCGCACCCACGACCTGTCCGGCGGCTCGGACCAGTGGCGCCGTGTGCGGCGGATAGTGGCGTGCCGGGACCATCAGCCCACCCGCTGCGGAAGGAACATCGTGACCAACTGGGTGATGACGAGGTTGATACCGAACGCGACCACTACGCCGAGCACCACCGCGGCGTTGACCGAGTCGGCGACTGCCTTGGGTCCGTATCTGGTCTCCAGACCACGCTGTGCTGCGATGACGACCACGACGACTCCGAAGATGAGCGATTTCGCCACGGCCACAGCCAGATCCGATGTCGATGCGAATGCGGAGAACGACGAGCTGTACGAGCCGGGCGTGATGTCCTGGAATGTCACGGCGATGACGTATCCGGTCGTGAGTCCCATGAAGATCACCAGCATGCACAGCAGAGGTGCGACCGCGATGATGGCGGCCATTCGCGGGGCCACCAGTCGCCGCAACGGGTCCACCCCCATGGAGCGAAGCGCGTCGATCTCCTCCCGCATGCTGCGGGCGCCGAGGTCGGAGGCAATGGCAGCACCACCGGCGCCGCCGATGAGCAGGGCCACCACGATCGGCGCGCCCTGCTGGATGACGCCGAGCCCGCCGGCGGCGCCGGACACCGAACTGGCACCGACCTGCTGGGTCAGACTCCCGACCTGGACCGCGACGATGACGCCGAACGGCACCGACACCAGCACCGCCGGGATCGCGGTCACCGTGACCAACAACCATGCCTGACGAACCGCGTCGCGCCACGGGAACCGCAGCGTGACGAGGTCGGTCACGAGGTACACGAAGCCGCTCATTCCGATCTGAACGGCGCGACCGAACGTGGCCAGCGAGGCAAGGCCGCGCGCGACCGCACGGCCGGCGAGGTGCCGTCCGCGGGCCGCCCATCGTCCCGGGATCGCGGTCACCGGCCGCGCCGTCACCATTTGGCCTTCTCCTCGATCCCGAGGGCGGTGTGCAGGAAGCCGGCGATGTTCTCGATCGCCCGACGGCCTTCCGGGACCAGGTCGGCGGCAGCCTGGAAGACGTGGAACTGCCCCTCCCACACCTCGAGCTCCACGTCGACACCGGCCTCCGCCAGCGCGTTTGCCATCAACTCTGCGTCATGGTGGAGTATCTCGCCCGAACCCACCTGGATCAGCGCGGGCGGAAAACCGGCAAGCACGAGTTGATGCGCCGAACCCACCGGCGGCAGTGCGTTGTTCGTCTTGCCCACCCGACGTCGTGAGCGTATCTCGGCCCGTCGGGTCACCCGCAGCATCGCGGACACGGCGTCGGGCGTGAACAACGGGTCAGCAGAGCCCGGGGTGAGCGGCCGGTCGTCGCCGACGTCGACCAACGGCGACTGTCCGACCACTGCGCCCGGCGTGCCGAGCCCGAGTTCGGAAACCCGCGCCGCGACGTGGAAGGCGAAATAGCCTCCGGCGGAATCCCCCACGATGGCGATCCGGTCGGGCGCGTAGCCCAGGTCCAGCAACCAGCGGTACCCGTCCACACAGTCCGAGAGTGCCTCGGCAACCGAATACCGCGGTGCGCGACGGTAGTCGACCGCCAGCGCGGTCATGTGCGATTCGCGCACAAGTCGTGACACCAGCCGACGATGGGTCCGGATGCCGCCGAGGATGAAGGCGCCACCGTGGATGTAGAGGATGGCGCCGTCCGGGTCGGCCACCGTCCGCGGCGTCGAGTACTCCGCCCCGCAGTGCGCGAGTCGTACGCGGCGACGGGCAACGCCCGGTAGCGGCGGCAGCAGCGCGGCGAGATCGTCGAGCAGCCGGTACGGCCAGGGCAGATGCGGAACTCGGGACCACACGACGATCACGGTTCGCACGAAGATCCGGATGAACACTGCGATCATCCGGGAGCGCAGGCCGGGTGGACCGAAAGTCCGGCGGCGCACCATCCCCGGGGCGCCGACGGGCACCGGGACGGCCGCCGCGTCGGCCGCTGTGCGTGGCGCGCTCATCCTGCCACCTTCTCGACCGACCCCCGCGTGAGGCCCCGCTGCAGGAAGAAGCCGAGGAACGGCCGGAGGAACGGTGCGGCCCACCGCAACGGCAGGAACCCGATGAAGCGCGGTGTGCCTGCGATCGTCCAGCTGACATCGACCAGATCGTCGCCGATCTCGTCGATCGTGTAGCGCTCGCCAAAGCTCTCCAGGACCATCGGGATGGAGACCCCGGTTCCGGTGAGGACCAGGATGCGGCCCGGCTCGGCACGGACGATGCGCTCGCCGAGCGCGGCGACCAGCGTGTCGATGCGCCGGCCCTCCCCGACCTGCACGGGGCCGACCTGGCCGCGTGCCCGGATGGGTGTGGACCCCGCCACGAACGGGATGGACTCGAGGTGCCGGCCGTCGGCCAAGGCGATGAAAGCGTCCTCCGGCGCGGTCCGGACGCGGGCCGTCGCGGTCACCGCGAACCGTGCCGTGCTGTCGAAGTAATCGGGGATGTCCCGGGCCGAGAGCTCGGCGGTCCGAGATCGATGGTGGGCATTTTCCCCTCGCGCGAGGATCCGCAGCACGAGGAGGCCCACGAGTCCCCCCCACACCGCGACGATCGCGACGACGACGATCGCGACGACCATGTAGATCACCCCTCTGGTTCTGCTGAATCTCACGACTTGACCTCGGCTCGTGTGGAAGTGCGGCGCCGAGGTCGCCGACCGGATGTCGGCGTCGGCACGACACCGTGGAGACGGTCACGCGTACCCCACCTGAAGCTCCCCCGTGGGGTACGCGTGATCCCCCTCATCCCGGGGTCCGAACGAACTCGTCCGGACCATCACCGGGTAGTGCAATATTAGCCGACTGACATGTCACCCCGCTTGGTTTTCGAGTGCATGCTCGAGATTGTCTGCAACGTGACGTCAGCCGCCGTCGGACGCGGCGACTGGCGCGAGCCCCCGCCGACGCCGTGCAGGAACCCGGTCGACGGTCCGGAATTCGAAGTCGCTCATCGGAATACGCTTGCTCGCCCGCGTGGATTGGTACGCCGTGGTGGGCCGGAGGAATCCGAAGTCACCGTGTTTGTCGATGTAGTAAGAGTTCGCGTTCAGACAAGCCTTGCCGTGCATGAGTGTGTGCTTGCCGCGCTCGGAGATGAACTCGAAGAACCGATCGTTCGCCTCCTCGGTGACCGCCACCGACGTCGCTCCCCTGCGGTCGGCCTCGGTGATCACCGTGGTGACGATCCGCATGGCGTTCTCGACCATCACGTGCCAACTGCTGCCGCTCCAGGCGAACGGCCCGAAGACCATGAAGTGGTTGGGCAGTTGCGGCATGCAGACGCCCTCGTATGCCTTGGCACGGTCGTTCTCGTAGAAGTCGGCGAGATCGAAGCCCTCACGCCCCCGCAGCGGCCGGCGCCGGTATGGCTCCGGGCTCTGCGACATCTCGAATCCGGTGGCGAGCACCAGCACATCAATGGGGTGCTCGACTCCGTCGGCGGTTCGGATTCCGGCGGGCGTGACACGTTCGATGGGTTCGGTGACGAGATCGACGTCCTCCCGGGTGAACGTGCGGTAGTAGACGTTGGACACGCTCGGCCGCTTGCATCCGAACCCATAGGTGGGCGTTAGCTTCTTCCGTAGTTCCCGGTCACGAACCTGAGTGAAGAGGAACAAGCGGCATGCCCAGTTCGGGACGAGCGTGAGGGGCGCGATCTGTTTGCCATACACCGTGATGCCGACGAGGCCGACCTCGACGAGCACCGCGACGATCCCGCGGATCACGCTCTGCAGGAACGGCAATCGACGGAACGCGAACCGCGCCACGCGCGGGATCGGGAAGTCGGGTTTCGCGAACACCCAGATCGCCCGGCGCTGGAACACCTCGAGATGTCCGGCCTGTTCGGCCAGTTTCGGGACAAGCTGTACCGATGTCGCCCCGGTGCCGATCACCGCGGCCCTCTTGCCGGTGAAGTCGTAGTCGTGGTCCCACCGCTGGGATTGGATGATGGTGCCCTCGAAGTCGTCGAGTCCCGGTATGTCGGGTCTGCGAGGTTCCACGAAGGCTCCGATCGCAGAGACGACGTACTGAGCGGTCAGCGTGCGGCCGTCGGCCAGCGACACCTCCCAGCGCTGTCCGTCCTCGTCCCACTGGCGACAGACCACGTCGTGCCCGAGCCGGAGGTGGTCGTCGAGGCCGTAGCGCTCGACGAGGCCGTCGATGTAGGCGCGGACCTCGGCCCCTTTCGGGAAGGTCCTGGTCCAGTCGGGGTTCTTGGCGAAGGAGAACTGGTAGACGATTCCGGGAACGTCGACCGCAACGTCCGGATAGGTGTTCGCATACCAGGTTCCACCGACCCCCTCGGATCGCTCCAGGATGACGAAGTCGTCGATGCGTGCCCGTTTGAGCGCGATGGCCATCCCGACCCCGCCGAAGCCGGCGCCGATGATGATGACCTTGTGGTCGAAGTACGGTTCCGGCTCGTGCCTTCTGGTCCGTGCTCGTGGCATGGGAATCGTTCCTTCCTCAGCCGGCGACTTGCCGGGCGATCCGGTCGTCATACTCGGCCCGGGCCGCGCGGTCGTAGGGTTCCAGAGTGCGATCGGCGCCGGTCAACCGGCGCCCGAGAAGCCAGATCGGCTCGGGCACGACGTGCTGAAGCCGCAGGAGGGGAACGATGCCGCGCGGTGCGCCGACCACCGGGGGGCGTCGGTCCAGACTCTCGAGGGCACGCCGGGCCACCGATTCGGGCGTGACGATCCCCCACTGTTCCCACCGTTTCATCGGAATACCGTCGATGAGCTGGGTTCTCACCGCCGACGGCATCACGACGGTCAACGTCACTCCGGTCCCGTTCAACTCTTCGCGTGCGCTGCGGGCGAAGCCGGTCGCGGCGTGTTTGCTCGCGACGTAGGTCGCCAGTCCCGGCGAGTGGATGGCGCCGGCCGCCGAGGTGATGTTGATGAAATGCCCTCGGCCACGGTCGATCATGCGCGGGGCCAGAATCTTGAAAGAATGGTAGTGGGCCCAGAAGTTCACGCGCAGCGTCGCTTCCGCGACACTGGTCTGCTCGGCGAGCAAGGGACCGACCGGCATGATCCCGGCGTTGTTCACCACGATGTCGACCGGCCCGATGGTCGATTCGACCAGTTCCACCAGATCCTCGAACGCCGACCGGTCACCGACATCGAGGGCGAGGCCCGTCGCCCGCGGTCCCAGGCGCTGCGCGGCGGAATATGCGTCCGCCCCGTCGAGGTCGGCGATCACCACCTGCGCCCCGGCGTCGAAGAGACGTTG
Organism: Gordonia aurantiaca; assembly: GCF_039939235.1. Classification (NCBI taxonomy): domain Bacteria; kingdom Bacillati; phylum Actinomycetota; class Actinomycetes; order Mycobacteriales; family Gordoniaceae; genus Gordonia; species Gordonia aurantiaca. The sequence continues at coordinate 133,544 of NZ_JBDUUF010000009.1, read as the reverse complement.
CGCCACCGCGAACCCGATGCCGCGCGCTCCTCCGGTCACGAGTGCCACGGCACCGCTGGTCGGAAAGGGACGGAACATCATTCAGATCACCGCTTTCGAGGTCGGGGACGATTCGTCGTCGGAGACCCGCGCGTGCGCCACGGACCCCGCCTTGGTGAACCGATAGGCGTCGAGGTCCACGTCGCGGCTGTCGGATCGCGCGCGGAACAGGCTCGTGGGCCGGATATACGGCGTGTCGCCGGCGGAGTTCACGTAGTAGGTCCGCAGGCCCGCGTTGACGGTGTTGAAGTAGTAATCGATGTTCTCGCCGTTGCGTTCGATCATGTCGCGGTATCGGCGATGGGCGTCCTCGGTGACCTCCACGACCTGAGCATCCTGGCGCAATGCAGCCGAGATGACGTTGACCGCGTGCCCGGAGGTGATCTCGACGAGTTCGTGCCAGCCGGTGCCGATCCAGGAGTACGGCCCGACGAGCATCCACCGGTTCGGCAGGAATGGAACCGAAACCGATTGGTACGCCTGTAGTCCCGCAGTGTTGTAGAACCGACCGAGATCGAATCCGTCGCGGCCGACGACCGCACCCTCGACGTAACTCTCGGGATCGGAGAAGAGGTGGTAGCCGGTGGCGAGCACGATCGCGTCGCACGGGTGGTGCACGCCGTCGCCGGTGAGGATTCCGTCCGGTGCGATCCGCGCGATCCGCTCGGTCACGAGGGCGACGTTGTCCCTGTTGAATGCCTGCAGGAACTCGTTCGACAGTGTCGGTCGCTTGCCGAGTAGACCGTATCCGGGCATGAGGGCCTGCCGCGTCCGTGCGTCGTCGACGACCCGACGCAAGTAGAACCGGTAGAACAATCGGGCGGTCCGGTCGAACCACGGCGCAGCGAGGCGGAACAGGGGCCGCGGCGTCTGATAGAGAATGCGCAGTCCGATCTCGACGACGATGTTGGCGATGGCCGACAGCACCGACTGGACACCGGGTAGACCGAAGATCGTCCGCAGCACCGGCCCGATCGCGAAATCAGGTTTCGGCAGCGCCCACACGGGAGTGCGCTGGTACACCTCGAGCGCGGCCACCTCGGGCGCGATCGACGGGGTGATCTGCACCGACGACGCACCCGTCCCGATCACCGCGATCCGCTTGCCGGCGAGGTCGTAGTCATGGTCCCACGCGTTGGGCCGGAGGATCTTTCCGTCGAAGTCGTCCAGCCCGGGAATCCCGGGGTCGTCCTTGGCCTTGATGTAGGCACCGATCGCGGAGATGACGAACCGCGCGGTCATGATCGTGCCGTTACCGAGATGTAGTTCCCACCAGCCGTTCTCGTCATCCCATCGCTCGGCGAGGACCTTGGTGTCCCACCGGGCGTGGTCGTAGAGACCGAGGCTGCGGGCCACTCCCCGGTGATAGTCGAGGACCTCGCGACCTTTCGGGAACATCCGCGACCACTTGGGATTCCGTGCGAACGAGTACTGATATGTGAAGCCCGGGACATCCACCCCCAGCCCGGGATAGTGGTTGTCGCGCCAGCTGCCCCCGAAATCCAGGGCCTGCTCGAGGATCACGAAGTCCTCGATCCCGCGCTTCTTGAGTAGTGCGGCGGCGCAGATGCCGCCAGGGCCGCCCCCGATGATGGCGACGAGTGTGTCCGGTGTCATGATCAACCCTCCCGCCACACAGACTGACATGTCATTCAGATAATGTCAACGGGCTGCCCCTGCGGCGTCTTCGGAAAAGAAACCGCCCTGACCGGGCGCTTCCGGTCAGGGCGGCGGGTTCAGCGGTCCGGCCGACGGCGACGCCAGAGCGCGATCTCCTCCCCCATCGGAGTCGCCGGCCCGGAGATCCCGAGGGTCTCCCGGGCGATGTCGGACCAGGGCGCGGTCGCGTTCAGCCTGCCGAGCAGGGACAACACGGCGAGTTCGTTGCGCCGCCCGAGCGCGTGCGCCTCGACGATGGCCTGGGCGCCGAACGTACCGATGTGGCCGCCCTGTGGGAGCAGCGCGGCGCTCACCGCGGCGGCGGCGACCTGCGGGGTGATGGTCAGGATTCCCGACTCGAGGTGCCAGCCCGCGACGTCGCGGATGTAGGCGGTCAGCTCGTCCGGGCCCATGGCCTTGTCGTTCACGACGAATCCGGCCTCGCGGACCAGGTCGTACACCTCCCGGTGTCGTCCGCCGAGGAGCCCCTCCAGCGCGCGCCGTTCGAGGGCGTGCTCGTCGGGAGACAGCGTCACACATGACCCGAAGTCCACGAAACAGACCGTGCCACCGGGATTCACGAGGATGTTCCCGGGATGCGGGTCCGCACAGAAGTGCCCCACTCGGTACATCTCCCCGCAGTAGAAGCGGTAGATGGCCTCCCCGATCCGGTCCCGCTCCGGCGCGGGCAGAGCGGCTGCATCGTCGAGAGTCATCCCGTCGAAGAACTCCGTCACCAGCATGTCCCCGGTGCACAACTCCTCGACCGGAGAGGGTATTCGGATCACCGGGTGGCCGTCGAAGCGGTCTGAGAAGATCCGCTGGTTGCGACACTCCGCCTCGAAGTCGAGTTCGGTCGAGATCTGGCGCGCCACCTCGTCGACGATCGCCTCGGAGTTCACTGCCGGCAGATGGCGTCGGACCGCGCGGACCAGCAACCGCAGGTTCTGTAGATCGGCGCGGACCATACGATCGACGTTGGGGTACTTGACCTTCACCGCGACCGACCTTCCGTCGCGGAGGCGTGCCCGGTACACCTGCCCGATGGATGCTGTCGACACCGGCCCGGCGACGTCGGTCAGGTCGGCCACGTGCGGGCCGAGTTCGTCGGAGATGCGTTGCTGCATCGACGAGTCGGTCCATCGCGGGGCGGTGGCGAAGACGCGTTCCATCCGCCGGCTGAATTCGGCCCTGGTCTCCTCGTCGGCGATGCCGAGGTCGAGGACGGCCATTATCTGACCGAGTTTCTGTGCGGCACCGCGCATCCCGACTGCGACCGTGGCGATATCGTCGGCAAGGCGCAGGATGGTCCGCTCCCGCGCCCTGGCCTCCTGTTCGGGGCCGCGGAACCGGGAGGTCGCGGCCACGGCCGCCGAACGGGCGGCATGTCGTGCGGCCACCGCGCCCACGCGGCCGCCGCGGCGGAGCCGCTCCACCGGCAGTGCCGACGACCCTTCTGCGGATGACGTGCTGTCTTCGCCCATCGAACACCCCCTGCGACGATCAGCGGGCCCAGTGTGGCACGGTCCTGCCGGTGATCGCACCGAAACGGCGAATCGTCGCCGATCCGGCAGGTGCTCGAAGGAGCGTGTCCGCTCAGTCGGTGCGCCGCTTGTGCCGCGGCTGCCACACGACCAGGGCGTTGGTCCGCGGCACCGGCACGAGCTCGCCACCGCGGCGACCCTGGGCGGCGGCGACCTCTTCGGTGAGCTCCCGGACGCGCTGTTGCAGCGCCTCGACCTGGTTGGTCAGTTCGATGATCCGTTTGATGCCCGCCAGGTTGACGCCCTCTTCCTGCGAGAGACGCTGGATCTCTCGCAGGAGTTCGACGTCGCGGTTCGAGTACCGGCGTCCGCCGCCACTCGTCCGCTGCGGGGTCACCAGACCCAACCGGTCGTAGGTTCGCAGGGTCTGCGCGTGCATGCCGGCGAGCTCGGCGGCGACCGAGATCATGAAGGTCGCGCCGTCGTCGAACTTCTTCCCACCGGCCATCACTCATCGCCCCCAGTTCGCCCGCGGATCGAATCCGCTTGCGCGCTCGGCCTTGTCGTAGGCGCGCATGGCCTCGATCGCCGCCTCGTCGAGCTTGTCCGGCACGGCCACCTTCAGGGTGACCAACAGGTCGCCGGCGCCGCCCGAACGCTTCGGCACGCCGCGGCCGCGCACCCGCAGGGTGCGGCCGTCGCTGGTGTTCGGCGGGATCCTCACGCCCACCGAGCCCTCGAGCGTCGGCACCGAGACCGTCGCTCCGAGAACCAGTTCGGAGAACCGCACGGGCAGCGTCACACGCAGGTCGTTGCCGCTGCGGGTGAAGTACTTGTGCGGGGTCACGTGGACGACCACATACAGGTCGCCCGACGGTGCGCCGCGTCGACCGGCCTCGCCCTGTCCGGCGAGCCGGATGCGTTGTCCGTCTTCCACCCCGGCCGGGATCCGCATGTTGATGGTGCGGGCACGAACCTTCACGCCGGTGCCGCTGCAGTCGGTGCACGGGTCGTCGATGCGCGAGCCGGTGCCCTGGCAGTCCTGGCAGGGTTCGCTGAACCCGAAGGCACCCTGGTTCCGGCTGACGAAACCGGAGCCGTTGCAGTTGGGGCAGACGCGCGGACTGGTCCCGGGCTTGGCGCCAGAGCCGTGGCACGTCGTGCACGGGGACGGGCTCGTGACCCGCAGCGGGACGGTCGTGCCGAGCGCCGCGTCCTTGAACGACAGCGTCGTCTCGGTCTCGAGGTCCTTGCCGCGCCGCGGACGGCTCGCCGTCGACGTACGCTGTGTTCCGCCGCCACGGTTGAAGAGTCCTTCGAAGAGATCGCCGAAACCGCCGCCGGTCGCGCCGCCGAACAGGTCACCGAGATCGAAGTCGGCCCCACCCGTCGTCGTGTAGGTCGTACCGCCACCGCCACCGAATCCACCTGGGAATCCGTTGCCGCCACGGAATCGTCCGCCGGCGAACATCGCCCGCGTCTCGTCGTACTCCTTGCGCTTGACGGGATCGCTCAGCACGCTGTGGGCTTCGGACACCCGCTTGAAGCGCTCCTCGGCCTCCGGGTCCCCGGGATTGGCATCCGGGTGCAGCTCGCGTGCGAGCTTGCGATAGGCCTTCTTGATCTCTTCAGCCGAAGCGTCAGAAGCAACGCCCAGGTCCTTGTAGAAGTCGTGTTCCAACCACTCTCGTTGGGGAGCCACCAGACGTCACCTCCTTCAAGTCTTCTGTTGTCTGGATTGATGATTCAGTTGTCGTTCGCTGTTCGCGAGCGGAGCGAGCCACGAAGGGAGATCCCTTCGTGGCTCGCCCCTCGGGACCGGGCGTCGGGTGCTCTATTCTGCACCGGCCTGCTCGTCGGCACCTGCTGTGTCCGCGGGCTTCTCGGCCCCGGGTTCGGGGTCGGTGACCGTCACCATCGCGGTACGGATCACCTTCTCACCCAGCCGGTAACCGCAGCGGTAGACCTGCCCGATGACCGGGTGCGCGCCGGTGCCGTCGTGCTGCACCGCCTCATGGAGTTCGGGGTTGAACTCCTCGCCGGGAGCACCGAAGGGCGCGAGGCCTTCGCCGGTCAGCACCGCGATGAGCTTGTCGGCGAACATCTTCAGCGGTCCGCTCTCGAGGTCGCCGTGCTCGCGGGCACGGTCGAGGTCGTCGAGGATCGGGAGGAGCTTGTCGATCAGGATCTGCTTGCCGTAGGCGATCGATCCCTGCTTCTCCTCCGCCGCGCGGCGTCGGAAGTTGGCGAACTGCGCGCGTTCCCGCTGCAGATCCGCCGTCAGCTCCGCGACGCGGGCGTCCGCGTCCACGGCCGCCGGTGCGGACTCAGCCTGCTCCGGAGCACCGTCTGCCGATGCCTTGTCCTGCGATTCGTCGGTCTTGTCGACGACGGGTTCGGCCTCGGCCGGGCCGGGCCCGGCGGCCGAATCCTCGCGCACCTGGCCCGTTTCCGGGTCGATGCGACGACGATCGGTCACCGTGACCGGCTCCTGATCGCCGGACCCGTTCGTCGAATCGGGTCCTGCGGTCACTTGTTCTCCTTCGCGTCCTCGTCGACGACCTCCGCGTCGACGACATCGGACTCGCCGGCGTCGCCCGACGGGGCCTCACCGTTGGGGGACTCCGCAGCGGCGTTGGCGTAGATCGCCTGGCCGAGTGCCTGCGATTCCTCCGACAGCTTCTCGATCGCCGAGCGGATCGCGGCGGTGTCGGTACCCTTCAGGGCTTCCTTCGCGCCCTCGACGGCCTTCTCGACCTTCTCCTTGACGTCGGCCGGGACCTTGTCCTCGTTGTCCTTGAGGAACTTCTCGGTCGTGTGGACCAGCGACTCCGCCTGGTTGCGGGTCTCGGCCTCCTCACGACGCTTGCGGTCCTCCTCGGCGTGCGCCTCGGCGTCCTTGATCATGCGGTCGATCTCTTCCTTGGACAGACCGGAGCCGTCCTGGATGCGGATCGAGTTCTCCTTGCCGGTGCCCTTGTCCTTCGCGGTGACGTGAACGATGCCGTTGGCGTCGATGTCGAAGGTCACCTCGATCTGCGGGACACCCTGCGGCGCAGGTGCGATACCGCCGAGCTCGAAGCTGCCGAGCAGCTTGTTGTGCGCGGCGATCTCGCGCTCGCCCTGGTACACCTGGATCTGCACCGACGGCTGGTTGTCCTCGGCCGTGGTGTACACCTCCGACCGCTTGGTCGGGATCGTCGTGTTGCGCTCGATCAGCTTGTGGAACACGCCGCCCTTGGTCTCGATGCCCAGCGACAGCGGGGTCACGTCGAGCAGCAGCACGTCCTTGACCTCACCGCGCAGGACGCCGGCCTGCAGGGCCGCGCCGACGGCGACGACCTCGTCCGGGTTGACACCCTTGTTGGGGTCCTTGCCCCCGGTCAGTTCCTTGACCAGGTCGGTGACGGCCGGCATACGGGTCGAACCACCGACGAGCACGACATGGTCGATGTCGTTGACCGAGATGCCCGCGTCCTTGATGACGGCCTGGAACGGCGCACGGGTGCGGTCCAGCAGGTCCGAGGTGATCTTCTGGAACTCGGCGCGGGTCAGCTGCTCGTCGAGGAACAGCGGGTTCTTGTCGGCGTCGACGGTGATGTAGGGCAGGTTGATCGAGGTGCTCTGCGATGCGGACAGCTCGATCTTGGCCTTCTCGGCAGCCTCGCGGAGACGCTGCATGGCCATCTTGTCCTTGGTCAGGTCGATGCCGTGGCTCTGCTTGAACTTCTCGACGAGCCAGTCGACGATGCGCTGATCCCAGTCGTCACCACCGAGGTGGTTGTCGCCGGAGGTCGCGCGGACCTCGACGACACCGTCGCCGATCTCCAGCAGCGAGACGTCGAACGTACCGCCACCGAGGTCGAACACCAGGATGGTCTGCTCCTTCTCGCCCTTGTCGAGGCCGTACGCCAGTGCGGCGGCGGTCGGCTCGTTGACGATGCGGAGCACGTTGAGACCGGCGATCTGGCCGGCTTCCTTGGTGGCCTGACGCTGAGCGTCGTTGAAGTACGCGGGCACGGTGATCACGGCGTCGGTGACATCCTCACCGAGGTATGCCTCGGCGTCGCGCTTCAGCTTCATGAGCGTGCGCGCGCTGATCTCCTGCGGGGTGTACTTCTTGTCGTCGATCTCGACACGCCAGTTGTTGTCGCCCATGTGGCGCTTGACCGAGCGGATGGTGCGATCGACGTTCGTGACGGCCTGGTTCTTTGCGGGCTGACCGACCAGAACCTCGCCGTTGCGCGCGAAGGCAACCACGGACGGCGTGGTCCGCGAGCCCTCGGCGTTGGCGATGACGGTCGGCTCGCCACCCTCGAGCACCGCGACAACCGAGTTGGTGGTGCCGAGATCGATTCCAACAGCACGAGACATTCTGACTTCCTCCTAGTTCTGGGTCTGCACCCAAGTCCTTCTTTCCCCGCGGTACGTGGACGCGGGGCTTGATGTCCGAACCCTGTGCGAGGCGGACTTCAGTGCGTCCGACTCAATGTCCTACTGAAAGCGTAGCGGTGAGTCAAACCGACTTGAGTCGCTGTCACTCAGGTTTCTCGAAGGGTGCAACGGGACCCCTTCCGCGTTTGTTCCCGGTCTTCGGAAAAAGTTGAGTCGATATGGCTCAATCCTACGCCGTGACGCTGTGACCCTTGACACAGCGGGGGTCGCCGGGCAGATTCCAACCGGAAGCGTCCGATTCCACTTTCCGTCCGACTGCGAGGACCGCCAGTGACCCAGACCAGCCCGATGACGACCGCCGCCGACGCGCCGCCGCGACCTCTCCGGATCGCCGTCTGGGGGCCGGGCGAGGTCGGCGGAGCGGTCGTCCGCGCCGCCGTCGAGGACCCCGGCTTCGAGGTCGTCGGCGCCCTGGTCCACAACCCGAAGAAGGAGGGTCGGGACGTCGGCGAGCTGTCCCGGACCGAGCCGATCGGCGTCCTCGCCACCCGCGACCGCGACGCGATCAAGGCGCTCGATGTCGACTGCGTGGTGGTGACCCCCGCGCCCGCCGCCGTGTTCAAGGGGCTCGACGACGACGTCATCGATCTCCTCGAGTCCGGGAAGAACGTCGTGGCCACCGCGGCGTACCACAACGTGTCGATGCCGAACTGGATGTCGCCGTTCCGCAGGTCGCCGCAGCGGCTGCTGGCGGCGTGCCACACCGGCGGAGCCACGCTGCACGGGACGGGCGTGCACCCGACCTTCATCGTCGAGCGCCTGGCGATGACGATGGCGAAGGCGATGTCGTCGGTGAGTCACGTGCGATCGGTGGAGGCCGTCGACTTCTCCCGCGCCGGTGCGATGTGGGGAGGCCTGGAGGCGCTCGGATTCGGCTCCGACCTCGACTGCCTCGGACCGGACTCCCCCGTGGCCAAGGGCGGCGACCTCTACTATGGGGATCTCACCGGCAACGTCGCGCACGCCCTGTACGGCGCCGACAGTTCCCGGGTGCGGGTCGAGACCTCGCTGCGTGGACTGCCGGCCCCGCACGACGCACAGATCGGCTCGACCACCATCGCGAAGGGCACCGCGGCGGCACTGCACCTGACCCATCGCGGATACCTGGGCGATCATCACTTCTTCACCAACGAGGAATGCTGGTACCTCGCCTCGGTACCCACCGAGCCCGCTCGCTCCGCTCCCGGCGAGGACGTCGTCTATCGCGGCGACGACCTGCCGTTCGGCAACTTCACCAGCCCGATCGCCTACACGCTCGTCCTCAGCGGAGAGCCCGCCGAGATGCGCGCCCAGCTCGAGTTCGGGATCGGGACGGGGCACACCAACCCGATCACCACGGCCTCGGTCCGCGCAGTGCTCGACGCGGTCCCCGCGGTGGTCGCCGCGGAACCGGGCATCCTCGTCGACGACGTGGGCCCGCATTACAGACACGACGACCGGGTGAGGTCGTCGTGAGCGCGGCCCCGGTCTCGGCGGACGGTGACCCGCGTCCCGAGGTGGCCGCGTGGAACGGCCTGGTCGACGCCCTGCGCACCGCGGGTGAAGAGCTCGCGGCCGACACCGCCGACCTCGACCCGGTCGAGCGGGCCGACGGTTTCCGCGCACTGTTGCGCGGATTGTCGAATCAGTTGGCGCGCCTCGAGGTCGACCGCGAACTCCCCGAACTCGCGCCGTTCAACGGGTGGCGACAGAAGTTCCTGATGGACAACCCGGACTTCCGGTACTGGGTCACCGAGGTTCGCGGCGACCGCAGCTACCGCATCCGCGGAAACCGCGGCGACGCGTCGTACCTGTCGGTCACCGTCTATCGGAAGGCCGGCGGGCTCGGCGCAGAGGCGACGGCCCGTGCCGACAGCGACTCCATCGGGTTCGACGCCGACGGCGGTTTCGAGGTCGCCCTCGGCGCAGACGGTTCCGGTTCGACCACGTGCCTGCCGCTGCCGGACCGGACGGCGACGGTGTGGGTCCGGTTCTTCCACGACGATGTCACGCGAGACCGGTTGGGCTGGTGCGAGATCGAGCCGATCGTCGAGCCGCATGTGCCGCCACCGATCGAGCCCGCCCGATTCTGTTCGGCGCTGGGCACGCTGTCGGCGACGACATCGTTCCTACCGGCGATCTTCGAGGCGGCGGTGAAAGAGGACCTCGATCCGCCGAACATGCTACGGCACTGGTCGGAGATGGGCGGCGGCGCGGTGTTCACCGAACCCGGCATCCACTACATCCGCGGCGGCTGGCGACTGAACCCCGGAGAGGCACTGGTCATCGAGGGGGACGTGGTCGACTGCCGGTACTGGAACATCCTCGCGTACAGCCGTTTTCTCAACTCGCTCGACTTCCGGCACCGGACGGTGTCGTACACGGGCGCGACGGCGACGGTCGCCGGCGGACGGTACCGGTTCGTCGTCGCGGCCGAGGATCCGGGGGTCGGCGACTGGATCGACTCGGAGGGCCGGGACGTCGGGATCGTCGTCATGCGGTTCCTCCGGCCCACGACGCCCCCTCCCCTGCCGACGGCCCGGGTGGTGTCCCTGGCCGGACTTCGAGGTGAGTGATGGTCGGCTGGACACCCCCGCCGCGCACCGACACGGCCCGGAACATCCATGCCGCGGCCGAGGCCGACCGCGCCGCCCGACCGGACCGCTACCGGTTGGGCGCCGACACCGCCGACCTCCTCGTCGAGAAGGCCACCGCGAAGCACGGCGTCGACGGGCTGGGTGATCCGGAACAGTGGCGGCCCGGACTCGAGCGGTACCTCGACTCCGCGGCAGAGGACGGACGGTTGAACGCGGTCGGCATCCGCAACGCGCAGGACGCGATGGTCGGGAAGCTGCGGGCGCGCTCGATCCTCGGGAAGATCCTGCGTGAGTCCCCCGCGGTCGCCGAGCGCGAGGTGATCCCGCCGATCGTGATCATCGGCGGTTGGCGAACCGGCACCACCTTCCTGTTCCGGTTGCTCGCGCGTGATCCGCGGCTGCGTGCGCCGCGACCGGTCGAACTGTACGCGCCCTGGCGTGTCGCGGGGCTGACGCCCGAGGAACGCGAGCGGCTGATCGACGACCACGCGGCCGAACCCAATCCGCTGCATCTGCTCAACCCGGCGATGGCCGCGGTGCACGATTCCGGCCCGACCCTCCCCGAGGAGTGCGTCCTCGGCATGGGAACGACCATGCGCAACTGGGCACTCGGTTCCACGACCCGGCTGGACTCGTACGCCCGGTGGCTGGCGACACAGGACTTCGCCGGCGAGTACGCCGCGCACCGGACCATGCTGCAGATCCTCGACGACGGCTCGGGCCGGCGCTGGCTGCTGAAGGCGCCCGCGCACACCCCCGAACTGGCACATCTCGCCGCGACCTATCCGGGTGTGGTCGTCGTGCACCTGCACCGCGACATCGTCGAAACCGTGGCGTCCGGCGCGAGCCTGTTCGCGACGTATCGGGCGACCTACAGCGACGAGGTCGACGGACCCGACGTCGGGCGGTTCCAGATCGAGCAGTCCGAACTGTGGTTCCGGCGTGCGTTGGACTTCCGCGGTTCTGCGGCAGCCGAATCCGCGACCATCGTGGACATCGACTACCGGGATCTGGTGTCGAGACCGGAGGCCACCTGCGAACGCGTGTACGCCGCCGCCGACATCGATGCGCCCGACATCGCATCGATGCTCGCCCGGCACAACGCCGAACAGCCGCGTCACGGCAAGGGGCGACATCGGTACACACCCGAGGAGTTCGGGATCGACCCGGATGCGCTGCGGGAACGGATGGCGTTCTACACCGACGCCGTCGCCGAATGGACGGCGTCGGGCGTGTCCTGAGTCCCGCCGCCCGCACGACCGACACCGGAGCCCGGCGATTCACTGGATTCCGCTCCTCGGGCGGGGTTATGTTCGCTCAAGTCGAGGTCGGGAGGCGACATGAGCGACACCGCGCCCACAGACGCCGGATCGACCTGGGTGCCGTGGCGGGTGGCTCCCGGGTCCGGGTTCGAGGTCGACGACCCGTCGGGCCGCGGCAGCGTCGGGATGGTCCAGATCGACGACCGACATTTCGTCGTCCGCAACGCCTTTCGGTACTCCGATCGGGGCGTCTTGAAGGATCTCTTCGCGCTGCTGGTGCGCGGCGGCATGAAGGAGGCCGAGGCGCGCAGGGCGATCGACGAGGCCCGCACCTTCGTCCCGCGTGAGGACAATCCGACGGACCTGGCGTCGATACCGCGGTTCATGCGGTGGTTCGAGGACGCGTACGGCCGTCACACGCTCGCGGCGATCCTGCACGACGAACTCATCACCGAGACGGTCAACTCCGGCGCACTCGAGAGCGATGTGCTCGCCGACCGCTTCTTCCGGGAGATGATGCGCACCTCCGGCGTCCCGTGGCTGAAGCGGTGGATCATGTGGTCGGCGGTGGCACTTCGAACCCGCTGGGTCGCAGGAGGTTTGCGACGCCTGAGCCTGGTGCTGTGGCTGCTGCTGAGCCTGCTCGGGATCACGATGTTCGTCGGCTCACTCGGCGCGTCGGCATTCGACTGGCCCTGGCCGCTGTCCGCACCCGTCTGGTCCCTCCTGGCATCGCTGGTGCTGATCTTCCTCGCCGCCCCGCTGTGGGGCAGGCAGTGGATGGCGGGTCTGATCTCCGCTGTCGGGGCATCGTGGTTGGTGCCGGCCGGTGCGGCGGCGGGGATCGCCGGCATCGTCTATCTGCTGCTGGAGAGGGTGGCCGCCGCATTCCGGTTGCGATGACACGAAACGGGGCGCCGACCGGATCGCCCCGGACGACGTCCCGTCGTGTCCGGTGGGGTGTCAGGCCGCGTCGGCCTGCGCCCCGGTCGCGGGTTCCAGTGCCTGCGCGACGATCTCGGCGACGTCGGTCATCGGACGCACGTCGAGGGCGTCGAGAACCTCCGCAGGCACGTCGTCGAGGTCGGGTTCGTTGCGCTGCGGGATGAAGACCGTCTTCAGCCCGTTGCGTTGCGCGGCGAGCAGCTTCTGCTTGACCCCGCCGATCGGCAGGACCCGACCGTTCAGCGTGACCTCGCCGGTCATGCCGACGTCGGCCCGCACACGGCGCCCGGTGGCCATGGACACCAGGGCGGTGACCATGGTGACGCCGGCGCTGGGACCGTCCTTGGGCACCGCCCCGGCCGGGACGTGCACGTGGATGGCCTTGTCGAGCGACGTCGGGTCGACGCCGAGCTCGCCGGCGTGGGCCCGCACGTAGGACAGCGCGATCTGCGCCGACTCCTTCATGACGTCGCCGAGCTGACCGGTGAGCTTGAGGCTCGGCTCGCCGTCGGTGGCGTTGGCCTCGATGAAGAGGACGTCGCCACCCATCCCCGTGACGGCGAGACCCGTTGCGACACCGGGCACCGCGGTCCGTTCGGCCGATTCCGGCGTGAACCGGGGGCGGCCGAGGTAGTCGCGCAGGTCGGCCTTGTCGATGGTGACCGGCGGCGTCGCCGTGCCCTGGGCGATCTTGGTGGCCACCTTGCGCAACGCCTTGGCGATCAGACGTTCGAACTGTCGCACACCGGGTTCGCGGGTGTGGTTCGCCGCGATCTCGCGTAGCGCGTCCTCGGTGATGGTCACCTCGTCGGTGGTCAGGGCCGCCCGTTCGGCCTGCCGCGGGAGCAGGTGGTCGCGGGCGATGGCCACCTTGTCGTCCTCGGTGTAGCCGTCGAGTGTCACCAACTCCATGCGGTCGAGCAGCGCCGACGGGATGTTCTCGACGACGTTGGCGGTCGCGATGAACAACACGTCGGACAGGTCGAGGTCGAGATCGAGGTAGTGGTCGCGGAAGGTGTGGTTCTGCGCGGGGTCGAGGACCTCGAGCAGCGCCGCGGCCGGGTCGCCCCGGTAGTCCGAGCCGACCTTGTCGATCTCGTCGAGCAGCACGACCGGGTTCATCGAGCCGGCCTCGCCGATCGCCCGCACGATACGGCCGGGCATCGCGCCGACGTAGGTGCGCCGGTGACCGCGGATCTCCGACTCGTCGCGCACGCCGCCCAGGGCGACACGCACGAACTTGCGGCCGAGGGCGCGCGCGACGCTCTCACCCAGCGACGTCTTGCCGACGCCGGGCGGACCGGCGAGCACCATCACCGCACCCGAGCCTCGACCTCCGACGACCTGTAGGCCGCGTTCGGCACGCCGGGCACGCACGGCGAGGTATTCGACGATGCGGTCCTTGACGTCCTCGAGTCCGTGGTGATCGGCGTCGAGGATCTCGCGAGCGCCCTTGATGTCGGTGGAGTCCTCGGTTCGGACGTTCCACGGCAGCTCGAGTACGGTGTCGAGCCAGGTGCGGATATACCCGGTCTCGGGTGACTGGTCGCTGGCCCGTTCGAGCCGACCGACCTCGCGGAGCGCGGCCTCGCGCACCTTGTCCGGCAGGTCGGCCTCCTCGACGCGCCGACGGTAGTCGTCGGCACCGTCGGGCTCGTCCTCGCCGAGCTCCTTGCGGATGGCCGCCAGCTGCTGACGCAGCAGGAATTCCTTCTGCTGCTTGTCCATCCCGGCGCGGACATCCTCGGCGATCTTCTCGTTGACCTCGGTCTCGGCGAGGTGATCGGTGGTCCACTCGATGAGCACGCGGAGCCGCTCGGCGGTGTCCGGCGTCTCCAGGAGCTGTCGCTTCTGGGCGTCGGTCAGCCACGATGCGTAGCCCGAGGTGTCGGCGAGATCCGAGGGGTCGGTCATCTTGTTGACGGCGTCGATCAGCTGCCAGGCCTCGCGGCGCTGCAGCATGGCCAGGACGAGCTTCTTGTACTCGCCGGCCAGTGTCCGGACCTCGTCGGTGATCTCCGGTTCGTCGACCTCGGTCACCTCGACCCACAGCGCCGCGCCGTGACCCGGGGTCCCGGTCCCGATCTGTGCACGCTTCTCGCCCTTCACCACGGCGGCCGGACCGCCGCCCGGGATGCGCCCGACCTGCAGGATCGACGCGATCACGCCATAGGTGGGGTACCGGTCATCCAGCCGCGGGGCGACCAGCAGTCTGCCGGTCTCGCTCGCCCGCGCGGCATCGATCGTGGCCTGCGCGGCGTCGTCGAGCGGGATCGGCACGACCATGCCGGGCAGCACGACGACGTCCGGCACGAAGAGCACCGGTAGTGAGTATGTCTGCGTCATGAAAGCCTCCAGAGTCAAGTCTGTTGGACTCAACCCGGGTGGCCGGAAGTTTGTTCCCGCATGATTCATGCCAGGTGGGGTAGGTTCTCGACCCGGGGCATCGGAGCGACGACAAAGGCAGCCCCCGCCCGCTCAGAGGCCTCCATCCAGCTCTACGCCTCCGCGTGGCTACACCATGGTTGCGCCCGGACAGAACGGCCCGAGCTCCCACGAGGCAGATTCCGCCGATACCGGGCCGGTAGCGCGGTATGACACGTCCTGGGTTTCCGGAGGCTCGCGTCATGGGATTCCGACCGGATCACCGACCCCGGTCGAGGATGCCGACTTCGCGGCAGAACGGCCGCTCAGGCGCCGGGCAGGTCGACGGCGAGACGCGCCGCGAACACGAGGAACTGGGCCACCAGGAGAACGAAGAACCCGATGATGAACGCTGCCGCCGTGACGACGACACCCGCGGAGGTCTTGAGCCCATCCCAGACCGTTCGCGCCGTCACGACCGGCCTCCGGATCGCGTCATGGCGGAACCGTGGCCGAGGGACGTCTGTCGGCGGGCCGACAACAGAACGAGGGACATGGGGCTGAACCTCCGTGCGGACAAACCTCGGACGCCGGTGTCCGAGGTCACAATATGTACCACACACATGGCAGCGATGCGACATACCGGACGTACTGACGGGTAACCCAATTCCCGACTGCCACACCGCTTCACGTCGAATCCATGGCTCGACGTCGGCCGAGCGCCTCTCCGCGCCATGGTTTCGCGGCATCGGCGGCGATGGCCTCGGCGAGCCCGACGAACTGGCGGCCGCCGATCCGATGGCGATGCAGCTGCGCATCCGGAAGCAGGGCGGCGTTGAGGTCCAGGTGCCCGGCCGGGACCACCTCGTCGTCGAGGCAGTGATGCATCGAGAGATCGACACCGCGGGGGACCGGGCCGGTGAAGGCGTACTCCGGGACGTCCCACCCGTCCGGCCCCCAGTCGGGCATGGCCAGCAATACGACGCGTCGGGGTCCGTCGGCGGCGGCGAGCACGCGCAGCAGGATCGACGCGCCGAACGAATGGGCGACGAGCAGGTCGTCGGCGCTCAGCCTCGACAGGTGCGTCCTGATGGCCGTTGCCCACGCACCGAACGATTTGTCCTCGGGCAGTCGTGGCATGTCGACCGGGGCCTCGAGGGCGCTCTCGAGCCCCTCGGCGATCGACCGGTCGTCGTCGAAGCCGTCCGCGCCGTGGAGGAACAGGAGTCGTCGGCTCATCGGGCCCCCTTCGACATTGGTTTCACGGTGACCGACCGTCGGCGATGGCCGAACTCATCGGCGACCCACGCGGACGGAGGGCCCGGAGACAAGTCGACGCCGCGACCTCGGGTGTGGTCGCGGCGTCGGGAAGAAATGGCCCGAAGTCGCGGTGCACGCGGCTTCGGGCCATGGACTTCTACTTCTCGTCCAGCTTCTCGGCCAGCCAGTCCATCGTCTGCATGCCGAACAGATCGGTGCCCCAGCCGTAGAGGTTGGTGAGGAACCGCACCATGCTGCAGTCGGTGGGCTGGTAGTCGACCTCGGCGCCGCGTGAGCGGTAGCTCTTGGCGAGGTCACGCGAGTCCTTGGCCGGGACCAACGACATGAACGAGTCGTCCTTGGCGCACGACGCGATGAGCACCGGCGCGTTCGGGGTGCCCTTGCCCAGCTTGTTGTCCTCGTAGACGTGCTGGAAGTCGGCGATGTCCGCCGGGTTCTGACCGCTCTTGAACATCGTGTTCATCGGGATGAACGGCATCGTGAAGTACGCCGGGGTCTGGCACTGGGTGCGGAAGACGTCGGCGATGGCCTTCGCGGCGGGAGTGAACTTCTCGTCGAGCTTCATCTCCGGGTAGCGCGGCTCGAGGCCCAGCAGCGTCGCGAGGACGAACGCCGAACCGATCGAGCCATCGGCGACCCGGATGAAATTCTTCTGGTCGACGACCATGCCCTCGAGCACGTAGCCCTTGATGTTCAGCTCGGGCGCGTAACGCTTGGCGTTCTCGGCGGCGAAGGCCGCACCCACGCCGCCGCCGGCGATGCCGAAGACACCGATCGGCGACGACGCCGACAGTTCGGTCTTGCCGTTGCCCACCGCGGCCCGCAGGCCGTCGAGCAGTGCCTTGCCGGCGAACTTGCCCGCGAAGACACCGTGCGGCCTGGGATCGCCGTCGTTGCCGACGTCGCTCATCATGACCGCGTAACCCTTGCCGAAGAACTGCGCGAGCGGGCCGAGCGCCGACCACGAGGCGCCGTCCATGATGTCGCCGCCGGTGAACATGGTGCCCGGATGGCAGAACGCGCCGACGCTGTCGTTGGCGAGCTGGTAGCCGATGATCGGGCGGGTCTTGTCCGAACGTCCGTCACGCGGGACGACGAGCAGACCGGTGGAGATCTCGGGCTCGTCGTGCAGGCCGCGGGTCACGTACATCAGCTTGTACGCGTCGAGGTTGCCCGGGCGATAACCCATGAACTGGATGGCGACCTTCTTGGTCTTGAGCACGGTGCCGGGCTTCTCGGTGCCCTTGAGCTTCGGCTCGTCGTAGAACTTGTCGGTCCGCAGGAACGGTTCGAGCAGCGGCTCGGCGATCTCCTGCGGGCTGCCCATCCGGCCGTCGACCATTGCCTTGAGGACGAAGCCGTTGAACACCTCTCCCAGTTCCGGGGTCCGATTGGGGGCGGCGGACGCCGGCGCGGCGAGCCCGACGGCGGACGCGACGATGGCGAGGACGGCGGCCACCGTGATGCGACGGGTGGCGCGTGCGCGGAATGAAATCACTGGTGGGTCACCTTGATCGAGGTCAGAACCGACTGGAACAGCGGCAGCAGGTTACGGGTGGGACGGTGGGTTTCCATCTGTTCGAAGTACGGGACGCGCATGGCCGCGGAAAGCGCCGGCCAGTTGTTCTCGACCTGGTACCTGTACTTCGGCAGCAGTTGCTCGGTGATGTACTGCCAGCGGTCCTCGTAGACCGACCAGTTCCACTGCGGCAGCGGCAGGGTCACGATGGCCTTGCGGCCGTCGAGGGCGCGGCCGGCGACCTTCACCTGGTTGATGTCGCGCGGCGGGACCACACCGGCCACCGACGGCGCGGCGAGGATGGTGCTGGCATAGGTCATCGCCTCGCCGACCCCGCCCTTGTAGTTGCGGGTGGCGTCCCACTGCTTCTTGATGATCTCGCCCTGCTCACGCTGCAGCAGGCGCGCATTGCCGGCGGCGACCCGCTCCGGGTCCTTGGAGGCGATACCCTCCCAGTGCCCCATGATCTCGTCGTCGAAGATGCCGGCCTCGTGCATCTCGCGCAGCGCGGGCAGCCCGCCGGTCACATACGCCCGGTGCATCGGCATCAAGTCGGAGAAGATGTTCTTCTGCATCACCAGGATCTGGCCCTGGACCTCGCGCAGGTCGTCGACGGTGAGCTTGGCGCCGACGCGTGCCAGCGCGGGCAGCCCGGCCGGCAGACTGTCCACGGCCTGCTTGCCGGCGAGCTCGTTCACCTTCGCGACGATCGCCTGGACAACCGGCTGCAGCCGGCTGAACTCGTAGATCTCGGTCGCGTCCTTGTAGTCGAGGAGGCCGCCGCCGAAGTCGGCGCCGACCATACCGCCCATGCCGGCCCACTGCAGCTCTCGATGCGCCAGCTGCAGATCCTCGTAGTAGCGATAGGACTTCAACAGGTTCTGGTGGTTGGCCGCGACGCCCTTGCGCGGGTCCCACGATGCGAGGTCGATGCCGGCACGGGTCGTGGTGTCGGCGAGCCAGTACTGGTACAGCAGCGCGGTGTACGACGCGGGCGGCAGGCCGCGGTCACGCGCTTCGTCCAACAGGCGCTGCAGCACCTTGGGGTCGGTGGGCAGCTTGGGGTGTACGCCACCCGGACCCTTGGATGCGTCGCGGTTGACCAGCGGTAGGTTCAGGTACGAGTCCAGCGGGTCGGCCTTTGCGACACCGCCACCCAGGTAGGAGCCGAGGACGACCACCACCGACACCAACGCGCCCACCGACGCACGAACCAGCTTGTTCACTACGCTCCCGCTTCCAGGCACCCGACCATCACGGCCGAATCACATTCGGATAACCGAAGAGAATCTATCTGTGACGCCCCCGAACAGCAATTTCGTCGTTGGTCCGTTCGGGTGAACTCAGCCGAATTCGGCGAGCCTGGTCGATCGTCCGGGAGGCAGCACGCGCAGCGCGTGAGCATATTCCTCGGAACGCGCCGCGTCATTGCGCGGCGAGCTGCGCCTCGGCCTCGATCTCGACGACCCACCGCGGGTCGAGCAGCCCGGCGACGATGACCATCGTCGCGGCCGGTCGGATGGCGCCGAAGGCGGCACCGTGTGCACGACTCACCCCCGGCGCCGCGTCGGGCGTCGTGATGAACATGCGGGTCCGGACGACGTCGGAGAACGTCGCCCCGGCCTCCTTCAGCGCGGTCTCGATGATCTCCAGGCAGCGGCGGGCTTGGACCTCGGCGTCGGGATCGCACGAGCCGTCCGGCCAGACCGGGCCGGTCCCCGACACCAGGACGCGCTCGTCGATGCGCACCGCACGGGAGAAACCGATCTCGGGCTCGTACGGCGAGCCGGACGGGATGAGTTGGCGCGTGGTCATCGTCGCGTTCTCACAGGCGGTCGGCCGTCGTGCGCCTCGAGCAGCGCCCGGAGCCGGCTGAGGTCCTCCTCGACCATCCCGGTGTCGCGGTCGAACTCCTCGTCGGACATCTCCCGCTGCCGCAGGGTGAAGACGACCTCGGCGCCGTCCGGATGGGCGAGGACCCGCATCGGGTTGTTCACGGTCCCGCCGTCCGGAAGGACCACATCGTGGTCGACGACACCGAACTCGTTGCGCGGGACGAAGCGAACCGTCACGGTACCCATCGGCGACTCCGCGATCAGGTCGTCGCCGCACCGGGTCACTTCCGAACGAGCCAACCCGCCGGCCCATTTCGGGAGATTGTCCGGTTCGGCGATGAATTCGTAGACGGCTTCGGGCGATGCACCGATCACGGTGCTGACGTGTCGGCTGCGCATACGTCGAGTATCGCGGGAATGACGACACCTGTCCGAGGATTGGTGGCACCCTTGGCTGGGAACACCAAGCCGTCGCGATCACCATCCGCGCTCCGCGAACACGACGAGAGAACAGGTGCCCTGTACATGAGAAGAGCGATCAAGCGGTTCAGTGTGTCCACCCTCTGTCTGCTGGCCGCGACGGCCGGAGCGGCGGCCGTCGGGAGTCCGTCCGCGGAGGCCGCCACGTGCTCCGACGTCGAGGTGGTGTTCGCCCGCGGCACCGTCGAACCCGCGCCGCCACTCGGTCTGACGGGACTGTCGTTCGTGGAGGCGGTGCGCAGCCAGCTGCCGGGTAGGTCGGTCACCGGCCACGGGGTCCCCTACCCCGCCAGCGATCGGTTCAACGACCGACTCGCCTTCGCCCGCACCGTCGCCGACGGTGTGCGGACCACGCAGAACCGCATCAAGTACCTCGCCGCGAAGTGCCCGCGCACCAAGGTCGTTCTCGGTGGCTACTCGCAGGGCGCGGTGGTCGCCGGATACGCGGTGCACGCCGGGCTGGACCTGCCGCCGCAGTACGTCGCCTACGACCGGTACGTGCCGCCGCCGCTGCCGGCGTCGCTGGTCGGCAACGTGGCCGCCATCGTCCTGTACGGGGCGCCCTCCGACCGGTTCATCAACGAGGTGGGCGCACCACCGGTCAAGGTCGCGACGCCATACCGCAGCAGGACGATTCGCTTCTGCGTACCCGGCGACACCATCTGTGACGGGTCACCGGTCGGCGGCCCGAACGCCCTCCACACGCTGTACTCCGTCAACGGGATGACGCTCGACGGCGCACGGTTCGTGGCGCGCCGGCTGTAGACGCACGCCTTCGGAATGACCCGAGTCGATTCGCCGACCCGGGTCATTTCTTCGTCAGCCGGATCGCCAGGTCGAAGTGGTTCAGCGAGCGCGGGAGCTCTGCTCCTCCCGAGACCAACGGGGTCAGCACGTCGTCGGACGGCTCGTGGTCGCGGCAGATCTCGGCGGGCACGAGGGAACCGAAGAGCATCACGACGTTTCGGCCGGGACACTCACCCGGCCCGTCGGCGAACGGCACGACGCCTGCCAGCCCCAGCGCGCGTCCGTCGAGCCATGCTTCGGGCGCGAACCGCCGCGCGAAGTCCATTGCGTCGTCATCGCGCTGAAAGTGTTCTCCGAGGACGACTGTCGTGGTTCCGGAGGGGATGACCCCGCCCGTCCAGTGGACGTCGCGGATGGCCTCCCGGAGAATCGCCAACGTCGTGGGCCACAGGCGGAGCGACTCGAGCAGCGCGGCACGGAGATTCGGCAGACGCGCTGAACGGCCGGCGTCCAGGTCGTCGATGTCTGCGCGAGCGCCGCCCAGGGCGTCGGGATGGGCGGCGAGCAACGCCGGCGCACGCAGGATCGCCACGGCCACCGCGTCGAAGGCGAACAGCCACTGCGGGATCTGACCGGTCGGGTCGATCTCGTCCCGGCCGGCGACCGGCGCGTCGCGGATGGTCCCCGCGAGCGAATCCGTCGGCGCGGCGAACACGAGTTCGTCGAGTCGCCTGCGGAAGCGCGCGGACCTGCCGTTGCGCGGCGGAAATGCGTACGCCCAGTTGGCCTCGTGGCGGAACTCGGTGAGCACGTCGGTCACGTCTTCCTGGTCCCGGGCGGCGTCGCCGAAGACGAGGCGCCGAAGCATGCGCCAGTGGGCGATGGCGTAGGCATCCCACGTGAGCCGGCCGTCGAAGCATTCGACGAGCAGGTTGCCGACCTCCGCACGGACGATGTCGGCACAGCGGGGATACAAGGTGTGGACCGGTGACGACGTCTGCAATGCAGCCCGTTCAGTTCTCGACGCGCAGGTCGATGGTCCGGATCGGAGATGAGGACCCCCGTGGGCTGGAACCGCGACACCGCGGCCACCTTCTCGCGGGACGCGGGGATGAAGGGGTCCGGTGCGCCCTGCAGCGTCGCCTGTGCGGCGGCCGGGCGCAGCGCGACGACCATTCTGCGCGGCAAGGTCAGCCGCAGCGCGTCGGCGTCGTACTTCTCCTTGAGTCCGTTCAGTATCCGGGTCGCCTTGCCGTGGGTGTCGAGACGAGCGCCTAGACGAACCATCGCCTTGCGCCGGGCCGGCACGCCTTCGGCGACGATCGGGGTGAGGACGCCACCGACGATGCGCGCGGTGTCGAGCACACCGGCGGTCGCGAGGCGGGGCGGAGGCACGATCGGGTGGTCACGCGAGGTCATCGCCGTCGGCCACCCGGGGACCGGCTGGGTGAAACGACGACGTGACCCGACCCTGGTCAGGGGAGCGGCTTCTCGCCGGCCTTCATCGACCGCGAGACGAGCTGGGAGATGCGCACGTCCCGGTCGTGATTGAGGTGTTCGAGCATGAGCAGCCGCGCCTTCTCGGCTGCCCCGTCGACGATCGCGGAGAGGATCTGCTCGTGTTCGTCGATCGAGCTCTCGAAGCTCTCGCGACCGGTGGGGGTGAACCACGGCGCGCTCACCTTGCACTGGTCCCGGAGGTCCCGTTCCAGCGCATGGATGGTCTGGTTGTGTGAGGCCAGCATGACGCAGTCGTGGAAGACGTTGAGCGCGTGCCGGATCTCCGCCGGGTCGGTGTGCGTGCGGCTCTGCGTCAGCGCCTCCCTGAGGCGGGCGATGTCGACGGGTGTGTGGCGTTCGGCGGCGGCCGCGGCCGCGCTCGACTCGAGGACGGCGCGCACCTCGAAGATTTCGAGCATCTCCTCGTCGCTGCGGATGCGCAGGACGAAACCACGGGACGCCGCGACGATCAGGCCCTTGCGTTCCAGCAACCCCAACGCCTCACGCACCGGGGTCCGCGACACCCCGAACTCCTCGCTCAGGGCCTGGGGGATGAGGACGGCGTCGGCCGGGTAATGGCCGTGCGTCAGGCGCTCGTGCAGCGCTTCGTAGACCGCGTCGCGGGCGCTCTTCATCTACGGTCACCTTCCGGGGCATCGTTCGGGACGGACAGTGTGAGCCCCTCGATCCTCGCAGACAACCCGACGAGGGTGTCGACGGTGACCGAGGTCAGGTCGTCGACGATGAGCGCGGTGTCGTCGGAGAACCGGTGGGTTCCGGTCTGCACGCCGACGAGCGGGATGCCCAGGCGCCGGGCGGTGAGTTCGTCCCACTTGCCGTCGCCGAGGATCACCAATCGCCAGCCGTCGACGTCGTGGCCGATCGCCTGGCCGATGGCGTCACGCACGATGGCGGCACGGTCGTCGTGTTCGGTGCCGGTGGCCAGCGGCACCTCGTCGGCGTCGACGCCGAGCAGACGCAGCTTGGTCCGGGCGAGTGCCCGGAACGATCCGGTGGCGAAGGCCCAGTGCACATCGACTCGATCCGCCAACTCCGACAGCAGTTTCCGCGCGCCGGGGATCTCGTCGACCGCACCGGCGGCGACGTGAACGTCGAATTCCTTGTCGTAGAGGCGTTCGAGCTCCGCGATGAACTCGGGGTCGGCGGGCACGCCGTGCTTGTCCTCGTACACCTCGCCGGTCACCGCCGAATCGGTGTAGGCGCGATACGCCGTCCACGGTTTGGCGAGCACGTCGAGGCCGTGACGCGCCAGGACCTCGATGGCGACGCGGTCGTGCGCGGCGGCGGAGTCGAGCAGCGTGCCGTCGATGTCGAAGACGGCCAGCGTCCGGGGCCGCGCGGCGCTCATCGCGGCTCCCGTCCGGTGACGAGTGGAAGCTCGGGGTGGCTGCGCCACTCGCTGAGCGATCCGTCGTACACCCGCGGCCGCGGGTACCCGGCCTCGACGAAGGCCAGTGCGGCGCCCGACGCGTTGATGCCCCCGCCGCAGTAGACGATGACCTCGGAGTCGTGACCGATCCCCTTCTGCCCCAACAACTCCCGTGTTCGTTCCGGCGAGAATGTGCCGTCGTCGGACAGGAGATCCGGATACGGGACGCTCAGGCTTCCCGGGATGTGCCCGGGACGGTCACCACCGGATTCGCCGGTGTAGTCCGGAGTGCGGAGGGCACACACCAGCGTCGTCGACGACGATTCGTCATCGGAGATCGCCCGGACCTCGTCGAGACCGGCGAAGACCCCTTCGAGCTCGCGGAGTTCGGGGGCGCCCACGGACCTGGCCGGGGTGGCGGGGTCACCGGATTCGACCGGGTGGCCCAGCGCCGTCCACCGGGCGAACCCACCGTCGAGGACGCGGACACGGTCGAATCCGAAGGAACGCAACACCAACCACACCCGCGCCGCGTAAGCCCCGCTGAGCTGGTCGTACACCACGATGTCGTCGGCTGGGGTGATGCCCAGTTCCGCTGTCGCCGCGGTCATCTGCTCGAGGGTCGGGCGGGTGAACGCGATCGGCGACGACGGGTCGGAGAAGGTCGCGAACAGGTCCGCGAACCGGGCCCCCGGGATGTGGGCGGCCCGGAACACGTCGTGCCCGGGGTCGAACACCGTCAGTCCCGTGGTGTCCACCGATCGCGCGATGCTGGCGTCGAGGACGACGACCCCGTCGGTGTGGTCGTGCAGCCATTGCGCCGTGACGAGGGCGCCGGTCTCGGCCGGGTCGGCGGTCATGCCGTGACCGGGGCGACGCTCTTGGCCCGGTTGCGCCACTCACCGCGCTCGGGACGGTTGAGGCCGAGGTTCTCGCGGAGGGTCTCGCCCTCGTACTCGGTCCGGAAGAGGCCGCGGCGCTGCAGCTCCGGCACCACGAGCGTCGCGAAGTCCTCGAAGGCGGCCGGCACGTGGGTCGCCTGGATCATGAAGCCGTCGGCGGCGCCGGCGTCGAGCCACTGCTCCATCGTGTCGGCGATGTCGGACGGCGAGCCGATCATGTTGCCCTCGGTGCGGGCGCCGTACCAGCGTCCGATCTCGCGGATCGACAGCTTCTCCCGCTCGGCGAACTCGACGACCTCGCGGTAATGGCCCTCGACGCCGACGACTTCCAGGGACGGCAGCGGTCCGTCGAGGTCGTACTTCGTGAGGTCGACGTTGACGTGGTACGCCAACCGGGACAATCCCGCCTCGGGGTCGACGAGCTCGAAGAACGCCTCGTGCCTGGCCAGGGCGTCGCGGTAGTCCTTGCCGACGACGGTGGTGGCCGCGGGAAGGATCTTGAGCTGTTCGGGGTCCCGGCCGTGTGCGGCCGCGCGCTCCTTCATGTCACGGTAGAAGGCGATTCCGCTCTCCAGGGACTCGTGGCTGCAGAACACGACATCTGCCCAGCGGGAGGCGAAGTCGCGACCGGTCGGCGACGCGCCGGCCTGCACGATGACCGGGTAGCCCTGCGGCGGGCGGGGCACACCCAGTGGTCCCTGCACCTGGAAGAAGCGGCCCTTGTGGTCGATGGCCTCGACCTCCTCGGGGCGGGCGAAGCGCCCGGCTTCCTTGTCGCGGATCAGCGCGTCGTCGGACCAGGAATCCCACAGACGGGTGGTGACCTCGAGGAACTCCTCGGCACGCGCGTACCGTTCCTCGCGATCGGGCAACCTGTCCTGGTTGAAGTTCTGCGCCTCGGCGTCCTGGAAGCTGGTCACGACGTTCCACCCGGCGCGCCCACCGCTGAGGTGATCGAGGGTTCCCATCGAACGCGCGAGGTTGTAGGGCTCCTGGTATCCGGTCGACATCGTCGCGGCCACACCGAGTTTGGTGGTCACCGAGCTCATCAGGGTGATCACTGTCATCGGATCGAGTCGCGGGGTGCCGGTGCCGTACCTGACCGCGGGATCGAAGGAGTTGCCGAGGCTGCGCGGGACCGCGAGGGCATCGGGCACGAAGGCCATGTCGAACTTCGCATCTTCGAGGACCCGCGCGATGTGCAGGTAGTGCTCGGCGGTGAGGAAGCCGTCCCCGGCATCCGGGTGACGCCAGCCGACCGTCCCCTGCGGACCTGCATTCATGAATGCGGCCAGGTGGATCTTCTTGCGGGACATGTCATTCGCTCCTTTGCGACGGATCGGCGGTGGACGGATGGCGGGGCGGCTGCTTCCGGGGCCGCCTCGTCAGAGAAGGGAGAGTTCGTCGACGAACGCGACGGCGAACGACCCGGTGCCGGTGGCACGGGCACCGGCCCGCTGTCCTGCCGCGGCGAACGCGGCGTGAGCGGCCCGCGCGGCGGTGAACGGGTCGACGACCGCGCAGAATCCGGCGCTCAGCGCTCCGAGACTGCAGCCGGTGCCGGTGACCTGCGGCATCCGCGCGTCGCCGCCTTCCACTGAGGTGGCCCGCCCGGACGGATCACACAGGTAGTCGACCTTGCCGGAGACCGCGACCACGGAGTCGAGCCGGACGGCCAGGTCCTTGACGGTGTCGATGACCTCCGAGGAGTCGAGGGTCGAATCGACGCCGCTGCCTCCCGAACCGCCCGCCAGGGCGGAGATCTCGCTGGCGTTGCCGCGGATGATCGCCGGCTTGTACTCGAGCAGCGACTTCAGGATGTCGTCGTATTCGGTGGCTCCGGCTCCGATGGCCACGGGGTCGAAGACCCACGGGGTACCGGCCTTGTGCGCGGTCGCCGCGGCCTCTTCGAGGGCCTCGGGCGTCACCGACGACATGAGCGCGGCGCCGTTGATCCAGACCGCCCCCGCGCCCGCGGGGAATGCGGCGGTGAAACCGGGAGCGGCACCGATGGCCGGGCCCGCACCGAGCGCGAGCAGCACGTTCGCGCTCAGGTTGGCTGCGACGTAGTTGGTCAGTCCGTAGACGAACGGGGCCTTGTCCCGAAGGCTCGCGATGGCGGCCTGCACCTCGGGCGACTCGATGGTCGTCGTCTCCATCTCCACTGCTCTCCTTGCGTATCGCACTTCGGGACTCGAACTGCATTTAGTTGTATACAGATGCATGCGACCGAGCCAGCCGGGAGCGACTTAAATTCACGCCGGTTTCAAAACTGCCAGGTGTCGTCGTGTGATGTCCGCCTCGCCGTGGTCCACGATGGTCTCCATGCGTGATCTCACCGCCGACGACCTCGGGGTTCTCCTGTCGGTGTTCGCCGTGCTGTTGCTGGCCTTCGGCGCCGACTTCCACTTCTCCCGCCGCATGGCCAAGCGCCACAAGCTGTCGGCGCGGGTGATCATGACGGTCAACATCACGGGCGAACTCGCCACCGCCATCGCCCTGGTGCTCACCTGGGTCGCGCTGTGGAGCCCCACGGCGTGGGAACGGATCGACGACATGCTCGTCTTCGTCCCGGGTTGCATCGCGATGCTGTGCGTCGTGATCCTCGCGGTCGAGACCGTGGTGTCACGGACGATGGACGTGTGGCGGGGGTGACTTCGACGCCCCGGGCGCGCCGGCGCACGCGGGAGATCCCCGCCACGGACAAGTCGCGGGCGACATCACGGGTGTTCCGACGCCCGCGCGCGGGGGCGTATCGGAAGGCACACCACTGCGGCCGATGGCTGCGTCAGGGAGCAGAGGAGAGCAGCGCGACGATCGCCCTCGCGAGACCCTTCCGCGCCAGTTCCTGATCCTGGAAACTGCCGAGCTGCTTCTCGGACACCAGTCCCCGCATCGCGCCCGGCAGGAAGGCCGCGACCTCCCTGACCCGGTCCGGATCGACGTCGAGATCGGCGAAAGCGCGTTGGCACGCGTCGGTCCACGACGGTCCCCAGGACTCGAATTCCGCTGCGGTCTTGGGGTACAGGCGGCGCAGCTCGTCCGGATCACGCGGCAGCGCGGCCCGCAACGTCTCGATGGCCCGGGACTCCGGGGTCAGCAGCCCTTCGAACAGCAGGTCGACGATCGACTCGACGCGTTCGGCCAGTGGCGCCTCGGGTCTCACGGTGACCGGCAGATCGCCGCGCTGTTCGGCGGTGCGGTGCAGCACCGCGGCCCACAGTCCGTCGATGTCGTCGAACTGGTACTTGACGGCACCCCAGGTGGCCCCGATGTCCCTGGCGATCCGGTTGCCCGACACCGCCGTCGGGTCGCCGGATGCAAGCGACTTGATCGCGGCGTCGAGCATCGCATCGCGCGTCGCCTGTCCGCGGCGGTTCGCGCGCCGGCCGGCCGGGGCCGTGGACCGCAGGGTGGCGTCGACGGGTTGCACGGTCGCCGATGGTAGCGACTCGGAATCCTTGCTCACCGCCTCGTCGCCCGTCACCTCGTCGCCCGTCACCTCGTCGCCCGTCACCTCGTCGCCCGTCACCGCGTCGCCCGTCACCTCCTCATCCCCGCCGCTCCGCGGCGACGAGTTCCCGAACCGCGGGCGCGACCTCGTCGGCGAAGCGGGCCAGGTCATCCGGGTCGTCGGTGGCGAGGATGTAGGTGCTCATCCCGAGAGTGACGGTGAGGTCGGTCAGCTGCTCCGCCCACTGGGCGGGGCTGCCGGCGAGCAGACCGTCACCGGCCCCGAAACCGCCGTCGATGTTGTAGATCCGGGTGATCTCCGCGGGATCGCGCCCGGCGGCGCACGCGGCGTCGTCGATGATCTCGCTCTTGACCGCGACCTGATCCGGCGGGACGAACTGCAGGCTGGGTACCCAGGCGTCGGCGATCTCGCCGGTGACCCGCAGCATCCTCGGCCCGAGAGCGCCGAGCCAGATCGGGATGTCGTGTGCCGGAGCAGGTCCCGAGTGGAGTCCGTGAACCGGATAGAACTCGCCGTCGAGATCCACTGTGCCACCGGCCCAGAACGCCCGCAGAACCGCGATCGCCTCCGTCAGCGCTCGGACCGCTTCGCCCGGTGTGCGCCGCG
The DNA here is from genome assembly GCF_039939235.1 of Gordonia aurantiaca. Taxonomy (NCBI): domain Bacteria; kingdom Bacillati; phylum Actinomycetota; class Actinomycetes; order Mycobacteriales; family Gordoniaceae; genus Gordonia; species Gordonia aurantiaca. Next base: position 105,025 of record NZ_JBDUUF010000009.1, on the reverse strand, counting down.
GACCACCGGCGGCGACCACGCCGTCCCAGAACGCGCCGGCACCCAGCCCGAGTTCGACACGGCCACCGGTGATCACGTCGAGACTCGCAGCCGCCTTCGCCAGCATCACCGGTGGGCGCAGGGGCAGATTGGCGACGTTGGGTGACAACCGGATCGACGATGTCCTCGCCCCGATCACCGACAGCAGCGTCCACGTGTCCAGGAACCGCTTCTGGTAGGGGTGATCCTGGATGCTGACCAGGTCCAGACCCCGGGCCTCGGCGATCTCGACCAAACGCAGCAGGTTGTCGAGGTTGTCGGCCCGAGGGCTGGGAAAGAACCCGAAGCGCAACGGTTGTCCGTAGTCGGTCATGACGACTCCTCACCGGATTGACGATCGAACCGTTCGCGAGCCTCCCCGACGCGGGGCGCCAACCGGATGATCACCGACGTGAAGTCGGCGACGGCCGCGCGCACCTCGACCCCGAGGTCGGTCAGCGTGTACAGGACGCAGGAGCGCCGGGTCGGCATGACGCCACGGTCCACCAGTCCGTCCCGCACGAACCGGTGCAGCGTCTGGGACAGCATCCGGTCGTTGATGCCGGTCACCGCCCTGCGCAGTTCGCCGTAGCGGCGGGGCTCGGTGTCGAGGGCGATCAGCACCATCATCGGCCAGACACCGCCGATCGTCTCCAGCGCGGCGCGCACGATGCCCGAACCGGCGAGGACGTCGTCGATCCTCACCTCGTCGGTAGTCGCCGACCGTGCCTCGTCCATGTCCGCGAGCGTACTCTCTCGAAACAAGAGCACTCTTGAAATAAGAGTGAATGTCGGCGTGTTGAGCCGGGTGGACATCGCAGATCGCGATGGAAAGGATTCGTCATGACTCTCACCGAAAAGCGCAGATCCGCGGATCCGGCAACTCCCACGGGGCGCGTCGTCGAGCTCGGCCGCCCCTGGCGTGGCGTCGGACCGTTCCTGTTCACCGCGCATCACGTCGACGCCTACCCGGCCGGCAACGAGCAGATGGGACCGGCCGCCGGGCTCGACGACCGGCATCTCGGCAGCGATTTCGGGCATCCGTCGGGCTGGAATATGTATCACGGGCGAACCGTTCCCGGATTCCCCGCGCATCCGCATCGCGGCTTCGAGACCATCACGATCGTCCGCAGGGGCGTCGTCGACCACGCCGATTCGACCGGAGCGAGCGCACGCTACGGTGACGGCGACGTCCAGTGGGTGACCGCCGGGCGCGGTGTCTCGCACTCGGAGATGTTCCCGTTGCTGAACACCGACGGCGACAACCCCTTCGAGCTGTATCAGATCTGGCTCAACCTGCCGGCGCGTGACAAGACCGCCGACCCGGAGTTCACGATGCAGTGGCGCGAGGACATCCCGGTGGTGACACGCGGCGGGGAGGAGGCACGGGCCGTCGTGCGCGTGATCGCCGGTCGATTCGGCGACGCGACCGCGCTTGCGCCACCGGCACGTTCATGGGCCTCGGCCCCGGGGTCCGACGTCGCGATCTGGCTGATCGACCTCGACCCGCATGCGACCGTCGCGCTGCCCGCCGCGGGCGGCACCGAGACCCGTCGCCTGCTGTGCGTCCACGGTGACGATGCGGTCGTCGAGATCGACGGTGTCGCAGTCGGATCGGGGCAGGGCTTCGAGCAGGACCGCTCCGCCGCGGTGCGAGTGGTCAACGGCGCCGCGGCGTCGACGATCCTCGTGCTGCAGGGCGCCGAGATCGGCGAACCGGTGGTCCAATACGGGCCGTTCGTGATGAACAGCGCCACCGAGATCGACCTCGCCTTCGACGATTACCGCCGCACGCGGTTCGGTGGCTGGCCGTGGGCGTCGGACGCCCCGGTGCATCCCCGCTCGGAGGCCCGCTTCGCGCGGTACCCGGATGGACGTGTCGAGCGACCCCGCGGCTGATCAGGGGGCGGGCGCGGGTTCCGGTGCCTCGGGAGCGGGCACCGGAACCGGCACCGGCGGGTACACCTTCTCGTTGACCCGGTAGACGACCGCCTCGCCCTGCCGGAACACCTCGGTGAGGCCCGGCGCCCCGTTCTCGCGGAGTTCGAGGAACGGGTCTCCCTGGTGGCCGTTGGCCGGGTCGGGGCGGCCACGCTGGAACTCCCAGTAGCTGGTCGGCGAGTCGATCACGTAGTGCACGTTGAGATCCCGCACGATCTGGTCGATCTTCGGGTCGGCGCCGATCTCGGCCACACCCCAGAAGAGGTCGCGCTGGCGGTCGGAGAACTCGTTGGCCCGGTAGAACGGGAACAGCGGGGTCACGCCGGTCACCGGGTACAGCCAACCGGTGCCCTGATCGAGGTTGTTGAGGACCAGCACGTTGTAGGCGTCGGGCTGGGAGGCCAGCCACGCGTAGGCGGCCAGGTCATCGGGTCCCACGTATTTGCCGCCGCGCTCCTTGGACGCGATCTGCGCGTTCGGCGGGTAGCGGACCACCGCGGCGCCGGCGACGAGGGCCAGCAACACGACATACGTGGCCGCGACCAGGACCCGTGACCTCGGGGTGCGCGCGGGCGTCGCGTCGTCCGGCCCCGTGAGCCGACGCCCGAGGAAGCCGGTGAGCAAGATCAGCGCGGCGCCGATCGCCGTACCCGCAGCCGCGGCGGAGAACATCGCGACGACGAAGGTGAGGCGATGCGGCGAGTTGTAGAAATAACCGCCGATCGCGCCGAGCGGATACGACAGCGGCCCGAGTGACACCACCGCGTTGGTGGTGACGAGAGAGAACACGACCCATCCCGCGAGGCCGGCCCAGCACCGGAGCCAGGCCAGCACGACGAGGCCGAGAACGGTGACGACGATGAGTGGCCAGATCGGGTAGTGGTCGAGGTTCAGCGGGATGGTCCCGTTGAACATGCCCTGCGCCAGCCCGTCGAGGACGCTGATCCCGTCCTCGCGGAAGTCGAAGAACGGCAGCTCGTTGGTGTCGGCGACGCGGATCGTGCCGAGTACCACCGGGAAGATGAGGACGAGGGTGAGCACGGCGGTGACCGCGAGCGTCGCGAGGTCGGCAAGGCGACTCACCGCGGGACGCCACGCTCCCTCCAGCAGCCACCAGAGAGCGACGATCACGCCGACCAGGATCAGCCCGGACGGATGGGTGGCGGTCACACCGGACACGGCCAGGGCGGCGGGCCCGACGCGACGGCGGTCCCGCACGACGCTCATCACCAGCACGGCCGCGACCGGGGCGATGCTCACCCCGACCGCGTTGGGCACCGAGGTGAGCTGCACCTCGACATACGGCAGCGACGGGAACAGCGCACCGATCGCACCGGCGGTGCCCGCGATGAGCGCCGAGGCGTTCACGTCGTATCGGTGCCGGGCGAACCAGTAGGCCAGCGACGCGACGCCGAGAGGAACCGTGATGGCCAGCACCGCAGGCGAATACGTGTTGTACATCTCGACCGGGTTGGCGCCGGTCAACGGGAAGAGCAGGGCACCCAGCGCATGCCAGGTGTTCGGGTAGTAGTTGAACCCGTGGGTGTCGTAGTTCATCAGCTCGCCCATGCGCAGGGCCGAACCGATGCCGGTCTCGTGGATCCAACGCAGAGAACTGGCGTGCCACAACGAATCCCACACCTGCGAGATGTTGTTGAGGCCCGCGAACGCGGTCTTGGCCACGGGGCGGATGCACGTCACCGCGATGATGAGGCCGCCCAGCCCGAGGCCCGCCGCGACGCGGAGCATCGCGGTCCGTCCGACCCGGGGTTCGCCGGTGTCCGGCGGGACCGGGGCGAGACGCCGTCCGATGCCCGTCTGCAGCAGACGCGAGTAGATCCACGCGCCGATGAGCGCGAGGACCAGGCCGACCAATGCCGACACCACGTTCCACTCGAACCCGACGGCGGAGTACAGCACGGTGAGGACCGAGACGAGCGCGAACGTGATCGGGGGCCCGGCCGCGAGCGCCACCGGCCACGGCAGGTTCATGCGTCGGCCGACGACGGCGCCCGGGAGGATCAGCATCAGCGCGGTCACGATGACCACCCACGCTGCCAACACCATCAACCCGCGCCCTCCACACTCGTCCGTCACCCCGGGTCGGTCCGGCTCGTCTCCCCCGTCGTCCGGTGAACCGGCCGCGACCAAACATTCAGCAGGGTACCCGCCGGTGTCTCACCGCGGCTGTCCGGTGACCGCCGCCTCGTCGGGCGCGTCGTCGAGGACGATCTCCTCGATCTCCGGGCGGTGGCGGGCGTGCCCCGCCAGGGAGATCGCGAGGCAGGCGAGCGCGACGACGGCCCCGAACCCGAACATCTCCGTGTACGTGATCGACGTCCAGGTCTCGGAGATCCACGCCAGCAGAGCCGGTACGGCGAAGCCCAGGTAGGTGAAGCTGTAGAAGACCGCGGTCAGGCCCGCGAGGTCGTCGGGGTCGGCGATGCGCTGCACCTCGAGCAGCCCGGTGATCAGCGCCATGCCGTATCCGCAACCGAGGAGGGTGGCGGCGACGAGCGCGAGCCAGACCGTGAGCACGTGCGCAGCGAGTGCCGCGACGAGCATGCCCGCGACCAGCGTCGTGAGCGCGACGACGATGCCACGCGAACTGCCCGGCACGTTGATGCGCCGACCGATCGATTGGATGCCGAAGCCGGCGCCCAGCCCGAGGACGCAGCAGAGGGCGGCGAAGGCGATGGGCGCGCCGGTGGTGCGCACCGACATCAGCGCCGGGATGATCGCGTAGGCCGACGCCGCGGCGCCGAACACCCACGGGGCCAGCGGCACGACGACGAACAGGAAGCGGCGATGCCCGGCGGCGCGGATGCGGAGATCGTCGCGCAACGGACGTGGATCGGCGCGGCGCAGCCGGGTCTCCGGCACGCGCATCAGGAGCGCGAGTGCGCAGATCGCGATGGCGATGTTGAGCGCGTACGGCAGGATGTGCGGCTTCGGGCCCCACTCGGCGAGGACTCCTGCGACGCCTGCGCCGATGCCGAATCCGGCGGTCAGGCTCATCGCGGCGCGTCCCGCCCCGGCGCCGACGCGGGCGCCGTCGCGGTCGGAGAGTTCCTTGATCCAACTGCCGCCCACGGCCATCGACAGGCCGAGCGCGATCCCGCTGCAGATGCGACCCACGGTCAGCAGTGCCACCGACTGGGATCCGGCTGCGAGCAGCACCGAGCCGAGCGCGGCGAATACCGGCGCGGGCAGCATCAGGGGCCGGCGCCCGAGGCGGTCCGACAGCGGCCCACCGATGAGCAGCGCGGGCACGATCCCGAGGACGTAGGCGAACAGCAGGGCATCGACGACGACCGGCGACAGGCCGCTGATCTGCCGGTACATGACCAGCAGCGGGGTGAATTCGTTGCCGCCCCATGCGGAGGCGAAGACGGCCAACGACACCGCCGACCAGCCGAGTCGGGCGCGGGTGTTGCTCATGCGGACGCTCCCGGGAGGTCGTGGACCCCGGCGAGATGCCCGGCCAGGAGTCGTTCGAAACGATCGGCGTCGGCGGCCTCGATGGCCCCGAGCAGATCGAGATGGTCGGTGAGGATGCGCGAGGCCACGGCCGCGTCGCGGTGGACCGAGGCAATCGTCATCCGGCGATGCCGTTCGCCGAGCGTGACGTAGAAGTCGGCGAGGATCGGGTTGTCGCCCGCAGCCGCGATCAGCTGATGGAACTGGGCGTCGAGGCGGGAGAACTCGACGACGTCGGACGGGTCGGCCCGGCGGTGGGCGTCGAGGTTGTCGCGGAGAGCGGCGACGAGTTCGGGCACCGCGGCCGGTCGCGACGTCAGCGAACGCACCGCGTGTCCCTCGAGGAGACGTCGGGCGTCGATCACGTCACGCTTCTCACGCTCCCCGATCGGCACGACGAGGGCGCCTCGTTTCGGGTACAGACGCATCCACCCCTCGGCCTCGAGTCGCAGGAACGCCTCGCGCACCGGGGTCCGGCTCACCGAGCACCTCGCGGCGATCTCACCCTCGCTGATCAGCTCACCACCCGCGATCGAGTTTGTGAGGATCCGCTCCTTGACCTCGGCATATACGCGCTCAGCAGCGGATTCGGTAGCGGTACGCGACATAGACACAAGTTGTACCTTACCAACGTCCGATGGAGTCCTCGGCAGGCCCTACCCCGGTGCTCGGACGGCGTTCGGCGATGAGACACTTAATGTGGCCGTAACGAGCGTCATCCCGCTCTCGTGCCCTGACCGCGTCCGCTGAGCCATCCGCTCGCGTAGTAGACGCGGTCGCTCGTTAGCTCGCGGGCAGCGTCGCCGGCGAGACGATGCAACCCGCGCCGCATTCTGCGGCCATCAGGAGGACCCGACCGTGACGAGCACGGAGGACACACGTATGGGCGACACCCCGATCACCGAACCCTCGATCGCCGACATGCCGATCACCGACGAAGAGATCTTCTTGGCTCACGCCGGCGGCAAGTTGTCGGTCGAGCTGCGCGCGCCGATCGACACCCAACGCGACCTGTCGATCGCCTACACCCCGGGTGTCGCCCAGGTCTCGCGCGCCATCGACACCGACGCCACCCTGGTGAACAAGTACACCTGGACCGACCGCCTGGTCGCCGTGGTGAGCGATGGTTCGGCCGTTCTCGGACTCGGCGACATCGGCCCGCGTGCGTCGCTGCCGGTCATGGAGGGCAAGTCGGCGCTGTTCCGCAGCTTCGCAGGGCTGAACTCGATCCCGATCGTCCTGGACACCAAGGACCCCGACGAGATCGTCGAGACCCTCATCCGCCTGCGCCCGAGCTTCGGCGCGGTCAACCTCGAGGACATCTCGGCACCGCGGTGCTTCGAGATCGAGCGCCGTGTGATCGAGGCGCTGGACTGCCCGGTGATGCACGACGACCAGCACGGCACCGCCATCGTCGTCCTCGCCGCCCTCAAGGGTGCGATCACCCACCTCGGCCGTGACATCACCGGCCTGCGCGTGGTCATCTCCGGCGCCGGTGCCGCAGGTGTCGCGTGTGCCAACATCCTGCTGGCGGCCGGCGTCACCGACGTCATCGTGCTCGACTCGAAGGGCATCGTCTCCGAAGGCCGTGACGGCCTCAACGAGTCGAAGGCGGAGCTCGCCTCGCGCACCAACCCACGCGGTGTGACGGGCGGCGCGGTCGAGGCGCTCGCCGGTGCGGATGTCTTCATCGGCGTCTCGGCCGGCGTCATCCCCGAGGAGCTGATCGCGTCGATGAACAAGGACTCGATCGTGTTCGCGCTGTCGAACCCCGATCCGGAGATCCACCCGGAGGTCGCCGCAAAGTACGCGGCGGTCGTCGCCACCGGTCGCAGCGATTTCCCGAACCAGATCAACAACGTGCTGGCGTTCCCCGGTGTGTTCAAGGGCGCTCTGGACGCAGGTGCGCGCCGGATCAGCGAGGGTATGAAGATCGCTGCCGCAGACGCGATCTTCTCGGTGGTCGCCGACGATCTGGCCGCCGACCGCATCGTGCCGAGCCCGCTGGACCAGCGCGTCGCCCCGGCTGTCGCCGCAGCCGTCGCGAAGGCCGCGCAGGACGAGGGGCTCTGCTCGTAGATCTGCCGATGAGGCGTCGTCGACGCGGGGGGGGTTCGGCCCCCGCCGGTCGCGTTCTCTAGGTGTCGCGTGCCTGCCAGGTACACAGGCAGATCTCGTTGTCCTCGGGGTCGGCGAGAATCCACCATGCGGGCGCGTGCTCGTCCGAGAGCAGCTGACCCCCCGCGGTGATGGCGGCCTGCAGACGGCGGTGCGCTTCGTCGTGCGGCAACCAGATGTCGAAGTGGATGCGATTGCGCTGTGGCCGCGGCCCATCCATCTGCTGGAACCACACCCCCGGTAGCCGGCCTGCGGGGTCGACCAGGTCGACGTTCTCTCTTTCGTGCGCGTCCGAGTAGCCGAGGATGGCTCTCCAGAACGGACGGACGGCGTCGATGTGCATCGCGTCGATCGCCAGGTCGATCTGCGCGACGGGCTCCGGCAGCGCCTCCAGGGACATCTCCGCGGCGATGCCGGTGATCCGGTTGGCGAGTGCGGCATCGGCTTCGGTGAGTTGGTGGGCGCTGTGCGTGGTCAGCGTGAGATGGACCGTGCCATAGCGAAGATCGATGTCGGGGTGATGGTCGGCCTCTTCCGCGGCCTCGATGACCTTGGTGACGAACTCACCCCCGCACACCATCGACCCGGTGCGAAAGGCGGCGGCGAGCCCTGCCGCCTCCGATGACGCGCCACGGATCGGAGACGATCTCGGTGGCCTGTTGGGCGGTGAGTGGCGTACGCGTGGACCCGGTCATGCTCCCCCATGCTGCTCCTCCGGAAGCCGTTCCGAAAGGGGTTCCGGATCCGCAGATTCCGTTCGGAGTGCCGGGTTCCGGCACGCAGAACGCAGTCCGGGATGCTGTCAGCGCCGGTTGGACGCGGCCGCGGCGAGTTTCGCGATCGTGTCGGTGGTCGCCGGGAGAAAGCCGCGCCGCGCTTCGGCGTCGAGGGTGGTGCCGGCACCGATGACCGGGTCATAGTCCAGGCCGATGACGCCGCCGACCGCACCGGACACGACGCCGACCAGCATCTCGGCGAGACCTTTCTGCCGGGACACCGGCAGCGGGCTGGAGATCACGACGACGGTCTTCTCCAGCACGCCGGCGCGATCCCACTCGGTGAAGACGACACGTGCCCGGTTGAGCAGGTCCGGTCGCGGGCTGATCACGAGGACCGGGGTGAGATTCGGCAGGTCGTCCTCGGCGAGTTCGGGCAGCAGCGTCAGCGGATGCGCGCCGGCGTCGACGACGGGTACGGCCCCTTGGCGCCACACCTCGACGACGGCGTCGGTGACGGTCGTCTCCTCGGGAGGAAGCCACAGACCGGTCCCCGACGAGGTGCGCAACAACTCGTCATCGCCGGTGCCGCGAAGGCGGAGCTCGATGTCGCAGTCGTTGCACGACGCATCGACCCACCAGGACAGGAGGCCGAGACCCGACGCCGCGCGATACTCGGCGAGCAGCGCTGAGACGACGGACGTGCCGACGCCGCCCGCCGTGCCACAGACGACGACGGCCCGCTCATCCCAGGATTGCGGGTCGCCGTCGCGAAGAGGAGTTGAACCAGTCATCAGTCCTCATGGAACCAGAAGGTGGTCGCCGTGACCGCCATGGCCTGTTGTCTCTACCGACAACCCGTATCCAGGCCTCGGCACAGCGCCGCTCGCGCATCACAGCGTCGAACGCCTGGCTCCGAAGCACGCTTGAACGGGCTAGGAAACCAGAAGGTAGCCGCCGTAGCCATAGGACTGGGGCACTGCGACCGGGCTGTTCGCCGAGTACGCACTCACAGTGAACCCCACCAGTCCAGAGCCGGTATGCACGTCCCAGGTCTTGGTCTCTCCGCGCCTCGGCCCAAAGCTGACGGTATTCCACTTGTAGGCGTAATACGCCCGGGCACTCGTGTAGATCGATGCAAACTTGATCCGACACTTGGGGTTTCGCTTCCAAGAGGCACCCTCACCGGTGAACCCGTGCGAACGAACCGTCACCCGCACGATCCCGCGGGTCTTCTCGGGCGCGTCGAGGGTCACCCGTACCGACCCTCGACAGAACGAATGATCACCGAACATCCCGAAATCGTTTCCGGTCGTCGAGACCTGGGGAATCGGTGCGGCAGAACTCACCCCGACTCCACCGGCCGACAACATGATGGCCGCACACACCGTTGCCGCGACAGCCAGGAACTTCTTCATTCTTCCCTCCATTTCACGCCACATCGTCAGCGGCTCATCACACTCGCGGAGATCAGGGGCCCAACATCCACAGCGCCCCCCATAACCCGCGGGCACGCGCACCGGACCATTGATCGCCACCGCTTCGACCGTCAGCTGCACCGGGCCGGATCCAGTCCGGATCTCCCAGGACGTCGTCTCACCTGGGCGGGGACCGAACGAAACCGTGACGGGTTTCGCGAGGTCGTGGCCACGAACGCTCACCAACCGATCGAGAAACTGAAGATCAGGCGCCCGGCGGCGTGGATCTCGACCACTCTCCGCGGAACCATGGGCGTGGATCTACCCTGCCGCAGAGCCCTCACCGGGCCACCGAACGTCACTCCCCGGCACAGCACGCTTCAGATTGTCCGACTGCGTTCGGGTCCAGTCGCGAACCGACTTCGCCACACCAGAGCCGAGCACCGCATACGGCGCGCGCGCCTGCGCTCCCGACCACTTGTATTGAGACGCACCGACCTTCACGTCCACATCACCGCGGTTGTTCACCACGTAGTCGACGGCCGGAAGACCCGAACGGCGTGCCTGATCAGCAGACAGATGGAACTCGAACTGGTTCGGCCCCTTCACCTCTGGGGCAGCGCGACGAGGACCGTCCTTCTTCCACGGCTCATCGGGATTCGCACCCGGATCACCCGCACCCAGCGCGTATGCAAGCAACCCGCCGACAGTGCCACCGACCGCAAATCCCACCGCAGCGCCGGCCGCTCCTACGCCCGCGCCGCCGACAGCTGCACCGATCAACGCGCCAGGGCCGGTCTGGAGAGGCATCGGCTGAACAACCGAGCCGATGGATCCGCCGATGACGGCACCACCAACCGCGCCGACCACCGCCGACGGAATCCCCAGCGCCACGGCACCAGCCGTACCACCGGCCATCACACCGATGATCGTCGCCGCCGCACGACGCGACGCCTCATCCTCCGGCACACCCAGCGAGATCAAACCCTGCGCGATCTTCGCCTCACCATAAGCCGACCACGCATTGATCGAATTCACATCCTTCTCCGACAACCCCTCCGGAATATCCGACACGAAGTTGCCGATACGAATCTTCTCCGGCGGCGGAGCGATCGGACGCACCGGCGGAGCAACCCGCGGCGCAACAGGCTTGGTGATCACCGGCGAATACGGCTGGTCATACGACTGCGCCAGCGAATCGTCATACGGACGATACGGAGCCTCCACCGGCGGACCCGGAATCGAACCCGGCCCCGGAACCTCCACCGGCCGGACGATCGTCTCCCCCGACTCCGGAGCACCCGGCGCCACATCCGACGGCGACGTACCACCCTGTCCCGGAGCAACATCCGACGGGTCCGTGCCACCCTGCTGCGGAACCGCGAGCGCCGCACCAGCGCCCGCGGTGATCGACGCAGCAACCACAGCCGATGTCACCGACAACACCGACCCCGACGGCACCCGACGCCTACGATGCCGACCCCGCGACTGACTCATCCTCTCCTACCCTTCCCCGGCGCACCGCATGCGCGAGACCTCATGTGTGACGAATGCTGTTGCGTGCGAACTCATTCGACAGCCTTGATGGAATCGATGAAATACTTCCCGCCCGTCTTGGACGTGCGGATGATCTGGTTGTAGGTGATCGGCGTGGCGTCGGGCTGCAACTCGGTGAGCGTCACCGCATACTCGCCGGGCTCGAGTTCGCCGATCTTCAGGCAGTGCTCGGTGCCGACAGGACGCTGGTCGATGTACTGCTGCATCACATATTCGGATGCGACCGCGCCGGGGGCGGTCACGGCCCGCGCGGCTTTCGCCGACCGCAGCACGTAGTACGCATAATTGAACGCGCGGATCGCGCCCTCGCCGGATTCCTGATCGCCCCTGTCGTCGCTGTTCGACACCGTCGACCCCGCACCCACCGGGAGCTGTGCGCAGGCCGGCACCCTCACCGCAGGCGAGTTCGACGCGTCGGTCGGTGCAACGGACTCCGTGGTGTCGCCCGCGACGGGTCGTTCCGTCCCGCCGCCGGTGATCGACAGCGCGACAGCAACTGTGGCCGCAATCACAACGGTTGCGACCGCCGCAGCGGCGATTCGCGGGCGAGGACGTAGGAGCCGGCGCCACGCGGGCTCCTCCGGGGAAGCGGCCTTTCGCCTCTCCCGGACCGACTTCTCTGCTTCTGCGAGGAACGCATCCAGGTCCGACGACGGGCGATCCGGAACCTCCATCGGGACGCGTCCAGGGAAGTTCTCCGCCTCGTCGATCATCTGCTGCGGCGCGTCGAGGACGGCGACCGAGGATGTTGCGTCAGGCGGCTGAACCGCATCGACAGAACGGAATCGGGCGAGGTGAGCGGCCAGATCGGCGGCCGGCGTGGCACCGGTGGACGGCCATGCGGGCAGATCGGGGTACCACAGAGACCGTGGGCGCGGCTGCACCAGAATCCCCCCTCCCCCGAACGGCGATCGTCGTCGTCGATACGCACGCGACAGCACGACACCGCAGGAATCCCCCCGAAGGCGCCGGCGACAAGGCCGTCGCTGATCTCGGGTCACCCTACATCAGCTCTCAGGAAGGTCTCAGATGTCGTCCACAGGGTGACCACCCGGGACGTCGAATCACAGAACGTCGAATCACAGAACGTCGAATCACGGATCGCCGAATCCGGCCGCGGTTAGGCTCGGGCGTGTGCTTCTCACCGCGGCCGTGGCGCGCGGGGTCGCCGACGGATCGGTCGATCTCGCGTTCCGACGCTGGGCACGTTCCCGCATCCGCGTCGGGTCTAGTTTCATCGCGCTCGGTCACGTCATCGAGGTGACGTCGCTCGAGAAGGTCGACCCCGACCGCATCACGGCGCAGGACGCGAGTCGCGCCGGATACGACAGCCCCGACGACGTGCGCGCTGCGCTGTGCGTCAACGCCCACAATCCCACCTACCGGATCGGCCTGCGCTGCATCGGTGAGGACCCGCGGATCGCGCTGCGCGCCGACGACAACCTGTCCGACGACGATGTCACCGACATCCGCGCCCGCCTGGATGGGATGGACGCACGGTCCAGGCACGGTCCGTGGACGCGCGCGGTCCTGGTTCTCATCGGGCGACGCCCCGGCGTCGTGTCCACCGAGCTGGCCGCCGCACTCGGCCGGGACCGAAAGAGCTTCAAGGCCGACGTCACGAAGCTGAAGAAGCTCGGCCTCACCGAGAGCCTGGAGGTCGGCTACGCACTTTCGCCGCGGGGCGTCGAATTCCTGCGGCGCGAGGTACCGACGGATGACGATGTGCAGACGGATGACCAGGTGCAGACGGATGACCAGGTGCAGACGGATGAGTAGGTGACGCGCGACAATGATCTCCATGCGTCTTCTCCGGTCCGGATTCCTCGCAGCGGCCACCGGTCTCGCCGCCGCGCTCGCTCTCGCCCCGGGCGCCGCACACGCGGCGCCGTTTCCCGTCACCACCGACGTCAACCAGGCCGTCGCCGACCACTACTTCTCGCCGGCAACCGAAGCGCCGGCCGGGAGCAACCGGTGGGACTGCCGCGACGACCAGGGCCGCGACCCGGTGATCCTCCTGCACGCGACGGCGATGAATCAGAGCGCCAACTGGGCGTACCTCGCCCCGACCCTCGCCAACGCCGGCTATTGCGTCTTCAGCACCACGTACGGGCAGGCGTCGTGGAGCGGCAACACCGGCGGACTCGGCAACAAGGAGCGGGCCACCGGGCAGGTCGCGTCGTTCCTGGATCGTGTCCTCGCCGCCACCGGCGCGTCGAAGGTCGACCTGGTCGGGCACAGTCAGGGCGGGGCGATCGCACAGCTGGTGACACAGCTGCCGGGACGGGCCGCGCAGGTGGACACCATCGTCTCGTTGTCGGCCACGCACCAGGGAACGTCCCGGGTCGGATCGATCACCGACCGACTCCCGGCCCGAGCCCCCGGAGAGGCCGACTGGGGTCCGCGGCATCCGACGATCCGCTACGTGAACTTCGCGACCCGGTTCGACAAGATCTCCACGCCCTACCGGGTCACGCTGATGCCCCCGGGGCCGAACGTGACGAACACGCTGGTCCAGGACGTGTGCCCGGCATCGAAGATCGGTCATGTGGGCATGGCGTACTCCCCGACGGTGGCCGCGCTGGTCCGCAACGCGCTTGATCCGACCCACCCGGTGCCCGTCGTCTGCGGGTCTGACTATCCCCTCTGAGGCACGCCAGGCCAGGAAAGTCCGAGCCGGTTTTTGCTGCGGGCCGTCGACTCGCTAGACTCGTCTGCGCTGCCTCGCGCAGCACGCCGCCCTAGCTCAGTCGGTAGAGCAATTCACTCGTAATGAATAGGTCAGGGGTTCGATTCCCCTGGGCGGCTCCACGAGTCACAGCCAGACGGCGTTCCCGGAAACCCCGAGGACGCCGTTTCTGCTTTTCCGACCGGTGCATCGCACCCAACCGATGTCGCCTGCCACGTCACTGCGTCGCGCGCGATCGGCCGAGGTCGCCGTGGCCGAACGGCGCCGCGGGCGAGATCCCTCCGAAGAGCCGGACACCCGCGCGAACCATGTTCGTTCTGCCGGTTTTGCGGGCCTTAATACGTTCGAATGACAGACACCATCCGCTCGACCTCAATAAACTCTCTCCGACAATAGGAGGACACGTGGGGGAACGTCGCAGATCACGCCGGGCGTGGTCGGCGCGCACCACGAAGCCGTTCCGGGCGTCCTCGCGCTCCACGACAACCTCCCTGGCATTCAGCGCATTGGCCCTCGCCTCGGTCGTGCCCATCGCCGTGGCCTCGACCAACGTCGCCGCGGTAGTCGAATCACTCGTCGACCGCGAGGTCGCCCGTGACGGGACGCCGTACCGCTACGGCAGCACCACCGACCCCTTCTCCGGGCTGCCGCGCGGGACGATCAAGGTCGCCACGCCCGACGGGGGCACGATGCTCATCGCGGGCCTGCCGACGAGGGGAGACCGGCAACCGCCCGCCGCTGGGTACCCGGTGAGCCTGACCGCCGCCGGCCGCCCGACTCCGCTCGCGCCTCTCGCACCGGGCCGCGACGAAGCCGTCGCCGCGATGAAGCAGGACCTCGCGGTCATGGAGGCATTCGCGGACCTCGGTGGCGGCCGGCCCGGGACGCCCAGCCGGCCCGTCGTGATCGTCACCGACGTCCGCGATCACCCGAACGACCTCGAGCCGCCCAACGACCCACCCGAGAACACCGCGACCGACGACCGCGAGTGGGATGACGACTTCATCCTCCCCGACAAGGATCGAATCCTCGTGATCTCCGACCCCCGGAGCCCATGGGGTATCAAGGCGTGGTTCGACACCATGCCCTGGCTCAAGCCGTTCGTCGAGGCCGCCGGAATCAAGGCCAATGGCGCGCGCGACCCCGAGTCCTCCGGCAAGACCAAGGTCGTCTCGGTGATCATCGTCGGCGACCCGGTCAGCAACTTCCAGTGGGATCCGACCCGGCCGCTGAGCTCGATGCTGGTCAACATCGCCGGCTACATCACGATTCGCTCGGGCAACGGTCCGCAGAACTACGACGACCTCATGCGACTCGGCGATCCGAAGCTGTTCACGAGCCACAACACCACGTACGCGGTCTACGAGGCCGCGCATCCGCTCGCACTACTGTTGGCAGTCGTCTACGAGAAGCTCGGAATCCGCTACGACAAGGGTGATCTCGAGCGTTGGGACGAATTGGCACAGGAATTCTACCCGATCCGACGTCCCTCGGTGGACACCTCGGCCGTGCCGATGGACGACGGCGGCTCGTTGCCGTTCGATCCGGCCCACCCCGACGAGCCGAAGGAACCGGAGGACAATCCCACCCCACCTCCGAACCAGGGCATCGTGCCGCCGAATCAGGGCATCGTGCCGCCCGGGGTCACCTCGGTCGATGGCGGCGAGACCGGCACCGGGGGGCCGGATACCTCGGCCGACGAAGCGCCGGTCGTCGAAGCACCGGCCGACGAAGCACCGGCCGACGATCAGACGTCGAAGGACGAAACCCCTTCTCAGGACCGTGATCCCAGGTCTCCGGCCGGTCCCGGAGCGGTTGGTGAGGACGGAGACGAAGGCGGTGACGCCGGGGACGCAGACGGCACCGACTCGAGTTCGGAGAGGCCGACCTCGGATACGTCGACGCCGACGCGGGGAGACGTCGATGAATCGACCCATTCCACTTCGTCCGAAAACGGTTCTGACAGCGGGGAGTCGACGGACTGATCGCAAGCCGGCCCACCGACCGACCGGTCTACGGACCGCGGCTCCCGCCATTGTGGTAGGACGCTTCCCGGGCCCATGGGCGCACGGGATGGAGACCGACCGTGAGGACATCGGAGCGCGGGCACCGGTACCGGGTGAGACCGGGAGAGTCGGGCTCACCCGGCACCGGTTCGGCCGGTGGAGTCGTCGGCCGCGAGGCCACCCGACCCAACTCACCGCGGGGGTGACTCAGGCGAGGCCACCGAACAGGCCGCTCAGGCTACCGTTGCCCGAGTTGTCGGGGCCGTCGTCACCACCAGGGCCGTCATTGCCACCAGGGCCGTCATCACCACCAGGGCCGTCATCACCACCAGGGCCGTCATCACCACCAGGGCCGTCATCACCACCAGGGCCGTCGGCGGGCTTGCCGGTGCCGGTCACCTTGTAGACCTGCGCAAGACCGTTGATCGTCAGGCCGGTGACAGGATCGGGAGTGGTGCACTCCTGGTAGATCGCGTAGGAGGTGTTGGCACGGTTCGAGTTCCACGTGCCGGTGGCCGAGGCGTCCTTGGCGATCGTCCTGGCATCCCACAGGATCTCGAGCGCACCCTGAGCGGCATCCGCGCGGGCGTTGTCGAGCAAGGAAGACGGGATACCGGTTCCGAGAATCGCGTTGACCGCGGCCGCACGCAGATCGAGTTGGCTCTCCTTGCTCGCGTCGTGGATGGACACCCAGCACGTCGCCGTCTTGGTCGTCGAGTTGATCACCGTCAGGGACAACGTTCCGTCGGTCAACGTCTGGGCGTGCGGGTAAGCCGACGGCAACAGCAGCGCGGCCGATGCCTCACCGTTCCCGGCGAAGACCACCGCAGCCGACGCCGCCAGCCCGATTCCCGCTGCGGCCAGTCGAGTCAAACGCATCTGTTTCCTTTCGATACACGCGATCCGCTGAATCGACAACATGTGTCGCGGACACGACCCGACACACCGACGAGTCGGCATCAGCGGAATGAGTTCTCCGGGGACGATTCCGATCCGTCCCCGGACACGACGCAACCCGGCACAGGCGGAGCGACACCGTCCTCGCCGGTCGTCGTGAAAACAGCAGATCCCGCGCCGCGCCGATCGCCGGCGCGGCGTCCACCAACGCCCCGGCGGAGAGTCGGGCATCGTGGCCCGCACTCCCCGCCGACGGAGGTCAGGTCAGAAGAGGCCGCCGAAGATGTTCTCCAGACTGCCAGTGGAGCCGCCGCCCGGGACATCGGGAGCCCGGCCGGTTCCGGTCACCCGGTAGGCCCGGGCATATCCGTTGACCGTCAGGCCCGTGAGGGGATCAGGGGTCGTGCACTCCTGGTAGATCGCGTATGACGTCTCGGTGCGACCCGAGTCCCAGGTCTTGGTGGTCGATCCGCCCTTGGAGACCGAGACACCGTTCGCCAGGATGTGGAGCGCTCCCTCGCGAGCGTCCGCGCGAGCGCTGTCGAGGACACCGGACTCGATCCCGGTTACGATGGCGTTGACCGCAGCAGCACGCAGGTCCAGCTGCGACTCCTTGGTGGCGTCGTGCACCGACAGCCAGCATTTCGCCGTCTTCGACGTATCGTTGGTCACCTTCACGGACAACTTGCCGTTGGCGAGCGACGCCTGGTGCGGGTACGACAAGGGCAACAGCGCAGCCGAGGCCTCTCCACTACCGGCGAGTGCCACAGCACCTGCGGCCGCCAATCCGATTCCAGCAGTCGCGAGCCGAGAGAATCGCATCTGTTTCCTTTCGGGTACACGTGATCCATTGCTCTACAACACGTGCCGTAGACACACCCCGACGGATCAACGACGTCCGGAGATTAGCAGAAGAAATTACCCGCCAGTATGGCCAGGTTTTTCGAAATCACGATTCTGGCTCAAATTTGCTGCGACAGAGATCATTCATCGAAAATGTCTCGGAAATGGTTCACTTGACCCACTTTTCACCGGCGGGGTGCGCGCCAACGTGAATCATCGTCAACTGGCGAGCGCGTGATCGATCAGAATCTCGGCAGCGCTTCGTGCGTCCACTGCGGCCTGAACACCACCGGAGATGGCCGCGGTGGTCTGGGCTCCTTCGGCCAGGATCGCCAGTTGCGCGGCGAGGTGTCGAGGACCGCCGAGCTCGGCGACGAGGCCGGCCACGTACTCCTGGAAGTCGGCCTTCTGCCGCCGAACCGCCTCTGCCACCGCCGGCGACTCGGCCCCCAGCTCCCCGTACGCGTTGATGAACGCACAACCGCGATACTCGTCGGCGCCGAACCAGTGCAGGAGGAAGTCGAAGATCGCCAGCAGCTTGTCACGCGGACCGGTGGCACCCTCCGCCGCCGCGGCGATCCCATCGTTCCACTGACGGCTGCGACCCTCGAGCACGGCGAGGATCAGCGCCTCCTTGGACGGGAAGAGCGAATAGATCTTCTTCAGTGAGACGCCCGCCGCGTCGCGCACCCTGTCCATGCCGACCGCACGCACACCGTGCGCGTTGAACAGCTCATCTGCTGCACGAATCACCTGCTCACGGGGGTCGATCGCAGTGCCGTTCGCCGATGCCACAGCGCACCGTCCTCTCTTTTCCGACAAACCCCTTGCGCGGGGAACGCTCGTTCTCTAGTCTAGCAATCACCGCGGAGAACGAACGTTCTCCACGGAGCCGGAACAACGATCATCCCCACCGCCTCAAGAAGAGAGAAGTGATCGACATGGGCTACATCACCGTCGGAAAAGAGAACACCACCGACATCGAGCTGTACTACGAGGACCACGGGAGCGGACAGCCCGTCGTCCTGATCCACGGGTACCCCCTCGACGGCCACAGCTGGGAGCTCCAGACCCGCGCGCTGCTCGACGCCGGGTATCGGGTCATCACCTACGACCGTCGTGGCTTCGGCAAGTCGAGCAAGGTCGGCACCGGATACCACTACGACACATTCGCCTCCGATCTGAACACGGTGCTCGAGACCCTGGATCTGCGGGACGTGATCCTCGTCGGATTCTCCATGGGCACAGGAGAACTCGCGCGCTACGCGGCCAAGTACGGTACCGAGCGGGTCGCGAAGTTCGCGTTCCTCGCCTCCCTCGAACCATTCCTGGTGAAGGCCGACGACAACCCCGACGGGGTGGACGGGTCCGTGTTCGACGGCATCGTTCAGGCGGCCAAGGACGACCGCTACGCGTGGTTCACCCAGTTCTACAAGGATTTCTACAACCTCGACGAGACGTTGGGCAGCCGCATCTCGCAGGAGGTCGTGAACGCCAACTGGAACACCGCCGTCGGCAGCGCACCGGTCGCGGCGTACGCCGTGGTCCCGACCTGGATCGAGGACTTCCGCTCCGACGTTGCCGCCGTTCGTGATTCGGGCAAGCCGGCGCTGATCCTGCATGGCACCGCCGACAACATCCTGCCGATCGACGCCACGGGCCGGCGCTTCCACGAGGCTTTCCCGGAGGCCGAGTACGTCGAGATCGACGGCGCCCCGCACGGCCTGTTGTGGACGCATGCCGCAGAGGTCAACGAGGCCCTGCTGCGGTTCGTGAAGAAGTGAGCGGGAGAACCCCGCAGTCGATGACGGTCGTCGGGTGGACGCCACCCGACGACCGTCATCGCGTGTCCTGATCGCGAACGGTCCCGCTTTCGAAGGCACGTGCGACGCTGATCCGGTCGGCGAGATCGACTACTTCGCCGCCTCGCCCTCGACCGGCGTCTCCTCGACCAGCCCCTCGCCGGTCGCGCTCTCCGACGACTCGTCGGTATCGGTGTCATCTGCGAGCGGGTCGTACCCGGGCACGCCTTCGAGGACGGTCAGCTCTTGGTCGATCGCGGCCGCGACCGCCTTGGCCTCGTCCTTGATCTTGCGGATGAAGTCCGACATCGACTGCTCCCTCGCTCCTCGGTGCGCATGACCCCACGACCGTGCCCCCATGATAGGGCGGCTCATCGCTTCAGATCGGGGTTCTCCTCGTAGACCTCCTTGATGAGGGACATGTCGAAGATCTGCTCGGCCTTGATGTCGTAGCCGGCCTTGGCCAGCGCCTCGATGTTCTGCTCGATGAGCTCGTCGGTCATCGTGAGCAGGCCGTTGACCTTGGTGTCCTCGGAGACGACGAGCGCGTTCTGGGCGATGGCCTCCTTCGTCTGCTCCGCCTCGTCGAGCCCCAGGTCCTTGCCGTACTTGGTGACCGCGAGCCTGGCCGAGCCGGCCGGGTCGGCAACCGCGTCGTACCAACCCTTGATGTCGGCCTTCAGGAATGCCTTGACCTTGTCGCGTTCGTTGTCGATGGTCTCCTGGCGCACCACGAGTGTCTCGGCGACCAGCGGCAGGTTGAAGTCGGCGAACAAGAAGTTGACGTTCGGGAAACCGCCGGCCTCCAGGGTGATCGGCTCGTTGGTCACGTAGCTGACCCAGCCGTCGACCTCGCCGTTCTTCAGCGGCGTCGGATCGTACTGGACGGTGATCTTCTGGATGTCCGACTCGGTCATGTCGTTGGCCGTGAGCAGCGCCTTGAACACGTTCTCGTTGGACGCCTGTACGCCGATCTTGCGACCCTTCATCTCCTCCGGGCTGCGGATGGGACGCTCCGCCGACGACACGATGCAGAACGGGTTGCGTTGGAAGGTGGCCGCGACGGTCATCAACTTGGCGCCCTGGAGGATCACCGGGGCGGTCAGCATCGGCGCGGTCATGCCGATCCACACCTTGTTCGACGTCAGGCCGGTCTCCACACCGGTACCGGCGCCGCCGCCGGTGAGGAGCTCCGGCGTGCCGAGCCCTTCCTCTTCGTAGTAGCCGTTCTCGAGGGCGAAGTACTCGCCGGCGAACTCGATGTTCTTCTGCCAGGACAGCTGCACCTTCGGGTTCATGGCGGAGGAACCGCCGCCCGAGCTGTCGCCGCTGCTGCACGACGACAGCGCGCCGGTGAGCCCGAGTGCACCGGCCGCACCACCCGCCATCAGTGAGTAGCGCAGGAACGACCGACGATCGAAGGAACCGACCATGTGACAATCACCTTTCACCCGAAGCTGTTACGAGCTCGCGCCGATGCGATCTCAGGTCTGCCGCATCCCCATCTGCGACAGCACGACCGTCTCGATGACACCCACCACGGCGTAGATGACGATCGACGAGACGGTGATGACGAGGACGGAGGCCCATAGCTCGTCGTAGGCCGCCGAGGGCAGCGCCTGTTGCAGCGAGGCACCCAGCCCCTTGTTGGTGCCGAGCCATTCGGCGACGGTCGCGCCGATGAGAGCACCCGGCACCGACACCTTGGCCGCGCTGAACAGCGACGGCACCGCGGACGGAATCGCCGAGCGGCGCAACGCGGTCCAGCGTCCGCCTCCGTACACGCTGATCACGTCGCCGATCTGCCTGGGCGCGTTCGCCAGGCCGGTCATGATCATGACCAGGGCCGGAAAGAACACGACGATGCCGCCCATGACCGCGACCACCGCGACACCCCGGCCGACGATGACGGTGATCAGCGGGGTCATCGCGACCAGCGGCACCGAGCGCAGCAGCATCGCGATCGGCATGAAGGTCTGTGCCGCCGGACGGGATACGACGAAGATCGCGGCGACGACGACCGCGGCGAGCATGCCCGCGACGAAGCCGATCGCCGCGTCGGTCAGGGTGATCCACAGATTGTCGAAGATCCTGTCCCGCGCGACCTTCGAGTCGGGGTCGGTGAACAGGAACTCGAACACGTCGGCGGGGGTGCGTCCGATGATCGGACCGATGTCGGGGTAGGCCAACAGGAACAGCCACCAGATCACCAGGATCAGCACGAACGACATCGTCAGCGAACCGAGGAACCGCGCGGCCGCGAGCACCCCACCGGCGCCGAAACCGCCTCTCGCGCTGCTCTTCGGCTCGACCCCGACCGGGCCGGTGGTGGCCGCCGGGCCCGTCACATCGGTACTCATCGTGCTGCCGCCGTTCCGGTCGACCAACGGGTCACGTACCTGGCGATCACCGCGATGATCGCGTAGCCGATACCGGCGACTGCGCCGCTCATCAGGGCGATCGCCCACACCTGCGGGATGTTGCCACTCTGTTGGGCGATGATCATCGCCGGCCCGGCCCCGGTCTCCGGCATCGCCAGGAACTCACCGAGTACCGCACCGAGAACCGCTGCGGGAGCGGCAATCTTGATGGCGGCCAGCGTGTTCGGCAGGGCGGCGACCCACCGGACGCGCCAGAGTTGCGCGACGCGCCCGCCGCCGTACACCTTGATCAGGTCGAGGCTGCCCTGGTGCGGCGATCGCAGGCCCGACAGTGTGCCGATCATCGTCGTGAAGAACACCGAGATCGCGGCGAGGAAGACGATCATCGTCGTCACCTCGGCGAACGCGACCTGGATGATCGGCGCCACGGCGATGATCGGGGTGCAATACGAGAGGATCGCCAGCTGGGTGGCCAGCCCCTCCACCGGCGGGAAGAGGATCACCACCACGGCCAGCGCGATCGCCAACCCATTGCCCCACAGGAACCCGCGGAACGCGAGTTCGACTGTGAGAGAGAAATTGTCGAGATAGTAGGCGGAGCCGGTCTCCCCCATCTCCGTCAGGACCGACCACGGCGTCGGGATGGTGCCGCCGAATGCCTCCATCGCACCGAGAATCCACCACACGATGACGAGCCCGACGATCCCGAAGAGTCCGGCCGGCCATCGACCCGCCCCGGATCTAGCCACCCACGCCCTCCGCGACCATCTCCGACGCATCGTCGTCCGCGGCCCCGTGCTCCCCGGTGACCTTCCCGAACAGCAGGCCCGACAGGTAATCGTGGAGTTCGTGGAACTCCGGCGTGCGCATCATCTCCGGGACCCGTGGGCGCGGCAGGTCGATCGGCACGACCTCGACGACCCGGCCGGGGCGCGGACTCATGACCGCGACGACGTCGGAGAGGAACACGGCCTCGCCGATGCCGTGGGTGACCATCAGGGTGGTGGCGGGCTTCTCGGTCCAGATCCGCAACAACTCGAGGTTGAGGCGTTGCCGCGTCATGTCGTCGAGCGCGCCGAACGGTTCGTCGAGCAACAGTGCCGTCGGCTTGACGACGAGCGCGCGGGCGATCGAGACACGTTGGCGCATACCGCCGGACAACATCGCCGGCTTGGCCTTCTCGAAGCCCTTCAGGCCGACGAGCTCGATGAGGTCGGTGACCAGGTCGTCGTCGACGGGCATCCCCCCGACCTGTAGCGGCAACTTGATGTTGGATTCCACCGAGCGCCACGGCAGCAATGCCGAGTCCTGAAAAGCGATGCCCAGCTCATGGTTTCGCTGGAGTTCGCGCGGCGACTGGCCGTTCATCAGCGCGGTGCCCTCGGTGGCCTCCTCCAGGCCGGCGAGAATCCGGAGCACCGTCGACTTGCCGCACCCCGACGGGCCGAGCAGCGACAGAAACGATCCCTCGGCGGTGGCCAGCGAGACATCGGAGAGCGCCGTCACCGTCGAGCTGCCGCGCAGCGAACGAGTGGTGAACGTCTTGGTCAGACCGGAGATGTCGATCCCCGTACCCAGCGGGCGTGTCATGACCGCAGACGTTAAGGATGCTGTGTTGCTTCCTGATTACCAACGCGTAAGAGTCGCAACGCCGTACGCCACCGACCCCGCGTCCGATCCGCTTGTTCGTTCGAGCGACGGGCGCCGTCGCCCGAGCCGGCCACTCAGCCGGCGGAGATCTCCGTGTATGCGGGCGCGGGGTGATAGGAGTCGAGGTCGACGATGTCGACACCCGCGCCGGTCGTCTCCGCGGCGACGAGGCCGGCCGAGGTGGTACTCCCAACCGGCCCGACGAGGGGGACAGCGGGACGAACGGGGTCACCGGCCGACCTGCGGCACTCCCCGGGGATCGGCACCGGGGATCGACCCCGGGCATCGTCGTCCTAGGTCCTCGTCCTAGGTGTCCTCGTCCTAGGCGTCCTCGTCCTAGGCGTCCTCGTCCTAGGCGTCCTCGTCCTAGGCGTCGACCTGCCGCTTCAACGCCAACCCGATGCGGGCGACCATGTCGTCGACGGCGAACTTGGGCTTGACGTTCATGTCGAGGGCCTCGCGGCAGTCGAGCACCGCCTCGACACACTGCAGGAGTTGCTCCGGGCGGGCATAGCCTGCCATCGGGATGGTGATGTCGTCGGATTTGTCGGGGTGCATCGGCGTCACCCTCGCTCCGACGCTGACCACGAGGGCATCGCGGAACAGCGCCGCGAGATCGACGAGTGCGCGGTCGAGGACATCGCGGCCCACGCGGGTGGCCCTCGACTTCTGCCGCTTCTCCAGTTCCTTGAGCGCACCCGCGGTACCGCGGGGCATCCGCGAGGTGCCCTTGCCGGTGCCGCCGGCGCCGAGTGCGGTCCTCATCTCCTCGGTCTCGGCCTCGTCGAGTTCGGCGGCGATCGCCTTGGCCGCGGCCTCCGCGGACTTCACCAGATCCTCGGCGGCCGCGTACGCGGTGGAGTCTCGGGTGGCGGCGCGGGCGAGGGACAGCGCCTTCTCGCGCTGGGCGCGTGCCTCGGGATCGGTGGCCAGGCGCCGGGCGCGCCCGATGTGCCCACCGCAGACCGACGCCGCCCAGTGCGCCTGCTCGGGGTCGAGGCCGTCGCGTTCGACGAGGACACGCTCGATGTCGGCGGTCGTCGGCGTCACCAGCGCGATGTGACGGCAGCGCGACCGCAGGGTGACCGAGATGTCCTCCGGGTCCACCGACGGCGCGCACAGCAGGAACACGGTTCGCGGTGGCGGCTCCTCGACGACCTTCAGCAACGCGTTGGCGGCCTGCTCGGTGAGGCGGTCGGCGTCCTCGACGATGACCACCTGCCAACGGCCGGTGCCGGGGCGTCGGGAGGCCGCCTGCACGATGTCGCGCATCGCGCTGACGGCAAGGCTCAGTCCCTCCGGGACGACGTGCCGGACGTCGGCGTGCGTCTTGGCCATCACGGTGACGCAGGCCCGGCACTCGCCGCAGCCGATGTTGTCGGGCGACTGGCACTGCAGCGCGGCGGCGAAACACGTCGCGGCCACCGACCGCCCGCTGCCGGGTGGGCCGGTGAACAGCCACGAGTGGGTCATCGACGCGCGTGACCAGCCCGCGTCGACACCGGGGATCTCGTCGTCGGGCACGAACAGACCCTCGGAGTCGCCCGCGTCGAGGCGCTGCGCGAGCACCCGAGCGGCCCGCGCAGCGGCGCGGAGCTCGTCCGCGATCGCGTCCTGCCCGGTCAGCCGGTCGAAGACATTGGTCACAAAGACACCCTAAACCGCAGTTCGGACACGTCCGGGGCGGGGAACGGTGTTTAACGATTGCAAGCAGCCAGCTACCGTAGTCTCCGTGGTGGAACAGCGGTCGCGGTGGTCCAAGGTCTTACACCTGGGCCGATGGCTCGTTCATACCCCGTGGCCGATCCTCGCGCTCGACATGCTCCGTGCGAATCTCGTCGGCGCCCTCTTCACATTCGCGTTCCTGCGGTTCGGCATGCCGCTGCAGGACTCGATCAGCCTCGACGAGATCACCGCGCTGAACCAGGCCATCTTCGCGGGCTATCTGCTCATCGCAATGATCATCGGCGGCTTCGCCTCGATCCAACTGTCACTGCCGGTGCTGGTCTGGCATCGCCGGCGCACCCGTCTGGACAACGAGGCGGCCCGACGTCGGGCGCTGGCCCTGCCGACCCTTCTGACGGTGGTGAACGCCGCGCTGTGGGTCGTCGGCGGCGCGGTGTTCACGTTGGTCAACCTGACCGTCTCCACGAAGAACGCCTTCATCGTGGCCATCGCCTCCGCGATCGGCGCGATGGTCACCTGCGCGCTGAGCTACATGCAGGCCGAGAAGGTGATGCGGCCGATCACCGTCGCGGCGATGGCCAACAACCCCGAGGACGCGATCGCGCCCAGCGTCACCACCCGCATCACCGCGTTCTGGGTGATCAGCGTCGTGGCGCCGATGCTGGTGATCATCGGCCTGATCCTGCTGCACCGCCTCGGGATCATCGAGGGCGACTCCACCGGACTGGAACGGCCGATCCTGTGGATGGCGGTGTCCGCGCTGGCGTTCAGCGTGATCGCGATCGTCCGCGTGGTGGCCGCGATCAACGACCCGATCAAACAGCTGCGTCGCGCCCAGGCCCGCGTCTCCGACGGCGACCTCAACGTCGCGGTGAAGATCTACGACGGCAGCGACCTCGGCCTGCTGCAGGCCGGCTTCAACGACATGGTCGCCGATCTGCGCGAACGCCAGGAGCTGCGCAACCTGTTCGGCCGGTATGTGGGCGAAGATGTCGCGCGCCGCGCCATCGAGCAGGGCACCGAGCTGGGCGGCGAGGAACGCTACGTCGGCGTGCTGTTCGTCGACATCGTCGGTTCGACGCGCCTGGCCGTGAACCGTCCGCCGCGCGAGGTCGTGGAGTTGCTCAACGAGTTCTTCCGCGTCGTCGTCGCGGTCGTCGGACGCCACGGCGGCTTCGTCAACAAGTTCCAGGGCGACGCGGCGCTGGCGATCTTCGGCGCCCCGCTCGAGCTGGACGATTTCGCCGGCCGGGCGCTCGCCTCGGCCCGCGAGCTGCGCGCCGAGCTGGAGTCGCTCGGCGACACCGACATCGGCATCGGCGTCTCGGCCGGCAAGGCCATCGCCGGTCACATCGGCGCAGAACAGCGCCTGGAGTACACGGTCATCGGCGACCCGGTGAACGAGGCGGCCCGCCTCACCGAGCTGGCGAAGGACGAACCCACCCGCGTGCTCGGTTCGGCCCGCGCGGTGTTCCTGGCATCGCACACCGAGGCCGAGCACTGGGAGATCGGCGAGGGCGTCGAACTACGTGGCCGCGGCATCGAGACGCTGCTCGCGCGTCCGCACATGGAGCCGTACCGAAGGGACTGAGCGCGGCGGCCCGACGCTCCGTCGACCCAGCACACCGTCGACCCAGCACACCGTCGACCGTCGGTCCAGCCCTCCGGTGACCCGGATCCCCCGGGCCCGGAGGTCCCGGGCGCTCAGTCCTCCGACGCCTCGGTCTTCTTCGTCGCCTTCTTGGCGGCCGTCTTCTTCGCGGTCGTCTTCTTGGCAGTCGTCTTCTTCGCGGTCGTCTTCTTGGCAGCCGCTTTCTTCGCGGGGGCCTTCTTTGCAGCCTTCTTCGCCGACTTCTTGGCCGGGCCGCGGGCACGACGATCCGCCAGCAGCTCCATCGCGCGCTCCGGCGTGATGGACTCGACCTCGTCGCCCTTGCGCAGGCTGGCGTTGGTCTCGCCGTCGGTCACGTACGGGCCGAAGCGGCCGTCCTTGATGACGATGGGGTTGCCGCTGACCTCGTCGTTGACACCGAGCTCACGCAGCGGTGCGGCGGCGGCCTGACGACCCCGGCGCTTGGGCTCGGAGTAGATCTTCAGCGCCTCGTCGAGGGTGATGGTGAACAGCTGTTCCTCGCTGGTCAGCGACCGCGAGTCGGACCCCTTCTTCAGGTACGGACCGTAGCGGCCGTTCTGCGCGGTGATCTCCTCGCCGGATTCGGGGTCGACGCCGACGACCCGCGGCAGCGACAGCAGCTTCAGCGCGTCGTCGAGGGTCACCGTGGCGATGTCCATCGACTTGAACAGCGAGCCGGTACGCGGCTTGGGACCGGCCGCCTTCTTGGCGGCCTTCTTCGCGGCCTTCTTGGCCGCGGGCCTGGTCTTGGTCGCGGTGCCGCCGCCCGGGGTGTCGAGCGGGACCACCTCGGCGTCGCCGGGCTCGGCCGAGGCGCCGCCGTCGCGGGGCGTCGGACCGGCCGGGATGGTCACCGGCGCGTCGTCACCCTCATCGTCCTCGTCGTCGTCGGACGGCAGGATCTCGGTGACATACGGACCGAACCGGCCCTCCTTGACGACGATCTCATGCCCGGTCTCCGGGTCGATGCCCAGCGAGCGGCCCTCCTGCGGCGTCGCGAACAGCTTCTCCGCGACCTCGAGGGTCAGCTCATCGGGGGTCATGTCGGCGGGGAGGTTGGCGCGCTGGAGATCGGGTTCGACGTCGTCACCCTGCTTGCCCGCGTTCAGGTCGCGCTCGAGGTACGGGCCGAAGCGGCCGACGCGCACGTAGACCGGGCGCCCCTCGGAATCGTCGAAGAGTTTGATCGAGTTGACCTGTCGGGCGTCGATCTCCTCGAGGTTGACGCCGACGAGCTTCTTGAGGCCGCCGTACTTGGCGATCTCGGAGTGCGCGGACTTGCCGTCTCCGTTGGTGCCGGGTTCCTCACCGAAGTAGAACTCCGACAGCCAGCGGGTACGGTCCTCGTTGCCGGTCGCGATGCGGTCGAGGTCGTCTTCCAGCGTCGCGGTGAAGTCGTAGTCGACGAGGCTCTCGAAATAGGCCTCCATCAGCCCGACCACCGCGAACGCGATCCACGACGGGACGAGGGCGTTGCCCTTCTTGACCACGTAGCCGCGGTCCTGGATGGTGCCGATGATCGAGGCGTAGGTCGAGGGGCGGCCGATGCCCAGTTCCTCGAGCACCTTGACCAGCGAGGCCTCGGTGAAGCGCGGCGGCGGGTTGGTCGCGTGCTGCTCGGCGGTCAGGTCGGTCGCGGTCAGCGACTGGCCCTCGACCAGCTGCGGGAGGCGGTTCTCCGCATCGTCGGCCTGGCCGCCGGCGAGCTCGTCGACGGTCTCGACGTAGGCCGACAGGAAGCCGGGGAAGGTGATGGTGCGACCGGACGCGGCGAAGGTGGCGCGCTCACCGGTCGACGAGGTGCCCGCGATGCGCAGGCTCAGCGTGGTGCCCTTGGCGTCGGCCATCTGCGAGGCGACGGTGCGCTGCCAGATGAGCTCGTAGAGCCGGAACTCGTCGGTGTCGAGCTGTCCGGCGACCTGACCGGGGGTGCGGAAGGTCTCGCCGGCGGGACGGATCGCCTCGTGCGCCTCCTGTGCGTTCTTCACCTTGCGGGTGTACTGCCGCGGCGTCGGATGGACGAAGTCCGGTCCGTACAGCTCACGGGCCTGTGCGCGGGCGGCGGCGATCGCCGTCTCGCTCAGGCTCGTCGAGTCGGTACGCATGTAGGTGATGTAGCCGTTCTCGTACAGCCGCTGCGCGATGCGCATGGTGCGGTCGGAGGTGAACCGCAGCTTGCGACCGGCCTCCTGCTGCAGCGTCGAGGTCATGAACGGCGCGTACGGGCGGCGGGTGTAGGGCTTCTCCTCGACCGAGGTCACGGTCATGTTCGCCCCACGCAGGCCCGCGGCCAGCCGCTCGGCACGATCGGCGTCGAGGACGACGACGCCATCGGACTTCTTCAGCCGGCCGTTGGCCTCGAAGTCACGTCCGGTGGCGACGCGGTTGTCGTCGACGTTGACCAGGCGCGCCTTGAAGGTCTGCGGGCTGGCGTCGGCGCCGGCGTCCATGGTCGCGGCGATGTCCCAGTACTCGGCGGAGACGAACGCCATGCGCTCGCGCTCCCGCTCGACGATGATGCGGGTCGCGACGGACTGCACGCGGCCGGCCGACAGCTTCGGCATGACCTTCTTCCACAGCACCGGCGACACCTCGTAGCCGTAGAGGCGGTCGAGGATGCGGCGGGTCTCCTGCGCGTCGACCAGGTCGGTGTCGAGGTCGCGGGGGTTCTCGGCGGCGGCCCGGATCGCGGGCTCGGTGATCTCGTGGAACACCATCCGCTTGACCGGGATCTTCGGCTTGAGCGTCTCGAGGAGGTGCCAGGCGATGGCCTCTCCCTCGCGGTCACCGTCCGTGGCGAGGTAGAGCTCGTCGACGTCCTTCAGCAGCGACTTCAGCTCGCTGACCGTGGACTTCTTGTCCGGGCTGACCACGTATAGCGGTTCGAAGTTGTCGTCGACGTTCACCCCCAGGCGCGCCCAGGGCTGCCCCTTGTACTTGGCGGGCACGTCGGCGGCGCCGCGCGGCAGGTCGCGGATGTGACCGCGGGAGGACTCGACGACATAGTCGGGGCCCAGGTAACCGGCGATCTTGCGCGCCTTGGTCGGGGACTCGACGATCACGAGTCGTCTGATTCCCCCACTAGAGCGGGATGCGGTGCTGGTCTCGGCCACCGGGGCGTCCTTCGTTTGACTTGGGTGAAACGTCCTGCGTTGGAGTTCAGGTGTGTTGGATCGCTTTGTACCTTATGTATAGCGCCGTGTGCACATCTGAATTCCGCGGCGGGTCGTCGAAGGGACCCCGATTCGGACATGCTATTGGCCGTAACCGCAGGTCAGAGGTGTAAAGAAGATTCAATCAATGCAATTCCGCAGGTGGCCAGTCCGCAACGGCCTCCGGACACGGCGGAGCGCCCACATATTCATGGAGCCGCGCGAGACGACGATGGCCGGAGATGCGCAACGCGGGGGAGTTCCCGCGGGTGCCCACGAGCGTGGGAGCGATACCGGCACGCATGAGGGCGGTGGCCAGGTCGGCGTGGGTTTCGGGAGCGTGCGGGTCGAGTCCGAGTTCATAGCGCCCCTCGTCGAAGTGCCCCGACGCGATCACCCACAGCCGCAGCGCACGGTACGACGGCACCCAACCGGACGGCATCGCCTTGACCGCGCCGGCCGACCAGGCGGCGTGCAGCGCGTCGAGCGCATGGGTCGGGGACGTACGGGCCAGCGGGGTGCCCTCGTCGGAGGTCGTGACGTCCGCGTCGAGGGCGGCGGCACGCATCTCGTCGACGATCTGCTCGGCGCGCCAGCGGTCGGCGACCACGATCGAGACCCGCGTACCGGACTCGGACCGGACCGCTTGACCGTGGGCGGCCAGCAGACCCTCGAGATCGGAGTACGCAGGCTGCTCGGTCTCGGCGGAGAAGAACGACAACTGGCCCACAGGTCGAGGTTAGGGCCTCACCGTCACCCAAACCGGTCTTTGGCCCCGGCGGTTCGCGCCGGGGTCCCGCTCGGCGACGGACGAGCGGAGACAAACCACTCCCGCCTCGACGGTTCGGGACGGGAGTGGATGTCGGCCGGCTGCGTCTCGCAGCCGCTCGGGTGGTCTCTAGACGGCGCGGACGCCGGTGGCCTGCGGGCCCTTGGTGCCCTGCCCGACCTCGAACTCCACCCGCTGGTTCTCCTCGAGGGTACGGAAACCGGATCCCTGGATCTCGGAATAGTGGACGAACACGTCGTCGGAACCCTCATCCGGTGCGATGAAGCCGAAGCCCTTTTCCGCGTTGAACCACTTCACAGTTCCCTGTGCCATGTCTTGCAATCCTTTACATATCAACTGTCGCGACGAGGTGGGTCACCACGTCGTGGCCGGTTGACCGCCATACCTCAAAGAGCCCCGCGAAGATCTGCGTCGATCCGCCAAACTAGCCTCAGTACCACGGCTGCAACACGCTGTTCGCCCACCGCCGGTGGGTTGCGAAAGCTGCGGCCGAAAACAGTCAATCACGTTCCGACCCGTTGCGATAGTCGCACCAACCAACCTGAGTAAAAAACCTCGCCAAACTTCAGACCGATGACACCCGTCGGTAACATCCGAGCGGCCCAGACCCTAGGCGTCGGCACCACTTTGAAGAGTTTCGATCAATAAAATGCAGTACTCCACATTCGGGACAGACCTCCTCGCGCGATCCCTCGCGGGCACCGATCCCGAGGCATCCCCTCTGACTCACCTCACGGTAATCCCATCGCGCCGTGAGGCTTTCGCGCAGTGGCCGGAATGGGTTCCCGAGCCCCTCCGCGAGGCGTACTCGGACAACGGGATCGAGCGGGTCTGGACCCATCAGGCACAGGCCGCCGACGAGGCGTTCGCGGGCCGGCACGTCGCGATCTGCACCGGCACCGCATCCGGCAAGTCGTTGGCCTACCAGTTGCCGATCCTGTCCACCCTGTTGACCGAGAAGAACGCGACGGCGCTGTACCTCGCCCCGACGAAAGCTCTGGGCGCCGACCAGATCCGCGCGGTGTCGGCGGTCATCTCCGGGCGCCCCGAATTCGGGCACCTGCAGCCGTGCGCCTACGACGGCGACACGGACCCGGAGATCCGGCAGTGGGCGCGCATGCACTCCCGGTGGATCTTCACCAACCCCGACATGCTGCACATCGGCATCCTGTCGCACCACGCGAAATGGCGGCAGTTCTTCCGCAACCTCCGCTACATCGTCATCGACGAGTGCCACCACTACCGCGGCGTCTTCGGATCGCACACCGCGCTGGTGCTGCGCAGGTTGTTGCGCATCGCGCGTGCGACGGGTGCCGATCCGGTCGTCATCGGAGCGAGTGCGACGGTCGCGCAGCCGGCGGAAGCGTTGAGCCGCTTGATCGGTGAACCCGCGGTCGCGGTGACCGAGGACGCCTCGCCGCGCGGGGAACGCACCGTCGCGCTGTGGGAACCCGACTTCCTGCCGGCGGTGACGGGCGAGAACGGCGCCCCGGTCCGACGCTCCGCAGGGGCCGAATCCGCCAGGCTGCTGGCCGATTTCGTGGTCGAAGGCGCGCGGACGCTGTGCTTCGCACGAAGCCGCCGCGGCGTCGAGCTCACCGCCCTGACCGCGCGAAACCTGTTGCAGGACAGTGCTCCGGATCTCGTCTCACGGGTGGCGGCGTACCGGGCCGGATACCTCGCCGACGACCGGCGCAAGCTCGAACAGGCGATCAACGACGGCGAACTGCTCGGGGTCGCGACGACCAACGCCCTCGAGCTGGGCGTCGACATCAGCGGCCTGGACGCGGTCATCGTCAGCGGCTACCCGGGCACGGTCGCATCGTTCTGGCAGCAGGCCGGACGCGCAGGGCGTCAGCGCGAGTCCGGCGATTCCCTGGTCGTGCTCGTGGCCCGCGACGACCCGCTCGACACGTACCTCGTGCACCATCCGGCCGCACTCCTCGACAAGCCGGTGGAGGCCACGGTCACCGACCCCTCGAACCCCTACATCCTCGGTCCGCACCTGCTGTGCGCGGCCGCGGAGAGGCCGCTGACCGACGCCGAGATCGATGCGTGGGAGGCCCGCAGCGTCGCCGCGGCCCTCGCCGCAGATGGTTTGCTACGCAAGAGGAAAGCGGGTTGGTATGTCGCCGCCGGCGTCGAACCGCATGCGGAGGTCGACATCCGCGGCGGCATCGGCGGCCAGGTCCTCATCGTGGACACGACGACGTCGCAGGTGCTCGGCACCGTCGACACCGGGCGGGCGATGTCGACGGTGCATCCCGGCGCCGTCCACATCCACCAGGGCGAGACCTACCTCGTCGACGAACTCGACCTCGACGACGGTCTGGCCCTGGCACACCCGGAGGATCCGGACTGGACGACGTCGGCACGAGAGACCACCGACATCTCGATCACCTCGGTCATCTCCAGCGAGACCTTCGGCCCGTTGACGGTGGCGTTCGTCGAGGTCGACGTGACGCACCAGGTGGTCGGCTATCTGCGCACCCTGCGGACCGGCGAGGTGCTCGACGCGGTCGAACTCGACATGCCCGAACAGATCCTGCACACGCGCGCCGTCATGTACACGCTGACACCGGAGGTCCTCGCCGACGCCGGGGTCGACGAGGCGCGCCTGCCGGGCTCGTTGCACGCCGCCGAGCACGCGGCGATCGGACTGCTGCCGCTCGTCGCGACCTGCGACCGCTGGGACATCGGCGGCGTGTCGACCGATCTGCATCCCGACACCGGACTGCCGACCGTGTTCGTCTACGACGGCTACATGGGTGGGGCGGGCTTCGCCGAGCGCGGGCATGCGGCGTTCCTCACCTGGATCGATGCCACCCGGGACGCGGTCGCGAGCTGCGGCTGCGAGAGCGGGTGCCCGTCGTGCGTACAGAGTCCGAAGTGTGGCAACGGGAATGATCCGTTGGACAAAGATGGCGCGGTAACCGTCCTCGATCTGATATCTCGGCAATACTTGGCTCATGCATGATGAGGCACCCGACCATGGGGTCGGCATCCAGCGGCTGGTGACCCGGCCGTCACGCGCCTTCTTCCTGCTCGCGCGCCCGACCCAGAACACAGACAACCTGCCCTCCTCGATCGGCGAACGCGATGTGTTCTTCTCCGAGGAGGAGGCGCTCGACGCCCTCGACCTCCACTACGGCTGGTGCGCCGCCCGGTCCGGGGGTTTCACGTCCGTGGTGACGACCGCCCAGTGGTATCTGCAGTCGGCGATGATCGGCCCGCGAATCACCCCGGCGCTCGGTGAGGTCTACCTGGCCGCGTCCGATGCGCAGTCCGGCGAAACCTGGGCCGCCGCAGGAGGATTCCTCACCGAGGGCGAGCTCATCCACTGGTCGTCGTTCGTCCGGGCGGTGCGACCGCTGATCCCGCTGAACACCGGCACCGAGACCTTCGAGCTGGCGTACCGGGGCGACGTGAATGTTCACTTTCACCAATTGTGGTTTGCGCCTATGCAATCGGTGCGGGTGTACCCGAAGGAGATCGTGGTCGACGACGACAACAGGGGTTAGCCCTGTCCGTCACCACTTCGGAGACGGCCGATGATGGCGTCGCGGCCGGCCCAGAACCACCGGCCCGCCAGCGAAATGAGCAGGACGAAGGCAAGGAAGACCGGGATCTGCCCCACCGAACCGCCCGCTCCGACAAGTGCGTGAGGTTCGTGGCGATCAGTACCAGCAGGACGCATCCGAGCGCGAACAGAACCCATGTGCGGGTTTCGGTATGCTTCGGCGGTTTCGGTTGTGCGGGTTCGGCAGCGCGATGCGCGCCGCGGTGTTCGACAGCGAGGGTCACGGCGAAACTCCCTCTCGTTTGCGGTGTTCGTGGTGCCGGTCAGTCACCGACAAAGGCCGAGTCGGGCAGGTCCGGCAGCCCGGGGTGCTCGACGTCGGGGGTGATCGGACAAGAACTCGTCCGCTGAAACATCCTGCGCACACCGCGCCTGCCCGATGTGGCTCCGATCTCGATGCGAGTGAAGATCTCGACCTGCCGTGTTCCTCTGAGTTCAGCAGTGTCGCGAACTGACGGACGGTGATGCCGGCTGGTCCGGGGATGGTGAACGCGGTCGTCTTGACCGAGCGCGCCCCGGGTGATTCGACGTGATCGCCTGATTTGTGGAGCAAGTCAGACGGGTTCGCGACACCCTCGACATCCCAGGCCAGACATGTCGCATTCGGCGCGAATCCCCTCACGGTGTCGCCGGGTGAGGCGACCGTGATCGCACGCCGCGGGGCCGGACTCTGCACCGGAGTCCAACCCGGCAGAAGGCCCCAGCACTGAACTGGATTCAGCAACTCTGATGCGTCCAGGCTCCACACCGCACTTCGCCGCCTGCAGCCCGGACCGCGGTGATCACCGGTACGGGTTGTCTGTTCTCCCCCTCTATTTCCTCTCCCCACTCACCGTGACCTGCACGCCGGCGACCGCCGACAACTCGTCCACAGTCAACGGCGCATACGCATTGTTCAGAACAACGAGATCGATCCTCGGGTGAAAGGAATTGCTGCGGCGCGGCTTACCGCCGAACCACCGCCGGTCGATATGCGAATCGCCCGTGACGCCGAGCTTCCCGCCGACTTGAATGGCGGTGACCCGCTCGGTCCTGAACGTCGCAACCATCGGCCCCCATGCCGATTGCCCCTCGACGACGCCCCGGCGAACATCGAGCGTTGTCCGACTGCGTACAAACAGCAACAGCACAGCGAGAATTGCGCCGGCGCCGATACGCGCCGGCCACGGACCCTCGCCGAATCGATCGATGTACTCCGGCCGCGCGAGAGCAAGCGCGAAGAAGTCGGCCATGATCACGATCCATGGACCGATGAGCAGGATCCATCGCGTCCGCGGGGAGATGAACGATATCCACCCGTCGGCGCGCACCACGTCCAGGCGCGCGAATCGCGGCACCAGAAACTGCGAGTGAGCGGAGACGACGGCGTAGATGGCCACCGGGATCATCAGATACAGCGAGCAGAAGATGACCCGTTCCACCGGTCCCTCGCCCGGTACCGTCACGCACAGCGCAATCGACAGCGGCATGCTCAGCACGAGTGCCACTTCGAGCGCGACCAGGAACCACTTGTTGTACCTGTGCGAGACGCGATAGCGCTCAATCAAATTCATATCAACCTTTTCACCGGATGAACCGCCACACCGCTACCAGAGACGCAGCAGGCCGGCTGTCGCGAAGTGGCCGACGACTGCCCCGACGCCCAAGCCGACCGCCGTTCTCACGCCGGGAACGGCGGTATCGATGGCCATACCCGTCAACGCCGCCGCCCCCATCCCGGCCTCGGTTCCGATGGCGGCACCACCGATGTTGGTTGCCGCGGCTTTCCCCCAACCGTGCTCCTCCGCATCCGCGTGCGCCCACCAGGGCACTTCCCGCGAAACCCCGTCAGACCCGGGACACCGCTGATCGTCACGTTCGCGTTCGCACCGATCGAGGAACCGAATCCGATTGACGCACCGCCGGACACATCGACCTGGCAACCGAGCACCAAGAACCGTTCCAGCACAACGGAGTTCACCGGCTGGCGGGGAGTTTGGCCCGAGGCCGGGCTGATCCGCGCACCGACGCGGGCGGAGATCCATCGCTCGTGCTCGCCGTGTTCGCCGCGGCGCCTGCGCGGGCCGAAACACCTGCCGAACGGTGCCACTCACGCGAGGCGAAGCTGTTGGCGATGTTGCTCATCGGATTGACGACTAGCTCGCTGGCCCGCAGCTTCAGCTTCCAGCCGTCGTCGGTGACCAGTGTGTCGTACTTCGACGCCGGCGGCGTCGAGCCGCATGTGCGGCAACGACATTCTTGGCGATACCGCCGGTCACCGCAGCGAGCACAATCCCGAACACCGTCGCACGGGCAGCGACGATGCGACCAGCGACAACTCTCACCATGTCCCCCGACAATCACAGCCAGCATCGTATTTGTGATACTGGATGGCGCGTTCATGATGCTGCCCCCCTGAGCGGGATTTCAAACCGGCTGGAACCCAATGGTCCGCGACCTACGCCCGGGTCCTTTGGCCGCGTCACTCGACCGGCCCCGCTCGTGCGACTGCGATCGCTCCACCGGTCCCGAAACCACCGAGTTCGACTGACAACCGCACCGACACCACGACGTCGGCCCCGTCGATGCGGCACGCAACGATCTCGACCCGCGGACGTTGTACCCGTGCCAGCGAACGCGCCTGGCCACAGGGATCGGCACCTCCTCCGACGTGGTCCACGGCAGCCGCCAGTGCAGCCAGATCGGCTGCCGACTGCGCTCGATGGCGGGCAAGAACGGCTGCACCGACGTAGATCACCAGGACGAGAACCGCCGCGAGCGCCGCGATCACGAACGCGCCCAGCACCGTCGCGTTTCCGTCCTCGTCGGCGGCAGGACCGCGGATGGACCTCACGGTTCGACCCCCGGCGCGAACACGACCTGATCCTCACCGCGCGGTTCTCTCACTGCCACGGCACGTGCCGACAGGGTCAGCCCCGGCATGAGCGCCGCCGACGTCCGAACGTGAACGATCACCCGCTCGCCCTCTTCCGAAATGTCGACCACCGCCCCGTCACCAGCCAGACCCTTCGCGATCTCACGTGCCGAGTCGTCACCGGCCGCAGTCAACCGCGCGGCCTCGCGCGCGGCGTCGGTACACCGGATCTGCGCCGTCACACCGGAGATCGCGCCGACCGCCAGCAACACCGCGACGAGGATCGCAGCGATCGCATACGCCGCCTCGACCGACACCATCCCGGACTCGTCGCGGGCCAGATGCGAGAGTCGAGATCGACAGCCACGCAACAGCATCATCCGACCGAGGTACTGAGTGCCTTCGCGATGATCCCGGTCAACGCACTCACTATGTCATCCCCGGTGACCACCGTATAGAGGATGGCTCCGAATGCCGCGGCCGCAATCGTGCCGATGGCGTATTCGGCCGTCGACATGCCGTCCTCGTCGGTGACGAGTCGGGTGACGTGCGCGCCGACCTGGTCGAGGATGCGAGAAGCATGATGTGTCACGAGACCTCCTGTGAGTCGAGTGGGTTGTCCGGATGGGGACACCGAATCGGTGCACATACTTGGACGCATCCAAGCGCCGATCGGATCCAACGATTTGTCTGACGAGCTCGGACCGCCGCCACCGCTGCGGTCCGGCAACCGACGCCTCAGAACGAACCGAGAACGGTGGAGGCCAGACCCACGACCACCGGCACGATCCCGAGGCAGAGAAACGCCGGCAGGAAGCACAGGCCCAACGGACCGCTGATGGCGACACCGGCGCGTTCGGCCGCGGCGAGTGCATCGTCGTGGGCCCGTCGGCGAACATCTTCGGCCAGTTCCGCCAGTCCCCCGGCCAGTGACGAACCGGCCCGGGCCGAGCGCCGGGCCAGGGCCGCGAGCTCATCGAGATGGTCCCCTGCCGACGGCGCGTCATCCTCCAGCGCCGACCACGCGGCATCGGGGTCGGCGCCGAGCTGCAACAACTCGGCGACCCGCCCCAGGGGTCCGGCGAGCGGTATCGGTGCGCGCGCCGCCACCACCGATGCCGCCACTACCACCGGTAGACCGGCGCGCAGGCAGACGGCGAACAGGTCGAAGGCCGCGGCGACCGCGAACGGATCGGCCTTCGGCGGCCCCGCACCGAGCCATCGCGGGGAGCGGTCGGGGCCGGGCGGCGGGTCGACGACGCGGTACAGGTGCCAGCGGGGCTCGGGCCAGACCCACAACGCGATCCCGGCGAGGGCCGCCACGATGGCCGTCGTCAACGCGTCAGCACCTTGCCCGTGATCCGCTCCGACCACACCACCCCGGCTGCCGCCAGCGCGGTGCCGATGACCAGCAGCAGCCCGCCGAACCCGCCACCCAACAGGACCTGGAGCGGTCCGGCCCCCGTGGCCTGCCCCAGCGCGATGCCCAGCAGCGGTAGTCCGGCGAGGACCATTGCGGTGGCGCGCGGACCGGAGAGCCCGGCCCGGGTGCGGTCCACGAAGCCCCTCCGTGCGGAGAGATCCGACCGGAGGGCCGTCAGCATGTCGACCATCGGCAGTCCGTACTGCTCCGCGGTCTGCCAGGCGATCCCGATGCGGCGCCACGACGCCACATCCGAGCCGCCCGACCGGTCCGGGCCCTCTCCGGGACCCATCACCTCGATCGCGGCACCGCCGAGCGACGCCCGGGATGCCATCGCCTCGAGCCCGTCGGCGATCTCGGAGCCGTCACCACCGGTCTCCCTACGCCGCAGCTCGAGGGCCGCGACCCCGCACGCGTGGACCGGTGGGGTGCCGACGGACATCTCCGCGATCATCAACGACAGCGCCATCAGCAGATCGTCGAGTCGCCGTTCGAAACGACGCTCCGATGCCCGTCGTCGGCGAAGCCACACGACGACGGCGACCACGATCCCACTCGCGAGCGCGAGCCCCACGCCCCCGACCGACAGCGCAAGTCCCGGGACCACGACGACGATGACACCGGCCGGGTCGATCGATCGATGTCCCACCCTCTCGACGAACAGACCCCGTACCCGGTCCACCGCCCTCGGCGGCGACCACAACAGCACCGCCACACCCAACGCTGCCAGCATCGGGACCGCCGGCGGAACCCCCGTGGTCATGCGATCCCCACCCGCACCTCGGGGTCACGTGCGGCGACCATCTCGTCGAAGAGGTACCGATGAGGGGTGAAGCCCTTGTCGCGCATCCAGATCGGGATGATCTCGACGCGTCCGTCGGCGTCCCGGCGAACCACCCCGATCTCCGTCAGGCCGCGCGTCCCAGCGGCCCCACGAGCCACGCCGAGCACGACCTGCAGCGCCGCGCCGAGTTGGCTGTGAAGCGCATCCCGGCCCATACCGCCCAACGCGGCAAGGGCTTCCATGCGTGCCGGGACCTCTGCGGTCGAGTTGGCGTGTACCGTGCCCGCGCTCCCATCGTGTCCGGTGTTGAGTGCGGTGAGCAGATCGATGACCTCGCCGCCACGGACCTCGCCGACGATGATCCGGTCCGGACGCATCCGGAGGGCCTGCCGGACCAGGACGCGCACCCCGACGTCGCCGACGCCCTCGACGTTCGCCGCACGTGCCACCAGCCGCACGACGTGCGGATGTCCGGGTGCGAGCTCGAGCGCGTCCTCCACGCACAGCACCCGTTCGCGCGGGTCCATCGCGCCGATCAGCGCGTTCAACAGCGTCGTCTTGCCCGAGCCCGTCCCGCCGACGACCAGGAAGGCCAGCCGATGCCGCAGGATGTCGCGGATCATGGTGACCACCTCACCGGGGATGGTTCCGCTCGCGATCAGAGCGTCGAGATCCTTTGTCGCCGAACGCAACACACGCAGGGAGATGCACGTACCATCCGTGGCGAGCGGTGGGATGATCGCGTGCAGACGCACCGTGTATCCGCGCCGCCCGACGTTCGACAACCGGCCGTCGACCCAGGGCTGCGCGTCGTCGAGGCGCCGGCCCGAGCCGAGCGCGAGACGCGTGGCGAGTCGGCGGACCGAGGCCTCATCGGGGAAGCGGATCGTCGTCGGCTCCAGGCCGTGACCGCGATCGACCCACACGGCATCGGGACCGCAGACGAGGATGTCGGCGATGTCGGGCTCGGCCAGAAGGGGTTCGAGTTTGCCCGCGCCGGTGAGCTCGGTCTGTAGGAAGCGCAACGCGGCGAGCAGGTCGGTGTCGCCGAGCACTCCCCCGGCCTCGGCGCGGATGGCCTCGGCGATGACCGCCGGGCCGGGATCGGCCGACTCGGCGGCGAGCCGGGCGCGTACCCGGTCGAGCAGTTCGTCGTCCGGCTGCACCCGCCCGGGGGTCACGCCGCTCTCCGCTCGCCGGTCACCCGGGACCGGACCGCCCACGCGGCCCGGCCGAGCGGGCTCCGCGGACCGATTCGCAGTGGTCCGCTCTCGAGTCGCATCGGGAGACGCGGATCGGGACGATAGGCGGCGAGAAGCGGCAGCCCGACGGCCGCGGCCACCTGCGCGGGACCCAGGCCACCGGGCGAGGGTCCCCGGACGACGAGTTCGACCGCGGCGTCGTGCCCGAGGAGTCGGCTGCGCACCCGCCGTGCGGCCGAGCACCCGCCGACCGTCGGCGTCGTGAGCAGGACGACGAGATCGGCCCACGACGTCGCCACCCGGACGACAGGCGAGTCGGACCGGGGCAGGTCGATGACGACGAGGTCCCCATTGGCCCGGCCGGCGTCGATGACCGCGGTGACCGCCTCCGGGGACAGCCCGCGGGACGGCACCCGTTCGGAGGTGAGGACGGCGAGGTCGTCGGCAGCACGAGGCAGCGCCCGGTGCAGGGCGGTGCCCCCGACGGCACCGCCGTCCAGGGACAGGTCCTGCCAGCGGAGTCCGGGGCGCTGTTCGACACCGAGGAGCAGGTCTGCGCCCGGCGCGACGTCGTCGAGGTCGAGCAGGAGGGTGGGCGCTCCCCGCCCGGCCCCGGCCAAGGCGACGGCTGCGGCGAGGGTGGACGCCCCGGCACCGCCGTGCGCCCCGATGACGGCGACGACGCCGGCCGGGTGGCGGCGCGGTACGCGGAGGTCGGTCAATGCTCTGACCAGAAGATTCTCGTCGGCGGGGAGCGTCACCGTGTCGGCGGCGCCGAGGTCGATCGCCAGACGCCAGGTGCCGGCACCGGGATCGCCGACGGTGACCAGGATGAAGCCGTCCCGACGCGGCGGGTGGACCCGGGCGAGCACCGCGACCGCCGCGGGGTCGGCGACGACGGCCCGGGCCGTCAGCCACTCACGTCGACAGTCGTCGGCGCGCGCGGACCGGACACGGTATCCGGCGGCCGCAGCACACCGCGCGACATCGTCGTGCAGATCGGGACCGACGAGGACGAGCAGGTCGGGAACTGGCTGATCGTCGTGCATGTCGACGATGTTCACCCGGATCGGGGACGTGTGGACGTCGACGACCGAAGGTGTGGATGGAATGCTTCGCTCGACGATCCTTTGTGGACATTGATTCGGCGTCGCCGGGGAGCCCGGCTAGAACTGACCGTAGAAAGAAGACAACCCCGGCCAGGGGGGGAGGAGGCCGGGGTTGTCGCGTTTCAGCCCCGGGGGGTCGGGCTGAAAGGCGCCGGTATCAGAACCGGTGCTGACAACTATACACACGCTTACGGATTCTTTGCAAGTACAACAATCGCTTTTCGCAAATGTTCGTTCTGATCTCCCGATGACGCGGTACCGGATTGGGAAACG
This sequence comes from Gordonia aurantiaca, assembly GCF_039939235.1. Lineage (NCBI taxonomy): Bacteria > Bacillati > Actinomycetota > Actinomycetes > Mycobacteriales > Gordoniaceae > Gordonia > Gordonia aurantiaca. The sequence goes on along the minus strand of NZ_JBDUUF010000009.1, from coordinate 63,023 downwards.
TGCCGTGAATTCGATTTATTGATCATAATTGCGGTTGGTGAACACCCGCCTTCGGCCGCCGGACGCCCGGCGACCCGTCGATTCGCACCGGCCTCCAGTGGGTGCGTCGAGGTCGACGCCACGCGCACCACCCCAACCCACGCCGGCCGCCGCCGAACCGGCGGGAATGCGGACGCTCGATCCGACGAAACGCCCGGTTCGGACCCGAGAATCGGGCGGACACACCGACCCCGAAACCCAAACGCCGTGCCGTACAGCGATTTCAGGCCCGAAGATCACATCAATCAACATTTGGACGCCGATTGCTTGATGTGACCGCGATCACGGTGTACAACAGTGGTACGGAAGTTCGGAAGGCCAAGCCCGATCCGGAAGAGAAGGACCGAGCCCCCGCTCCGAGCACTTCCCAGCACGGGCGGCAAGCACCCACGCGGAGCACGCCGCATAAGGGCAAAAGTGTTGTGCGCCTGCGACATCGCGGCCAGGAGACACGACCGCCACACTGGATGCGCCACAGCCTCGTCCCGTCGGCAAGAGCCCGGGGCGACCGGCCCGAGAGATGGCAGCACGTGGACGGTACGGGCCCTGACTCGCGATCCCTCGCCGAGGCGGTGACCACAACCCACCAAGCACGCTTGGTAACTTGAGCCCGTGCTACGCGGGCGGCAACCTCGTCGGGAACGACAGGGAGGCCGCCCGCAGTGCGTTCCGGGGTCGTACCACCGACCCCGGAATTGTCATTTCCGGGCCGCGTCTGCGATCGACTTCGCTTCCGCCGCACCCGCTTCGAGCGCCTCGCAGCAGAAGATCAACCAGTCCCGGAGTCCGTCCGGAGTGCCGGCGGCGAACTCCTCGGAGAGCCGCCGGTAGTCGACCACGCGCTTGAACCAGGTGACCTCCGGGACCCCGAGGCAGTGCGGATCGAGCCCGGTCGCCGCGGACACCAGCCGCGCCATGCCGCGCGCCACCACGCCGTTGGCCGACGCGAACGGCGCCAGCGCGATCAGTTCGCCGTGCACGACCGCCGTCAGCACCGGCGCCGGCACCGAGGTCGCACCGGTCACCAACTGCCCCAACAGGTCGAGACGCTGAGCGACATCCGTCTCGGCGCGGGGACGCCCCAGCTCCTCGGGATCGTCGACCAGGTCGGCGGCCGCGAGCGTGTGCAGCCGGGCCAGCGCCTGTGCCGGCGCCCGCCTGACCACCCGGGTCAAGGTCTCGAGCGACTCACCGTCAAGCGCCTGGGACACGCGCATCGCACCGGCCAGGATCGGGTCGTCGAAATCGCCGTCACGGCGAAGCTCGACACTCCCTCCGTCGATCGCGGCCGATGAACGCCCTGCCCGCCACGACGCCTCGGTGGCAGTCTTGTCCCATCCGCGGAGGTTGACGGGATGGCGATGCACGGCCGACAGCGCGTCGCGCGCGCGATCGGCGGCGTCGGCGACACCGGGCAGGTCCAGCAGCGGGGCCAGGGGATCAGTGGTCACGACCCGACGATAGTTGCGACCGGACGTCCGGCCCGCGGCGACCTCCCGCGTCGGCCTCCCCTCGACCTATTGTTAGGCAGCATTTCGAAAATCTTCGCCGCTCTGTCGGACGACCGGCCCGATCCGGCCTCCCGCCCGCGCGAAGGGGTCCACGCGCACCGCTCATCGAGCCGGGGATACCGTTCGTCGCGAATCGGACTCACTCCCCAGACCTGCGGTACCCGGTTGCAACGTGGCGTGACTACGCTCACAGCAGCGATCCGTCATCAGGCTGGGTCACCTTTAGTGTGGAGTGGACCCGCCGTCGACAGCGAAAGGCTCATACGACTGATGTCTTCAACCACTGTTCAGGCCTATCCCCCGTCCGCGGAATTCGCCGCGCAGGCCAACGGCACTGCCGAGTTGTACGACCGGGCCGAGCAGGACCGGCTCGGGTTCTGGGCCGAGCAGGCGCGACGCCTCGACTGGGACACCGATTTCAAAGACGTACTCGACTGGTCGAACGCCCCGTTCGCGAAGTGGTTCGTCGGCGGCAAGCTGAACGTCGCGGTCAACTGCGTCGACCGGCACGTCGCCGCCGGCAAGGGCGATCGCGTCGCCATCCACTGGGTCGGCGAGCCAGGCGACTCCCGCGACATCACCTACAGCCAACTGCTGGCCGAGGTCTGCAAGGCCGCGAACTACTTCACCTCGATCGGCCTGAAGGCCGGCGACCGCGTCGCGATCTACATGCCGATGGTCCCCGAGGCCCTGATCTCGATGCTCGCGTGCGCCCGCCTGGGCCTGACCCACTCGGTGGTCTTCGCCGGCTTCTCGAGCGGCGCGCTGCGCTCGCGCGTCGACGACGCCGAGGCCAAGCTCGTCATCACCACCGACGGCCAGTTCCGGCGTGGCAAGCCGGCCCCCCTGAAGGCCAACGTCGACGAGGCCCTCGGCAGCGGGGACGACGCCGCGAAATCGGTCGAGAAGGTCCTCGTGGTGCGTCGCACCGATCACGACCCGGACCTGAACTGGGTCGAGGGCCGCGACGTCTGGTGGGAGGACACCGTCGACAAGCAGCCCGACACGCACGAGCCGGAGGCGTTCGACGCCGAACACCCACTCTTCCTGCTCTACACCTCGGGCACCACCGGCAAGCCCAAGGGCATCGTCCACTCCTCCGGCGGTTACCTCACCCAGGTCAGCTACACCTTCCACTACGTCTTCGACCACAAGGAAGGCCGTGACGTCTACTGGTGCGGCGCCGACATCGGCTGGGTGACCGGGCACTCCTACCTCGTCTACGGCCCGCTCTCCAACGGCGCCACCGAGGTGGTCTACGAGGGCACCCCGAACACGCCGAACGAGCACCGCCACTTCGAGATCATCGAGAAGTACGGCGTCACCATCTACTACATCGCGCCGACGCTGATCCGCACCTTCATGAAGTGGGGCCAGCAGATCCCCGAGGCGCACGATCTCTCGTCGATCCGCCTGCTCGGCAGCGTGGGCGAGCCGATCAACCCCGAGGCGTGGAAGTGGTTCCGCGAGGTCATCGGCGGCGGCACGGCGCCGATCGTCGACACCTGGTGGCAGACCGAGACCGGCGCGATCATGATCTCGCCGCTGCCCGGCGTCACCGCGGCCAAGCCCGGCTCGGCCATGCGCCCGCTGCCCGGCATCAGCGCCAAGATCGTCGACGACGAGGGCAACCCGGTCGGCGCCGGCGAGCAGGGTTACCTCGTGCTCGACCAGCCGTGGCCGTCGATGCTGCGCGGCATCTGGGGTGACGAGGAACGCTACCGCGAGACCTACTGGTCACGCTTCGCCGACCAGGGCTGGTACTTCGCCGGTGACGGCGCCCGCTATGACGAGGACGGCGCGCTGTGGGTCCTCGGCCGCGTCGACGACGTCATGAACGTGTCGGGCCACCGCATCTCCACCGCCGAGGTCGAGTCCGCGCTCGTCGGTCACTCCGGCGTCGCCGAGGCGGCGGTCATCGGTGCCGCCGACGAGACCACCGGCCAGGGCATCGTCGCGTTCGTCATCCTGCGCGAGGGCGTCGAGAACACCGGTGACCAGTTGATCGCCGAACTGCGTGAGCAGGTGGCCGTCGAGATCTCCCCCATCGCCAAGCCGCGGGAGATCAACGTCGTGCCCGAGCTGCCCAAGACGCGGTCGGGCAAGATCATGCGCCGCCTGCTCAAGGACGTCGCCGAGGGCCGCGAGCTCGGCGACACCTCGACCCTCGTCGACCCGTCGGTCTTCGAGGCGATCCGCGCGAAGCGGGCGTGACGCTCCCGTCGTTCGAGACACCCGCTCCTCGGGGAGCAGGAGTGGCGATCTGATCCCCAGGTGCGCCACCGGCCGGGACGCCGGTGGCGCACCAGCCCTTTCGGGGTGGGGCCGCATCGTCTCGCCGGGTGGGCCGCGACCTCGACGCCCCGCACATGGCAACATATGCCCCATCAGCCGAACAACGGAGGATTCTGTGAGCCCCAACGAGCACGGCCTGCCCGAAGCGGGCCGGGACTCCGTCCCGTCGATCCCGCTCTCCGACGCCAACGCCGGCCCGAGCGGTGAGCCGACGATCGGAAGCCTGGTCAAGGACGCCACCACCAGCATGTCGACTCTGTTCCGCGCAGAGGTCGCACTCGCCAAGGCCGAGATCGTGGGCGAGGCGAAGAAGGCGGGTGCCGGCACCGGCCTGTTGATCGTGGCCGGCGTGATGGCGCTGTACTCGAGTTTCTTCTTCTTCTTCTTCCTCGCCGAACTGCTCGACGAGTTCATGTGGCGCTGGCTCGCGTTCCTGATCGTGTTCCTGCTGCTGGTGGTCGTCACGTGCATCGCGGCGTTCGTCGGCTACATCTTCTTCAAGAAGGTCCGCGGCCCCAAGAAAACCATCAAATCGGTCAACGAGCTGCAGACCGTCCTGCCGCACCGCGGCGACGCCGGTCCCGGACAGCCTGCCCACCCGAGGATCCCCCCTGCCCGCGAGGGCTGACAGTTGAGCGAGGCGCCAGACCCGTCGAGTGTCCGCCTCCCCGGCGGCTGGGATCACCTCGACATCCGTGCGAACGGCGTCCGGTTCCATGCCGTCGAGCCGGCCGGCACCCCTGTGGGTGACCGGCCGCTGGTGCTGTTGCTGCACGGGTTCGGTGAGTTCTGGTGGAGCTGGCGACATCAGCTGACGGCACTCGCCGCCGCCGGCTTCCGGGCGGTGGCCGTCGACCTGCGTGGCTACGGAGACTCCGACAAACCCCCGCGTGGCTACGACGGCTGGACGCTGGCCGGCGACACCAATGGACTCATCCGCGCGCTCGGGCACACCAGCGCCACCCTGATCGGCCACTCCGACGGCGGACTGGTGTGCTGGGCGACCGCCACGCTGCACCCACGCGTCGTCGACCGCATCGTCGTCGTGGCGTCCCCCCATCCGCGCGCGCTGCGTCATCGGGTGCTGCGCGACCGGGCCCAACGCGCACAGTTCCTGGTGCCGTTCCTGCGCAATCAGCTACCGCGTCTCGGCGAGCGGCAGGTGACCCGCGACGACGCGGCGTTCATCGCGGACTACTTCGCGCAGCGCGCGTCGTCGCACTGGCGCGCCCAGGAGGACTACGCGCGTACCGTGCGACTGAACCGTTCGGCGATGCTGATCCCCAACGTCGCGCACTGTAGTCTGGAGTACCGGCGCTGGGCGTTCCGCTCTCAGTTCCGTCCCGACGGATGGCGCTTCATGGAACTCATGGACCAGCGCCTGCATCTGCCGGTCCTCGCGCTGCGCGGCCGCGACGACCCGTACATCCTCACCGACGCGATGGCCGACGGACACCGCTGGGCGGCGCATCAGACCTACCGGCAGATCGACGGCGCCGGGCACTTCGTGCACCAGGAACAGCCGAAGACGGTCACCGAGGCGATCCTCGCCTTCCTGCGGACCGAACCGGAGGCCACCACCGACGTCGCCGTCCGCAGGACTCGGAAGATCAGGCCAGCACGCAACTCCTGGTACTCACCCGCTCGCTTCGCCGCTCGGATTCGACGAAATCGGCGCGGACCTGGCGGGCGGTGAGCACGAAACCGGTCTCGTCGGCGGCGTTCTCGGCCGCACCGAACACCACCCCGAGCACCTCGCCGTCCGAATTGAGCAGCGGCCCACCGGAATTGCCCTGCCGAATGGACCCACGCACGGCGTAGACCTCGCGGGTGACCTGTCCGGTCCGGTAGATGTTGTCGCCGGTGTGCATGAACGTCGTCCGCACCCGCACCGGGCTGACGGTGAACGGCCCCGCCTCCGGGAACCCCAGCGCGATGGCGTCGTCACCGGTCGACGCTCCGCGGGGCGCGAATTTCAATGCGGGAGCGCGCAATCCCGGTACGTCGAGGACGGCGATGTCGTTGTCGCTGTCGAAGAGCACGACCTTCGCGGCCAGGCGCGCGCCGGTGCTGGTCTCGACCTCGAGGCGCTCGGTGCCGGCGACGACGTGCGCGTTGGTCATGACGCGTTCGGGCGAGACGACGAACCCGCTGCCCTCGAGCGCCTGCCGGCAGCTCGGCGCGACGCCTTCGATCTTGACCACCGAGGGTCGGGCCTGACGGACCACGGGCAGGTCGGCGAGCTCCGGGTCTGGCGGGTCGACGTTGGTCGACGGGGTGGACACGAACGGGAACTTCGGCAGGCCCGAGCTGTCGAGCAGTGCCTTGAACTCTCCGGGCAGATCGTTGACCCATTGCGGCGACAACACCTCGACGCCGGTGAGGACCTTGGAATCGCGGACCGCGCCGGCGATCGCCGGGTCGGCCGACTCCCGCAGCGGGATCGCGAGCAGGCCTGCGGCGAGTAGCACCGCGACCACCTGCAGGATCGACCCGACCGCGCTGTCGGCCGCGCGCACTCCCGGTGATCGGATACCGCCGCGGGCGGCTCGACCGAGGACCATGCCGGCGACCTCGCCGACGACCACGAGCACGACGAGCACGATGATGCCCACGAGCACCCTCATCTGCAAGTCGTCGAACCGTTCGATCAGGTGCGGCGCCAGCAGGAGACCGGCGACCGCGCCGAGCGCGACACCGATGAAGGCGAGGGCCGAGGCCACCGCCCCGGACCGATAGCCACTCAGCGCCGCGAGCAACGCGATGCCGACGACGATGACGTCAACCCACGCCGAACCGGTCATCGCCCACCACCCGGCCGGGCGTCGAGTTCACCGGTGGCGTCGGGGTCGACGGTCCCGCGTGGGTGGACTGCGTGAAAACCCGACTCCTGGCGGCTGCCGGCGAGTTCGATCATCTCGTCGAGCGGCCGGATGTCGTCCTTGTCCCACGGCCGGTCCCAGCCCGACGCCTCGCTGATCGCGGCGATGAGTCCGCCGGTGAAACCCCACACGAGCAGGCCGTCGACGAAGAAGGCCGGTCCCTGGTAGAGCCGGCCGCCGAGTACCGAGCGGCGCACCTGGAAACGGTTCTCCGGGGCGAGGAGGTCGCGCAGGCGGATGCGGTCGACGCGGGCCGTCTCGCCCGGATCGACCGCGCGGACCTCGCTCGGCTCGTGCCACCAGCCGATGACCGGCACCACGTCGAATCCCGAGGGCGGCACCGGGAAACTGGGCAGGTTGGCCAGGATGTGCACGCCCGACGCGTCGAGCCCGGTCTCCTCCGTCGCCTCGCGGAGCGCGGTGCCGACCGGGAAGTCGTCACCGGGGTCGGCGGCGCCACCGGGGAATGCGACCTGCCCGCTGTGCTGGCGCAGGGTCGCGGCACGTTCGGTGAGCAGCACCTCGGCGTCGTCGGGGACACCGCCGGGATGGTCGTCGGCGGCGTCCCACGAGCCGGCGAACAAGACCAGCACCGCGGCCGACCGGCGGTCGCGGCGGAACATCTGCGCCCAGCGGGTGCGGTCGCCGCCCCGGTTGTTGACCGCCTCGGTCACCGCGGTGACGTCACGGGTCAGCGTCCGCAGCCAGGGCGGGATCGAATCCTCCTCGACGAGGGGCCCGATGTGCGGCTCGGTCATACGGCCACCTTGACGCCCAGGTACTCGTCGACCTTCTCGGCGATCTCCTGCGGGCTGTCGAAGACCCCGGGGTAGACCTTCGCCACCGTGCCGTCTGGGCGGAGGAAGACGGTGGACGGAAAGACGCGCGGCGCCTGGATGGCGGCGGCGACGCGGCCGTCGGGATCGAGCACTGCCGGCAACTGGACTCCGATCTCGGTCAGCAGGGTCAGCGGGAAGAACGGGTTGGTGCCGCCCTCCTTGGCATGCAGTGCCAGCACCGTCACGCGGTCGCCGGCCGCGGCGGCGAACTCCTCGAAGTACGGCAGCTCGGTCTTGCAGGGTGCGCACCATTGTGCCCACACGTTGACGACCAGTGGTCTGCCCGCGGTCGCCGTACCGAGATCGTAAGGCGCGCCGGTACCCAGGCAGGGTTCGACGATGCCCTTCAGCACCGACTCCGGGCTCTCCGGCAGTCCGGTGACCGGGCAGTCGGGCAGCGCGGCGTCGGCGCGGGCCTTGGCGACCCGTTCGGGGTCCTCCGGGGCGTCGAACGGACGCTGGCCGCTCACCGACGGCGGTGCACCGGTCATCGGGGTCGTGTCGTCGCCGCCCCGCGGCCAGATCGCGACGATGAACGCGATCATCACGACGATGAAGACCAGCGTCCACCGGGCAGCAGGCGGGAACCGCCCGCCCTGCGGCACGGCCGGTGTGGTCGGATCGGGCTCGCCGTCCGCCGGACGGTCGTCGGCGTCGGTCACGGCTCGGCCAGTCCCGCCAGGTTCAGGAGATGTTCGCGCTCCGGCCCCTTGACCAGCGCCGCGGCCTCGATCTTGTCGGTCGGCCCGATCCCGTACGACGGGCAGTCCTTGGCGAGGATGCACACGCCGCACGCGGGCTTGCGTGCGTGGCAGACACGCCGGCCGTGGAAGATCACGCGGTGCGAGAGGTCGGTCCACTCCTTGGGCTCGAACAGCTCGCCGATCGCACGCTCGACCTTGACCGGATCCTCCTCGTCGGTCCACTGCCAGCGGCGGACGAGGCGGCCGAAGTGGGTGTCGACGGTGATGCCGGGGACGCCGAACGCGTTGCCCAGCACGACGTTCGCGGTCTTACGGCCGAAGCCGGGCAGCGTGACCAGCTCTTCCAGCGTGTCGGGCACCTCGCCGTCGAAACGGGCGACGAGTTCCTGGCCGAGGCGGATGATCGAGTTCGCCTTGTTGCGGTAGAAGCCGGTCGGGCGGATCAGCTCCTCGAGTTCGGTGCGGTCGGCCTCGGCGTAGTCGCGGGCCGTGCGGTACCTGGCGAACAACGCCGGGGTGGTCTGGTTGACCCGCACGTCGGTGCACTGCGCGGACAGGATCGTGGCCACCGACAACTCGAGCGGGTTGGTGAAGTCGAGTTCGCAGTAGACGTGCGGAAACGCGACCTCGAGGGCGCGGTTCATGCGGCGCGCGCGTCGAACCAATCCCAGACGGGTCTCCTGCTTGCGCGCCGGGGCCTTGCCCACGGCCGCAGCCTTGCGTGCGCTCACGGGATTCAGGTTAGCGATGTGACCGGCGATCCCGGCCCACCCGGCCGACGGCCCGGGATGTCGAGCGTCCGCCCTGAGCAGCATCTACGCAGGTCAGGGCAGGATCAGGCGGATCGTCATGGTCCGGTCTCGCCCGGTTTCGCAGGACCGTGTGCCAACCTACGGTCAGGTAACAAGTCAGTGACGGCGGCCATTCCGATGCGGAATCTACGGGGCCGATTGTGTTTACTTGTCCCCATGCATGGTCTCGCAGCGCTGCTGTTTCCGGCCGTACTCATGCTCTTCGCCATGGGCATGGACAAGTTGCAGGCCCGGGTCGACCGCGTTTCGGTCTCCAACGACGAGGTCGACGATTACATCGACCGGGCCGGCGCGCAGAACGCCGGTGCCCCGTCCCGCTCCACGAGCGATCTGCACGAACTGCGCCCGCACCGCTTCCAGCCGTCGTCGGACGCCCGCCGCGCCGCGTCCTGACGCGTCGCCGCCGGCCGGTCAACCGGTCCGCGACACCATTCTCTGCTGGGACGGCCCCGGTTCGGCAAACCTACGCTTCCGTAACTACACTGGTGTGGTGTCCAGATCGCCCGTTGTTTGCGAGATCAAGCCGCAGCGTTACGCAGACACACGCCGCAATGCGCTCTCAGTGACCCATTCAACACATATGCTGGTGCGCGGGGTAGCGTATCCAAGGGCGCGATCTCACACGTGGCTGTAGCAGAGTTTTCGAGAAAGGTTCCCTAGGTGGAAGAAGTACTGGCGCGGGCAGGCATTTTTCAGGGCGTCGAGCCTTCTGCCGTCGCGGCGCTGACCAAGCAGCTTCAGCCCGTGGATTTCCCTCGTGGACATGTGATCTTCCATGAAGGCGAACCCGGTGATCGTCTCTACATCATCCTGTCCGGCAAGGTGAAGGTCGGCCGCCGTTCACCCGACGGCCGCGAGAACCTGCTGACGATCATGGGTCCGTCGGACATGTTCGGCGAGCTCTCCATCTTCGACCCGGGCCCCCGCACCTCGTCGGCGACGACGGTGACCGAGGTCCGCGCGGTGTCGATGGACCGCGACGCGCTGCGTGCCTGGATCAAGGACCGCCCGGAGATCGCCGAGCAGCTCCTGCGCGTGCTCGCACGCCGCCTGCGTCGTACCAACAACAACCTCGCCGACCTGATCTTCACCGACGTGCCCGGCCGCGTTGCCAAGCAGCTGCTGCAGCTCGCGCAGCGCTTCGGCACGCAGGAGGGCGGCGCCCTGCGCGTCACCCACGACCTGACCCAGGAAGAGATCGCCCAGCTCGTCGGCGCCTCCCGCGAGACCGTGAACAAGGCCTTGGCCGACTTCGCGCAGCGCGGCTGGCTGCGACTCGAGGGCAAGAGCGTGCTGATCGCCGACTCCGAGCGTCTGGCGCGCCGCGCACGCTGAGCACCGAATCCACAAACAGCGAGAGAGCCGCTCGTCCTCCGGGACGGGCGGCTCTCTCGTCGGCACGGCTCGTCGTCGACGTCTGCGGAGTCGGGGGCGGAGTCGCAGGTACCGACCCAGATGCGCGAGCCACAAGTCGCGAGTGTGACGTGAACCCGCGATTCTGCGGGCGTCAGTAGACCTCGCGCAAGTACTCCAGCTGCGCCTTCACCGACATCCGCGCCGCCGGCCACAGCTTCTTGTCGACATCGCGGTACACCTTGCGCACGACCTTCATCGGCTTCGCCTCGTGCGGGCTCATCTTCATCTCGTCGAGCGCCGCGACGATCTGGTCTATGCGCTCCTCGCGATGCGACTTGTAGTACCGGGCGACGGGCCCGAGGTCGGGATGATCGGGACCGTGTGCCGGAAGCAGCCGCGCCCCTTCACCTTCGACGATGAGCCGGTTCAACGAGTTCAGGTAGTCACGCAGGCCGCCGTCCTCGGGGTCCAGGACGGTCGTGCCACTCCCGAGGATGGTGTCGCCGGTGAGCACCGCACGCTCGTCCTCGTGCTCGACGAGGAAGCTGACCGAGTCGCCCGTGTGGCCGGGCGTGTGCAGCACGGTGATCTTCAGGCCGGCGGCCTCGATGACCTCGCGGTCCTTCAGCGGCGGCGCGTCACGGCAGTACTCGTCCAGTCGCGCGCGCACGGGAACGCCGGTGCGCTTGTGGAGCCGCTTGATCCCGCCGGTGTGGTCGAAGTGCCGATGGGTGACGAGCGTGAGCGCGACGCCCGGGAGCTCCGCGAGGCGCCGCGCGTGGTGCTTGTACTTGGGTGGACCCGGATCGACGACCACGCACTCGTCGCTACCCGGTGCCCGCAAGATGTAAGTGTTGGTGCCGTCGAGCTCCATCATCCCGGAGTTGTCGCACAACAGAACCGAGGCGAAGGGCGTGACCTCGCGCAACACCCCGTAGGCGGGATGGGCGGGGGCGTCGTTCGGTGCGCTCATGCCCCCGAGCCTATCGACTGATCGCGCCGGGAACAGGTCGCCACGACCTTCCCGGCCGTCATGGGCTGATCTCGCGGGCGCCGATGCCTCGAGGGCCTTGCGCGGATACTGAAGGTTCCTACAATCGCGACCGTGGCATCCGCAAAGCGAAGAGCGGCCGATGCCGCCGGCCGACTCAAACGGTTCCTCTACCGCGACGGCAGACCGGGGCGCATCATGCGCTGGGCCAACCGGTTCGACGCCTGGCTCTACGCCCGCGGGGTCTCATCCGTGCCGCAGGCGGCGGTGCTGCGGGTGCCGGGACGACGGTCCGGGCAGCCGACGTCCGTGCCGATCGCGGTAACCGACCTCGACGGCGAGGAGTACCTCGTCTCGATGCTGGGACGTGAGGCGAACTGGGTCCGCAACGTCGAGGCCAACGAGCGCCGCGCGACGCTGCTCCGGCACGGCGACGTGGAACCGATACGACTCGAAGAGATACCGACCGCCGAGCGTCCCCCGGTCCTGCGGCGCTATGCGGCCGTCGCCCCTGGAGCCCGACCGCATCTCGGTCTCGGCCCCCGCGCCTCACTCGAGGAGTTCGCCGGGATAGCTCCCCGGCACCCGGTCTACCGAATCCTCGCCGACGGCGTCAGCTCTCGCTGACCGGGGTGCCGTTGACCGGCGCGTGGCCGAAGGTCTCGTCCGCCACGGCCGGTGCCACCTGCTCCTGCAGGCTCTTGAGCAACGCGGCGCCCTGGGTGATGACACCGGTCATGAGTTCGTTGACGCCCTCGGCTCCGTTGAACACCGTCAGGTTGGCATTGCCCAGCCCCTTGGCGACCTCGCCGACGAGTGTCGGCAGCGCCTCGATGAGCTGCTGGTCGAGCGCGATCCGGTTGTGCTGGGCGATGGCCGCCGACTGGATCTCGGTGGCCTTGGCCTCCGCCTCGGCCAGGATCTCCCGACGACGCGCCTCGGCCTCGGCCGGCTTCACGACCTCCGAGATGAGCTCCTGCTCGCGGAGTTCGGCCTGGGCCTGCGCCAACACCGACCGCTCCTTGATGACCTCCTGGTTGACGCGCGCCTCGGCGAGCGGACCGGCCTGTGCGGCCTCGGCGTTCGCCTTGTCGGTCTCGGCCTTGATCGCGGCGCGCTTGATCGCGGTCTCGCGTTCGTAGTCGGCCTGGTTGCGCAGCGACTCCTGCTGAGCCTTCGCCGATTCCTGGTCGGCACGGGCGCGCTCGACGGCCGCCTCCCGCTGGACCTTCGCGATGTTCGGCGCGGCGAGGGCGTTGATGTAGCCGGAATCCATGTCGTCGATCGACTGGATCTGGAAGGAGTCGACGACCAGGCCGATCGACGCCATCTCTCGCTTCGACGCCTCGAGCACCTGCCGGGCGAGGGTGTCGCGTTCGCGGATGATCTGCTCGACGGTCATCGAACCGACGATGGAGCGCAGGTGGCCCGAGAAGATCTGTCCGGTGAGCTGGTTCATCTCGTTCTCCTGCTCGGAGATGAACCGCTGGCCGGCGTTGACGATCGACGCGACGTCGTTGCCGACCTTGTGCGCGATCACCGCACGCACGTTGAGCTGGATGCCCTGGGTCGTGACGCACACCTCGCGGATCGATGCCTCGTGCAGCGCCAGCGACAGGAACCGCACCTTGCGGAAGAAGGGCATGACCCACTTGCCGTGTCCGACCACCACGTCGAACGGCGCGCCGTCGATCTGGGTCTTGCCACCCGAGATGAGCATCGCCTCGTCGGGTTCCGGAACGTAGTAGCCGAGCATGATCTCCCCCTGTGTCTCTTGTGCGCCCCACATCCTGCCGCATCCGGGGGGCGTCGACGATCGTTCATCCACATGCCCTCACGTCGGTCGGCGTGTCGATCGGCCGACGTGTCCGCTACATACCGGGAAGCCGGGTCCAGCGTTCGACGTCGACGATCCGGCCGGGCAGTTCCCCGACGACGAGCACCGGGACGTCGGTCTCGATCTGCTCGTTGGCGCGGGCCAGGAAGCGTTCGGTACCGCCGGCGAAGGACAGCTCGACCTCGCCGAGGTCCTCTCCCCCGGGAATCGACAACGTGACGATGCCGGTTCGTCCGACGAGTTGCTGCGACACGATCCCCTCTCCTGCTCGGCCGATGCTCCGCCTCGGGCGCCAGAACCCGAACACCCTGGCCACCGAACTCTATGCCACTGCGGCCGCACGACGCCCGCGCGCGCCGTCGACGACCACGTAGCGGGCGGAGAGGACCGCGATCGCCGCGGCGGAGGGCACCAGAGCCGGATATCCGAACGCCCCGGCCACCACTCCGGCGAGCGCTCCCGCCCCGGCGCCGGCGAGGCTCATGGCGTACACCCCGGCGATGTGCGCGCTGATCGACATCCGCCGAGGGTCACCGACGCGCCGCCGTGATGCATGTGCACCGGTGTCAGCGCCATGACCCCGACCATGACCGGGTCGTCGGGCCGCAGCCCGGCGACGAGGAGCATTGCGGCACAGACACTCCGATCCCGCCCAGCAGGAACTGCCCGGCGAGCGAGGTCGGCCATCCCGAACCAGCCCGCCATCGTCACGCCGACCGGCACCAGCGCCGGACCGGCGACAGCACCCACCATCGTCATCCACACCACCAGGGAGACGTCCCTGCCGCGCGTGTCCGGCGTGGCGAGATCTGTTGCGGCGAAACGCAACCGGAGACCGCCGCGGGGGCCGACATCAACGGAAACGAGGAGAGGTGCACGCCGAACGCGACGATCAGCGCACCTGCCCCGGCGATCGGCAGGCCGGTCGTCAGCGCGGGACGACGGCCCCGTCGCGACGCCAGCGGCAGACCGGCCGCTGCCGCACCAAGGGTGAGCACGGTCGTCGGGACGCCGGCCGGCGACTCGCTGCCGGACGGTTCCTCACCGAGAATCGGCCCCCACGCCAGGGCGCCGCCCATCGACACCCCCGGCCGGCACCTGCACCAGGCACAGCAACACGACGGTTCGGCGCTGGATCGCGATCCGATCGTCACCGGGAACGGTCCGGGAGGCAGTCACCTCCGCGGCCTCGTGGGTCCGTCGGCAACTCTCAACACCGATTCCGCGGCCCATATGGCGCGCGGTCAGCCCGCGACCAGGTCGTATCCGAGCTTCCCGACCATGACCACCACGACGACCAGCAGGACCCATCGCACGAACGAGCTGCCGCGCCCGATGGCCATGTGCGAGCCGATCTGGGCGCCGACGATGTTCGCGACCGCGAGTCCGAGCCCCAGGAGCCACAGCACGTTCCCCTGCAGCCCGAACACGGTGAGCGCGCCGAGATTGGTACCGGTGTTGATGACCTTGGCCATCGCCGAGCTCTCCAGGAACGACGTCCCGACCAGCGCGGTGAGGCCGATGATGAGGAAGGTCCCGGTGCCCGGCCCCATCACCCCGTCGTAGAAGGCGACGACGACGCCGGCGATCACCAGCCCGGCGGTCGTCGACACCCGTGACCGCGGCCCGGCCGACAGGTCCCCGCCGAAACGGGGGTTCAGCGCCACGAACAACCCGACGCCGAGGAGCATCACCAGCACGATCGGGGTGAAGATCTCGGTCGGCAACGAGATCGCCACCAACGCACCGAGAGCCGAGAACACGAGCGCCGCGGCGAAGACCGGTAGCAGGCGGCGCAGGTCCACCCGCACGTGACGCACGTAGCGCCAGGCCGCCGAGGCGGTCCCGAAGACCGCCGCGAGCTTGTTGGTACCGAGCGCGGTCGCAGTCGGCAGGCCGGGCTGGGCGATCAGCATCGCGGGGATGAGGACCAGGCCCCCGCCACCGACGACCGCATCGACCCATCCCGCTGCCGCGGCGGCCGCGATCAGCAGCGCGACGTCCAGGGCGTCAGGCCACTTCGACGATCAGCTCGACCTCGACGGGCGCACCCAGCGGGAGTTCCGCGACGCCGACGGCCGAACGCGCGTGCACGCCCGCGTCCCCGAAGATCTCGCCCAGGACGTTCGACGCCCCGTTGATCACCTGCGGCTGGCCGGTGAAGCCGGGCGCCGAGGCGACGAAGCCGACGACCTTGACCACACGCACGATCGAGTCGATGCCGACCAGTGCGTCGACCGCGGCGAGCGCGTTGAGCGCGCAGATGCGGGCGGCCTCGGTGGCCTCCTCCGGACGGACGACCCCCTCGGCGCCGTCGGACACCTTGCCGCGCACCGAGAGTTCACCGTCGACCATCGGGAGCTGACCCGACGTGTAGACGAGGTTCCCGGTACGCACGGCGGGGGTGTAGGCCGCCAGCGGGGTCACCACGCCGGGCAGCGTGATGCCGAGTTCGGCGAGACGATCGGTCCAGGTAGATGCCATGTTCAGCCCTTCGGTCGCTTCATGTAGGCCACGTGCTGCTCGCCGGTCGGGCCGGGCAGCACCGCGACCAGCTCCCAGCCGTCGGCGCCCCACTGATCGAGGATCTGCTTCGTGGCGTGCGTCAGCAGCGGCACGGTCACGTATTCCCACGCGGTCACTTCACTCATGGACTCAGCCTATCCGCAGGCGATCAATGGATATGGTGTTGCGGTGGCCAACGAAACAGGCGCACGTTCCGGGGCGGGGGGACCCCTCGATTCCGGCGTGACAGACAGCTCCTCCGTCACCGCGGACAACGAGTGGCCGGACGCGGCATCGCGTGCGCGGCTCCACTTCGTGTCGGGCAAGGGCGGAACCGGTAAGACGACCATCGCGGCAGCGCTCGCACTGGCGCTCGCCGCCGACGGCAAGAAGGTGCTCCTCGTCGAGACCGAGGGGCGGCAGGGCATCGCGCAGGTCTTCGACATCCCGCCGCTGCCGCCGACGGACACCCGGATCGCCACCGCCGAGGGCGGCGGCGAGGTGTCCGCACTCGCCATCGACATCGAGCACGCGCTGCTCGAGTACCTCGACATGTTCTACAACCTGGGGTTCGCGGGCCGGGCGATGAAGCGCATCGGCGCCATCGACTTCGTGACCACCGTGGCTCCGGGCCTGCGGGACGTGCTGCTGACCGGCAAGATCAAAGAGCGCGTCATCCACAGCGACAAGCAGGGCAATCGGGTGTACGACGCGGTCGTGGTCGACGCGCCGCCGACCGGCCGGATCGGCAACTTCCTCGACGTCACCAAGGCGATGGCCGACCTCGCCAAGACCGGCCCGATCCGCAACCAGAGCGAGGGCGTCGTCCAGCTGCTGCATTCCGAGGAGACCGTCGTCCACCTCGTGACGCTGCTCGAGGCGATGCCGATCCAGGAGACGATCGAGGCGATCGACGAGTTGCGCGGCAAGAACCTCAATCTCGGCAGCCTGATCATCAACCGGGTCAGCCCGCCGTACCTGCCGGCCGACACGATCGACGACATCGCCGAGGGCCGGATCGACGCGGCGCGGATCGAGGAGAACCTGAAGGCGGCCGGGCTCAGACTCGCCGACGGCGACCTGTCCGGCCTGCTCACCGAGACCATCGAGCACGCGACCCGGCTGCAGGCGCAGCAGATCGCGAAGGCGCAGCTCGACGAGGTGGAACTGCCGATGCTCGAACTCCCGTCGCTCGGCGACGGCGTCGACCTCGGTTCGATCTACGAGCTGGCCAACCTTCTCCAGAAAGCGGGGGCCTGATGCCACTCGACCTGAAGATGGGGGCGGTGCTCACCGACCCCGCGACCCGCGTCGTCATCTGTTGTGGCGCAGGCGGTGTCGGCAAGACGACGACCGCCGCCGCGATGGCGATGTATGCCGCCGAACAGGGACGCACCGTCGCCGTGCTGACCATCGACCCGGCCAAGCGCCTCGCGCAGTCGCTGGGCATGAGCGAGCTGACCAACGAGCCGCAGCCGGTGCCGATCGACGGCAAGGGCAGCCTCGACGCGATGATGCTCGACATGCGCCGCACCTTCGACGAGATGGTGCTCGAGTACTCGACCCCCGACCGCGCCGAGGCGATCATGCAGAACGCCTTCTATCAGACGGTCGCGTCGTCGTTCTCCGGCACGCAGGAGTACATGGCGATGGAGAAGCTCGGCAAGCTGCTCGAGCAGCAGCACTGGGATCTCATCGTCGTCGACACCCCGCCGTCGCGGAACGCGCTGGACTTCCTCGACGCCCCGCAGCGTCTCGGGTCGTTCCTGTCGGGCCGACTGATGAAGATGCTCGTCGGCGGTGGCCGTGGCGTCGGCCGCATGGTGACCGGCGCGATGAGCCTGGCGATGCGCGGCGTCTCCACGATCATCGGTGGCGACATGCTGCGCGACGTCGCGACCTTCGTGCAGTCGCTGGACTCGATGTTCGGCGGCTTCCAGGATCGGGCCAAGAAGACCTACGAGCTGCTCAAACAGCCGGGTACCCAGTTCGCGGTGGTCGCGGCCGCCGAGGCCGATGCGCTGCGCGAGGCCGCGTTCTTCGTCGATCGCCTGTCGGAGGAGTCGATGCCGCTGGCCGGGCTGATCCTCAACCGGACCCATCCGAACCTGACGTCGATCCAGGAGGAGGCGGCCCTCGTCGCGCTCGAGTCGGTCACCGATGACCTGACCCGCGGGGTGCTGCAGATCCACGCCGACCGCGCCGCCACCGGCAAGCGCGAACTCCATCTGCTCCAGCGGTTCACGGCGTCGCACCCGAAGGTGCCGATCGTCGGCGTGCCGGCACTCCCGTTCGAGGTCGCCGATGTGACGGCGCTGCGCGCGGTCGCCGAGCAGATCACCGGCCGGGGCTGAACGCCCGTACCGTTCCACGACGACGCGACTCGAACGACACCGACTCGAACGACACCGACTCGAACGACATCGGCTCGACCGGGATCGCCCGGTCGAGCCGATGTCGTTGCTGGTGGAGTTGTCGAATGTGCGGACCCGCCGGCCCGCCGGCCGCCCGTCTAGACCGCGTCGGCCCGCTGGCGGCGTCGCTGCGCCTCGAAGAACGCCGCCCACGAGGTCACCTCGGGATGCTGGCGGAGAAGCGCACGGCGCTGACGCTCGGTGAGACCGCCCCACACGCCGAACTCGACGCGGTTGTCGAGCGCATCGGCACCGCATTCGAGCTGAACCGGACAGTGCCGGCAGATCGTCGCAGCCTTGCGCTGGGCTGCGCCTCTCACGAACAGATCATCCGGGTTCCCTCCCCGACACCGTGCCTTGGCCACCCAGGCCAGACGATCTTCTCCGCTGGAAACTGCAGCTGTCGCCATCCGCCACCCCTAGTCGTCGTGTTGTGCATGGCCTCGAAGTCGAGACTCAACGCGCTGCTCAGACCACATTTACAACAAACTGTTATGTGAGTCACATTCTGCACTCAATCTAGGGATCTGTGCATTGCCGCGCAACCCCTGCGCCGGAAGAAAGTGGGACAACCGTGCAAACTCATCCGATCGGACGGTTGCGCGTACGGCGCCGGACTTGCTTCGGGCGGCCGGTTTCGTGGGCGTTTGCGGTCGGTCGGGCGTCCCGCTCCCGACATCTCGTGAGGCGACGGCCCCGGTGGCGAGGCTGGGCGATGTTCGTCGTGATCGCACGTATCCTGGCGGGGTGATGTCGAAGAAGCTGTGGTCACTGGCGTGGGCGAGCCTGTTGGCCGGCATTCTCGTCGCGGGCCTCCTCTACCCGGTCGCCAGCGGTGTCGGTGTCGTCTCCAACAGGGCGGCCGCCGCGGTGGAGAACGTCTCCTCCGAACTCCTCAACGGAACGTTGCCGGAGGTCACGACGATGACCGACGCCAACGGCAAGCCGATCGCGATGCTGTTCGACCAGTACCGGATGCAGGTCGGCTACAACGACATCTCCCCGGACATGATCCGCGCGATCATCTCCATCGAGGACCGTCGCTTCCTGGAGCACGACGGCGTCGACTGGAAGGGCACGATCCGCGCCGCGCTGAAGAACTCGTCGTCGGGTGAGGTCCAGCAGGGCGCGTCGACGCTGGATCAGCAGTACATCAAGAACTACCAACTGCTCGTGCTGGCGCGGACCGAGGCCGACCGCCAGGCGGCGGTCGAGACCACCCCCGCCCGCAAGCTGCGCGAGGTGCGCATGGCGCTCACGCTGGAGCAGAGCCTCATCGACCAGGCCAAGCGCGACAAGGGGCTCGACGACGCCGCCGCCAAGCAGGAGGCGAAGAAGCAGATCGTCACCCGCTACCTGAACGTCGTGCCCTTCGGCAACAACGCCTACGGCATCGAGGCCGCCGCGCAGACGTACTTCGGCATCCCGGCCAAGGATCTGCAGGTCGAGCAGGCCGCGATGCTGGCCGGCATGGTCCAGTCGAGTTCGGCGCTGAATCCGTACAGCAACCCCGAGGGCACACTGGCCCGCCGGAACGTCGTGCTGGACACGATGATCGCGAACTTCCCGGAGCGCCGCGCGGAGCTGATGGCCGCCAAGGACAAGCCCCTCGGCGTGCTCCCGCGCCCGAAGATCCCGACCCAGGGATGCATCGCCGCCGACGACAAGGGCTTCTTCTGCGATTACGTGCTGCAGTTCCTCGCCGAGAACGGGATCTCCCGCAACTCGGTGATGCGCGGCGGCTACATCATCCAGACCACGCTCGACCCCGACGTCCAGCGCGCCACCGACCGGGCGGTGAAGTCGCAGGCCAGCCCGACCGCCGACGGCGTCGCCGACGTGATGAGCACGATCCGTCCCGGCGACAAGAGCCACGACGTGCTGTCGATGGCGTCGAGCCGCCGCTACGGCCTGAACCTGGCGGCCGGCGAGACGATGCAGCCGCAACCGTTCTCGATGGTCGGTGACGGCGCGGGCTCGGTGTTCAAGATCTTCACCGTCGCCGCGGCCATGGAGAAGGGCCTCGGCGCCGGGTCGAACATCCCCGTACCGGGCTTCGTCGCGGTCGAGGGCATGGGCAACAGCGGAGGCGCATTCGGCTGCCCGGAGAACTCGTACTGCGTGAAGAACGACGGCCGGTACCCGGCATCGATGTCGGTGACCGATGCGCTCGCACAGTCGCCGAACACCGCGTTCGTGAAGCTGCTGCAGCAGGTCGGCGTGAAGCCGGCCGTCGACATGGCGGTCCGCCTGGGCCTGCGCTCGTACACCATCCCCGGCTCGTCGGGCTACGGCGAGAAGTCGATGGCACAGTACGTCAAGGACGGCAACTTCGGTTCCTTCACGCTGGGGCCGCTGCCGCTGAACGGACTCGAGCTCGCGAACGTCGCCGCCACCCTCGCGTCGGGCGGCGTGTGGTGCCCGCCGAACCCGATCAAGTCGATCAGCCGCGTCAAGCGTGACCAGTACGGCAACCCGGTGATCGGGCCCGACGGCCAGCGCGCCCTGACCTCGGTGCCGTTCACCGCCCCGGGCTGCGAGCAGGTCGTCGACAAGGGGCTGGCCGACTCTCTCGCCAACGCGCTCAGCAAGGACCACCTCAGCCCAGGCACCGCCGCCGCGGCCGCGGGCTCGGCCGGCTGGACGCTGCCGATGGCGGGCAAGACCGGCACCACCGAGGCGCACCGCAGCTCGGCGTTCGTCGGCTTCACCAACCAGATCGCGGGCGCGGCCTACGTCTACAGTGACGGCCCGAACCCGCAGGGCGTGTGCAGCAGCCCGCTGCGCTCCTGCTACGACGGCGATCTCTACGGCGGCATGGAACCGGCACGCACCTGGTTCCAGGCGATCAAGCCGGTGGCCACCAAGTTCGGACCGGTCCGGCTCCCTCCGATCGACCGCGCGTATTGGAACGGCACCGACCGCGGACGCATCCCGCAGGTCAGCGGCCTGACCGCGAGCGAGGCGACCTCACGCCTGCAGCAGGCGGGCTTCAAGGTCAACGAACTCGAGGTCGACAGCGGCCGGCCGAAGGGCACGGTCGTGTTCACCGCGCCGTCGGAATCGGCGATGCCCGGCAGCACCGTGACGATCTACGTCAGCAACGGCAACCGCGCCGGCGGTGACAGCGGCAACGGCCCGACCGAGACGACGGTCGTCGTGCCCGGTGTCGGACCGGTCGTGATCCAGTTACCCGGGTAGCACGGCCACCGGCACCGCCAGACCGGCAGTCGCCACCTCCCCCCGATCGACGATCGGCGGCCCGAGGTGGCGACTGTCGTATACGAGGCGGGTCGGCGCGCCTCGTGGAATGCGTATCCTGAACAGATGCAGCACTCCGACTTCGATTTCGCACAACTGCGCCGTTCGCGCCTCGGTTCGTCCGGTTCCGGGGTCGGCTCACGCGCACTCGTGGGTGCCGCAGGACTCGCCGCCGCCGGTCTCGTCTACTCGACGGTCATCGAGCGCAACGCCTTCGCCCTGCGCCACACCACCATGGCCGTCCTCGAACCCGGCGCCTCTCCGCTGAGGGTTCTCCACATCAGCGACATCCACATGCTTCCGCGGCAGCGCCTGAAGCAGGCCTGGATCTCCGAGCTCGAGGCCCTCGAGCCGGACCTGGTGGTCAACACCGGCGACAACCTCGCGCATCCGCAGGCGGTGCCCGCGGTCATCCAGGCTCTCGGCGGGTTGCTGTCGCGACCGGGTCTGTTCGTCTTCGGGTCCAACGACTACTTCGGACCCAAGCCGAAGAACCCCTTCAAGTACTTCAAGACCGACCACCAGCGCACCCACGGCGAGCCGCTGCCGTGGCAGGACCTGCGGGCGGCGTTCACCGAACGCGGCTGGCTCGACGCCACGCACACCGTCCGCGAACTCGAGGTCGGCGGTGTGCGCGTGGTGGCCGCCGGTGTCGACGACCCGCACATCGAACGCGACCGCTACGAGACCATCGCCGGCCGGCCGAACCCGCTCGCCCACCTGCGCCTGGGTCTCACCCATTCGCCGGAGCCACGGGTCCTGGACCGCTTCGCCGCGGACGGCTACGACCTCGTCATGGCCGGGCACACCCACGGCGGCCAGCTGTGCC
This sequence comes from Gordonia aurantiaca, assembly GCF_039939235.1. Classification (NCBI taxonomy): domain Bacteria; kingdom Bacillati; phylum Actinomycetota; class Actinomycetes; order Mycobacteriales; family Gordoniaceae; genus Gordonia; species Gordonia aurantiaca. Next base: position 40,748 of record NZ_JBDUUF010000009.1, on the reverse strand, counting down.
TGCCGTTGTTCGGTGCGCTCGTCACCAACTGCCACATCGACCGGTCGCGGGTGAAGGGCCCGTCGAACTGGGGCGCGTCGATGAAACTACACGTGAGCGCCGGCCTGGGCACGTCGCCCTACGCCCCGGCACGTTTCTGCTGCCGTCCGGAGGCGAGCCTGCTGACCCTCACGCCGGTCTCGCACGGCGACGCCGACCACGACGCCGACCAGTCACTCCCGCAATTGGCCCGCGAGACCCTGTGAGCGAGGGGCGGCGATCCGAGGGCACCCGCCGCCGATGAACGCCGCCGCCATCCGCCCCGACATGAAGGATGCCGACATGAACGGTGCCGACATGAAGGGTGCCGACGTCAGGGTGCTGGCGTTCGACACCTTCGGCACGGTCACCGACTGGTTCACCGGGATCTCCGGGGCCGTCGCACAGACCGTGCCGGGGGTGGACGCCGCCGGGTTCGCCCGCGAGTGGCGTCGGCGCTATGGCCCGATCCTGGCACGCGTCGAATCCGGCGAGCTGCCCTGGCGCGGCCTCGACGACCTGCAGACCGAGACCCTCGATGACGTCGCGACGCTCTTCGATGTCGCGCTCGACGCCGACCAGGCCCGTACATTGGTGCGCGCCTGGCGGACGATCCCCGGCTGGCCCGACGCCGCCGAGGGCATCCGTCGTCTCAAACGCGACTTCATCGTGTGCGCGCTGTCCAACGGCAGCGTGGCACTGCTGACCGAGATGGCCCGCCACAACGGCTTCGCCTGGGACGTCATCGGCGGCTCCGATCTGTGGCGCCACTACAAGCCGGCCCGCGAAACCTACTGCGGGCTGGCCGAACTCCTCGAGTCCCAGCCGGACGAGGTGATGATGGTGGCCACGCACCAGACCGACCTCGACGCGGCGCGCTCGTTCGGTCTGCGCACCGCGTTCGTCGAGCGCCCCGACGAATGGGGCGGTACCCCGAAGGACGACTCCGGTTCACCGGACAACGATCTCCACGCCACCGATCTGCTCGACCTCGCGCGACAGCTGGGCTGCTGAGCCGCCACGAGACGACGATGCCCCCTCATCATGACCCTCGACGATCTACGCCGCTGGGAGGATTCTGGGGCCGGTTGGCGGGTGGTCCATCGCGGCCCGGCCGGCCTGACCGTCGCACTGATGCGCTGTGACGGCGGCGAGGAGGTGGAGCGGTTCGTCACCGACGACCCGGAGATCCTCGACCACATCGGCGATCGGGGCTCCTCGGAGGAGGACAGCTGAGGGCCCCGCGAAACGAGGAGACCCCGGTCGCTCTCGCAACCGGGGTCTCTCTGCTGTGTCTCAACCAACACATCTTGTTCGACCGGATTCCCGGTCTCTTGTCGGGGTGGCGGGATTCGAACCCACGACCTCTTCGTCCCGAACGAAGCGCGCTACCAAGCTGCGCCACACCCCGTGGCCGTTTAGCCTGCGATAGCTTATACCCGACCCCGCCCAAGTACTAAATCGCCTGGTCAAAGATGTGCCGGAAGTGTCCGAAACGCTGCGAAGAGCCTGACTGAGCGCCCATGCTCGATTATGTTCGACCCGCTTCATCACCGCAGCGCCGTCGTCCGAGGTCTCGAGGAGGACGGCGCCCCGTCAGAGAGTGAAAGGACGCCTCATGAGCTCCTCGACCGACAAGCAGATCGACTCGTCGGCGAAGCAGGGATTCGCATTCGGCATCTCGATCGTGGCCGCCGCCCTGTTGTTCGTCGCCGGCCTGGTCTCGATCTTCCAGGGCATCGCGGCCCTCGCCAACGACGAGATCCTGGTCGTCGGCGCGAACTACATCTTCGAGTTCGACCTCACCGCGTGGGGCTGGATCCACCTGATCCTGGGCATCATCGGCGTGCTGATCGCCGGCGGCCTCGCCTTCGGTGCCGACTGGGCCCGGGTCGCGGCGATCGTGATCGCATCGCTGTCGATCATCGCCCAGTTCCTGTGGCTGCCGTACTACCCGGCGTGGGCGATCCTGATCATCGTCCTGGACCTCATCGTCATCTGGGCGGTGTCGACCTGGAACCCCAACAGCGCATACAACATGTGATCCGCTGACACCGGACGATGCCGGCGACGAGGTCGCCGGGTGCACGACCCATCCGCCCGTGCGGCCGGTCCGAACCCCTGAGGACTCGGCCCACGAAAGGATCATCATGCGCGTCGCACGCACCCTGGCCGCCCTGGTCGCCGGCATCATCGTCTCCACCGGCTTCGTCGCGGGCACCGGCGCCGCCCAGGCCGCTCCCCTGGCACCCGTGGCGGAACTCGAGGTGGACCGCTATCTCGGCAAATGGTGGCAGCTGGCCACCGTCCCGTCGTTCTGGGGCGTCACGTGCGCCCGGGACACCAGCGCGTTCTACACGCGCATCGACGACAAGACGATCGGCGTCGACAACCAGTGCACCGGCCCCACCGGCATGCGCGGCGGAGTCATCGGGCGGGCGACCGTCGTGGACACCAACTCCAACGCGGCGCTGAGCGTGCGGTTCCCGCAGACGCCGGCGAGTATCAACCCGAACGGCGCGCCGAACTACATCGTCGCCCATCTGGAGGACGGCGACACCCCCGACGCCCCGTACGCGTACTCTATCGTCGGTGACCCGTCGCGCGCGTCGGGCTTCTTGCTCTCCCGCGACAAGGTGGTGCCGAACTCCGAATTGCGTCGCCTCGCCGGCGAGATCGAGCACGTCGGGTTCAACCCGTGCACGTTTCTCGTCTCACCGACAACCGGTGGGCGCAGCGACTATTCACCGCTCTGCACGGTGTGACACCGCACCGGGTCACAACCGGATGCCGACATGGTTCAGGGCAAGCACCGAAAGTGCTTGCCCTGACACGTCTCAGCTGGCTTCGGCGTTGGTTGCCGCGGCAGCCCTGCGGAATTCGTCCGGCGTCATCCCGTACTTCGCACGGAAACGGTTGCGCATCGTCGCGGTCGACGCGAAGCCGGAGGCGTGCGCCACGGCCTCGAGCTTGAGATTTCCGGGACCGGTGAGGAGCTTTCGCGCCCAGTCCAGACGTCGCTCGGCGATCATCTCCGCCAGCGAAGTCGGGCTTCCCGCGAGCACCCGGTACAGGTGACGCCGGCTCACGTGCAGGTGACGTGCGATGACCTCGACACTGAAATCCGGATCGCGGAAATTGCGCTCGATGAGGTCGGTGACGGCGGCGCGCAGATACCGCTCACTGGTTCGCAAGTCCGACACCCCGGCGCGAGAAACCGGTTCGCTGTGCGAAACGGCAACTGCCACAGGGCTCGCCAACTGCAAGTCACGACCATTGGGACCTGGACCCACGTGAATCCCTTCCATGAGAGAAGTTATGCTCCCACCCGATTTGAGACACTACCGACGGGCCGTGGTCCCGGTCTTGGGCCTTAGGTCCCAAATCATCGGGACCTTGTCACGCGATTGTGCTGCGAAAACCGGGGATTCCGTACTCGATCACGAGTCGAACTGGGTCAGGCGTCCGTCTGCCATCTCGTCGTAGGGTGATGATCGTGAGCACCCAGGACCCGTCCGCACGCCGGAGCGCACTCCGAGCCGAGGCGTACCGGATCGCCGACGAGATCCTCTACCCCGCGTCCGGGGAGGTCGACCGCACCAGCGCCATCCCCGGCTCCCACTGGCGAGCCCTTGCCGACGCCGGACTCTTCGGCATCGCCGCCCCTCCCGAGGTGGGCGGTCCCGACCTCGAGTTCGCCGAGGTCATCGAGATCCTCGAGGTACTGGCCAGCGGCTGCCTCCCGACGGCCTTCACCTGGCTACAGCACCACGGCGTGGTCATCTCCCTGTCGCGGTCACCGAACGCCCCGCTGCGCGACGAGTTGCTCGACGCCACGATCTCCGGCCGGCTGCGCGCCGGTGTCGCCTTCTCCGGCGCGGTCCGGACCCCACCGCGGATGACCGCCCGGCGCGTCGACGCCGGCTGGGTGTTCAACGGCCACTCCCCGTTCGTCAGCGGCTGGGACATCGTCGACATCTTCCAGATCTCCGCGCGCGACGTCGACACCGACGACGTCGTCGCCGCGATCCTGCCCGTCGCCGACCTGCGCGGCCGCGTGCGGGTCATCCCGATGCAGCTCACCGCCGCCAACGCCACATCGACGGTGTCTCTGCAGGTGGCCGACCTGTTCATCCCCGACGCTCGGGTCGTCACCCGGGTGACCCGCGACGAGTTCTTCGCCAACCAGAGCGTGGGCATCCGGATCAACGGCACCCTGCCGTTCGGACTCATCCGACGCTGCGCGGCGTTGCTCGATGCGTCCGCCCTGCCCGAGGCCGCCCGGAGACTCCGCGCGCGGGCCGACGCCGCCCGTTGCGCACTCGACACCGCGATGACCGCGGACGCCGTCGGCCTGGTCGCGGCGCGCGCCGATGCGGCCCAGCTCGCGCTCGACGCCACATCGGCGCTGGTGGCCGCGCACGGCGGGTCGGCCCTGATCCGCGGATATGCCGCCGAGCGACTACATCGCGAGGCGGCATTCATCCTGGTCGCGGCCAGCCGCGCCGAGGTGAAGGACCTGCTGTTGCGGCGCTTCAGCGGCCTGGAACCGTCCGGCGGCTGAGGCCGACGCCCACGCCCGCGCTATTGCGCCCGGCCCACCCGCTCGGCGTAGTCCCGCAGGAAGATGGCCTCGGCGAGCGCGATCCGCTCGATCTCGCCCGGGTCGACGCTCTCGTTGGGTGCGTGGATCAGGCATTGCGGCTCCTCGACGCCGAAGAGCATGATCTCCGCGTCGGGGAAGGTGGTCTGCAGGACGTTGCACAGCGGGATCGATCCGCCCTGACCCTGGATGGCGACGTCGGTGCCGTACGCCGTGGACAGTGCGTCGGTCAACGTGTCGTAGGCCGGACCCGAGGTCGACCCGACGAACGGCGATCCGACCGCCTCCCGCTCGAACGACACCCTGGCGTTCCACGGGGTGACCTTCTCCAGGTGTGCGATGAGCGCGTCCTGCGCCCGGGTCGGGTCCAGGCCCGGCGGCACGCGCAGGTTGATGCGGGCCCGCGCCCGGGGCTGCACCGCCGCCGACGACCCCACGACCGGCGGGCAGTCGATACCGAGCACGGTCACCGCCGGACGCGCCCACACCATGTCCGACACCGTGCCCGAGCCGACGAGATCAACCCCATCGAGAACCGTTGCGTCCGAGCGGAATTGTTCAGGCGGATACTGCACGCCGGGCCACTTCTGGTCGGCGTCGAGACCGGTGACGGTGGTGTTGCCGTACTCGTCGCGCAGGGTCGCGAGCATGCGGATGAGCGCGGCGAGCGCATCCGGTGCAGCGCCGCCGAACATGCCGGAATGCATTGCCGATTCCATGGTCTCGACGGTCACGTCGATGTTCGCGATACCACGCAGCGTCGTCGTGAGGCTTGGCTTGCCGACGGCGAAGTTGCCGGAATCGGCGATGAGGATCGCATCGGCGCGCAACAGATCCGGGTTCTCGACGACGAAGTGCTCGAGGCCGCCGGTCCCCTGTTCCTCCGATCCCTCGCCGACGATCTTGACGGTGACGCCCAGCTCGCCGGCGAGCGCGCGGAGCGCGGTGAGATGGACGGCGATGTTGCCCTTGCAGTCGGCGGCGCCACGGCCGTACCAGCGACCGTCACGCTCGGTCAATTCCCATACGGGAGAATCCCATTCGTCCTCACCGAGTGGAGGCTGCACGTCGTGATGGAAGTACAGCAGGACGGTTGGCGCGCCCTCGGGACCGGGGATCTGCCCGGTCACCGCCTTGGACCCGTCACTGGTCACATGCGCTGCGACGTCGTCGAAGCCCAGTTCGCGGAACGCGTCGAGCAGCCAGTCGACGATCCCGTCGCACTCCTCCGGCGGGAACTGCTGCGGATCGTGGACGGACCGGAACGCCACCATCTCCGCCAGGTCCGTCTTGGCCCGAGGCATCAACTCCCGCACCCGATCCCGCAACGTCGCGTCATCCATGCCCGTCTCTCCTCTGTCGTTCGGCGGCTCGGTTCACCCGAACGCCTGTGTATCACAACCGGCGACGTTCTTCGCCGATCCCCGCGGGGCAATCCGGTCACACCACCAGGTCGCGGACCTCCAGCTCGCCGCGGTTGATCGCGGCGGTCATCTGCACGTGGTCGACTTCGTTCAGATCGGCGTAGGACACCGAGAAGTCGGCGATCGCGTCCGCGAAACCCTTCGTCCGCTCCAGATACCCGGCGATGTCGAAGCGGGTACCGGTCCGCGCGTGGGCCTGCCCGAGCGCCAGCCCGCACAGCCGCGCATACCGGGTCATCCCGTCCGGTTCGGGCTCGACCACCACCGACCCCTTGCCGTCGCGCAGTTGCCGCACGGAGAAATCCCGACGCTCGCCGTGCTCGTCGATCCCGGACGACCACCCCGGGAACAGATCGCTCGCCGCCTGCAGGAGGCGCTGCCCCTCGACGACGCGCTGCCCCTGGTTGTCGAACCCCGAGGCCGGCACATGGCCTGCGAGCACCGACCGTTGGGCCTCCTTGACCTGCAGGAACAGTGGATCGTCGAGGTTCTTGCCGTCATCAGGACGATCCACGCCCGCGTGCCGACGCTGCCCACACCCGACCACCTTGAAGGCGATGTCGACGATGGTGAACCGGGCCGGCAGGGATTGCACGTGCAACGGCAGGGAAGCGCGATAGGAATCGATGCGCTCACGCACCCGCTCGCCGAGCACCGCCGCGGTGTGTTCGGGGAACCGTTCGCTCAGCGGCACCAGCAAGGGCGGATCGCTGCGGATGTGCGCGGAGCCGTCCGAGTCGATTTCGCAGAGTTTCGCCAGGGCCTGCGCGCTGTCGCGGTGGCGGGCCGTGCGCAGCGCCTTCCGTGTGCGCTTGGTCATCGAGATGTCCACATCGGCCCGATCTCGGCGAGCACCGACTCGACATCGATCCCGGCGTACCAGCACTCGAGCGTGGTCATCGAGACACTGCGCCTGAGGGTGCGCCGGTAGGTCTTCGCGACGGTCTTGGCGATCTTGCGGTTCACCTTGTCGTCGAATCCTTCTGTTGCGTCCGGCGATCACGAAACTCGCCGCCAGTCGTTTGACGTCCCATTCGAAAGGGCCGACGTGGCTCTCCTCGAAGTCGTTGAGGTCGAACACCATTCGACGTTCCGGACTGAAGCAGCAGGCCCAGGTTGCCCAGATGCGCGTCGCCGCACTGCCGGGTGATGATGCCGGTGTTCGGAGTGCGGGCGAGATCGTCGGCCATCAGCGCCGCGACGCCCCGATAGAACGTGAACGGGGTCGCCGCCATGCGGGCGTGTCGGACCGAGATCAGCTCGGGTACCCGGGTACGGGCCTGGGCGGCGAGGATGGCGAGCGGGTCGGCCCGTTCCCCGCGCGTCGGGCAGGCGGCGAGGTCCACGGCGGTCACTGCTGCTCCTCCTCACCCCCGCGGGCGATCCCGGGCGGGCGCGTCACTGGTACGAGATGAACCAGGGCGTCGGGCGGACCGCCATGGTCGCCGCGGGCGAGAAGGGCGGTGAGTCCTCCGTGTAGAAATTCTTCCAGCCCATCCACACGCCCGCGGGCAGATCGATGAGCAATCTGCGCCAGGTCTCGAGCTTCACGCCGGGTTCACCGTGACCGTCGGCGTGCAGCACGACCTGCAGTTCCGGACGGTCGGTGACGATCCGCTCGCGGTGGACGAGCATGTCGGCGTCGAACTGGTGCAATACGAACAACTTCTGTGGCAGTCGGCGGTCTCGGACGAGTCCCGCGAGCCACTCCGACGTCCGGTTGACCTCGTCGGCCTCCACCGAACCGATCTGGGTGAGGTGGACCTGGTCGGGTTTCAACCGCCATTCGGGGTCGAGGGCCAGCCCTACGTGCGGCTGCGCCAGCAGGTCGGCGTACCGCTGAGCCTGCGCCAGGAAGTCCATGCGGCCGGGCTGCAGGTCGAGGGTCACGTACACGCCCGCACGTCCGGCCGCCTCGACCCATGGCCGCAGCGTCTCCGGATCGATCATGTTCGTGTAGTTCGATCCCTCCCCCGGCTCCGACGATGCGACGGTCGCGATGATCTCGAAGGCCGGCACGACGGGTTCGGCGGAGAACCGCTGGTACTGCGCGGCGAGTGCACGGGCCTTCGCGATCGACTCGTCGACGCCCTGCCGTCCCAGAGGCCCGAGCGCGGGCGCACCGGGTGACCCGTAGAGCGCCACCATGCGCCGTCCGGGGAACACGGTCCGTCCGCCACCGGGCAATTCCGTTGCCTTACGAGCCGGTTCGACGGCGGCGTCGTCATGGCCGGCCGTCTCCGGCAGCGCCCGCAACGAGGTCGGCGGGCTGCCCGACCCGGCGATGACCGGACCGACCAACACGCAGATGATCATCACGCCGATCACCCTGAACGTCACCGGGCATCCCTCCGTCCGTGAAGCCTGTGGGAGCTGCCGGTCCGCTGGGCACCCACGGTCGCCGAACGTAGCAGCGCGGGCCGGTCACGACGACCGTCTGGCGGGCACCGGTGTCCTCACCGGCGACGACAGCGGAGTCCTGTGACCTGGTTCACCAGCGCGTGAACCCGTCGTTGTAGCGTGTGTGCCGTGGACTATTGGGGTGTGTTGGTCGGGTTGGGGCTCCTCGCGTCGGTGATCGCGACGGCGGCGTTCGTGCGCTATCGCGAACGCGAGGCCACGACCCTGCAGAAGCAGACTGTTCTCGCGCGGGAGCTGCGCGATCTCGCCGGGGACGACGAGGTCCGTCTGGCCGCGGTGGACGAGTTCTCCCTCACCGTCTACCAGCGCCTGTTCTACGCGTCGGTGGTGTCACCGTGGATTCGCAGCGCCGCGTGGGCGTTCCTGGGTGCCGGGATCACCGCCGTGGGCGCCCTGGCGGTGGACTCCCTCGACGGTGTGTACGCCGCCGTCGTGACCATCGTCCTCATGGCGGCGTCGGCGATCTTCGGGCTCGCGACACTGGTGTTCGCGGGGATCGCGCTCTACCACTCGGCGGCAACCCCGCGCGTCTCGTTCCCGGACTCCTACGCCGTCGACGACGAACCCGCGACACCGGCGACCACGGCGACACCGGCGGTCACGGCGACACCGGCCGCCACCGAGAAACCGGTGGCCACCGAGAAACCGGCCGCCACTGAGAAATCGTCGACCTCCGCCGAGGTCGACGACTGAACCTCTCCGACATCCGGACGCAACGAACCCCGCTGGGAGACCAGCGGGGTTCGTTGCCTGTGAGAGGTTCTGCGCGCGAGGCGTCAGGCGACCTGCGCCTGCCACATCCAGTGGAGCTGCTCCAGCTTGGATGCGAACGAGATGAGCAGGTCCTGCGTCACCGGGTCGGCCTCTTCGGTGGCGGTGATGCGCTCACGGAGACCGTCGATGACCGCCTTGAGGTTGGCGACCATGGACTCGACGACATCGGTGTCCTTGGTCCACCCCTCGCCGAATCCCTTGGTGCCTGCGGTCTTGGCCACGGTCTCGGCGCGGCCGTCGGGGCTCACGCCGATGGCGGTGGCGCGCTCGGCCGCCGCGTCGGTGAACTCACGCGCGACCGTCACGAGCTCGTCGAGGTCGAGGTGCACCGAACGGAACTGCTTGCCGACGACATTCCAGTGCGCCTGCTTGGCGATGAGGGTCAGGTCGATGAGGTCGACGAGCGTGTCCTGGAGTGCCTTGCCGGCGACGGCCTTCTGCTCGTCGGTGAGAGTGCTGGTGATCGGGTTGGTGGCCATGATCAAAGACTTCCTTTCGTGTCTTCATCTGGGCTGATCGAAGTCCGCACCGACGCCGGGTGGGCGGCGACCCGGACCTCGGATGAGGAAAGACCGGTCGGATCAGACGACGACGGTCACCTTGTGGTCGATGTTGCCGCGGGTGGCCTTGGAATACGGGCAGAACTCGTGGGCCTTGTTCGCGAGTTCCCGGGCCTCGGCCTCGTCGACGCCGGGGATGTAGGCCTCGATCTCCACCGTGAGCCCGAAGCCGCCGTCCGACGGGTCCTTGCCGATGCCGACGGTGACCTTCACGGTCGACTCATCGGGCACCGGACTGCCCGCCTGCTTCGACGTGGCGCGCAGGGCACCGAGGAAACACGCCGCGTACCCGGCGGAGAACAGCTCCTCCGGATTGGACCCCTCACCGCTGCCGCCCATCTCTTTCGGCGGGCGCAGATCGAGGTCGATCTGGCCGGTGGCCGAGACCACCTCTCCGTCGCGTCCTCCGCCGGATGCCTTGGACGAGATGGTGTACACCGGTTCGATTGCCATCGGAGATCCTCCTGGTCTGCTGGTGTGGTGTCTCGGTGCCGGTCCGCCCACGGCGCGACGACACGTGACACCGCCGGTGAGAACCAACGTTCTTTCCAACCCACCTGTACCCGGATTCATTCCGGTCAAACCGCCTGGTGGCGGGCGCAACAAGGTCGCGCGAAAGTGTCAGCGGCCGCGGAACACGCGACTCGGGCGCATCCGCGTCGACTCCGGCAGCCAGCGGTTGACCGGCCGGCGCAGGGTCAGCAGCGCCGACACGAGCACCAGCGCGAACTGCAGCCACCCGAGGACCACCATCGCCGACGGGATGTCCGGGTAGCGGAACAGCAGGTCGATGCCGATCGGCACGCAGAGCAGGTGCACCACGCAGACCGCGACGAAGAAGTTCCGGCAGCTGCGGCTGTGGTGGGTGGCCGCCGCGACCAGCAGCGGGTACTCGATCGCCAGGATCAGCACGATCGCGACCAGCATGACCGGGGGAAAGAACCCCGCCAGCGAGTCGACCTCGTCCTGGGGGGCGGAGTTGACCGGATCGTTCGCGATGCCGTCGAGCAATCGCTGCCGCAGATCGTCGGTGATGGTGCCGAACTCGAGGAAGCCGTAGACGGTGAGGATCAGGCCGATGACCGCCGCACCCCACCACACGACGCGCGCATGCAGGGCGAGCGCGGCCGGAGGCGGCCCCGGGTCGGTGGGGCGGGGCGGGTACAGGGTGTCGTGGTCACGGTCGCGGGAGGAGCGTGCCAGCGCGGCGAGATCCTCCGCGTCGAGTTCTGCCTGGGTCGGGATGCGCTCGGGGTCACGGTCGGAGTGCTCCCCGGATGCACCGCCCGCCGGTCCGTGCGGATCGTTCATTCCTCGATCCTGCCATCCGGGTTCGCCGAAGGGACAGGGCCCGGCGAACGCATTCGCCGGGCCCCGTGGACGTTCGACGACGGGTGTCTACTTCCGGAACTCACCGAGCATGAACTCCATGCCGGGCACGAAGGTTCCGAGCATCGGGATCACATGGTTGACGATCGACTTGGTCAGGATCGGTGGCGTCGGGTCGGTGACGAACCGGACGTCGGCGCCCTGGGCACGCCAGTCGGCGGCGAGCTGCGCGACCTGGCCGTGCGGGATCACATCGTCGTTGAGACCGCCCTCGAGGAACACCGGCGCGTTCGGCCTGAGCCGCCCGATGCGCTGCTCGTCGACGATCTTCTTGACGCCCGGCGACCGTGCGATGACCGCCGACAGCGTCTCGCCGGTCCGGGTCCAGTTCCTGGTCTGCTGGAACCCGAACGCCGGGATGATGTCGGCGATGCAGCTCGTGGCGAGCTGCTTCAGCGCACCCTTGCCCGCGTTGTTGGTCTCCCGCGCGACGACCTCGGCGACCTCGGGATAACGCTCGGTGAGGCCGTTGATCGCGAACCCGATGGCGCCGGCGATCGTGGAACCGTCGATGGCCGGGATGACCCGCTCGAGGTCGGCGGGCGGCGCCCCCGCGTAAGTGGCCCTGACGTTCAGGTCGGGTGCATAGGTCGCGGCGAGTTCCGCAGCCGACGCCGCGGCGCCACCGCCCTGCGAGTAGCCGGCGAAGCCCACCGGCGCGTCGGCCGGAGCACCCGAGATCCGAAGCGCCGCACGGGCGCCGTCGAGCATGGCGTGTCCGGTCTCGGCACGGTTGACGTAGGTGTGGATGCCCGGAGTGCCCATGCCGATGTAGTCGGTGATGAAGACCCGGACACCGTTGAGCAGCATGTAGTACATCTCCGGCGCCGTGTAGTTGACGCCCAGGCTCGGCTTGGTGACGTCGATCGACACGGGCAGGCTCATCAGCCGCGACGCCGCACACTGATCGCCCTGCCCGATCGTGCCCGGGCCGATGACGACGGTCGGGCGAACGCCCTTGCCCCGCCACGGGGCCGTCGGTTCGACGACGGTGCCGGTCACCGCGGCCGGCGAACCGTCCTGGTAGGTCGAGGTGTACATGACCTTGCGCGCGGTTCCCGGCCACTGTCCGGGTGCGCCCGGGATCTGCAGGAGCAGCGGGATCTGCTGGCTCCGGATGACCGACCCCGGTTCGCCGGCGAGGGTCGCCGGCGGCGTGTAGAAATCGGCCGCGTGTGCGACCGGAGTGCTCGGTGTGATCACCGCGGCCGCGCACGCGGCCACGGCTGCCCCCGCGATCACGCCCGTACGCAGGCGTGACCTGCGCAGGGACGCGATCCTGATTCCCGACTTCAGCTTCATGGGCGAGTAACCTACCCCACAGTAAGTTCGGATGGGTGACTGGGTCCATAACCAGGGACCGTCGTGAGTGAATCCGCACGTCGGCGACGCTGTGGCGGCGAACCGGAACCGACCGGCGATCACCGGCCGGGCACGACCTTGAGCATCCGACCGACGGTCCCCTGCCACATGGTCCCGTCGGCGGCGATGGTCCCGGTCAGCTCCAGCGGCTCGTCGAGCGGCGCGGTCCCCACCTGACGGGTCTCCACTCGACGCCCGGTGGCGAAGTCGGTGGCGACATAGGCCACGGGCCCCACCTGCTGCGGGAGTCCCGGCACCACCGGGCCGTAGCCGAGCGCATGGATCAGCCCATCGGCCCGCGAGAGCTTCGGGAGCGTGGCGATCCGGTCTGCGTTCTCCCAGACCCGCCGGCATCCGTCCGGCGAGACGTCGATGCGGGTCATGCCGCCGACGAACGACGCGTCCGCCGGGATGGCGGGTCCGGTCACCGCCATCGGCGGGTACTGGTATCCGTAGGTGCTGGGGATGACCAGCGAATAACCCCACGCCATCGGGGAGTTCTCGGTTCCCGGTCCCGATCGGGCGAATGCCGGCATGCGACACACCTCAGACCCGTCGTCGCTGCGGAAGACCCGCAACCGCGGGCGGTCGGCGTTGTCGACGATGGCCACCCAGCCGTCTCCTCCGGGACCGAAATACGTTGGCGTGGTCCCCGATCCCCAGGTGAGCTGACCCGGCTTCCGCCCCGGCCCGCGGTCGTAGGCGCGCCGCCACACCACCCGCGGGGCTTCGCCGGCGTCGGCCCTCATCTCGTAGAGCGCATGCGTGGTGAGGATCGACGCTCCGGCGCGCCTGACCGACAGTCCGTTGCCGAGCTCCTCACCCGCGGGAAGTCTCGTGGTCCGCACCGTCCGGCGCCCGTTCGGGTCCACGACGCCGATGACTCCGCGCGTCGTGGCGAACCAGATGCGGCCATCGGGGTCCGGCGCGAGACCGGTGATCGCATCGCCGGACGGGATGTGCCGCGCGACGTCGATCCGGTCGTCGACGTACACCTGCCACACCGCGGACGTCTTGCGGTGCGCGACAAAGAGAATCGAGCCGGAACCATCCGCGACCACGACGCGGTCACGATGGTCGAGGTACCCGTAGACGCCGCCGAGGAGTCCGCCCTTCGTGAGCTGCCGCGACACAAGCGGCTGTGCGGTGCGCGGATCGAAGAGGACCACCGACGGCGCCGCAAACGCCGGTGGCGTCGTACCGATGAACCGGGTGCACAGCGCGACCGGCATACCGTCGCCGCCGACGAACGTCGCCGCACAGGCGCCGCCGGGGATCGACGACGCGGCCAGGCGCGCACCGCGTCCCGGCCCGCGGTGCCCGGTCGAGTCGGTGGACCCGAGGTCGCCGTGCATCAGGGAGGTGCCGGACGGGCCGAGCCCGGTGACCGGCGAATCGGGTTGCGCTGCTGCGGGATGGGCGATGAACGCCGAGGTGAGCAGAACAGCGGCGACCATCCACGTGCCAACTCGCGTCATGAGTCGTCAAGCTACTGGAGAACGCCCCTGGGATCCGCCCTCTCGAGCAGGCCGGCCGACCATATGTCGACAGCCCCTTTCCCGAGGGTCGATTCCAGGGGCGCTTGTGCGCGGACGCGGTCGGTCAGATCACCAGCCCCAGCAGGAGCACCACGATCAGACCGCTGACCGACAGCAGGGTCTCCATCATCGACCACGTCTTGAACGTCTGGCCGACGCTCATCCCGAAGTACTCCTTGACCAGCCAGAACCCGGCATCGTTGACGTGCGACAAGAACACCGAACCCGCACCGATCGCGAGGACGACCAGGGAGATCTCACCCGAGCCGAGGTTGTCGACGAGACCGAGCATCAACGACGACGCGGTGATGGTCGCGACCGTGGCCGAGCCGGTCGCCAGGCGGATCAGGGCGGCGAGCACCCACGCGAGCACCAGGACCGGGACGTTGGCGCCGGTGGCCCAGTCCGCGAGCAGCGTTCCGACGCCGGTGTCGACGAGGACCTGTTTGAAGCCGCCGCCTGCGGACACGATCAGGAGGATGCCGGCGATGGCGGGCAGGGCCGCGCCGGTGGTGTTGGAGATGGTCTGCCGGTTCATGCCCGACCCGACGCCGAGGGTGAACATGGCGACGACGACGGCGATGAGCAAGGCGATCAACGGGGTGCCGAGGATGTCGAGGACACGTCGCACGACCTGGTCCTCGTCGTCGATGAAGATCTCCGCGAGCGCCTTTCCCAACATCAGCACCACGGGCAGCAGAACGCTGAACATGGTGATCGCGAACGACGGTCGCCTGGTGGTCGGCCCGTCATCGGGATCGACGTCGAACGTGCGCGGGGCCTCGACCTGCACCCACCTGCCGGCGAGCGTGCCGAACAACGGGCCGGAGACGATGATCGTCGGGATCGCCACGCCCACACCGAGCGCGAGCGTCAGGCCGAGGTCGGCCCCGAGCGCGTCGATCGCGACGAGCGGACCGGGGTGCGGCGGCACGAAGCCGTGCATCGCCGACAGGCCGGCGAGCGCCGGGATGCCGATCGGGACGAGTCCGAGACCAGAACGTCGTGCGACGAGGTAGATGACCGGCATCAGCAGCACGAGACCGATCTCGAAGAACATCGGCAGTCCGATGATCGCGCCGACGAGCGCCATCGCCCACGGGAGCATCCGCGGCGAGGCGTGTCCGACGATCGTGTCGACGATCTCGTCCGCACCGCCGGAGTCGGCGAGCAACTTGGCGAACATCGCGCCGAGCGCGATGAGGATTCCGACACCGGCCGCGGTCGAACCGAATCCGGTGGTGAACGACTCGAGGACGGTCGGGATCGACTCACCCGCGACGATGCCGACGGTCGCACCACCACCGACGAGCGCCAGGAACGGGTGGACCTTGGCGACCGTGATGGCCACGACGATGAGCGCGATGCCCGCGAGGGCCGCGACGACGAGTTGCCAGCCCGGTGCGACCGGTTCGGGCAGGTCGGCGCCGGCCGCGACGACGGTGGACGTCAACATGATCGGTTCTCCTCGCCGACCGGAAGGGCGCCGACGAGTTCGTCGACGATGTCGTCGACGCTCTGGTCCACGTCGACGGTGAGGCCGCGCTCCGCGGCGGCAAGCGGTTCGAGGGTGTCGAACTGGGACTGGAGCAGGGCGGTGGGCATGAAGTGGCCGGGCCGGGAGGCCTGGCGGCGTGCGATGACCCCGAGCGTGCCGTCGAGGTGGGCGAAGGTGACCGTCGGGACGTGCTCGCGGAGCAGATCACGATACGCGCGTTTCAGCGCGGAGCAGCTCATCACCCCGCCGTCGGCGTGCTCGGCGAGCCAGGTGCCGATGGCCTCGAGCCAGGGACGGCGATCGTCGTCGTCCAGGGGCTGACCGGACGACATCTTGGCGATGTTCTCCGGCGAGTGGAAGTCGTCGGCGTCGGCGAACGGCACGCGCAAACGCTGGGCCAGGGCGGCACCGACCGTCGACTTGCCGGACCCGGATACGCCCATCACGACCACTGGAGATCGCATGTCCACTCCTCACATCGCTGTGTTGCTGATCACGCAGCCTGCCGCAATAGTCGTACTTTTGCAAGCACCTACCCGGATAACGTAGTCACATTGGTTACCGGGGCGCTGAATGAGAAGATGTTTCCGTGAGTCAGAGCACACGAGGGGTCGGTGAACGGCACGACGACGTCCTCGCCGCGATCGGGAGGCGCATCGTCTCCGGGGCGCAGCCGGCGGGCAGCGTGCTGACCCTCGACGGCATCTCCACCGAGTACGACGTGTCGCGCACGGTGGCCCGCGAGGTGATCCGGGTGCTGGAGTCGATGGGTCTGGTGGAGTCGCGGCGCCGCGTGGGGATCACGATCCAGCCGCGGACCAACTGGAGCGTCTTCGATCCGCGACTGATCCGCTGGCGCCTCGACGGCGCGGACCGCGCCGAGTTCCTGGCCACCCTCTCCGAGTTGCGGCGGGGCTTCGAGCCGGTGGCGGCGGCACTGGCCGCCGAGCGTGCGAACGAACACCAGTGCCGCATCCTCGCGGCGGCGGTGTCGGACATGGTGGTTCACGGCCGCAACGGCGACCTGCAGTCATATCTGTTGGCCGACACGGTCTTCCATCGAACCCTGCTCGAGGCGAGCGGGAACGAGATGTTCCGGTCGCTGGCCGATGTGGTGGGCGAGGTCCTCGCCGGACGGACCCATCACGGGATGATGCCGGACACTCCGAATCCGTCGGCGATCGCGTTGCACGACGACGTTGCCAGGGCAATACGCCTCCGCGACCCGGAGGCCGCGGAGGCGTCAATGCGAGAGATCATCACGGAGGCGGCCGAAGCCGTCTCCGCTCCGCCGCCCGCCGGGTCGGCGGAGCCGGCCCCGAAGGCCTAGACCAACAGCTCGGCGATCTGGATCGTGTTGAGGGCAGCACCCTTTCGCAGGTTGTCACCCGAGACGAACAGCGCGAGGCCGCGACCCTCCGGCACACCCGGGTCCTGACGGATGCGTCCGACGAGCGACGGGTCCTTGCCCGCGGCGGCCAGCGGGGTCGGGACGTCGGTGAGCTCGACACCGGGTGCCGAAGCGAGGATCTCCTGCGCACGCTCGACCGACAGCGGGTTGGCGAACTCCGCGTTGATCGACAGCGAGTGGCCGGTGAAGACCGGCACGCGAACGCAGGTGCCGCTCACGAGCAGGTCGGGCAGGCCGAGGATCTTGCGCGACTCGTTGCGCAGCTTCTGGTCCTCGTCGGTCTCGCCGGAGCCGTCGTCGACGAGCGAACCGGCAAGTGCCACGACGTTGAACGCGATCGGGGCGACGTACTTGTTCGGCGCCGGGAACTCGACGGCAGAACCGTCGTGAACCAGTTTTTCCGCGTCGTCGGCGACGGCGCGGACCTGGGAGGCGAGTTCCTGCACGCCGGCCAGTCCACTTCCGGAGACCGCCTGGTAGCTCGAGATGACGAGGCGCTGGAGACCTGCCTCGTCGTGCAGCGGCTTGAGGACCGGCATCGCGGCCATGGTGGTGCAGTTGGGGTTGGCGATGATGCCCTTCGGCGGGTTCTTCGCCAGCTCGCCGTTCACCTCCGAGACCACCAGCGGCACATCGGGATCCTTGCGCCACGCCGACGAGTTGTCGATGACGGTCACGCCGGCGGCGGCGAACCGCGGCGCCTGCTCGCGCGACATGGTGGCGCCGGCCGAGAACAGCGCGATGTCGAGGCCGGTCGGGTCCGCGGTGGCCGCGTCCTCGACGACGATCTCGCCGCCCTTCCACGGCAGCTTCTTGCCCGCCGAACGCGGCGAGGCGAAGAACCGCACCTCGTCGGCGGGGAAGTTGCGCTCCTCCAGGAGGTTTCGCATGACGGCGCCGACCTGACCGGTCGCGCCCACGACTCCGATTCGCACGCCCATGTCTATCGCCCCGTTCCGGCGTAGACGACGGCTTCCTCGTCGCCACCGAGATCGAAGGCCTGGTGCAGTGCGCGCACGGCGTCGTCGAGCTCGGTGTCGCGGCACAGCACCGAGATACGGATCTCCGAGGTGGAGATCAGCTCGATGTTGACGCCGGCCTCGCTGAGCGCCTCACAGAACGTCGCGGTGACACCCGGGTGGGACTTCATGCCCGCACCGATGAGCGAGACCTTGCCGATGTGATCGTCGTAGAGCAGATCGGTGAAGCCGATCTCTTCCTTGAGCTTGTTGAGCTTCTCGACCGCCACCGGACCCAGCTCGCGGGGCAGGGTGAAGGTGATGTCGGTCTTGCCGGTCTCGACCTTGGAGACGTTCTGCAGGACCATGTCGATGTTGATCTCGGCGTCGGCGACGGCGCGGAACACCCGGGCCGCGTAACCCGGCTTGTCGTCGAGGCCGACGACGGTGACCTTGGCCTCGCTCCGGTCGTGTGCGACGCCGGTGAGAATGGCTTCTTCCACGGGAATGTCCTCCATCGATCCGGCCACGATGGTGCCGGGTTTGGTCGAGTACGACGAGCGCACGTGAACGGGAACGTTGTATCGGCGCGCGTATTCCACGCAGCGCAGCATCAGGACCTTGGCGCCGCAGGCGGCCATCTCGAGCATCTCCTCGAAGGAGACCTTCTCGAGGCGCCGGGCGTCGGGGACGATGCGGGGATCGGCGGTGAAGACACCGTCGACGTCGGTGTAGATCTCGCAGACGTCGGCGTCGAGCGCCGCGGCGAGCGCGACCGCGGTGGTGTCGGAACCGCCGCGGCCCAGGGTGGTCACGTCCTTGGTGTCCTGGGACACGCCCTGGAAACCCGCGACCAGGACGATCCTGCCCTCGTCGAGGGCGCTGCGGACCCGGCCCGGCGTGACGTCGATGATCTTCGCCTTGCCGTGGCTGCTGGTCGTGATCACGCCGGCCTGCGAGCCGGTGAACGACTGGGCCTGCGCACCGAGCGAAGAGATGGCCATCGCGACGAGCGCGTTGGAGATGCGCTCACCGGAGGTCAGCAACATGTCCATCTCGCGCGGCGGCGGGGTCGGATTCACCTGCTGTGCCAGATCGAGCAGTTCGTCGGTGGTGTCGCCCATCGCCGAGACGACGACAACCACGTCGTTGCCCTGCTTCTTCGTCTCGACGATGCGCTCGGCAACGCGACGGATGCGTTCGGCCGTTGCGACCGAGGATCCGCCGTACTTCTGCACCACGAGGGCCACGTCGAGTTACCTCCCGCCGGCTTTCTCGCCGGTTCGATAGACGTCAGCTTGCTTTGGTCAACCTTACCGGGCACTTTCGAGTGGCTCTGACCTGGTCACCCATGCCACTGTGATCGCCCGCACCCCTGGGCCCGGGCGGCGTGTCGGGGCACGCCCTAGGATCGCTGCCGTGGCCACCCGAACCGACGTCGACGATGCGGGGCGTCGTGACGATCCCGACCGGCGACGCGCCGAGCACCGCGACGGAACCACGGGGACCTCGTCTGCGACCGCGCCCGATCGGCCCGGCGCCACTCCCCCGTTCACCGACCGGATCCGGCGCCACCGCTGGTGGATCGACGCGCTGGCGGTCTATCTGGTCGTCCGCGCGATCGGCATCCTCACCCTCGCGCGCTTCGCGGACCTGCGGGACACCACGCTCGGCCACGCGCTCACGGTGTGGGACGGCCAGTGGATGCTGGCCATCGCCACCCACGGATACGGCGGGGTGCCGGCGACGCTGACCGACGCCCGCGGAATCCACACCTCCGACACCGCCTACGCCTTCTTCCCCGGCTACCCGTATCTCGTCGGGTTCCTCGCGAAGTTGCCCGGGGTGACACCGTTCGGCGCGGCACTGACCCTCAACCTCGTGCTGGGATGCGTCGCCGCGGTCGGCGCGGCGCGACTCGGCATGGTGTGCGCGCGGATGATGGCGGACCGCTCGCCGATCGGGCGGGCGCCGGAACGCACGACCGGACTGTTCCTGGTCGTATTGTTCGCCGCGACCCCGATGTCCATCGTGCTCAACATGGCCTACACCGAGGCGATGTTCTGCGCGCTCGCGACGTGGGCGCTCGTCGGCATCCTGGA
This sequence comes from Gordonia aurantiaca, assembly GCF_039939235.1. Classification (NCBI taxonomy): domain Bacteria; kingdom Bacillati; phylum Actinomycetota; class Actinomycetes; order Mycobacteriales; family Gordoniaceae; genus Gordonia; species Gordonia aurantiaca. The sequence continues at coordinate 20,689 of NZ_JBDUUF010000009.1, read as the reverse complement.
GCGCCGCTGGCTGCTGGCCGGCGTGATGGCCGCGCTCTGCGGACTGTGCCGGCCGACGGCCGCCGTGATCATCGGGGTCGTGGTCCTCGCCGCCGCGGTGTTCCTGTGGAAGACGCGGGGCGACAACGACTCCGCGAACACCGCCACCCGGGTCCGCGCCCTCGTCGCGATCATCGTCAGCCCCGCCGGGTATCTCGCCTACCTCGGCGTGGTGTGGGCGCACACCGGCTCGCCGACCGGGTGGTTCCGCATCCAGACCGAGGGGTGGGACACCGAATTCGACTGGGGCGTGGCCGCATTCAACTTCGTCAACGAGCAGCTGGTGAACGCCTCCGACGTCGCTCCGGTCGCGACGTCGTGGATCGTGCTGAGCACCTTGCTGATGCTCTGCGTCGGCGTATGGGCGCGGTTGCCGTGGCCGGTGCTGCTGTTCGGTTCGCTCCTCGTCGCCCAGATCGTGCTGTCGAGCGGGCTGATGATGAGCCGCCCGCGGCTGCTGCTGCCCGCGTTCGTGCTGCTGATCCCACTCGCGATGGCGCTCGCCCGCATGCGACGCGTCACCGCGGCACTCGTGGTCGTGCCGATCGTGGTGGGTAGTTCATGGTTCGGCGCGCACATGCTGACGGTGTTCCCGCACGCCATGTGATCCCGGGACGACGCGGCGTCGCGGATCAGCGCGCGGCGGCCTCGAATCCTGCGCAGAGATAATCGATCCCGGCGTCGAGCCGCGCGCGCGGATCGAGCAGCCGTGCGGCATCGGGTCGGCCCGCGAGGCGGGCGAGATGCGGCGGCACGTCGGCGTCGGCGCCCCCGGAGATGACGTCGATCAGGCGTGTCGAGTCGGGGGCGGCCTCCCCTCGGACCTGCTGGGCGAGCAATTCGTCACCGACCGCGGCCAGCGCGACACCCTGCACGAAACTCCACACCGACAGCGCCATGTCGGTGGCCTGCTCGATGTCCACGCCGAGTTCGAGGAAGCCCGCCGACAGCCAGTCCAGGCATCCCAGCGAGTCCTCGCCGTAACTGTTGCGCGGCGACGAGTAGGCCAGCACCACCCACGGGTGCCGGGCGTAGAGCTCCCAGTCGACATCCACCGCGATCCGGACCCGCTCCCGCCACGGCGGTGATGTCTCGACCGGGTAGGGGTACTGGCGCCCGATCTCGGCGGTCATCGCGAGCAGCAGCGCTTCCTTGTCGGCGACGTGCCGGTACAGCGACATCGCCCCGACCCCCAGGGCATCGGCGACCCTGCGCATCGACAGACCCGCCAGCCCGCCCTCGTCGGCGAGCCGGATCGCCGCGTCGACGATCGTCGACCGGGACAGCTTGGTCGTGCCGGAAGTCACCTGTGCGCCCTCTCTCACCGAACCGGGAATAACGCGATTGCGTACAGCGTACTCATCATCGTAACCTGATCCGCGTACACCGTACGCGGCTGCGTACGACCCCGCGAACGAGTCCGAGGAGATCCCGTGTCCACCCACCTCGCACCGTCCGATCGGCAGGTCCCGGAAACCGCCGACCGGCGCACGTGGCTGGGTCTCGCGGTGCTCACCCTGCCGGTACTCCTGGTGGCGCTCGACGTCTCGGTGCTCTACCTCGCCATCCCGTCGATCACCGACTCGCTCGCCCCGTCGGCGGCCGAGCAGCTGTGGATCCTCGACATCTACGGCTTCCTCATCGCCGGCCTGCTGATCACGATGGGTAACCTCGGCGACCGGATCGGTCGCCGGCGCATCCTGCTGGCGGGGGCGACGGTGTTCGGTCTGGCGTCGATACTCGCCGCCTTCGCGCCGACCGCCGGAGTCCTCATCGCGGCCCGAGCCCTGATGGGGATCGGCGGCGCGACGCTGATGCCGTCGAGCCTGTCGCTGATCGCCAACATGTTCTCCGATCCCCGCGAACGCGGCCGGGCGATCGGTGTGTGGACCGCCGCGTTCGCGGGCGGCAGCGCGATCGGCCCCGTCGTCGGAGGCGTTCTGCTGCACCACTTCTGGTGGGGCTCGGTCTTCCTGATGAACGTCCCGGTGCTCGCGGTGTTGCTGATCCTCGGCCCGCGGCTCCTCCCCGAGTACAAGGCGCCCTCGAGCGCACGATTCGACGTCACCGGCGTGGTGCTGTCGATGGCCGGCATCCTGCCGGTCGTCTACGCCGTGAAAACGCTCGCGAGCGAGGGCGTTGATGCGACGGCGCTGGTGATCGGGGTCGTCGGCGTGGCGATGCTGGCCGCGTTCATCCTGCAGCAGCGTCGTGCGGCTGCGCCGCTGCTCGACCTGAAACTCTTCGGCAACCCCCGATTCGTGGGTGCCATCTCGGTGTCCCTCGTCGGCATGATGGCCCTCGGCGGGATGTCCTACCTGACCGGCGTCTACCTACAGTCGGTGATGGGCCATGACGTGCTCGCCGCGGCGATCGCCGGACTCCCGATGGCGGTCGCGGTCGCGGTCTTCTCGGTGGGCGCGACCCGGGTCGCCGCGATGCTCGGCACCCGGACGGCGTTCCTCGTGGCGATCGGCCTGGCCGCAGTGGGCAACCTCGGCCTCCTGGCACTGACCACGTCGTCGCCGATCTGGGTGTACCTCGTGTTCACCTCGATCGCCGGCGTCGGCTACGGCATCCAGTTCAGCCTGGTGTCGGTCGTCGCCATCGGGGCGGTCCCGCCGGAGCGCTCGGGATCGGCATCGGGCATCTCCGAGACCACCTTCGAACTGGGCAACGCCCTGGGGCTCGCACTCCTCGGCTCACTGGCCACCCTGGTCTTCCGCTCGCATGAGAACGGACAGGGCTTCGGCGACACCCTCGGCGAGACCCTCCTGCGCGCCCTCGACCTGGGCCCACGGGGCGACGGTCTCGCGACCGCGGCGCGCCAGGCCTACGTCGACGGCATGCACGCGGCGTCCCTGACCGTCGGAATCGCGCTGATGATCCTCGGCGTCGGGGTCTTCTTCGCCATGCGCGCGCCGAAGTGACCCGCGCGGGTCAGGACCTCCTGCGGCTCATGCCCTCGAAGGGATTCCACGATCGGCTGTTCCGCCTCACGTGGAGATACCACTGGTGGTTCGCGGTCGTCGCGCACACCGCACTCACCCCGTACCCGATGGCGAGGTCGACCTGCGACGGCGTGTCGAAGGGCAGCAGGACGATCGAGACCACCACGACGAATCCGAGGATCGCCAGACCCTTTCGCCACATGCCCTTGCACAAGAAGTAGAACGCCCCGAAGAAGAACGCGAGCGGGTTGAACGCGATCCGGCAACGCAGTCCCAAGGGCGACTGCCGTAACGCCTCCCGATACGCCGTTCCCGCCGGTGACCCGTGTGCGTCGAAGAAGGCGAAGCGACTCTGCCAACTCGCCGGAATCCGCTGCGCCCGCGTATGCCCATCCGTGAAGGCCACGGTCCCCCCTTTCTTGCTCGTGGACGATGTCGTCGTGCTCCCCCCTGGCGACATCGCGTCCAACATACCGAATCGCCAATTCGACATCATGCATGGTCGGCGGTCAGGCCTCCCGGAAGCACGCCGCTACCCTCGGACGCGTGCATGAACTCATGGAGGCTCGCTGGAGCGCACGCGGTTACGACCCGGCCGCCACCATCTCCGTCGACGATCTCGAGACCATCGTCGACGCCGGGCGCTGGGCCCCGACCTGGGGGCGGATGCAGCCGGTCCGGTTCATCGTGGGCCGTCGCGGGGACGACACCTTCGAGGCGCTCACCGGGGTCCTCACGCGCGGCAACGCCGGATGGGCGCCGCGGTCGGCGGCACTCGTCCTGGTGTGCACCACCGACCGGCCCGACGACCCCAAGGAGCACACGTACGCCGCGGTGGACGTCGGGCTGGCCGTGTCGCAGATGATCCTGCAGTCCGTCGCACTCGGCTTGAACGCGCACCCGATGGCCGGATTCGACGCGGACGCCGCGGTCGAGGCATTCGGGATCCCGTCGGACAAGCGGCCGCTGGTGTTGCTCGCGATCGGCGCACTCGCCGACCCCGACTCGCTGCCGAACGAGATCCGCGAACGCGACCAGCGCCCCCGCACCCGACTCCCGTTGAGCGAGGTCGCCTTCGCCCGGCGCTGGGGCACGCCTGCATTCGATGCGAGGCCGTGAGCGAGGAGACGCACGGCCACGCCGTCCGGGTGACCGCCCGATTGCCGAGGGCGGCGTGTTCGGACGGGCACTGTCCGACACCGACTCACCGTGCGGTGTTGCCGACGACGACGAGCCACGAAGACCCGGCGACGTCATGTCACCGACCCCTCGTGGCTCGCCTCGTCCGCTCGCCGGGGGGCGACGCGGGCCCAAGGCGCGCGGCCGGTGCGGCCGTGCCGCATGCCGGCTGCGCGGGACCCGGCTCGGCCGACGTCGCTAGCCGACGAGGACCGGCTCCGCCTCTGCAGCCACGGCCTCGGCCCCCATCGCCTTGTCCTTGGTCTCGACGATCGCGATCGTGCAGATCACGCTGATCGCGGACAGTCCGGCGAGCAGGACGCCGACCCAGATCGCACCGGGACCGGCGATGAGCGGCGCTGCGATCAGCGGCGGGATGGCGCCGCCGAGGATGCCGGCGAGGTTGTAGCCCATGCCCGCGCCGGTGTAGCGGTAGCGGGCCTCGAAGAGTTCGGGCAGCAGCGCGCCGGCCGGCCCGTAGGCGATGCCGAAGATGAGCAGCGTGCCGACCAGACCGACGACGAAGGCGATGCCGCCGCCGATCTCGAGGATCGGGAACAGGACCAGCACCCACGGGACCGCGACCGCGCAGGAGGTCAGGATGACGCGGCGTCGACCGACCCGGTCCGACCACATCGCCGACGCGGCGGTGGACAGGCCGAAGATGATCGCCGCGATCATGCCGGCACTGAGCACGAAGGTGCGGGACAGATCGAGGCTCTTGGTGCCGTAGTTGGTGAGGAACGCGGTGCCCATGTAGAAGAGCGAGAACAGGCTCGCCAGCGCACCGCCGGCGATCAGGATCTCCTTCCACTGGTAGCGGAAGGCGTCGAGGAACGGCAGTGCGGGTTCGTTCGACGAGCCCTCGATCTCCTTGCGGCGCTGCGCTTCCCGGAACACAGGGGTCTCGGCGACGGCGAGCCGGACCCACAGGCCGACGGCGACCAGCGCGAACGAGAGGATGAACGGGATGCGCCAGCCGTAGTCGAGGAAGGCCGAGCTGGTCTCGCCGAGGGTGAGTGACGCGATGAGGAACGTGAGGCTGGACAGGAAGAAGGCGAAGGCCGGTCCGAGCTGCGGGAACATGGCGTACAGGCCGCGTTTGCCGGCAGGCGCGTACTCGGCGGTGAGCAGCGTCGCGCCGGCCCATTCGCCGCCGACCGCGAAGCCCTGCAGGAACCGCAGTGCCACAAGGGTTATCGGTGCCGCAATACCGATGCCGGAGTCCGCGAAGCCGAAGACCCCGGTCTCATAACCCGGCAGGAGGCCGATCGCGACGGTCGCGATGCCCATGATCAGCAGCGTCCACACCAGGGTGCGCTTGCGCCCGATGCGATCTCCGAAGTGCCCGAAGAGCATTGCGCCGACCGGGCGCGCGAAGAACGCGACGGCGAACGTCGCGAAGGAGGCGATGGTCCCGGTCACCTCGTCGGCGGCCGGGAAGAACACGGTCGGGAAGACCAATGCCGCGGCGGTGCCGTAGATGAAGAAGTCGTAGAATTCGATGGTCGTGCCGATCGAACTGGCGGCCGCGACGCGCTTCAAACTGGTCTTCTCCCGCGCGGCGGGTTCGGGTACGGAGGTCGGCGGGTCAGCGGGGGTCGGCGGGTCAGCGGGGATCGTGGTCACTGAGGTCGTCCTTCGGGTGCGGGCGGCCGCGTCTTCGGTTGCACGGCCGTCGTCGGATCCGGGCTGGGTGGCCCGTGCATCCACCGACCGAACCCCAGTGGTCACAGGAATGATCTCTGTCACTCGATCGATCGGATGAGATGTGTGTCATATCCTGTGGTGGGGGGCTCGACTGTGCCACCCTCCGAAGTGGGGTCGGGGTGGATCTACACAAGGGGGGATCGATACGCTTTCACCTGCGATTTTTTGTCTCATTGGCGCCGGGGGGTACAGTCGCACGTATGCAGCGTGCACTCCTCCTCGGTTGCCGCGGCGGGGTCTGATACGACCGGCCCTCCGTCGCGGGGCCCTTTCATGCGCCGGTCACTTTCCACTCAGACACGGAGAATGACCCCGAAATGTCACCTGCAGACAACTTTTCGTCCGGCGCGAGCCGCATCGTAGAGCCCTCCGGCCCGATCCCCGCCGACCAGCCCTCCTGGAATCCGCAGCGCAATTCCGCGATGCCGGTCCACCGCTACCGGCAGTTCGCCGACGAGGTCGAGAAGATCTCGCTGCCCGACCGCACCTGGCCCGACAAGGTCATCACCAAGGCGCCGCTGTGGTGCGCGGTCGACCTGCGCGACGGCAACCAGGCCCTGATCGATCCCATGAGCCCGGCCCGCAAGCGACGCATGTTCGACCTGCTGGTCCGGATGGGCTACAAGGAGATCGAGGTCGGCTTCCCGTCGGCGAGCCAGACCGACTACGACTTCGTCCGCGAGATCATCGAGGACGACGCGATCCCCGACGACGTCACCATCCAGGTCCTGACCCAGTGCCGTCCGGAACTGATCGAGCGCACCTTCGAGGCGTGCCGCGGTGCCAAGAACGTCATCGTGCACTTCTACAACTCCACCTCGGTGCTGCAGCGCCGCGTGGTCTTCCGCGCCGACAAGCCGGCGATCGTGAAGATCGCGACCGATGCCGCGCACCTGGTCCTGGAGGAGAAGAAGAAGTACCCGGACACCAACTGGCGCTTCGAGTACTCGCCCGAGTCCTACACCGGCACCGAGCTGAGCTTCGCCAAGGAGGTCTGCGACGCGGTCACCGAGATCATCGCTCCCACCCCGGAGAACCCGATGATCATCAACCTGCCGGCCACCGTCGAGATGGCGACGCCCAACATCTACGCCGACTCGGTGGAGTGGATGCACCGCAACCTGCAGCGTCGCGACTCCATCATCCTGAGCCTGCACCCGCACAACGACCGCGGGACCGCCGTCGCCGCGGCCGAGCTGGGCTACATGGCCGGCGCGGACCGCATCGAGGGCTGCCTGTTCGGCAACGGCGAGCGCACCGGCAACGTGTGCCTGGTGACCCTGGGACTGAACATGTTCAGCCGGGGCGTCGACCCGCAGATCAGCTTCTCCGACATCGACGAGATCCGTCGCACCGTCGAGTACTGCAACCAGCTGAACGTCCCCGAGCGGCACCCGTACGGCGGCGACCTGGTCTACACCGCGTTCTCCGGCAGCCACCAGGACGCCATCAACAAGGGCCTGGACCAGATGAAGTTCGACGCCGACGCGCAGGACGCGGACGTCGACGACATCATCTGGGCCGTCCCGTACCTGCCCATCGACCCCAAGGACGTCGGCCGCAACTACGAGGCCGTCATCCGCGTCAACAGCCAGTCCGGCAAGGGCGGCGTCGCCTACATCATGAAGGCCGACCACGGCATGAACCTGCCGCGGCGCCTGCAGATCGAGTTCAGCCGCGAGATCCAGAAGATCACCGACGGCGAGGGCGGCGAGGTCAGCCCGAAGGAGATGTGGGACGTCTTCGCCGAGAACTACCTGCACCCGATCTGGCCGCTGGAGCGCATGCGCCAGAGGGTCGACGCGGCCGAGGTCGACGGCGGCGAGGACCACATCACCGCGGTGGTGAAGGTCGAGGGCACCGAACGCGAGATCACCGGCTCGGGCAACGGCCCGCTGGCGGCCTTCGTCGACGCTCTGAGCACCGTCGGCTACGACGTCCGGGTCCTGGACTACAGCGAGCACGCACTGACCGCCGGCGGTGACGCCAGCGCCGCGGCCTACGTCGAGACCGAGGTCAACGGCGAGACCGTGTGGGGCGTCGGCATCGCGTCGTCGATCACCACCGCGAGCCTGCGAGCCGTCGTCTCGGCGGTCAACCGCGCCTACCGCGTCACCTCGACCCCGGCCGCCGAGGACGGGGCCGCACCGCGGACCTGGGCGCCGTAGGCCCCACCGAACACTAGATATCTCTGGCCGACGGGCCGGGACCAGCGACGGGCGATCCTCGTCGGGTCACGGCCCGTTCGCGCATCTTCGTGCCGGTGACCAGACAAAAACGGCACAACGCCGATATCCAAACCGGCAGGTATTTGTATACGGTTGCCGCATGGCACCGACAACGACCCGTGAGTTGTATCTGGAAACCGGCCTGACGATCCTCGCCGACTCCGGATACAGCGCGCTCAAGTTGTCCGAGGTCTGCAAGCGACTCGGCGTCACCAGCGGCTCGTTCTATCACTTCTACAAGAACTGGTCGGACTACACCGGCCAGCTGATCGAGCACTGGCTGGCCTCGCGCACCGAACTCGAGGTCGCGGCCGTCCAGTCGGTCTCCGACCCGCTGCAGCGGATGAAGGACCTCATCGAGTTCGCGGTCGCCCTGCCCCATCAGGCCGAGGCGGCGATCCGCACATGGGCCAACATGGACCCGGACGTCCGCAAGGTCCAGGAAGCCGCCGACCATGCGCGCTACAAGGTCGTCTACGACATCATGCTGGAACTGCTCGGCGACCCGGTCGCGGCGCACCGGTACTCGTGCTGGCCGAACTACGTGCTGACCGGCTTTTCGCAGTCGACGCTCCCCGAGGACCGGGAGACCCTGCGGTGGACGGCCCAGCAGTTCATCGACTCCCTGGAGAAGGAGATCGAGCGTCGTCGTGCGCAGGTCCCGACGATCGACGGCCGACCTGCGCAGATCAGCGCGGAGGCGCGGGACTGACCCGGGGCCGGTGTGCCGCCGGCGGGCGTCTCCGCTCGGGACCGGGCCTCAGATCTGTGGCAGGACCTCGGTGGGCGTGTCCCGCCAACCGGCAGCGCCGGCAGCGACATTCGAGGCATGCGCGTCGCTCTCGGCGCGGATACGGTCTTCCTCTTCCATGCTGCGCAGGATCGCCTCCTGGGCCTGCGGCGGCAGGGTGTGCAGCATCGCCATCACGCGCTCGCGGTGACGCTTGACCGCCTTGCGCTCGGGCATGCCCGGATTCGGCTGCACCTGCGGGATGATCTCGGTGAAGTCCTCCTTGGTACCACCACCGGAGATACCCGCGGCCTGCATCGCCTCTTCCTGCTTCTGGACCGCCTCGTCCTTCTCCTCCGACATGCCGATCGGACCGAAGCGGTCGCCGGCCAGGAACTGCTTGACCACCGGCTGCTCCGAGGTCAGCAGCTGCTCGCGAGGACCGAACATCACCAGCTCCTTGCGGAACAACATGCCGATGTTGTCCGGGATGGTGCGCGCGATGTTGATGTTGTGGGTCACGATCAGGATCGTCGCGTCGATCTGCGCGTTGATGTCGATCAACAGCTGCGAGATGTACGCGGTACGAACGGGATCCAGACCAGAGTCCGGCTCGTCGCACAGGATGATCTGGGGATCGAGCACGAGGGCGCGCGCGAGGCCGGCACGCTTGCGCATACCGCCGGAGATCTCACCGGGGAGCTTGTCCTCCGCACCGGTCAGACCGACCAGGTCGATCTTCTCCATCACGATGTCGCGGATCTCGTGTTCCTTCTTCTTCGTGTGCTCACGAAGCGGGAAAGCGATGTTGTCGTAGAGGCTCATCGAGCCGAACAGCGCGCCGTCCTGGAAGAGGACGCCGAACAGCTTGCGGATCTCGTAGAGCTCCTTGGCCGAGCACTTGGTGATGTCGGTGCCGTCGATGATCACCGAACCCTGCTCCGGGTGCAGCAGACCGATCAAGGTCTTCAGGAACACCGACTTGCCGGTACCCGACGGACCCAGCAGCGCCGACACCTCGCCCTCCGGCAGGGTCAACGTCACATCACGCCAGATGTTCTGCGAGCCGAACGACTTCGTGAGCCCCTCGACACTGACCTCTACACCCATTGTGACCCGCTCTCCCTCCGGTGATACCACTCGATTAGTTGACAGTATGTCAGCTTAGACACCACCAAATGGTGCCGACACTGTTTCAGCACGCTCCCATATCCGCCAACCGCGAGTCGCACTTACGCAGGCCAGTTGGCTATTCGTTACGCAAATTCGCGCTGCGTCGTTGACAATCTGTCAACAACAGTGGCAATGTCCCTAGAAGACGTGAGTGACCGCACCTCACTCGATACCCATGGACTCAGAGGTAGGACGATGACAGCTGCCCAACTCAACCGCCCATACATGCAGTCGGCCTGGATGACCGAAGACGTCACCGCGGTCGCCGCACTCAGCAGAGACTTCTTCGCCACGGTGGTGACGCCTCAAGCCGAGAAGTTCGCTGCACAAGGTCATCCAGACAAGGAGGCTTACCGGCGCGCCGGTGAACTCGGCCTGTTGTGTATGTCGATCCCGGAGGAATACGGCGGTGGCGGTGGCACGTTCGCGCACGAGGCGGCGCTGCTCACCGAGCAGACCCTGGCAGGCGACACCTCACTACATCTCGGCGTCCATTCGATCATCGTCCCGCATTACATCAACGCGTACGGGTCCGAAGAGCAGAAGAAATACTGGCTTCCCCGAATCGCGTCCGGCGAGGTCGTCGCGGCGATCGCCATGACTGAACCGGGCGCCGGTTCGGATCTGCAGTCGATGACGACCCGGGCAATCAGGACCGCAGATGGTTACCGGATCACCGGTGAGAAGACCTTCATTTCCAACGGCTACAACGCCGACGTCGTGATTGTTGCGGCCAAGACCGACCCCGAGGCCCGCGGCGCCGGTATCTCGCTGTTCATCGTCGACCTGGTCGATCCTGTCACCGGCGACCTGGTGGCGGGGTTCTCTCGGGGCAAGCCGATGCACAAGATCGGCCAGCGCGGCCAAGACACCACCACCCTCACCTTCGATGAGGTATTCGTACCGGCAAGTGCGCTGCTAGGACAGGAGAACACGGGCTTCCGCCAGTTGAAGACGCAACTCGCGTCCGAACGCCTGATCCTCGCGGTCGCGGCGACTGCGGCCATCGAGAAGGCCGTCGACCTCGCCATCGCCTACGCGAAGGATCGAGAGATGTTCGGGCAGCGACTATTCGATTTCCAGAACGCACGGTTCGAACTCGCCGAGTGCACCACCGTCGCGCGGGTCGCACGCATCTTCGTCGACGACTGCATCGACAAGCACCTCGCCGGCGAGCTCGACGCGACGACCGCCGCTATGGCCAAGTACTGGCTGTCGGATCAGCAGTGCTCGGTCATCGACCGTTGCCTGCAGTTGTTCGGCGGATACGGCTACACCCTTGAGTATCCCATCGGCCAGATGTACGCCGATGCACGCATCCAGCGGATCTACGCCGGCGCGAACGAAGTGATGAAAGAACTGATCTCCCGATCACTCTGACGAGAGGATTCTGAAAGAACATGTCCGAAGCGGCCTACATCTACGACGCGATACGCACACCTCGAGGCAAGGGCAAGAATGGTTCCCTACACGGCACCAAACCGATCTCGCTCCTCGTCGGCCTCATCGACGAGATCCAGCGGCGCAACCGGTCCCTGGATCCGCAGACCATCGACGACATCGTCCTGGGCGTCGTGTCCCCGATCGGGGAGCAGGGCGGCTGCATCGCACGGACCGCCGCGCTCGCTGCCGGACTCCCGGAAACGGTGGCCGGCGTCCAGCTCAATCGGTTCTGCGGCTCCGGGCTCGAAGCCGTCAACCTCGGTGCGCAGAAGGTCAAGAGCGGCGACGAGCAGTTGATCCTCACCGGCGGTGTCGAATCGATGTCACGGGTGCCGATCGGCTCCGACGGCAGCGCTTGGGCGAACGATCCCGCCACCAATTTCAATGCCTATTTCGTGCCTCAGGGCATCGGCGCCGACCTGATCGCCACCATCGAGGGATTCAGCCGCGAGGATGTCGACGCGTACGCGGCACGCTCGCAGCGACTTGCCAAGCAGGCATGGGACAATGGCTACTTCAGCGGTGACGTGGTGCCGGTGCGCGACGACAACGGCATCGTCGTGCTCGACCGCGACGAACACATGCGGCCGGAGACCACCGTCGAGAGCCTCCGCAAGCTCCGTCCTGCTTTCGCCGACATGGGTTCTCAGGGCGGCTTCGACGCCGTCGCGTTGCAGAAGTATCACTACGTCGAAACCATCAACCACGTTCACACCGGCGGTAACAGCTCGGGCATCGTGGACGGTGCCGCACTCGTCCTCGTCGGTAGTGAGAAGGCCGGTGAGGCAAACGGCCTGACCCCGCGTGCGCGTGTGGTCGGCTCCACTGTATCCGGCTCCGACCCGACCATCATGCTCACCGGCCCCACCCCCGCCACTCAGAAGCTCCTCGCCCAACACAACCTGACGGTCGACGACATCGACCTGTTCGAGATCAACGAGGCCTTCGCATCCGTAGTACTGCGCTACCAGAAGGACCTGAAGATCCCGGACGAGAAGCTCAACGTCAACGGCGGTGCGATCGCCATGGGGCATCCGCTGGGCGCCACCGGGGCCATGCTCACCGGAACGGTGATCTCCGAGCTCGAACGCCGCAACCAGCGACGGGCCGTCGTGACGCTGTGCATCGGCGGCGGCATGGGCATCGCAACCCTGATCGAACGCGTCTGACCACCGATCTCTCCCAGGAAAGAATCTCGAGAAATGACCGACAACAACATCATCCGCTGGGATCGACGTGAGGACGGGATCGTCGTGCTCACCATCGACGACCCCATCAAGTCCTCCAACACCATGACCCGCGACTACATCGCATCCATGGGAGCAACCGTCGACCGGCTCCATGCCGAGGTCGACTCCATCACCGGTGTCGTCCTCACCTCGGGCAAGGAGACCTTTTTCGCCGGCGGCGACCTCAATGACATCCTGGCCCTGAAGCCCGATGATGCGGAGGAATTCTTCACCTCCGCCGAGACGATCAAGGCTGATCTACGTCGTCTCGAGACACTCGGTCGCCCCGTCGTCGCCGCGATCAACGGCGCCGCACTCGGAGGTGGTCTCGAGATTGCCCTCGCCTGCCACCATCGCGTCGCGCTGTCCTCTGCTCCGGTCGGACTTCCCGAGGTCAACCTCGGCCTCCTCCCCGGCGGGGGCGGGATCACCCGCACGGTCCGCATGTTCGGGGTTACCAAGGCCCTGACCGAGATCCTGATGACCGGTAAGGCGTTCCGCGGCGAGAAGGCCGTCGGAGTGGGCCTGGTCGACGAGGTCGTGGATACCCCGGAAGCACTCATCGAAGCCGCGGTGAACTGGATCCGATCCAATCCCGAAGCCGCCCAACCCTGGGATTCGAAGGGCTTCCGAATCCCTGGCGGAACTCCGGCCACCCCTGCTTTCGCGGCGATCCTACCCTCGCTGCCGGCCACGCTCCGCAAGCAGACCAAGGGCGCGAATCTCCCTGCACCGATTGCGATCATGTCGGCAGCGGTAGAGGGTACCCAGGTCGACTTCGACACCGCGTCGACGATCGAGTCTCGGTACCTGACGAAGCTGGCGACCGGACAGGTCGCGAAGAACATGATCTCGACGTTCTTCTTCGATGCCAACCGCATCAAGTCCGGCGGCTCGCGGCCGGATGGATACCCGACCCGCACAGCATCCAAGGTCGTCGTCCTCGGCGCCGGTATGATGGGAGCGGGCATCGCCTACGTCTGCGCGAAGGCCGGCATCGATGTGGTCCTCAAGGATGTCACCGTCGAGCGTGCCCAAAAAGGAAAGGCGTACTCGGAGGGCATCGTCCGCAAAGCCATCGAACGCGGCCAGGTGACCGAGGCGAAGGGCCGGGCGCTCCTCGACCGCATCCTCCCCACCGACCGAGTCGAAGATGCAAAGGGCGCCGACCTGCTCATCGAGGCCGTTTTCGAGGATCCCGCATTGAAGAAGACCGTCATCAACGAGGTGGTACCCCACCTCACCGACGACGCGCTTCTCGGGTCGAACACGTCAACCCTTCCGATCACCGGCCTGGCGGAAGGAGTCGAACGTTCGGATGCATTCATCGGACTGCACTTCTTCTCACCGGTGGACAAGATGGATCTGCTGGAGATCATCGTCGGCAAGCAGACCAGCGACGAATCTCTGGCGCGCGCATTCGATTTCGCCCAACAGATCGCCAAGACACCGATTGTCGTCAACGACAGCCGCGGGTTCTTCACCAGCCGTGTCATCGGCAAGTTCCTCGACGAGGCCATCGCGATGGTCGGAGAGGGTATCGAACCCGCCTCGATCGAGCAGGCCGGCATGCAGGCAGGATACCCCGCGCCACCGCTGGCGCTCTACGACGAACTGACCCTGACGCTCCCGCGCAAAATCCGTGAAGAGACCAAGGCGGCGACCATCGCGGAAGGCAAGGAGTGGATCACGCACGGCTCCGAGGCGGTCGTCGACCGGCTCATCGATGAATTCGACCGCAGGGGTCGCTCCTCCGGCGCAGGCTTTTACGACTACGCCGACGGCAAACGCGTCAGGATCTGGCCGGGGCTGCGCACTGCGTTCGGGTCGGCTCCCCCGACCATCCCCTTCGAGGATATGAAGGAACGGATGTTGTTCGCCGAGGCCATCGACACCATCCGCTGCCTCGATGAGGGTGTGCTGCGGTCGGTCGCCGACGCGAATATCGGCTCGGTCTACGGCATCGGCTTCCCCGCCTGGACCGGCGGCGTGATCCAGTACATCAACGGATACCCCGGCGGCCTGAAGGGATTCGTCGAGCGTGCCGACGAACTCCACAAGAAGTACGGCCCGCGGTTCGAGCCGACCGAATCGCTGCGCGCGAAAGCCGCTACAGGCGAGAAGTTCTGATATGAGTGGACCGGCTGGGATCCCGCACCGTACGTCTGCCGACTTCCAGCCGGTCCACTCGGACCACAGGTAAACGGAAAACATGCGACCCGTCGTGACACATCAATCTGTTCGTATGAGGATCGACAGAACCACACCGACCTGTGCGTCACGAGCGGCCTCCTGCCTGCCGAGGTCAGCGAGATCCTCTGCGCGCGCCAAGACGGATTCGCCGACGGCGCTTGAGCGTTCGTCAGATCGCTGTGGCTGTGCGACCTGCCCACGGACCGCGCATGGGTGACAGGGGGCGTGGAGGTGTTCCCGTTCACGGAGAATCGCGGCCGGTTCGACGGCGTCTACCACAAACCGAGGTTCCGACGAACCTCGGCCGGATCGGCCCCCCCTCTCGTAGGTGGGGTCTGATGCTCCCGCAGCACGACGAGTTGCAGAGGCTGCCGAGCAGGCGGTACTGGTCACCATCACCGTCATCGCCTTCGTGCTGGGCCTGTTCGTCCTCATCGTCGCTTATCCCACGAAGCTAATCATGCGTTCGTGAGACGCCCGGGAGCGAGACGCTCTCGAGTAGCCCAGAGTCGCCGATGTTTATCGAGCGGCTGCGAGTGGCACGAACCGCCTTCTCTCGCGGGTGACCCGGGGTTCAACGCGAGCGGAGACGATCACTGTTCGTCCAAGGAAAGCCGTCAGCGAACAGACAATAGGCCACCCAGCCCAGTTTGCCGAATGCGCACTCCACAATCGGGTATGCGGCGGATAATTGCCTACATTGTGGACTCATGAGAACTTTCGACACCTTCGGAGGGCCATTCCTACGCACATGACTACTAGCCATCCAACGCAGACGGGACGCGAGACGCGCGGTCGCGTCGCATCAGAGTTTGAGAGGGAACAGTGATCACAACTCCAAGGCCGTCATCGACCGTGCTGGCGATCATGGACACACGACCGGTCGAGCTCGAAGCATCCGGCGCAGCTTGGGTGTTCACCGCCATCGTCGCTGCCGCATTCGTCGTGGTTGCGATTTGGTGCTGCATCTACTCCATCCGCAACAGGGACGCGATCCCGCTTCTCATGCTCGGTAGCGGCCTGCTGTCGGTAGGGCTCGAGTCGGTGGTCGACACCATGGGCAAGGTCTGGTACGCAACCGACAATCCATGGGTCGTGTACACCGCGATCGGTGTCCCCCAGCCAGCCTTTCTCCTGCTGGGTTACACCCTCTTCTGGGGTGGGACCGTGTACATCGGGTCACGCTTCGTTCAGCGGGGAACAGACCTGTGGAGGATCTTCGCCGTGGTCTTCGCGATGGACCTGTTCGTCGAGTACGTCGGGGCATCGATGCTGAATGTCGGTGTCTACTATGACTTCTCACCGTTCACTCTCTTCGAGTTCCCGCTGTGGTGGGCGTTCGTCAACGGCGCGGTCGCATGCTTCGGCATCTGGCTGCTGATCACCCTCGAGGACGTGTTGCACGGGTGGCGCCGACTGGCGATCCTCGTCGTGGCCCCTACCGCGTTCGGCGGAACTCATGCGATTTGCGCCTGGCCCGTCTGGGTAACCTTGCATTCGGACACTCCGCAGTGGCTCGGGTGGCTGGCCGGCGTCTATGCCATCGCCATGGCGTTCGGGGTGGTCGCACTGGCCAAGAAGCTGATTTCCGATCACAACGAACTGATTGCGCTGCGGTCGCGGGCCACTGCTGACGCGCCCGTCCGCCCGGCGACACAGACTGCGACACCATAGGCTGGACCGTCCGCTCAGATCCCAGGCGACGAACAAACCACCGGAGTCGAACAAATGATGGGGAGCGTTCCGCGGAACGCTCCCCATCTATTTAAGCGAAGATCTGTGCGTCGCGATCACGCATCAGAACCAGTCAGCACCTCAGCCCTCCCGTCGTCACCGTCGACTCGAATCTGGTCCCCGGTCCCAGGCGCTTGGTCGTGAGCGTTCACAGACTGTTGCCGCCGGTGACACACGAAATCGTGCCAACGTCGTCGGGAATCAGCTGAGCGCACGCACCGGCCTCAGATCGCTGCCACACGACCGAGGACAGTTCACCTTCGAGCGGCACTGGCGCTGAATGAAGTCCGAAATTTCCTCGTTCTCTACGATATCTCCCACAGATTCTCGAGCATCTACCTCTCATAGCGAGCCGTAATCGGCGGCGTGATCGATTCCCAGTCCGGGGAGCTCCGCTACCATCGCGGTTGCCCAGCCCTTGGAAAGCGACTAGGTCGCGCCCGAGGTTGATGGAAGTCGCACAAGGCACCATCGCGGCCCTACCTGGCGTCGGTGCGGCCGAGATCATGGAGATCGTGGCCGCACCGAAACATGTCTATACGTGGGCCAGGGTCCGGCCGCCCGCGTCGGACCACGACCGGACCTGAGCCATCTGTACCCGGCTCGAAGGTTCGGTACGCGGCCGGCTGGTGGACGCCCGGAATTCGGTGCGAGGGCGGTAGAGGTCAGAACGAAGGGTCATCGTCGGCGCGGGCCCAAGACTGCCGCGGCACACGTCAATCGTCAGTGGGCCGGCCGGGAATCGACCGGGAGCGCAGCACCTTCCGGCCCCGTCGCCGACGCAATCAGTGCCGCACGCGTCGTGAACTTCGATCTGGGACGTCCCCGCATGCGTCCACGCTCCACTTCGGCGGCATCGATCGTGGTCCAGTCGCTCTTTCCCAGCACGCGAGGCACACGTGAGGTGATCAAGTCGTACACCTGGGTCGCGGATGTCTGCGGTGCCGACAGCTTGTCCGCGGCGAGGTCGTCGAGCAGTTGCGTCACGGTCTCTTGGGCGCAGAGTTTGTTCGTCCCGATGACGCCACGGGCTCCGCGTTTGATCCAACCGGTGACATAGGTCCCAGGCACCGGACGACCATAGCTGTCGAGCACCCGGCCACGATCGTTGGGCACGCCCCCCGGGCCGCGTCGAACGGAAGGCCGGGGACCGGCTGGCCGCGGAACCCGATGGCGCGTATCAGCAGGCCGGCCTCGATCGTCTCGAATGCCGGCCCCCTCGACAGGTCGGCCCCTTCGGTGTTCTCAACGGTTCTGTTGAATCGGACGGCGCGAACCCGGTCGTCGCCGATGAGCTCGGCAAGTGCCAGGCCGTATCTGAAGTGGATACGTCTGCGGTCCGGATCGTCCGTCGACCTACCGGCGTACTCTCGAGCGAGAGTCAACTTAAGGCTGTCGACCTCCCCCTCTGCTGACTCGCCGTTCTTCAGGCTCCCCATCTCGGTCAGGATCTGCAGTTCGCGTTCATCGACGACCGGATCCACGGCGGGCAGGTTACCCAGCGCCATGAACTCGGGCGCCGTGTACGCCGCATATTGCGGGCCGCGACGCCCGACGACCACCAAATCCCGAATGGAGCTACTGTCCAGAGCGTCGACGACGTGATCCGGAATGTCGGTGGCCAGCAGCTCATCACGCGACATTGTGAGCACACGTGCGATGTCGAGCGCGACGTTTCCATTGCCGATGATCACCGCAGTGCCGCTGGAAAGGTCGAAGCTCCGATGAGTGTGGTCCGGGTGGCCGTTGTACCATCCGACAAACTCCGAACCCGCCACCGAACCCGTGAGATCAGCACCAGGGATGTCAAATTCGCGGTCAACCGACGCCCCCCACCGAGTAGATCACGGCGTGATAGTGCTCGAGCAATTCCTCGTGACTGATATCGCGACCAACCTCGACGTTGAGCAACAACCGTAAGGACGCATCATCCAGCACGGAGTCGAACATCGTTGCTACACCGCGGGTCTCGAGGTGGTCCGGGGCGACGCCGTACCGAATGAGTCCGTACGGTGTCGGCAACTTCTCGAACATGTCGACCCGGACATTGCCCTGCCGAAGGAGTTCCTTCGCGCTGTAACAACCCGCCGGTCCGGAACCGACGACCGCCACACGCAACGTTTCCTGCGTCGGCTCCTTCCTCAGGGGCGCTATGGGTGGGGTCGGGCGCAGTGGATGCTGGGCGAAGTAATCCGCGTTGACGGACTTGAAACGGCCCATCTCCGGCGACAGGTCGTCTTCGAAAGCAATTGCGTCAGTGGGACACACGTAGGTACACGCAGCGCAGTCGATGCACGTTTCGGGGTCGATGTGGAGCATCTCGGCGGTTGCGAACTCGGGTTGGCCCGGTGTGGGACGAATGCAGTCGACCGGACACTCCGGTACGCAGCTCGCATCATTACAGCAGCGCTGGGTGATGACATTCGCCATGACGTGGTGGCCTGGGGCCTGACCCCGGTTCTTGGACACGCTGAATCCAGCACTTGGTGCTGGGGAAGCGAGATGATCCGAGAACCATGGCCAGGAAGAACTACTCCGAAGAGTTCCGTCGTCAGGCCGTCGACTTGTACGAGTCCACCCCGGGCGCGACGCTGAAGGGCATCGCCGCCGATTTGGGGGTCGCGCGGGGCACCCTGAAGCACTGGGTGGACCAGTACGGCACGGGCAAGAAGACCGCACCCGACGGCACCACGATCCCGCGTCTCACGAGTCCGAGCGGGACACCGTCGCCGGACGGACCGGAGACGCCCGAGCAGGAGCTGGCCCGGCTCCGGGCGCGGGTGACGAGGCTCGTCGATCTTCCCCAGGTGTGCTCACTGAAATTCCCCACCCAAAGGCGGCTTCTACTCTAGCGTTCGTCGGGTCGGTGTGGTCGCGGTGCGCTGGTTTTGGGAGCGGGCGTGGTGGTCGCGTAGGCGGTAGGAGTCGCCGTCGAGTTTGAGCACGACGGAGCGGTGCAGTAGCCGGTCGAGCATGGCCGCGGCGACGGTGGTATCGCCGAGGACTTCACCCCACTCGGCCACCGACCTGTTGGTGGTGATCACGATGCTGGTTTTCAAATAGCGTTGTGCGACAACCTGAAACAACGCTGACGCGGCCTCGGCGGGTAGTGGCAGGTAGCCGAGTTCATCGATCACCAGCAGCGTGGGTCCGGCAAAGAACCGCATGCAGGTGGCCCAGCGGCCCTCGATGGCGGCTTTGTGGCAGCGGGCGGCCAGATCGGCGGCGGTGGTGACGTAGGTGCGGTAGCCGGCGTGGACCGCGGCGCGGGCCAGACCGACTGCGAGGTGGGTTTTGCCGGTCCCGGGTGGCCCGATGAGCAGCACGTTGGTCGCTGATTCCAGGTAGGCGCAGGTGCCCAACTCGCGGATGAGCTGGCGATCGACGCCAGGAGCGGCGTCGTAGTCGAACCCGTCGAGGGTGGCCGGGGTGGGTAGGCAGGCGAACCGTAACCGGCCGGCCAGACGGCGGGCTTCGGTCGCGGAGACCTCGATCGCCAGGAGGTGCTCCAGCATCTGGGTCATCGACCACTCTTCGTCGCCGGCGGTCTGCAGCACCGAAGGCAGTGCTTCAGCGGCCGCGTCGAGTTTGAGCACGGCGAGGTGGCCCCGCAACTTCTGATAGGTCGAGACCGCCATCTGGTTCTGCGGCTTGGGTGTCGTGGTGGTGTTGGTGGTCATGGCAGTTGGGTCCTGTTCTGGGCGGCGCGTTCGTACACGCTCATATCGATGACCGATGGTCCGGCATGAACCGATGTGTCCTCGGTCGTGGTTGTTTTGTGGCGCAACTGTTCTGCGGCCTGGAGGGCTTGTTGGCCGGGTGGGATGCGTTCTTTGCGACGATGCGGTCTGCCGCCGGTGACCGCGGCAGCCATGGCTGCCTGATCTAGGGCGACAACATGGCCGTGGTCGCGGATCTGGGCGCCGGTGCCGGGTGCGGCGAGGCGGTGTCGGGCGATGAACCGTCCTGGGTCTGGTGGAGACCGTGATCTCACCAGGAGAATGCCGGTATGGCTGCACCAAGGAAGTTCGATCCAGAGACCCGCGAGCGGGCTGTGAGGATGTATCACGACCACCTCGC